>CAMYOU010000007.1 GCA_947283485.1 uncultured Peptostreptococcaceae bacterium
GGCATCCGCATCATCGACGGACTCAATTCCGTCTATGTCTATACGAACGATCTCCGGGAAGAGAATCTCATAAGGTTCGCAAGAGATGCCGCGAAAGCCATGCGCGGGAACGGAAAACCGCAGTCCGTGACACTTGCACGCATGCACACGGAATCCAAAAATCCCGTACGCATCGATCCCCGTGATGTCGATCTCGCACGCGCGGTAGCCCTGTTACGACGCGGCAACGATGCGATCCTCGCGTATGACCCCATCATCACGCAAGCAGTCACGTCCTATTTTGACGAAGATCAAAAAGTAATCATCGCGAACAGCGAAGGGCTTCTCGTTCACGACAGACGCGTGCGCGGACGCTTTGCGGCACAAGCGGTGGCAACCTACGAGGGCGATATGCAGACGGGTTTCGAAGCACCAGGTGCCTCAAAAGGCTTCGAGTTCTTTGAAAGCATGGATGTCGAAGCGGTCGCCAAAGAGGCGGCACGCACGGCGGTCACCATGGCCAAAGCCGATTATATCGATGCGGGAGAGATGACCGTCATTATGGACAATGCGTTCGGCGGTGTCCTCTTCCACGAAAGCTGCGGACACGGTCTCGAGGCATCGTTCGTCTCCAAAGGGGAGAGCATCTATGCCGGCAAACGCGGCGAGCGGATTGCAAGCGAACTTGTGAGCGCGTATGACGACGGCACGATTCCCGGCGCATGGGGCACGCTCACGGTGGACGATGAAGGCACGCCGACGCAGAAAAATCTCTTAATCGAAAACGGCATCCTCAAGAACTATCTCGTCGATCGACTCACGGGCAAACGCATGGGACTCGAGACGACGGGATCATCGAGAAGGCAGAGCTACAAATACGCACCGACTTCGCGCATGAACAATACCTATATCGCACCCGGCAAGAGCACGCTCGAAGAGATGATTGCGGCGACCGAATACGGACTCTATGCGAAGAAGCTCGGCGGCGGCAGTGTTGACGTCGTGACCGGCGAATTCAATTTCTCCGTGCTCGAGGGCTATCTTGTCGAGAACGGCAAAATCGTCCGTCCCGTCCGCGGGGCAAGCCTCATCGGCAAAGGCTACGAGGTTTTGCAAAAAATAGACATGGTCGGGAAAAATTTCGATCTCGGCTGCGGCATGTGCGGCGCAGGATCGGGCTCAATCCCCGTGCTCGTCGGGCAACCCGCACTGAGAATTTCGTCACTCACCGTCGGCGGAAGATAGGAGGACGACATGAAAAACATTATTGAACGCGCTTTTGCGCTCGGTCGCGCCTATTTTGACGAGGTGGAGATCTACATCGAAGAGACATCTTCGCAGAGCATCACGACTTACAACGACACGGTCGAGAATTTTCACATGAGTGAAACCGGCGGCATGAACATCCGCGGTCTCAAGGACGGCAGGACGGGCAGTGCCTACACGGAAAAAGTTACCTTGGAGGCGGTCGACGATCTCGTCGCAAACGCGATTGCCGCGCACCGATACATCGACACGGAGGACATCTCGTATTTTCACGACGGATCGGGCGAGTATCTTCCCGAGCGATCACCCGAGCCGGACGATGCACCCGCACCCGACACAATCATCGAAAGACTCCTTGCAATCTACGACGAAACACGCGCAAATTGCGACGCACTCTATAGCATGAGCGGACATTTCGGGAAAACCGAGTATCACATTGTTCTTGCAAATACCAAGAATCTCTACAAAGAGGCGAGCGGCAGGAGCATGTACGCTTATTTTGCACCGATCATTACGGACGGTGATGAAAAGATCCAAGCTTATTATGTGACCACCGGCAAAATCTACAAGGCACTTACGATGGAAGACGCGGCGAAAGAGGCACTCCGTCGCGCACTCATTCAATGCGGCGCCCATTCCGTTCCCGGCGGCAAGACCTATCCGATCCTCATGCATCACGAGTGTGTTGAGGATTTTGTGGCGACACTCCTCGACATGATGGATGCACAGTCCGTGCAAAAGGGTCTGTCTCCACTCGCGGGGAAATTGAATCAAAAAATATTTCACGACGAGATGACGCTTATCGACGATCCCGTCCTTCCGGACGCATTTTCCGATATCTCTTTTGACGGAGAAGGCTATCCGACAAAAAAACAGACGCTCATCGAGAACGGCGTCTTAAGGACCTATCTTCACAATCTCAAGACGGCGGCAAAAGACGGCGTCGAGTCGACGGGACACGCATCGCGCGCTTCCTACAAGTCTTCGATCTACACGCAGGCTTGGCATGTCACCATGACGGGCGGCACGCGGACGAAAGACGAGATCTTAAAAACCTTTGACGGACTCTATATCACGGATGTGGAGGCATTCCACGCCGGTATGAATGCGACGAGCGGAGATTTTTCGCTCCCGGCAAGCGGATTTTTGATCGAAAACGGAAAGACCGTGCATCCGGTCGATCAGATCACGATCTCCGGGAATCTTCTCAAAATGTTCCAAGACATCGGGGAGATTTCATCGGATGTCGAGCCGTCCGAAGGACGTTCGCTCTTCATGCCCTCGCTCGTTTTCACTTCGCTTAGCGTCGGCGGAAAATAAAGCTTGACAACGCGGAGGGAACACAGTACAATAAGCAACAAATTCTAAGAGACGGAGAAGTACGATTCCCGCGCGGGGCACAGAGAGTGCGTGTTGGCTGAGAACGCATGCCCGCAACGATTCGGAATAGAACCGTCAAGAAGCGACGGACAAAGGGCGACCGAGTATCTGTCGACGGGTGATCCCTCGTTATCGGGAAAGAGAATGCACTTTCTTCGGAAGTGCAAACAAGAGTGGCACCGTGAGTCCGAGACTCGCCTCTTATGGGAGGCGGGTCTTTTTTTATACGCGGACTCGCAGAAAGGAGAACATGATGAAAAAAAACTTACGTTTATTCGCACTGATTTTTGTCCTCGCGATCGCAATGGTCTCTTGCGGTCAAAAACCGCAAGCATCCTCCGACGATCCCTTTGCGGAAGTGAAAGAGAGAGGCAAACTTATCCTCGCGACGAGCGCGGACTATCCGCCGTACGAGTTTAAGAGCCTGAAAGACGGCAAAGAAACGTACGCGGGTTTTGATATCGCAATGGCACAGTACATGGCGGACAAGATCGGCGTTGAACTTGAGATTCGCGATATGGAGTTTAAGAATGTCATCGGAGCGGTGACAAGCGGCATGGCGGACATCGGCATCGCCGGGATCTCGCCGAAAGCAGATCGCACCGAAGTCCTCTTCTCGGATATCTATTATCAAGCGACACACGGCGCACTCGTTCGCAAGGCCGACCTTGACAAGTACAAGAGCGAAGACGATCTCAAATCGAAGAAAATCGGCGTACAGATCGGCTCGATTCAAGAGGATATGGCAAAGAAAATCGAAGGTGCGGATGTCGTCTCGCTACCGCTCGTGACGACACTCATCCAAGAGCTCAAGACGAAGAAAGTCGATGCCATCATCGTGGAGAAACCGGTCGGCGAAGCTTTCGCAAAAGTCCATGATGATCTTGCGATGGCGGAGGGAATCGAACTCATCGATCCGGACGGCGGCAGTGCCATTGCGATCAACAAAGAAAAACCGGCTTTCCGCGATGCCATCAACGAGCTTATCAAGGAAATCAAAGAGAAAAATCTCTTCGAGAACTGGGTTGTCGAAGCGCATAAGGCGGCGGACGAAGCGCAATGAGTTTTTCCGCATTTCTCATCAAATATCTGCCGTATTATTGGATCGGAATCAAGTACACGCTCATCCTCTCCTGCCTGTCGCTCGTCTTCGGTTTTCTCTTTGGCAATGCGCTCGCCTTCGCGAAGATTTCGAAGAAAAAAATTCTATCCGTTCTTGCGACGGCATACATTGAATTTTTCCGCGGCACACCGCTCATGGTGCAGCTCTATATGGTCTATTTCGGCACGTATATCCTCGCCGGACTCGATGTCAATCGTTTCTTGGCGGCGCTCATCGCGGTATCGTTGAACTCCGCGGCGTATGTGGCGGAGATCATCCGTGCGGGGCTATTCTCCATCGACAGGGGACAGACGGAAGCCGCGCTTTCCCTCGGGCTTACCGAGAAGCAGGCACTCATGAAGATCGTCTTGCCGCAAGCGGTGAAGAACATTCTCCCCGCTCTTGGGAACGAACTCGTGACGCTCGTCAAAGAGACGAGTATCGCGTCGGTCATCGGCGTAACGGAAATCATGTATCAATCGGATTCCATCCATGCGACGACGTACGATTTCCGCGCACTCATCATCGCGGCGGGACTCTATTTCTTACTGACTTTTACGATGTCGAAACTGCTCGGAAAGATGGAAAGGAGACTTGCACATGATTGAACTAAGAGGCATTTCCAAGTCTTTCGGGGAACTCGAAGTCTTGAAAGATCTCAATCTCTCGATTGCGGACGGCGAAGTCGTCGCGCTCATCGGTCCGTCGGGAAGCGGCAAGTCCACGACACTGCGCATCATGAATTTCCTCGAGCAACCGACATCGGGCGAAGTCTTCTTCAAAGGAAAGCCCATTGAGACGAAAAATCTTGTAGAGATGCGCAAAAAAATCGGCATGGTCTTTCAACATTTTCACCTTTTCCCACATATGACCGTCCTTGAGAACGTCGCCTTTGCGCCGGTCATTACGGGGAAGAAGACGAAAGAAGAGGCGGAGAAGTCGGCACGCGCACTCATCGACGCGATGGGCCTTGGCGACAAGACGAATGTCTATCCGAAAGCCCTCTCCGGCGGACAAAAACAACGTATCGCGATTGCAAGAAGTCTCGCGATGGAACCGGAGCTGATGCTCTTCGACGAAGTCACGAGTGCCTTGGATCCGGAGATGGTCGGAGAAGTCTTACGCGTCATGAAAGATCTTGCCGAGAAGGGCATGACCATGGTCGTCGTGACGCATGAGATGGGTTTCGCGAAAGAAGTCGCGGATCGCACGATTTTCATGGCGGACGGCAAGATCATGGAGGACGCACCCTCCGAGACGTTCTTTTCCGCACCACAAACGGAGCGCGCCAAAGATTTTCTATCGCGCGTACTCGAAAAGATTTAATCGAGCCGTCACTTCTTCGGAGGTGACGGTTTTTGATTTGTAAGACCGTTCTTCGGTTGTGTATAATGGGGGATAGAAAAGGAGGTCGTGGCATGACTTTTTTGGAAAAATTGAGAAAAGATAAAATGCAGGCAATGAGGGAGAAGGATAAAGTGCGCGAGGGCGTTTTGAGCCTGATGATGAGCGCGATTTTGCTTGCGGAAAAAGAAAAACACGCGCCGCTTACCGATGAAGAGGCGCTTCGTTTTGTATCGCGCGAGGCGAAACAGACGCGCGATGCACTCGATATGACGCCGGAATCGAGAAATGATCTCATCGAGGAACTCAAGAAAAAACTCGAAATCATCGAGGGATATCTCCCGAAGCAGATGACGGAAGATGAGATCCGCACGGCGATTCTCGCATTGGTCGAAGAAAAGGGACTCGAGCTTTCCCCGAAAGCCAGAGGTCTCATCATGAAAGAGATGATGGCGAAGTACGCGGGCAAGACCGACGGCAAAATGGTCTCGAGTGTACTGGGCTCGATGTTATAGGAGGACGGGATGAACGATCAACTTGCGATCAATACGATTCGTATGCTCTCCGCAGAGGCGATTGAGAAGGCGAAGAGCGGTCATCCGGGTCTGCCGCTCGGCGCGGCTCCGGCGGCGTACACGCTCTGGAGATATATTCTCAAACACAATCCCAAGCATCCGGACTGGGAAGATAGGGATCGCTTTATTCTCTCGGCAGGTCACGGCTCGATGCTCCTATACAGTCTTCTCCATCTCTTCGGCTATGGCGTTACGATGGAGGATATCAAACAATTTCGTCAACTCGGCAGCGTGACACCGGGACATCCCGAACACGGCTGGACGAAAGGCGTCGAAGCGACGACCGGACCGCTCGGACAGGGCATTGCCATGGCAGTCGGCATGGCGATGGCGGAAGCACATCTTGCGAAGACCTACAATCGCCCCGGATACTCGATCGTAGATCATTACACCTACGCGCTCTGCGGTGACGGTTGTCTCATGGAAGGCATCAGTTACGAGGCGGCAAGCCTTGCCGGTACGCTCGGACTCGGAAAACTCATCGTCCTCTACGATTCCAACGAAATCACCATTGAGGGATCGACTTCGATCGCCTTTACGGAAAATGTACGCGGACGTTTTGACGCGCTCGGATGGCAGACGCTCTATGTCAAGGACGGCAACGATATCGAGGCGATCGGTTCCGCCATCATGGAGGCGAAAAAAGAGAACGATCGCCCGACCCTCATCGAAATTAAGACCAAGATCGGCTACGGTTCGCCAAAAGTCGGGAGTGCGCAGGCGCACGGCGCACCCCTCGGAGCGGAAGGCATCGAAAAGACGAGAGAATTTTTCCACTATACGGAGCCGTCTTTCAGCGTGCCGGAAGCTGTTTCGAGAGAACTGGAGGAAGTCTCTCGTGCCCTGGAGGAACGAGAGAACGCCTGGAACGAACTCCTCGAAAACTACAAGGAAAAATATCCCGCACTCTTCGAAGCCTATACGGAAGCGATGGCGGGGAAACCCGACCCCAAGCTTTTCGGCGACGATTTTTACCGTTTTGAGAAGGACATGGCAACCCGCGCATACAGCGGCGTCGCCCTCAATCGCATTGCAAAGAAAGTTCCGTATCTCATGGGCGGCTCCGCCGATCTCGCACCGTCGAACAATTCCGCGATGGAAGGTCGCGCATCATTCACGAAAGAGAGTTATGAGGGTACGAATGTGCATTTCGGCGTGCGTGAACACGCGATGGCGGCGATCGGCAACGGTCTTGCGCTCCATGGAGGCGTGATTCCGTATGTTGCCACGTTCCTCGTCTTCTCGGATTATGCCAAAGCGTCGATTCGTCTCTCCGCACTTATGAATCTCAATGTGACGTATATCTTCACACACGATTCGATCGGCGTCGGCGAAGACGGTCCGACCCACGAACCCGTCGACCAACTCGCGATGTTGCGTTCCATTCCGGGACTCACCGTCTGGAGACCGTGTGACGGTAAAGAAACCGCGGCGGCGTGGGAATATGCCATGACGAACGAGGGACCGAATGTACTGGCACTAAGTCGTCAAACGCTCCCGAGACTCGAAAACACGGGGAAAGACGCACTTCGCGGTGCATATGTCCTACACGATTTTGGAGACCATTTCAAGATGATCCTCATCGCGTCGGGATCCGAAGTCGCGCTCGCGCTCGAAGTCGGAGCAATGCTCGCACAACGCGGCTACAACACGCGCGTCGTCAGCATGCCGTCGATGGAAGTCTTCAGAAAACAGAGTGAAGAATATAAAGAGAGCGTACTGCCCTCGTCCATGCGTCTACGCATGTCGATCGAAGCCCTCTCGACACAACCGTGGCATGAATGGGTGGGACTCGACGGCGAATGTGTCGGCATGGATACGTTCGGAGCAAGCGCACCCGCAAAAGATCTTATGGAACACTTCGGCTTCACCCCCGAGAAGATCACGGAGCGTGCGCTTCAACTCTTAGGCGACAGCCTAAAATAAAAATTCATATCAAAAGGAGATTTTATGATCGAAATCAAGAACCTCACGAAAATTTACGAAGGCAAAACGGAGAAAAAAGCCGTCGATAATATTTCCCTCTCGATCGAGAAGGGAAAAATCTTCGGCTTCTTGGGACCGAACGGTGCCGGCAAATCGACGACCATCAAGATGATGGTGGGTCTCTTAAAACAAACCGAGGGAAACATTCTCTTTGACGGAATCGACACGCTCGACGATCCCGTAGGCACGAAGAAACTCTTCTCCTATGTGCCGGACAATCCGGATATCTACGAAGTCATGACGGGACTCGATTATCTCAATTTCCTCGCAGATATTCGCGGACTCGGCAAAGATGAACGCAAAGAGAAGATCGACGAATACGCCAAGCTCTTCTCCATGCAGGACGATCTCGGCGGATTTATCAAATCCTATTCGCACGGCATGCGTCAGAAGATCGTCCTCATCGGCGCGCTCATCCACGAGCCGGAATTTCTCATTCTCGACGAGCCGATGGTCGGTCTCGATCCCAAGAGTTCCTACGAGCTCAAGGAGGTCATGAGACGTCGTGCGGACGCGGGCAAATCGGTCTTTTTCTCGACGCACGTCCTCGAGGTGGCGGAAAAAGTCTGCGACAAAATCGCCATCATCAATCACGGCAAGATCATCGCATCGGGCACGATGGATGAACTCAGAAGCCTTGAACACGAGGAGGGCGGATCGCTCGAGAAGATCTTCCTGGAGTTGACGGAAAATGCATAATTTCGCCGCGCTTTTGCGCTTCAAACTCAAGAATATCTATGTCAATCCCTTGCGCAAGCTTATGCGGGAAAAAGCGGGCGTCCTGAAACTCATCGGTCTTGGCGCGCTCATGCTCCTCGGTTTTGCGCCGCTTTTCGGGATGTACTTCGGCAGTGTATGGATGATGGCACCCGTCCTCAAGGTTCTCGGAGCGGAGAAACTGATTCTCACGATGGCGATGACGGTCGCCCAGCTTGTGATCCTCGTCTTTTCCGTCTATGCGATCGGCTCGGAGTTCTATTACACCAAAGAATCCGATATGCTCATGACTTTGCCGTTCAGTGCAGAGGAGACCTTTCTTGCCAAATTCGTCGCGCTCTTTTTGAGCGAGGTGCTCTTAAGCGCAGCGGCGATCCTCCCTGCCGTCTTTAGCTATGCGCGCGTATCGGACGTCGGCGTGCTCTATTATATCGGCGGTATTTTTACCGCCATCACGGCACCGATCTTGCCGATGGCGTTTCTCTTACTCGTAACGACGCTTCTCATGCGCGTGATTTCCCGTTCGGCGGGGAAGACAATCACACAGACTTTGATGTTTGTCTTCATCATGGCGATTGCCATCGGGATTCAATTCGTCTCGAGAGATGTCGGTGCGCAAATGAGCGCGGGACTGGATCCCCAAGCTACAGTCAGCACGCTATCGCGCTTCGATATGCTCGCGAGAATTTTCTTCACCGCGTATCTCAGCGTCGAGATGCTCACCGGCTCCTGGCTCATGGGTATCGCGCTTCTTGCATCGTATGCGGTCCTTTTCGTCCTCTTGGCGTGGTTTGCGCGTACGATGTACTACACGACGCTCATGAACAACAAGAGTGAATCGACGAAGAAAGCGAAGATCACCGGCAAATCCTACCGTTCAAACGGCCAGATCGCCGCGATTTTCAAAAAAGATTGGATGCGCACGGTGCGTACGCCGATCTTCTTGGTGACGACGTTCTCCAGTGCCTTTATCTTTGTGATCCTCTTTTTTGTCCCTGCCATTCAGGGGCTCAAAAGTGAGTCGGACGGCATGAATTTTGCGATGTTCTTGGAGCAGTTTCGCGTGTTTGCAGGGGAAAATCCGTGGCTGATACGTATCGCGTTCGGACTTTTCCTGGGTGCGATCTTCGGTTTCTCTTCGGGGACGTCGAGCATCCTATTTAGCCGGGAGGGAAAAAATTACTGGATTCATCGGGTGCTTCCGATCGATCCGAAGAACGAAGCGTGTGCCCGCTATCTCTATGGGCTCAGCGTATCGGCAGCACCGGTACTCGTTCTCCTGACACTTTTTTCCGTCTTCGTCTGGTTTGATCCGATCCTCATCGTGCTCTCCGTGATTCTCGCGATGATTGTCCTTTCGCCGTCGATTCTCGCGGTGCTCTACACGGACGCTTGTAAACCCGATCTCTCATGGGAAGATCCCGCGAAGATGGGGAAGAAGAATTTCAGAGCGGTCTTACTCATCTATGCGGTTATTGCCGTTTATGTAGGACTCGGCTTTCTCTTCTTCTTTACCTATCGGAGTCTCGGTCTTCTCTTGGCGACGGGACTTGTCTTACTCATCCTTATGATGATCTCCTTTGTCTTTGCACAAAGACTTGTGGTGCAGCTTAGGAACGGCATCGATCTATAAAAAAGAGGGGCGACCCTCTTTTTTTATGGAACGAGGCGTCAGAAAAGGTTTTTTCGTTTATAATAAAAGATAAGGAGGGGATTCGTCATGAAACTCGAACTCTTTCAATTTATCAATGACGCGGTCGATGAGCTGGATCGTCAACACGAGAAGATTGCTGAAGCGAGCAGCCATATTGAAAGATTTTTTCTCGATTCGTTTTCCAGAAACGAACATTTTTCGAGTATCACATATCGCATCAAGTCTCCCGAAAGCTTAAAAGAAAAGATTTTGCGGAACAATTTTTATACGAAATATCAGACGACCGAGGCGCTCTTTGAGAATCTTAAGGACCTCATCGGCGTGCGGATTCAGTGCCGTTTTACGGAAGAAGAGCGGATGCTCTACGAGGATGTGGTAAAACTCTTTAATGTCGAACTCGCAGAGGGGTATTTTACCAACAGTCTCAATCCGCACATCGAGATGAATATGGGTATGCCGCAGCCGGTGATGCTCAAGAACGGCTTTCCAAGTTACAAGATCGACGGCAGATACCGAACCAAAGACGGCGAGGTCTATAATTTTGAACTGCAGATCACATCGCTCGTCAATGTCTTCTGGAGCGAGATTGAGCACAGGATTCTCTACAAAAACTTTAACTACGTCACGAGCGAGCGTTTCTATCGCGAGATGATGAGTTCGATCAAGGAAAATCTCACGATGATCGATAGACAACTGCAACTCGTGTCGAATCACCTTGCCGGCGCGAAAAAAGAGCGACCGACGAATACGAAGACGCATCTCAAGTCGATGTTATCGAAGATCATTCACGATCAGTTTCTCCTTCGGGTGCATCAGGAGACGGGTCTCATGCTCGACATTCGCTATCCGTCCGATCTCGCCATCGACTATCTCTTCTTCATGGGGCGTGACGATGAGAAGAATATGGGACAACAAGCGATCGAGTATCTCAATCGTTTTTCGGCACTCGGGAAGAATGAACTCGATTTTACAAGCTCTATCGAGATTCCGCGCTGGGAGCCGTTTCAGAACGAAGACACCGAGGCACTCGCTAAGCTCATCTACGATACCGTCAATAAAGATTACAAATGGAATCTCTTCTTCCGGATTCTTTTTGCACTCCGCGAGGGGAAACCGGAAGACGAATTCAAGAACGTCGTGTATTTCATCTACCAAACCTGGACATTCCGGATTCTTGCGGGCATGCGTCTCGCTCCGATCAGCGAAAAGGACAAATCGGAACTTGTGAAACGATTTTTCCGCGTGATCTTCGCGCATTGGAGCGAAGACCCCGATATCGATTTCTTAAACGTCGGCACGATGCGACAGATCGAGCGTAAAGTGGCGTCGTTCATGGAGATGGTTGAACGTCCGGAAGATCTTTGGGGTTTGGATTTTGAAGAATTTTATCATCTATTGGAGGAAAGACTGTGAAAATAAGAATTGAAGATGCCGAAATTTTGAGGGGCGATCATCTGGAGTCGGCTGCTCTTGAGATCGACGACAGAAGAATCGTCCACATCGGGGAGAAACGTCCGGATTTCATCCCGGATCGCGTGCTCGACGGACGCGAAAAAATTCTCATGCCGGGACTGCATAATACGCATGATCATGTGCCGATGAGTCTCTTTCGCAATCTCTGTGACGACGTGGATCTCGTCACTTGGCTCGAGAAAAAAATCTGGCCGCTCGAGGCAAAGCTTACGGGTGAGGACGTCTATTGGGGCACCATGCTCTCGATTGCCGAACTCATTAAGAGCGGGGTCGTCGCATTCGGCGATATGTATTTCTTCATCGACGACATCGTGCGCGCGGTGAAAGAAAGCGGGATCAAAGCGAATCTCTCACAGGGACTCATTTCCGCAACGGGGGGCATGGAGGAACTGTCGCTCGTCGAGACGCAGATTGCACGTTATCATGAGTCGGAGGACGGTCGCATTCGGATCAGCGTCGGACCGCACGCGCCGGGCACGGTCGACGACACATTGCTTTCGGCTTGCGTCGCACTCGCAAAAGAGAGAGGCGTCGGGATTCACATTCATCTCGAGGAGGATCCGCGCGAAGTCGAGGAACATCTGAGCGCGTACGGCATGACCCCGACCGAGAGACTTGAGAAACACGGTGTCTTCGACGTCCATACGATGCTTGCGCACTGCGTATGCCTCGATGAGAAACGAATGGACATCCTGAAAGGCAAAGATGCGTACATTCTCCACTGTCCGTCTTCGAATCTCAAACTCGCCTCGGGCATCGCACCGATTCAAGCTTTTCTCGACAAAGGTCTCCACGTCACGATCGGCACGGACGGCTCTTCGAGCAACAACAATCAGAACCTCTGGGAGGAAATGCACCTCGCGTCGCTCATCGCAAAAGTGCGTGCAAAAGATCCGACCGCGGCTTGCGCCGAGGATATCCTCAAGATGGTCACGAAGACCGGGGCAAAGGCGCTCGGATTTTCCGACTCGGGAGAAATTGCAGTCGGGAAACGCGCGGACATCATCCTCGTGCGCAGGGATCTCATCCATCACACACCGCATTTCAATCCCGCGAGTGAACTCGTCTATTCGACGCAGGCGTCCGACGTGGACACCGTCATCGTGGACGGAGAAATTTTGCTCGAGCACGGCGCACTGACAAAACTCGATGAAGAGAAACTCATGTACGAAGTCGAGCGTCATGCAAAAGCACTCCTCGCACGCGCATGATCGGGATCGACATCGCTCGGATCGAACGATTTCAAAAACTCGCCACATCCGAGCGATTTCTCAAGCGTGTTTTTGATGAGACCGAACGCGCCTATCTTGCGAAAAAACATTACGATCCGAGTACGGTCGCAGGCTTCTGGGCGATGAAAGAAGCAGCCGCCAAAGCATTCGGCACCGGATTTACCGCCAAAACGCCGTGGCGCGCTTTTCAGATTCGTTTTACGAAAGGGGCACCGTATATCGCCGCACCTGTGCTTATGCGCGTTTCCGTCTCCCATGACGGCGACTACGCGATTGCCGTTGCCGTACGCACGGGAGCGTACCCTAGGACACGCGCGAAAGACACGCACAAGGGCGACTACGGGAAGATTCTTCTCATGGGCGGATCCAAGGGCATGGCGGGATCGATCACGCTATCGACCGTGGCGGCACTGAGGAGCGGTGCGGGACTGACGTACACCCGCGTCCCGCACGGAATTTTTCATTTGACCGAAGAACGGCTTCTTGAGGGCATTGTGCTCGATGCCGGCGGAGAAGATATGCTTCTGAAAGACGAACATTTTTCGTTCGGCGACTACGATGTCGTCGCCATCGGACCGGGCGGCGGAACTGCGCCCGAGACGCGAGAAGCGTTCACGGATGCACTCGAGCGAACGAAGACCAAACTTGTCGTCGACGCGAGCGCACTCGATGCGTATCGCGACCATCCCGTCCCGGACGCGATTCTCACGCCGCATCACGGGGAGTTTGCAAGACTTA
Source organism: uncultured Peptostreptococcaceae bacterium (assembly GCA_947283485.1). Taxonomy (GTDB): domain Bacteria; phylum Bacillota; class Clostridia; order Tissierellales; family Peptoniphilaceae; genus CAMYOU01. The sequence goes on from CAMYOU010000007.1 coordinate 13,447, forward strand.
TGGACATATCGATGGAAGAAATTCTAAAAGACCGCAGAGGACACGCGGTCCGCGCCGCAAAAAAATTCGCCTCCGTCGTCGTACTCAAGGGATTTCCAACCATCGTCACCGACGGAACGCGTACGCGCGCGATCTATGCGGGCAATCCCGGCATGGCGACCGCCGGAAGCGGAGATGTATTGACCGGGATCATCGCCGCACGCTTTGCGAGAAAAAATGCGTTTGAGGCGGCAGTCGAAGGCGTTCTCTTACACGGAAGAGCCGGCAATCTCGCCGCACGTACCGTCGGAGAGGAATCCCTCATCGCCCGCGACATCATCCGCATGCTCCCGAAGGCATTTCGAAAATAAAGAGCCATCCTAAGCATCCGATTCAGGGTGCTTTTTTTGTTGTTGCACATTTGCCGGAATCAATTTTGATAGATGATCGGTGTTCATGTAAATCTTAGCGGATCATACACTAAAATAGTATGCCGAATGAATGCGACAAAAGATGAAGGAAAATAATTCACATATTGGTTTCCCGCTTTGACACGGACAAGAATCGGTAGTAAAATAAAGATGCTGAAAAGCTTTTCTGTTTGACGAAAAGCAATTGAAATAAAGGAGGGGATAATGTGAATTTGTTCAAACTGAAAACAGAAATCTGTAGTTTTCCGACATTCAAAGAAGCCTTTTCAGAGCTTCATGTGAATGAAAAAGATCTCCTGATTACCATCAAGGAGATTTACGAACCGTTCTTCAAAGAGATGGCACTACCTTGCACACATCTCTTCGTAGGTGATTATGGACTCGGAGAACCGACGGACGGCATGATCGATGCCATGCTTCGTGATCTGGAAGGTGTTACATACGATCGTGTGATTGCAGTAGGCGGCGGTTCGGTCATCGACATCTCTAAAATTTTTGTGTTGAAAGATGTTACCAGTGCGCAGGCGGCATTTGAACAGAGCATTCCGATCATCAAGGACAAAAAACTTGTCATTCTGCCGGCAACTGCGGGCACCGGAAGTGAAGTAACGAATATCTCGATTGCTTTTCTCGAGAAAAAGAATGTCAAGATGGGTCTTGCGAACGACGCTATTGTAGCCGATGAGGCGGTCTTGGTTGCGCAGGCTATGGAGAAACTCCCGATGAAACCGTATGCTTGCAGTGCCATCGATGCGTTGATTCATGCGATGGAATCTTATCTTTCACCCAAGGCAAATGAGTATACGCAGGTGTTCTCTAAAAAAGCCATCGAAATGATTCTCAGAGTTTTCAGAATCATCGTAGAAAAAGGACCGGAGGCACGCTTGGATTATTTGCATGAGATGCTCATTGCAAGTAATATGGCGGGTATTGCATTCGGAAATGCCGGTGTCGGAGCTGTCCATGCCATGAGCTATCCGCTCGGAGGCAATTATCACGTACCGCACGGCGAGGCAAACTATCAATTCTTGGTTGCTGTTTTTGACGCATATACATCCAAAAACCCGAACGGCGCAATCAAAGAACTCAATGAATATATTGCCGGTTTACTCGGGGTATCCGTCGACGAAGTCTATCCCACGCTTGCTAAGATTCTCAACAAACTCGTCGATAAAAAGCCGCTTAGAGAATACGGCATGAAAGAGGAAGAGATTGAAATTTTTGCAGACAGTGTGATCGCAACACAGCAAAGACTGCTTGCGAATAACTATGTCCCGCTTTCACGTGATGAGATACGCGACATCTATCGAGATATTTTTTAGATAAGCGTGTTTTCACTATTTTGCGATTGTAAATCGATATTCTGAAAGGAGTTTACCTTGGAACGCATTCCTAATTTCAACAAGGAGAGGACCCCTCTCAAAAAACGTACATATGGCGGTGAACAGCCGTTCATAAAGTTCGGACCTTTTAAGATCAGGATTCCCGTTATTCACCATGAATGGCAATGGACGGAATGCCTTGCAGCAATGTTCCTGGGCGTTGCTTGCTTAGGTGCGGGCGTCAATGTAACGATGAGCACGCTTGGCATTGATAATTTCCATATTGCTTTGACATTTGGCGTTCTCAATGCAATTTGCTATTATTTGCCGGCACTGCTCGGCGATCCCGTCGTACCCGGCTGGATTACACCCGCATTGCCTTTAACGCTGAAATATTTGGCACCGTATGCAATCGGACCTGATCGTACACACGCGCTGATCGCGCTGCAAATGCTTGTCGCCGTTTTATTCCTCGTCATGGGAACGACAGGCCTCGGTAGAAAATTGGTCGATTCCATTCCTGTATCAATCAAGGCGGGCATTGTATTGGGCGCCGGTATTTCCGCAGGTATCAATGTTTTGGACTCACGCATTCCGGTCGCACCGTATACGGTTGTCGTATGTATCGCGATTGCGTATGTATTCTTGTTCTCCAAGCGGTTTAAGAAACTGGCGGATCACAGCAAATTCTGGTCGGTTGTCCGCAATCAAGGTATTGTACCCGCGCAGATTTTTGCGATTATTTTCGCCCCGTTCCTTTTTAAGGAAATTCCGTTCCCGCAATTGGAGTGGGGGATTACACCGCTTAATTTTGCTTATGTAAGACAAAACTTCACCATTTTCGGCATCGGATTTCCGGAGATGAAGTATTTTGCGGCAGCCATTCCGATGGCACTTACAGCTTATATCATCGCTTTCTCGGATTTTGTCCTAGCAAAAGAAATCGTCGAGGACGCAACGGCAAAACGTCCGGATGAACTCGTAGAGTTTGATGCCGGTCGCTCCAATCTCGTAAGTGCAATTCGTAACGGCATCATGGCTGTGTTTGCACCTTGGACTCCGATGTGCGGTCCGCTGTGGGCATCGGGTCTATTGACGATCACAGAGCGTTACAAACGTGGCTATAATACGATGAGAACGTATTGGGGCGGCGTCGGAACGTTCCGCGCAGCAACCGTTATCGCCGTTTTTCTTCTTCCGCTTGTTACTCTTATCAAACCTGCTTTCGGTATTTTCTTCGGATTGACCATGGCGGTTCAGGCATATGCTTGCAGTAACATCGGTATGAAGATGGCAGCCACGCCTACCGAGCGCGGCATCGCCGGCGTTATGGGTACGATACTGGCTATTCAAGGACCGACCATCGGTCTTGCAAGCGGCATTGTCCTGTGGCTTCTCATCGAAGCTTTCTCGAAGGATGAGGAGGAAGTACAACCGGCAGTAATCAACGGGGACATTCAAGACCCTGACCGTAAAGGCTGCTAATTGATTCAACACAATCGTGTTTACAATCGCAAGAGAAAAGGCACCCATGGGTGCCTTTTTATATTCGTGCAGAGAAATTTATGCGTGTAGAGAAATTTCGACAAAAAAACCGCCTTAGCAGGCGGTGAGTGCGAGGGAGATCAAGAGTGCTTTGTCGATGTCTTTCATCGTATCGGTGTCAATATGTCCGATTTTTTCCCGCAGGCGTTTCTTGTCAATGGTGCGGATCTGCTCGAGCAAGATGATGGAGTGCTTTGGAAGTCCATATGTATGGGAACGCACTCGGACGTGGGTGGGGAGATTGGCTTTATTGAGTTGCGATGTGATGGCTGCAACGATGGTTGTCGGACTGTATCGGTTTCCGATGTCGTTCTGGAGAATGATGACGGGGCGCAAACCTCCCTGCTCGCTGCCGATAACGGGCGAAAGGTCAGCGTAAAAAAGATCACCACGTTTCATGGCAACGTCCCTCCTTTCATGAGTATTGTATCAGAAAATGTGTTGTTCGTAGAAACGGATTTTCACGGAACAAAAAAACCTGCAGAGTAGAGTCTGCAGGTTTTTCGTTTATTCGTCTGCGTAGTTGTCGAAGTATCCGCTGATCCAGATAAAGGGTGTGCCTTTATCGCCCGAGCCGGATACGAGGTCGCATAGCGAACCCAAGAGGTCGGTGATGCGTCTGGGCGTCGTTCCGAGGGAAGCTTCGGCACCTGTAAGATCCTTGTTCTTCTCGGAGATGAGTTTCTTCATCTCGCGCTCCATCGTGTCTTTGTCAAGACCCTTGAGCGTGGTATCCGCGATGTATTTGATCTTGATTTCATTGGGGCGTCCCGTAAGTCCGTCGGTGAATCCGGGGGAGACGACGGGATCCGCGAGTTCCCAGATGTGTCCGACGGGGTCTTTGAATGCGCCGTCGCCGTAGACCATGACTTCGACTTTCGCACCGGTGCGTTTTTTGATCTCCGCTTGCACTTTTTCGACAAACGCTTTGGCATCGCGTGGGAAGAGTTTCAAAGTCGACTGCGAGCTCATATTGCTTCCGAGAAGACCGAAGTCCGGATTGTAGCCGGATCCGTTCTGCGGTTTATTGAGAATGTCCGAAAGCATATAGACTTTTTGTGCGCCGTTTTGCAAGAGCAGATCGGAGACTCTCTTGCGATCGTGGACGCTTGCAACGAGGACTTCTTTGGTGTAGTCGAGTATGGTTAAGGGGTTGTTGGAAAAGACAACACGAATGTTGTCGTTGACGGATAGATCTTTATAGAGTTCGAGATAGTCGATGCCGGTAAAGGGGTGCTTGACCGGATAACCGAAATATTCGCGATAATCTTCCTCGGAGAGGACGTCGGTGTAGGGATTGATCTTCTTCTCAATCATGCTGTCTTCGTCCATGATGGGATTGCCGACTTCATCGGACGGATAGCGCAGGAGAATGGTGATGTGCTTTCCGGTCTGCGCAAGTCCCTTGAGGACGATGGAGAAGCGGTTACGCGATTGAATCGGAAATACCAAACCGAAGGAATCGCCGAATTTTTCTTCAATATCATGAGAAACGTCGTCAATGCTTACATAGTTTCCCTGCGATCTTGCAAGGATCGATTCTGTAATGGCAATGACATCGTGTTCTTTGAGCGGGCGATGTTCTTCCTCCGATGCTGCCATAATGCAATCGGCAACGATGGATACAAGATCATCTCCTTGTTTGACAATCGGTCCGCGGACTCCGCGAGCAATCGTACCTATGAATCTTTTCATGCTATTCCTCCTTGGCGTGTTTTTTTGCCGCAAATATTATACGAGAGCGTTCGACAATTTGCAAGCCTCGATCGGAGACAAAGGCGTCCAAGGGAAGATCCCATTCCATGACGGGGACGTCGATATCCCATTGCTCGGAAAAACCGTAGCCGATTCGAAGCGGATCGGGGTACTTCTCAAGATAGCGATCGTAGTAGCCGCCACCGTAGCCGAGTCGATAGCCGCTCTTCGAAAACGCGAGCCCCGGGATGATGATGCAGTCGATCTCGTCCGTGGGCTCCGTCACGGGCTCGCGAATCCCCATCGTTCCCACGACAAAATCGCACTCTTCCATGCCGGGCGCAAAGACGATCTCGTGTCCAACGACGCGCGGATATACGAGAAGCTTTCCCTCTTTATAGAGTGCGCGATGGACGGGAGCGGTGTCGATTTCACTGCCGATCGAAGAAAAGAGCGCAATCGTCTTCGCATCGCGGAAAAGATTCGTCTCCAAGAGATGCTTCATCGCGGCGAACGCCTTTTCCTTTCGCGTCTTCTCAGGGATCGAGGATCTCAGCCGCTTCATGCGGGTACGCAATTCTTTTTTGAGGACATCTTCCATCATTCTCACCTCAATGGGTACATACCCGTTATCGGGCAATCTAAATGTGACAAAATCGAAAATTTTCACATTTCTGGTTACAAAATAGTATCAGAAACGCGTGAATGTGCTATAATAGCTTAGATAGGATTGCGAGGTGGAAATTGTGATCGAATTTTCGGATGTCACAAAAATCTATCAAAACGACATTATCGCTTTGGATCGCATCAATCTTCGAATCGATGATGGTGAGTTCGTATTCTTAATCGGGCCGAGCGGCGCGGGGAAGAGTACGCTTATTAAATTAATTTTGCGAGAAGAGGACGTCACGGAGGGCGGCATTTATCTTAATGACACGGAGATCAGCGCACTCGGCGCAAGAAGAGTCCCGAATTTGAGACGTCACTTCGGCGTAGTCTTTCAAGATTTTAGACTGCTTGAGGATCGAGATGTCTTTTCGAATGTCGCGTATGCTCTGGAGATTCACGGAGAGCCGCGCAAGAAAATTCAAAATCGAGTCGTCGAGAGTTTGACGCGCGTGGGTCTGTTGGAAAAACGCAAGCATTTTCCGCATCAACTCTCGGGCGGCGAGCAACAGCGTATTTCCATTGCGAGAGCACTGATCAACAATCCGGAGATTCTCATTGCGGATGAGCCTACGGGAAATCTTGATAGTGCGACTGCCGAGGAAGTTATCAAACTCCTTGAGGAGATCAACGCATCGGGGACGACGATTATCATGGCGACGCATGCGAAAGATATCGTAAACTCCATGAGACGGCGCGTGCTCGAACTCAATTGCGGCAGACTTGTGCGAGATGAAGAGCACGGTGCATACCAAGGGGAACAAAATGTGTTCTACGACGAAGAGTCTGAATGCACATGCACGGAAGAACTCGCTTCCGAAGAGACATCTTCGGAGGAAACATCCGAGCTTACCGTGGGTGATACGAAAAAAATCCCCGTGATTGTCGACACTCACGAAACCGTTCCGGTCGTGGAAGCGGATCCGAGCGAGAATCAGGAAGAAGACACGGAAGAAGGATCGAGTGAATCGACGGATGTGAAATCTCGCGTGGCGGATGAAGCATCGTCTCCGGATTCATCTGAAGCGGAAATCGCAAAAGAAAATCGGAGAGAAGTGATCGCGGAAAGGGAACCGGAAACGAAGATCGAAGTTGAAGAGGTCTCTGACATGCCGGTTGTCGATCAGGCGCAAGCCCCGGATGAAACCGAAGAAGCGATCGTAGACTTTCCAGACGATTTTTCCAAGAGTGTTCCGAACGACGAAGAAATGCTCGAAAGCGAGGAGCCATCGGAGGCAGAATTCGAGGAAGAGCCCGAAGAAGAGCTGGAAGAAGAACTCAGTCCCTATGAACTCGGGAAGCGTTATATCGAGAAGCTTCGCATGGACGAGGCACTCATGACTGGTCGTTTACCGGGAGAGGAGGATGACCATGCACGCGATTAGAAGAATGCGATATGTCATCGGCGCGGGATTCAAGGGCGCATGGCAACATCGCGGGATGGGCATTGCATCCATCACCTCCATCACGGCAGTTCTTGTAATTCTCGGATTTGTGCTCATCGGAGCACTCGGGGTCAACAATATCATCGGCGACACGCAAAAAAAGGTCGATGACATCGAGATTTTCTTAAAAGTCGGCGCGACGCCGAATATCGTAAAAGCCATTCAACAGGATCTCGAGGCGGATCGTCGTGTCGTCAAGGTGACCTTCAAGACGTCCAAAGAGGCACTGGAATCCATGCGCGAAGACCTTGGAGAGAAAGCCAATCTTCTTGACAATCTCGGTGAAGATGTATTGCCGGCGTCTTTTTCCGTCAAGATCAATGAGATCAACGACGCCAAAGAGTTCGTCGAGGAATACAAGAACCGAGAGGGCGTCGATACGATCGGATATTACAAGGATTTGATCGAAAAGATTACACAACTTGCCAATTATGGCAAGATTGCCGCACTGGTCATCATGATTGGACTTGTGCTCTTGGCTTTTTTTGTCATTTCCAATACGGTAAAACTCACCGTCATTGCAAGACGCAAGGAAATCGGCGTCATGCGACATCTCGGAGCGAGAAACGGCTTTATCGAGGGTCCGTTCATCATCGAGGGCGTTATTTTCGGCCTCATCGCCGCCGGACTTTCCTTTGCAATCGTCTATTTGGGTTACAGGCAGATGTACACGCAACTTAATGACGCCATGGGACGATTTTTCTACGCAAGTCTCGTAAGACCCGTGACGATTCGAGCGGATCTTGTGATCATCTTTATCGCACTCGGTGTCGGCATCGGCATCATCGGATCGCTCTTCTCGATGAAGAAATATCTCAGAGTTTAGGAGGTCGGCATGAAAATTAGAGAAAAAATCGGCGTGGGCGTGCTCGCCTTTTTGTTGACGACGCAGACCGCCTACGGCGTCTCTCAACAGGAACTTATGAACAAACGCAATCGAAACCGTGAGAACCTCAGACAGACGGAATCGAATATTGAAAAATACAAAGAACAGGCGCAGGACGTTACGCAGGAATTAAAGGAACTCGACGGTGAGATCGCGGATTTTACACGCGACATCGAAGCCATCGAGCTTCAAATCACGCAACTTCGACAAAAAATCGACGATTCCAAGCGTGAAATGGTGGATGTCAATAAGAACCTCAAGGAGAAGAGGGAATTGTTTACGAAACGTCTGCAGGCGATGTATATGAGCGGTAAGACGAATTATCTCGAACTGATTTTCAGTTCGCGCAATGTCACGGACTTACTGAGTAAGACGAGACTCATCTCCAATCTCGTCGAGCACGATACGACTTTGATCGACGATCTCGAGAAATACGAGGGCGAAGTACGTACGCGCAAGAATGAACTTGATACCAGCAAGAAATCACTCGATAAGCTGGTCAAATCGTTGGCAGATGCCAAGAAAGATCTCGAGCAAAAGCAGAAGGACAAAGACGCTCTGCTCGAAAAAATTCAATCCGATCTCGAGTACGCACAGAGCGTGCGCGACAATCTCCTTCAAAAACAAGAAGCCATCGACGCGGAAATCCGCGCGGCGGCTGCGGAAAGAGATCGTCAAGCGGCTGCACAGGGGAAATCCGTCAAGCACATTGACGTCACCGCTGTCGGTCAGCTTGCATGGCCGCTTCCTGCAAGCAACAATGTAACGAGCGAATTTGGCGGGCGCAATTCACCTTTTGCGGAAATCGGAAATTTTCACACGGGTCTTGATATCGCCGCACCTCCCGGAACGCCGATCGTCGCTGCACGCGCCGGGACGGTTGTCTATGCGGGTTGGGGCGGTTACGGCGTCATGGTCATCATCGACCACGGCGGTGGACTCTACACGCTCTACGGTCACGGTACGGACGGATCGATTCGCGTTTCGAACGGGCAACAGGTGAACGCCGGAGACGTCATCATGGGCGTCGGCTCGACAGGCTATTCGACCGGACCGCATCTACATTTTGAAGTCCGTGTCGGCGGCAACTCGATGAACAACGCCGTCAATCCGAGAAATTTCTTATAGTCCTCGGACGGACGATTGGGAAATGATATGGAAGATCAAAACACTTTTGAATTGGAAATCGAACAGACGGAAGATCCGGGATCTGTGATCCGTAGTCCGAAAAGAGCGCGAAGAACGCTCTTTTTGGCGATTGTGGTGGCATTTGTGATCGGTCTGCTCTTCGGACTGAGACTCATGAACCGTGCGAACGGATCGGCGCGGGAGGCACTCATCAAGCGTTTGATCGATGAGAATTTTCTCTTCGAGTACAAAGCCGAAGACATCGAGAACGGTAAATATCGCGGCATGCTTCAGGGACTCAAAGATCCGTATTCCGAATATCTCGACAAGGAAGCGTATGACGATCTCAAAACGCAGATGTCCGGTTCTTTTGTCGGGATCGGCGTGCAATTAACCGCGCGTGATGACGACATCGTCGTCGTTGCGCCGATCGATGGCGGTCCCGCCAAGCGCATGGGCATCCGCTCCGGCGATCGGATTTTCCAAGTGGATGACACGAAAGTCGACGCGTCGATGTTCAGCCAAGCGGCGAAGATGATGCGCGGCGAAGAAGGTACGAACGTCGTCATCAAGGTTCTGCGCGAGGAAGACGGCGAGTCGAAAGAATACACATTCGACATCAAGCGCGAAACCATCGTGCAACCGACGGTCACCGCCAAAGATCTCGGGGATCACATCGCTTATATTCGCATCAGCGGCTTTGAAGAGCCGACGGCAGAGGAATTTCACAAAGCGATTGAAGACGCAGTCAAGACCGGAGCCGAGGGACTCGTGCTGGACCTACGGAGCAATCCGGGCGGACTCGTTGATCAGGCATGTGAAATTGCGGATATGCTCTTGCCGGAGGGCCCGATCCTCTATCAAGTGGACAAACGCGGCAGAGAATTCGTGCAAAAATCTTCCCCGGAGATGTACGATATTCCGATGGTCGTGCTCGTCGATGCGGGCAGTGCGTCGGCAAGTGAAATTCTCACGGGCGCACTCAAAGACTACGGACGCGCCAAGATCGTCGGTAAGACGACCTTCGGCAAAGGGATCGTCCAGAGCTTTTTTGAACTCCACGACGGTTCCCAAGCGGCGGTGAAACTCACCGTGCAGGAATATTTTTCGCCTAAGAAAAATAAGATTCATAAAGTCGGCATCAAACCGGATATCGAGGTCGAATTGCCCAAAGATGTCAAATCGATTGGTCCGGATCATCTCGATGAAGACACACAATTAAAACGCGCAATCGAAATACTGCGCGCGCAATAAAAAAATGCCTCTCAAGCACGAGAGGCATTTTTGGATCGTCGATTTACACATAGAGTCCTCCGTTGAGGCTCAAGATTTGCCCTGTAAGGGTCGGGCACGCGTCTGAGAGTAAGAACGCCACTGTCTCCGCAATTTCGGCGGGGGACGTGATGCGATGTTGCGGAATTTCCTCGAGCAGGACGCGTCGATCCTCCGCGCTTAGGGGATCGAGCATAGGGGTTTCCACGGCACCGGGAGCAAGAGCGTTCACGCGGATTCCGCTCGGCGCGAGCTCGAGCGCGAGGGATTTGGTGAGTGCATTGAGCGCACCTTTGGTCGCGGAATAGACGGTTTCACAAGATGCACCGGCAAGACCCCACAGAGAAGACAAGAGGACGATGTCGCCGCGTTTGGCACGGATCATATCGGGGAGAAACGCGCGTAATATGCGGATGGGTGCGAACACATTGACCGAGAAGAGCAAATCCATGTCCTCGTCACTCGTATCTTGGAAGAGATTGTAATGGGCGATGCCTTGTGCCCCGACAATGGCGTCGATCGTGGAGAAATGCGCGCGAATCTCTTCAGTGAAACGCGTAATCTCTTCGGGATTCGAAAGATCGGCAAACAAAGCACAGGCTTCGTGACCGCGACTTTTTAGATCGGCGACCGTTTGTTGAAGCTTTGCTTGATGTTTGTTGCCATGAAGAATCAATATAAACTCGGTCGCGAGTTTTTGCGCGATGGCGGTACCGATCCCGCCCGACGCGCCGAGAATGAGAACCGTTTTTTTCATAAAGAACCTCCTCGGGGTGATTATAGCACGAAAAAAAGGGTACAATGAAAAAAGAGAGGAGATGGTACGATGATATTACTGACAGGAGCAACGGGACACTTGGGTTCATGGATCTATCGCTACCTCTTGGAGCGCGGCGAAAAATTGCGCGTTCTTCTCTTGCCGTCGGAGCATGCAAAAGCCGAGGCAATGGAACACGACAAGACGGAGGTCGTCTACGGCGATCTCGGCAAACCCGAAACACTGCCGCCGTTTTTTGAAAACGTCGAAGGAGCAAAACTCATTCACTGTGCCGGAGCAATCGACATTACCAATCGAAGAATGAAGTTTTTGAGGAAGATTAATGTCGAGGGCACTCGTGCACTTCTCAATCTCGCAGAGAAATCCGGCATCAAGCGTTTTCTATATGTCTCGAGCGTGCATGCGCTGCCGATCGAGAAGACACCCATTCGCGAGCGAAAAGATTTTGACCCCGAACGTGTCGTCGGCGATTATGCCAAGACCAAAGCGGAGGCGACGGCACTCGTCCTCGCAGCCGGCAAACAAATGGAGACCGTGGTCGTGCACCCTGCGGGCATCATCGGTCCCGGAGACACGCACGGCGGGCATATGAGTACGCTCGTACGAAAACTTCTGACTGGGAAAATACCCGCGCTTGCAAGAGGTGGATATGACTTTGTCGATGTGCGCGACGTCGCCGAGGGTGTCATTAAGGCTTTGGACGGACCGGCTGGAGAGACCTATATTCTCTCCAACGAACGCGCGGATATCTCCGAGATCGCAAACGATCTTGAGACGATCAGCGGACGGAAAATGCCGAAGAGCTTCGTGCCGAAGTGGATTCTCAAATCCGTCGTTCCGATCAGCGAGTGGTGGGATCGCGTCCGCAAGCAAAAACCGCTCTTTACCGCTTATTCGCTCCACACGCTTACCGACGGGAGCGTGTATGACCATACCAAAGCAACACGCATGTTGGGTTACCATCCAAGACGTGTCTTTGAATCGCTCAAGGACATGGTCGCGGAATTTCGATCGCAAAAAAAAATAGACGTTCCGTGATAGAGCCCCCCAAAAGTTGGACGCAAGCCCTCTTTTGGGGGATTTTTTATTTGGGGGATTTTTTATTCCGCTTCATGCGTTTTATCGGAGATAGAAATCGACAAATCACCCATTTAGAGGATGCGGGAGATGGAAAAAATGGATAGGATGAATATGCAGTTGGAGAACGCGACATCTATTTTCGATGTCAATCATGCTACCATAAGGAGGACGACAATGGGATTTATCAAAGCTTTTACAGGAGCACTGGGCGGCACTTTGGCAGATCAATGGTTGGATTTTTACATGCCGGATTCATCGATTCCGGCAACGGCGGCAGTTTTTCCCGCGAAACCGCAGGGGCAAAATCACGGTCGCGGTGAGAACACCAAGGGTAACGACAATATCATCAGTAACGGCAGCAAGATCATCGTTCCCGAAGGCACGGCACTCATCACGATGCAAGACGGCATGATCACGGGCATCGTGGCGGAAGCAGGCGGATTTATTTTCCGCTCGGATGATGTGAACTCGCAGAGCATCTTTGCGGGAGACGGTATCATGGGTTCGCTGATTCAGTCCACATGGGAGAAAATCAAATTCGGCGGACAGGTCGGTTCGCAACAACTTGCTTTCTATGTCAATCTCAAGGAGATCCCGAACAATCGCTTCGGCACGCAGAGTGAGATCTACTGGGACGATGCATTCTTCGGCACACAGGTCGGCGCGGTGACGCGCGGTACGTATACGCTCAAGATCGTCGACCCGCTTCTCTTCGTGAAGAATTTCGTTCCGCAGAAATATCTTCTTGCAGGCGCGCCGGTCTTTGACTTCACTGACATGGACAATGACGCGGCGGAACAACTCTTTAATGAAGTGGTGGGAAGTCTCTCGGCTGCCTTTTCCAATTATACGAACGACCCGTCCAAGGGCAATCGTATGAGTAAGATCCAGGGCGATCAAATCGGTTTTGCGAAGTCCCTTTCTCAAGCCGTGGAAGACGGATATCAATGGAAGACCGACAGAGGCATTGAGATCGTAAAGACCGCAATCCTTGCGATCGAATATGACGAGGACACCAAGGCACTCATGTCCGATGTCAAGAAAGCCGATGCACTTTCCGGCAGTCGCGGGAACGCATTCTTCCAACAAGCGGCGGCGAGAGGACTCCAATCCGCAGGCGAAAACGGCGGCGGAGCGAATATGGCATTTATGGGCATGGGAATGAACGCGGCAGGCGGCATGATGTCCGGCACCCAACAACCGAATACGGGAAACTCGTATCAGCCGAATTTCGGCGCGGCGACAGTAGAAAGCACTGCAAGCGCGCAGAACGCACCGCAAGGATCGGGAGAAACCGCAGAAGACCCCACCGAGAAACTCCTCAAGATGAAAAAACTTCTCGACGCGGGCATCATCACCGAGGAGGAATTTGCGAAGATCAAAGCCGAAGTCTTAGGACTGTAGAGGTGCGCCATGAAAGACGAAGCGGAAGATATCCGCGTAATCGAGACGGAAACGCAGCTCAAAGACGGACAGGTCAAATGTCCAAAATGCGGCGCGACGGATATCGCGACCAATACCAAGACGGGAAAACTGCGTTGTAATTTTTGCAGGCACGAGTTTGAACTCGAGTTGGCACCGCAAGATGAAGAGATCGTGACACTCGAAGGGACGAGCGTGCGCGGCGGAGCAAAGGACATCGACGAATCGAGTGAAGATATCATCACGATGAAATGTGAGAGTTGCGGGGCGGAGGTCGTCGTCGATACGCGAACCTCCACGCAGGCGCGTTGCCACTGGTGTCGCAATACGCTTTCCATCAACAATCAAATCCCCAACGGCGCGGTACCCGACGTGATTCTACCGTTCAAGGTCACCAAAGAAGACGCACGGGAAAAGATCGAAGCATTTGTGCATGCCAGAAGATTCTTTGCACATCCGACGTTTCGAAGGGAATTTTCAACCGAGAACATTTCCGGCGTGTACATGCCCTATATGCTCGTCGACGTCAACGCACATATGAAACTTATGGGAAAAGGCGAAATCGAGACGGCATGTCGCGAAGTCGGAGATGACGACCACAAGCACTATGAGTACGATGCCGATGTCTATCGCGTCGGGAGGGAGTTCGATATTATGATCGACGATCTCTCCATCGAATCGAGCAGTGACAAGCTCGACTACAATTCCAAAGAAAAAACAACGAATATCATCAACTCCATCATGCCATTCGATACCGAAAACTGCGTCGCGTACAATGCGAACTATTTGACCGGCTATACCTCGGAGAAGAGGGACACCAATATCGGCGCCTTGCGAGAGGTAATCGAGGCACAGAGTTCCGACGTAGCGAGACTTGCCGCCAAGGATACGGTCGAGGAGTACGACCGCGGCGTATGCTGGGAGGAAGAGGATTACGAGATCAAAGGCGACTCGTGGAAAGCTGCCTATCTACCCGTTTGGCTCTACAGTTATATGCAGACCAAAGGCAAGAAACAGCTTTTACACTATGTCGCCGTCAACGCGCGCACCGAGGAAACCATGGGAAGCGTGCCCATCCATTTTAAGAAACTCTTCGCAACTTCGGTTCTCGTCGAAATTTTCGGAGGGGTCGCGGCGTACATCCTCAATCTCTTTGCCATGCTCGAACGATTCAACGGCACCAAATTTCAAGACTCGAGAGGCTATTTCTGGCTCCTTCTCGTATCCGGATTTGTCTTCTACTACACGATTTATCTGCGCTATCGCAATTCCAACGAGAGACATCATTACGAACTGGAAACCGCGCATGAAATCTCGAATCTCGTCCAAACGGATGAATATCTGACGGCGAAATATGGACTTACGAGTAAGACCATCTCCGGCGAAAACACATCGGAGCTCCGAGGGAACAAGCTCAATCTCAAGAAAGACGAGAAATTAAAAAGAGCAATCGAGAAAGGCGTTTTCGAAGAGGCCTTCGAGAATAAGAAAAAACTCGAAGAGATGGATCGCAAAAATGATAAGAAATAGGAGACATGCTACGCTTGCGATTGGAGAAGGGAAAACACCATGAAAAAAATATACACGAGTCAAATTGCCGTCATTCTCATTGCCGTCGTCGTGATTCTTTCGACGATTTTGCCGGCGGTGGATGTTTTTGGCATGAAATTCAATCTCTTAAAACCCGGCGACAGTTTTGGCTCGGGCATCCTCTTGACGGCACTATCCCTCTTTACGATCCTTGCTTGCCTTGGAAAGAAGAAAGTGCTCTCATTCATCTTTGCGACCCTCAATCTTGCGCTTGGTGCGTATCAATATCAAGCACTGGAAGAATACAAGGAATTTCGTGCATTCGGACTTTATCTTATGCTCGGCGCGAGTATTCTCCTCGTCGTCGCCGCACTTTGGATGTGGAAGGAACTTCCGAAGAAACAAAAACGTACCGCATAGATGGATGCGGAACATCAATCCATATGACTTTACGTCGCGCCTCTAAGCGCGCGCAAAGTAAATAGATTCATCTCTACCTCATACCGGCGCACATGCTTGCCGCAATGTGCGCATCCGAAGATCTCCGGAGCTTCGGCAAAGAAAAACCTCTGCATCGGATTCTCCACGATGCAGAGGTTTTTGATTGGCTTTTGATCGGAATGCGGTTGCTACTCGTCTTCGATGACAAAACCCGTGATTCGTGATTGAATGGCGAGTTGTGTGCGGGTTGTAAAGCCGGTTTTCTCGAGCAAATGCTTGATATGGGTCTTTACCGTATTCTGAGAAATGTGGAGTTTATCCGCGATTTCCTCGTTTCCCGCGCCTGTCGTAAGAAGCCTCAAGACCTCGATCTCCCGAGGTGTGAACTCCGTCGATTTGGCAAGTCCGAGCGTTACTTCCGGCGTTTTGTCGGGGTAGATGGATTCACCTGCAAGGGTGCGATCCATAATCTCAAGAATCGTTTCTTCCGAGACTTCTTTGTACCAAAAACTCTCGATCCCGATCTTTTTTGCGCGCTCCATCCATGAGACCTCGGGCATACTGGTGACTGCGATGATCTTGATATCGGGGCGCATTTTTTTGATTTTCTCCGCGGCGTCGAGTCCGTTTGATCCGTCCTGCATGAGGATATCCATGATGATGAGATCCACACGATTCTTGAGGACATAGGTGTCCGCAAACATCGCGGAGTCAATCGAATACACGACCTCATATCGGGGCGATTGATCGATGTAGAGCTTAAATAGTTCGCGCGAAACGAATTGGTCGTCAACGATCATAATTTGATAAGTCATTGTTTGCTCCTTTGGGAAAAGACAGTTTCAGTGTAAATGCGGGTGTTGTGGAAATCTCCATATCTCCGCCGCAGAGGGCGAGTTTTTGTCGGATATTTTTGAGTCCGCCTTTTTCTCGAATCGGTTCCGTCGCGGCTTTGCCGTCATTCGAGATCGTGCAGTAATCCCTAAGTTCATCTTCTCTTAACGTAATGTGTACATTCTTGGCTTCTCCGTGGCGAATTGCATTGTTGAGTGCCTCGTGGACGATGCCTACCAAAACGGCGAGATCTTTTTCGTCTTGCGGGAGACTGCCGTCGACCCGGATCGCAACGCCGAGGGTTGCCGCCGTCGAGAGGAGTCGATCCCAGGATGAGCGCATCGGAGGAGCCTCCTTGTCCTCGTCGAGTACCAACAGACTCTCCGTCCACAGGCGGATGAGATTCTTGCGATCTTCTTCGCTTTTATCCTTTTTTTCAAGATAATGTCGAAAATAGATGAGCGATTGACCGATTTTGTCGTGAATGCGAATCTTCGCCTGTAGAATTTCTTTTTGTCTCGTGTATGCGGCGACGTCTTGCTGATATTTCTTGAGCCGTTTGTTTACTTTTTTGATGTCTTCATTTTTCTTTTGAATTTCCTGAAACAATAGCCACTCGGGTGTGATATTGTATGCCAAAGTCTCCCGTACCGTCGGGTGCTCTAGAATTTTGATCATCCAGACATGTTCGCAGCTCTCGATGATGAGGGGGTCGCGCTTTAAGATGGCGACACGCGGACGAATGCGGTTTTCTTTGATTGCATGGGCGCACGCAACGTCGTTGACGAGCCATTTTCCAAAGACATCGTAGCTCAGTTCCTGCATCGCGCGATTGACGAGCATCGGCGTGCCGTCGGGCTTCGAGAAACAAATTCCGTCCGGGAGATTGTCGAGACTCTCTTTGATCGAGTTCTTGCCAATCTCTTTTTTGCGTACGAGGAGGATCCTTCGCATAAAAAGTATCTCGAGGATGAGTACCGTGAAGAGGTAACAGCCGAGACCGTAAGAAACGTGCAATAAAGAATGCGCCATAGCATCACCGGATCTTCGATCCGCCAAAACCTGTGCCGGGACGAAACTTGCAAAGAAGAGGAGGACGCTGTAGAGAAACGCATTGGAGCGTGCGCGGATATCCGCGAGTTCGACGGCAATACGGATACTCATGATGAGGAGCAAAAGACAGATGACAAAAACGATTGAAAGGACGCCGTCATATACATTGTGAAGATTCATCACTCTCCTCCTTTCGCCGTGATTTGCCACTCGATGCCCGCATCTGTCATGCGTTCTTTAATTTCAAGATTCTGCGATTTCGAGACTTTGCCATTGAGCGAGGAGTGGCGTGTTGCTCGAATCGATATCGTCCATTTCCATTTGTCCCGTTCTCTATGAAGGCATACGGCGATCGAGAAGAGATCGGAGAAATGAGACTCCACGACAGTTTCAAAAAACTCATAAATCGCTAGCGACAGTTGGGCGTTGAGTTCGCCCGTTCCATTCCAATTCAGTTCGGTTTTGACGCCTCTCAGTCGCAAATACTCCATCGACTCCGAGAATGCAAGGCGAAGTTCCCCGAGGGGAAGGACGGGTTTCGTCTTCGAGAGGAGATAGAGGTTCGCATACCGTTTGATATACACATTGTAGACACAGGCATCTTTCAGTACGCGTTCAAATGCTGATTCTTCTTCGGGCAAATGTTCGATGAGGACACCGAGTTTCTGAAACTGCGGACGCAATTTGGCGTCGATCGCGGAACGAATGGCCTCTTGCTCCTCGAGTTTTGCCCGCTCTTCCCGGAGCTTGTTGTTCGCCTTGAGAAGATCGTTCTCGCTCATCATATCTTCGTTGAGCGCGGAAAGTTGTGCCTTGAGGGCGTTCAAATCGGTAAGATCGGTAAACCAAAACGACTGTCCGCCTCGGATTGACGCACTCTCGAGCAGTGTATTCGGATCGAGCGCGACCGGCTCGTGAAGTGCCTTGAGGACGAGCGTGTGATCGACCGTCGGTCCCTCTTTGGGACGTATGATCATCATTCCGTCTTGATCCATGATTCCGATATTGAGTGCAGACATGGTGACAAAACGCTGATACCCGCGATTCGACGGCAATAGCCTCATGAATACCAGGGATTCGATGAAGAGAATGACCGCAAGGATATTAAATTCGGTACTCGCGAACATGAGTTTCACGATACGGAACGGTTGCCAGTCGAAGATATAGAAAAAGGTATAGAGAATCCAGAGCACGAGAATCACGACGGGCAAGAGAATCGGCTTCCATTGTTTTGTCTCGAACGACGGCTTGAGCGTAAAGATCAGTGTCATGGCGGCAAGCAAAGATATGTAGACAAGCACCGCATAGAAAATCGGACCGTATTCGTGGACGCCTTGCGCTGTGAGTGAAAAAGCAAGTCCGTGGAGTTCGTTGGTGAGGATCAGTACCACGAAGAGTTCCGTCGGGATCCAGAGAAAACGCCAACGTTGATTCACCGGATCGCGCTCGGACTTTGCAATCATAAGAGAAGTCGAGAATACGAGATGGACGATATGGAGCGTGCAGAAGTAATAGCCGTAACGAATGTATCGAATGGCGAGGGGATGACCGAAGAGAATTTCATATTTTAACGTCCGCAGTGCAAGATATACGACGAGAAGATAACTGATGCTTTGGAAACACCGAATCGAAGCCGCGCGCAACAATCTGTTCTCCATGTTTCGCCGCCACAGAAAAATGACAAAGGTATAGAGACAAAAAATCACGATATGCACGGAACAACGGATCCGCCCGAGGGCATCGAAAAGATGCAAGAGTGCTGCCGTAAGGACAAAACATATCGAGATGCAGTAGGTCAGAATTTCTTTGCGATACATGAGAGCCTCCTTTCTGAATCCGGCAGTATAAAATCTCGAAAGTCGAGAAATCCATTTCCTACATTATAACAAGAAAACGATCCATACGACAGGAATCACGACGGTTTGCGCAATGAATGCCACAAAAATCATCCTTTGGGATGATGTCCCGAAGTGGGGGCATACGTATCATAAGAATCAAGGAAAGCGTCTACAAGATGCGAACCGAAAAGCCGCGTGCATGCACGGCACGGTGACGAGGAGGCGCTCCCCCAAACAAACGACTCCTCACAACCGAAAGAAAAAAGAACAAGAAGGAAGAAAAAAGGAGGTAGCAAGATGAAAAAAAGAACGTCACGTATCGCTAGAGTCGCATTGGCACTTGTACTGTGCATGAGTCTGATGCCGGTTATGGCAATGGCTGTAGAACTCATTCCGCCGAGTACTGCTGCAGGTCAGCGTCAGCCCGGCACTGAGAGTCGGTACAACGTATTCGTCCCGATTAACAAGGAAGATCCCTCGGCAAGACGTCCGTTTGACTTCGGGCGTGAGAATGTACCGGCAGAACCGGAAAAAGAGCCGGAGAAACAACTCGAAAAACAGCCGGAAAAAGAACCCGAAAAACGGTATGAGGACATCGACAGCACCGTAACCTCTCGATATATCAAAATCATGGAGAGCGGGAAAGGTTTTGAAGAACTCTGGTCGAATCGTGAAAGTCCGCTCTGGACACTCGGCGATATCCAACAATATCTCGCGCGTAGAGGTATGAGAATCCCGACCGCAGGCGTCGACTCAGCCGCTCATCGTTAAAGACAAAATCGTTCTAACCCATACGCATCCATCCGTTCTCTTCATGGATCGTGTCGCATCAACCGAAACAGACATGAAAAAACGCCCGCAGGCGATGAACCTGTAGGCGTTTTTTTGTGGCACGGTACAATTTGGAAATCATTACAATGCACGCATGCTTTCGCTGCGCAGGGCGTCATGTTTGAGAGCGCGGTCGATGGTCTCCAGGAGTTTCTCTTTGTCACGGTTGAGGTGACCGGCAAGCGGTACATAATTCGATGCGTGGTTCGCGCGAAACTCCGCACCGTCACAGTCGATCTCTTCGAGGAAGAGTTTGATTTCACGGAGTGCGTCTTCTGCGGAGAGAGGGACGAAACGACCCTCGATATAGTCCGTATACATGGGACAACCGGGTTCCAGATACAGCGTGAGATAGGCGATGTAGTCTACGGGAATTCCGGAGAGAAGCCGTGCCGAAGAGATGGCGTGTTCTCTTGATAGTTCTTTGCCGCCGAGACCGCTGATGAGCGTAACGGAGGTCCGAATGCCCGCTTTCTTCGCTTTCACAAGCGCCGCGCGCGTTTCCTCCGCGGTGATGCGCTTGTCGACTTTTTGGAGAACCCGATTGCTGCCGGATTCCGCGCCGATGTAGAGCATGGCAAGACCCGCCTCGCGAAGTGTGCAGAGCTCCTCATCGGTCTTTCGAAGAATGTCGAGCGCGGTGGCATAGGCGGAAATGCGTTCCACAAAGGGCATCGTGCGATTGATTTCCTTTAGGATGGCGAGGATCATGTCCGTGCGCATGACGAGTGCGTCGCCGTCTCCGATAAAAACGCGTCGCCACGGTGCGGACGCAGCGGCTTCTCGCACGTCGTTTAGAATCTCTTCGAGCGGTTTGATGAAAAAACGGTCTTTTTTGTACATTTTGCAAAAGGTGCAGGTGTTGTTGGCACAGCCGACCGTCGCTTGCAAAATAAAACTGTATGCCTCGCTGGGCGGACGATAAATATCTCCGATATAGTTCATGCTATGCCTCCTTGGTCATCGTTTGAAAAACAATTCGAAATAATTCATCGATCTCCGTACGCCCGTCGCCGTCTTCCAAGAGAAAATCCTCGGGCGCAAGGAGATGGTTATCGCGGTGATGAGAAATGCCTTTCATATACCGCGCATCGTGATAGAGGATCGGTGATCCCTCTAAGAGTGCTTCTTTTGCTTCGGGGGCGAAACGAAAAACATTTTTCTTCACTTCGAGCATGAATGCGGGCGTGACATAGTGAAGATCACTGACTCCATCTTCAAACGTTCCCGTATAGACTCCGTTTTTGTAGCCGTCGGGAAGATAGAAGAGAACTCCTCCGCGGTACCGGACAAAAAACCGTCTCCGACACGTCTCAAGAGCGGCCTCGAGCGATGTGAGAAAGACTCGGTGCGCGGGCAAGAACGGCAAGAGGTCTTCTTTCGTCACGCCTTTCTTGTAGAGTTTTTGGATCTCATACGGCGAGACAGGCGACTCGAGACGAAGTTCTTCCACGATGCGATCTCTCGAAACGCGATAGGGAAGAAGTTTCTTCGCTTCGACATAGAGATCCCGCGAATGAAACGTCGGGTATTTGAGACCTGTTTCCTGCACTGCGCGGGCAAGCAAAGGGAAAAAGGATGTGTCGCCGGCGTAATGGATGATCTCACCCTCCAATTCATCGCAAAGGGCGCGGTAAAAAGCGCGTCGACTTATTTCATCGGCGTCATGGGACAGAAAAAAAGTCTTGTCATTTGAAAACTGCACAAAGAAAATATGCGCGTCGCGCCGGAGTGCGGTTGTAAAGAAGATCATTTGCTTTTTCATAGAGCACCTCGTCTTTCTATTTTAGCGCAAGCATGCGAACTTTTCACCCTGACGGGTTTTCGGTATAATAAGGGGAAGTAAAGGAGACTTCATATGTACTATTTGGATCATACGGCGACAACGGATGTGCATCCCGAGGTGCGGGATGCCATGGTGCGGGCGATGGATTCGTTTGCGAATCCGTCCTCTTTGCATACGCTGGGGCTTGAAGCGGAACATCTCGTGCGCGATGCGAGGGCGACGCTTGCAAGGGAACTCGGCGCATCGGAACGACATGTCGTCTTCACATCCGGCGGAACCGAAGCGAATAATCTTGCCATATTCGGCACGCTAAGACGCGGGGATCTCTTCGTCACGACGGCGGTGGAACATCCCTCCGTCCGCGCGTGCATTGAGCCGCTCCGTGCGCGAGGGGTCGAGACGATCACGGTCGGCGTCGATGAAGCGGGACGGATCGATCTTGCGGCCTTGGAACATGCACTCGAGAAGAAACCGCGCCTTGTGAGCGTCATGCAAGTCAACAACGAGCTTGGAACAATAGAGCCGATCGACGAAGTGCAAAAACGCATCCGTGCGATTTCGCCCAAGACGCTTTTCCATGTGGACGGCGTGCAGGGCTTCGGCAAACTCCCAACGAGAATGAACGCGATGGATCTCTATTCTCTCTCGGGACACAAGATCCACGGTCCCAAGGGCATCGGAGCGCTCGTGACGGGGAAAGATCTCCATCTTTCTCCGATTTTATACGGCGGCGGTCAGGAACGCGGCGTGCGCAGCGGCACGGAGAATGTCTACGCCATTGCCGGACTTGGGAAAGCGATCGAACTGCGCAAGGACAACGACGAGCGATTTGAACGTGTGAGAGCCTTGTGGCAACGTCTTAGAATGCGCCTGTCGGAAATTCCGGATTCCAAGATTCTAAGCCCCGAAGACGGCAGTCCCTATATTCTTTCCGTGACTTTTGCGGGGATCCGTTCCGAGGTGCTCCTCCATATGCTCGAGATGGAAGAGGTCTATGTTTCCACCGGATCGGCGTGTGCCAAAGGCAAGAAAAGTTCCGTGATGGAGGCCATCGGTCTGGACACACGTTTTTCGGACGGTGTCGTTCGGGTCTCGCTTGATGATATCTTTTCTGTGGAGGACATGGACACCGTTGCGGATATTTTTGCACAAAAAGTGGGAGAATTACGAGAAATGATGGGAGGCAAGAAGTGAAGCACGTCATCAGTGTAAGTTACGGAGAGCTGACCTTAAAAGGGAAAAATCGTTCCAGATTCGAAGATCAAGCGATCTATAAGGTACGCAGAAGTCTTCGCCATTTTCACGTGGAGCGTATTTATAAGGAACAGGGAAAATTTTATATCGAAGCAGAGAAGAACGACATTCCCGCAATGATCGAAGAGATGAAACACGTCTTCGGCATCGTGAGCATGAGTCCTGCAATTCGCGTGGATAAGGACATCGCGGCGTGCGAAGAGGCGTGCCGCAGTGTAGTCGCGGGAAAGACCGGGACGTTCAAGGTGCAGGCACATCGTTCGGATAAGTCGTTTCCGATGAACTCGCCGGAGCTCAATGCCCATCTTGGCGGCATTGTCTTGAAGTCCAATCCCAATCTCAAAGTCGATGTCAAAGACCCCGATTTTATTCTCTATATCGAGGTCAAAAAATACATTTATATTTATACGGAACGCATCGAGGGCACGGGCGGACTTCCATCCGGCTCGAGCGGCAGAGGACTTTTACTCCTATCGGGCGGCATCGACTCGCCGGTCGCAGGCTATCTCATGGCGGGACGCGGCATGGAACTCGGATGTCTGCACTTCCACTCGTATCCCTTTACACCCATTCGCGGGGAGGAAAAGGCGAAAGACCTCGCTCGCGTCGTGGCGGAGTATACGGGACCGATGAGTTTTTTCAGCGTCAATCTCTTGCCGATTCAGAAGAGCATTATGCAAAACGCACGAGAGCGTGAAATGACGATCCTTTCGCGTCGTTTTATGATGCGCATCGGCGAACGCATTGCACGGGAACACAGCTATCAAGCTCTTATCACAGGTGAAAGCTTGGGGCAGGTCGCAAGCCAGACGATTGAGAGCGTCGATGTCATCAATCGCAGTGTCGAGATGCCGATTCTAAGACCGCTCATCGGCATGGACAAACGCTATATCACAAGCGTCGCGGAGAGAATCGGCAGCTTCCCGATCTCGATTTTGCCTTTTGAGGACTGCTGCACGGTCTTTTTGCCCAAGAGACCGGTCACGAAGCCGCGACTCGAGGATATTCTCGAGAGCGAAGCAAAACTCGACATCGAGGGTTTGGTATCGGATGCCATCGACAAGATGGAACTGACCCGGATCAAACCCGACGGAGCGGAAGCATGAAACGGGCGTTTTTTATCCTGCTCATTTTACTCCTAGCCGCCGTTGGCTACGGATTTTACCATACGACACGGGCGATGGAAAAAGCAACACGCACGGAACAAAAGCTCCTGCAGGAAGCACTTGAGAAAAAGAAGACACTCATCGATGAGACCATCGAAGAGACAAGATCTTTCCCCGAGCAAAGCAAAATCGTCACGGAAGCAGCCGAGATCCTTCAATCGGAACGCGATCGTGTCGAGGCGGGAGAACAGTTCTATGAAGCACTGGGAGACATTGAGACGGTGGGTGCATATTACGGAGTTACGATGAAAAAAATGGATGTCGCGCCCTATGAAGAGGTGATGAAACGCTATCGAGATGCGCAGATTCAAGTGCAAAAACTCCGTACGACGATTCCGGGGAAATGGCTCGCGCAGTGGGGAGGCTGATCATGAACTTCAAACGAATTCTTGCGATCTTACTCGCGATAAGTTTTCTTATTCCGTGCTCTGCGACGGCACTGAGTATGCCGAAGAATCAAGAACTGATCCTCATCGACAAATCCCTTTCGTCGGAGGATGCAGATGCCGTCAAAAAACTTTTGGGCGCGGAAGATTCGGGCGCGCTCACGCTGAGCCTTGATTTACAAGGAATGCTCGGGAGCGAGAAATCGATCCGTGCGGCGGCCTATTATATTCCGGGAGACGGAGAACTTGTCATTGAAAAGAGGACGCCCGACGAACTTCAGGGAATCGATTCTCGTTTTGTCGCAGAGGAAGTCCGCCGGATCGGACTTACAACGGGCACTCTAAGGATCGCTTCGCTGGATGCGATGCAGGCGGAAACTTTGCAAAATCTAAACGGGAACATCGGTCAAAACATTTTGCAAAACATCGATAAAGAGGACCTTGCAAGGCAAATCAAAAAACAGATTCCCAAACAGGCGGGCAATTTACTCGATCGTTTCATCCATTATATCGAGGATGAATGGTTTATCATTACGCGTGGAAACGACGACGGCACATGGATGGCGGAAGCCAAAAAGAGTCTGGAGTCGGTCGGACTTCAAGAGGGCAAACCCGAGCGCGAAGAGAGAGAGAACGCCGATGATCCTGTTTCAAAAAGTGAAGCCGACACGAAAGAGCAAAGCAAATCCGAAGAGACGGAAACGACAAAGAATGAGACGACACAGCGAGTGAAGTCTGTGTTTGAAAGTGTTAAAATGGCAGTAAAGAGCGTCGCCGATATCATATGGAGTCTCTTTCAATGAGCAAGTGGAGAGACAATGTACGCCGCATGATGGCGGGACGATACGGGGTCGACTCGTTTTCGAAATTTCTCGCCGCACTGGCACTCGTATCGGCACTTGCGAATTTCTATTTTCGATCCTTCCTCGGAACACTTGCTCTCATTTTGCTCATTCTCGTGTATGCACGCGCATTTTCGAGAGATTTTGCAAAGAGAAGCCGCGAAAACGCTCGCTTTTTGGCATGGTTTGCACCGATTACGGGATTCTACTATCGTCTTTTAGGCAGACTCAAGGATCGCGAGCATCGCTATCTTCGTTGCCCGAAGTGCAAAGAGAGCTTGCGCGTTCCGAGAGGGAAAGGAAAAATTCGCATCACCTGTCCCAAATGCAAAACGGTGTTTGAGAGGAAGACATGAGAGAACGGGAAGCCGACAACGGAAAAGGATGCATCACGGATTCCGGCGCGAGACAACGCTTGATTCGGAGGAGCGGACTTGTGGGCATCGCGGCGAATTTGTTATTGGCAGCGATCAAAATCAGCGGCGGACTACTCATCTCAAGTGTCGCCGTGGTTTCCGACGGACTCAACAATCTCGCCGACATGCTCTCAAGCAGTGTCACGCTCGCTTCTTACTATATTTCGAAGAAGCCTGCGGATGAACAACATCCCTACGGACACGGGCGTTTCGAATACGTGGCGTCTTTTATTGTCGCGACGATGATTCTCCTAACCGCGGCGGAACTCTTCCGCGCATCGGTGGCGAAGATCCGAAACCCCGAGCCGTCTCAACTTTCGAATTATGTACGCTACGGTATGCTCTTTTCCATTGCGGTGAAAGGCTTTCTCTTTTTCTTCAATCGCAGAATTGATCAAAGAATCTCTTCGACATTGATCCGCGGGGTCGAGAAGGACAGTCTCTTTGACAGTCTGATTACCGGCGGCATCCTCCTCGGCTTTTTTCTTGCGCGCTTCCTACCGTTCGAACCGGATGGATGGATCTCCTTCATCCTCACGGTGCTTCTTTTCTACAATGGGTATATTCTCATGCGTGCGACTGTGGCGAAACTCTTAGGCGAGAAAGTGGATGACAAACTTCAAGAAGAAATTATATCCGTCATTATGACGGGCTCTTATATACGCGGATACCATCATCTCGATCTTCACGAGTACGGAAAAGAGAGAGTTTGCGGCTCCGTACACGTCGAAGTCCCGAAGAACATCACGGTCGAAAAAATGCACCGCGAGATCGATATGCTCGAGCACAGGATCAAGGAGCGATTCGGTGTGACGATTACCATGCACATGGATCCGGTTTATGAAATGGAGGCGGACGATGAAGATTCTAAACCCTACGCTTGACGACAAGGCAATCGACGAAGCGGCAGCACTTCTTCGTGTGGGTGAAGTCGTTGCGATTCCGACCGAAACGGTCTATGGTCTTGCGGCGGACGGTCTCAACGAGGACGCCTGTCGAAAAATTTTTGCGGCGAAACAAAGACCGGCGGACAATCCTTTGATTTTGCACATTGCAAAACGCGATGAACTTGCGCGATTGACACCCGATCCCGAGCTCGGGGAAGCACTCTTTCCGTTATGGCCGGGACCCTTGACCTTGATTTTCCCAAAGAGCGATATCATCCCCGACTGCGTGACGGCGGGAGGAGATACGGTCGCCGTTCGTATGCCGACTCACCCGATTGCACGCGCCGTGATCGAAGCGGCGGGTGTACCTCTTGCTGCACCGAGTGCCAATCTCTCCGGGAAACCCAGTCCGACGAACGCCCGGGATGTGGTCGAAGACATGGAGGGGCGCATTGCCGCCGTATTGGACGGAGGGGCGTGTTCCATCGGTGTCGAGTCCACGGTTGTCGATCTGACCTCGCAACCGGTGAAGATTCTAAGACCGGGGTACTATACGGAAGAAGACTTGCGGGTCTACATACCGGACATCACGACCGACAGTGCGCTCGTGAAAGCTCGAGAAATTCCGAAATCTCCGGGGCAAAAATATCGACACTATGCGCCGCGCGCAGAAGTTGAAGTCTACATGGGTGAACGGGAGCGCGTGCACGCGGCGATGCAAAGACGACTGGAGTCGCAAACCGTAACGGGCGTGCTCGTCTTTGACGATGCATTGGCATGCTTCTCTGTGCCTACGTTCGCCATGGGACCGCGCGAGGACATGCATGTGATGGGAGAACGTCTCTTCTCTGCACTCAGAGAGATGGATCGACGCGGCGTGGACCGCATCCTCATTGAATTTCGACGCGAGAAAGGATTCGGAGAGACGCTCTACAACCGTCTTATGAAAGCGTCGAGCGGCAGGATGATTGACGTATAGCTTTGCAAAAACGGCGTGGATAAAAGAAGTTGAATGAAAAACAAAGGAGGATTTCATTGAAAGTCGGAATTGTTTCAGATCATGGAGGATACACGCTCAAAGAGGAACTCAAGAAGACATTTTCATTTGTAGACTACGGCACGGATTCCGAGGCATCCGTCGACTATCCGGATTACGCGAAGAAGCTCGGAAAAGCAATCCAAGACGGAGAAATCGATCTCGGCGTCGCAATTTGCGGTACGGGCATCGGCATTAGCATTGCCCTGAATAAAATGAAAGGCATTCGTGCCGCGCTTTGTCATAACGAGTTTACCGCTCGCATGGCAAGAAGACACAACAATGCCAATGTTCTATGTATCGGAGGTCGCGTAACCGGCGTGGAAGTTGCAAAAGCACTAACGCAGGTATTTTTGGACGAGACCTTTGAAGGCGGTCGTCACGAGGCACGCCTGAATAAAATAAAAGCCATCGAGGAGGAATAAAATGTCAAAAGTTGTAGTAATGGATCACCCGCTCATCAAACACAAGACCACGATTCTCAGGGACAAGAACACCGGCTCCAAGCAATTCCGTGAGCTTGTGAATGAAATTGCCATGCTCATGGCATATGAGTGCACGCGCGATTTATCTCTGGAGCAAGTTGAGGTCGAGACGCCCCTCATGAAGACGACGGGATACCGCATCTCCGGTAAAAAACTCGGCATCGTACCGATTTTACGTGCGGGACTCGGCATGGTGGAAGGGATGCTATCCATTCTTCCCGCGGCAAAAGTCGGGCACATCGGACTTTATAGAGATCCCCAGACGCTCCAACCGGTTGAATACTACTGCAAGCTTCCGGATGATGTGAGCGAACGCGACATTTTCGTTCTCGACCCGATGCTCGCAACGGGCGGAAGCTCCTCGGCGGCAATCGGCTTTCTCAAGGAACATGGATGCACGTCGATTCGACTCATTGCCATCATCGGTGCACCGGAGGGCGTAGAAGTCGTACAGAAGAATCATCCGGATGTCGATATTTACCTTGCAAATCTCGACACGGAACTTAATTCCCACGCATACATTACCCCGGGCCTCGGCGACGCCGGAGATCGTCTATTTGGCACGAAATAAAAATCAAGCATTGAAAAACAAAGAAGACTTGACTGCGGTCATGTCTTTTTTTTGTTGGCGAGTCCCTAATTTGGTATACTATTTGCATGGAGAGGTCTATGCATTTTTCAAAGAGATTATTACATTGGTATGACGAACATCAAAGGACGCTTCCGTGGAGAGAAACGTCGGACGCGTACCGTATTTTGGTATCCGAAATCATGCTGCAACAGACGCGCGTCGAGACTGTAAAGTTTCGATACGAAGAATTTTTGGGGCGATATCCCGATGCCTTTCATCTCGCGGGTGCGAGCGAAGAAGAGGTGATGAAAGCGTGGGAGGGACTCGGCTATTATCGCCGTGCCGCAAATCTCCATCGAGCCGCGAAACAAATGGCGGCACAGCCTCCAAAAACGTATGCGGAACTGCTTAGACTAACGGGCGTAGGACCGTATACCGCCGGCGCCGTCGCGTCGATTGCGTTCGGGGAAGCGAGAGCCGCAGTGGACGGGAACAGCTTGAGGGTATTTGCACGTCATGAGGGGATTACGACTTCGATCGATGAAACCAAGACGAAGAAAGAAATTACGGCGATTCATGAGGCCTATCTCGATCCGGGTCGTCCCGGAGATTTCAATCAGGCGATCATGGATCTCGGCGCGATGATCTGCGTTCCGAATGTGGAGCCACGATGCGGTGAATGCCCCGTCGGAGAAGACTGCAAGGCGCGAGCACTCGAAAACGCGACGGAATTGCCCGTTCGATCTCCCAAAAAGCCGCGCACGAAGAAGAAAAAAACGGTCTTTCTTATCGAACACAACAATCGCTGTGCGCTTGAAAAACGACCGGACGGTCTTCTTGGAGGGCTTTATGAGCTATACAACACCGAGGGACTGCTCGATGAAAGACGAGCCATGCGCGTATTGCGAGAAGCTGGCTTCGATTTTAACCGCATCGAAAAGATGGGCGAGAAAAAACACATCTTTACGCATGAGGAGTGGACAATGCGCGGATACAGTGTCAAGGTGGAAGAGGAAAAGGCGGAATACATTTGGGCGGATGAATCGGAACTGGAGAAGCGGTATCCGATTGCGACCGCCTTTCGAAAATGGATCGACGAATAAGGAGGTGACAAAGTGGATTTTCGTCTGCAATTAAAACAAGAACAAAAGTTAATCCTCACACAGGAACTCCGGCAGTCCATCGAGATGTTGCAGTACACGGGCACGGAGCTTGAAGAGCATCTGCGAAAAATCGCGGACGAAAACCCGCTTTTGGAACTGGAGACTCGTTACCACGAGTCACTCGACGACGTCGAGAAAGGCTTTGACGAAGCGGATTATGCCGCTTTTTCAAGTGCAGGCACGATTGGGGATGAGTCGTATCCCGTCGAGAAGAAAAACTATGATTTCTTGGATTTTTACAAAGAAGAGATGACTTTGAGAGAGTATCTCTTGCGTCAGGCAGGCGTCGAGAAAATTCCGGCAGAACTCCGTCGAGCGGTCATCGCAATCATCGAGAGTATCGATCATCGCGGTTATCTTTCGGAATCGGTCGACGCATTGGCGGGTGCGCTTTTTATGAGTGTGGAGGAAGTCGAGCAAGCACTTCATATCGTGCAGGCGATGGATCCCGTCGGCGTCGGTGCGCGCGATCTTTCAGAATGCCTTGTGCTGCAAATTCCTGAGAAAGAGAAACTCGCACGGATCATTGCGGAAGATCACTTGGAACTCGTCGCAGCAAACCATCTCGACCGGATTGCGCGTGTGGAACGTGTCGATATGGAAGATGTTCTGCGGGCGGTGGATCGGATCAAGCATCTCAATCCCATTCCGGGACAGGGCTTTAGCACGGAGGAGCAAGGCTCCTATGTTTTTCCGGAGGGAGAGATCGTCGAGACGAAAGAGGGTTTTCAAGTCCATCTTTTTCGCGAACACATCCCGCGCCTATTTATCAATCACAGTGTGGAACGAATGCTTCTGCGTTCGAACGATGAACGCACCATTCAATTTCTCAAGAAAAAACGCGCACAGGCGATCTTTGCCATCCGGAGTCTCGAGCAACGCGCCTCAACGATCCGATGTGTCTTGGAAGCCATCGTGCAGAGACAGGAAAAAGCACTACGCGAAGGCATGAGTTTTCTCGAGCCGATGCGGCTCAAAGATCTTTCCGACGAGCTGGCACTATCCGAGTCGACCGTATCACGCGCCACCTCCGGCAAATACGTTATCACTCCGCATGGCATGGTCGAGATCAAATCTTTTTTTACAAACGCATTGGGAGACGATGTTTCGTGTGTACGGGTAAAAGCTGTTTTGGAAGAACTTGTTCGATCGGAGGATAAGAAAAAACCGTACTCCGATGCCAAGCTTACGAAACTTCTCGAAGCGTCGGGTTTTGAGATTTCCAGACGTACCGTTGCGAAGTATCGCGATGAGATGCACATTCCCAATTCCTCGGTAAGAAAAGAATTTTAAGACACAACGCGGTTATGTGTTAAATCATTTGATATTTTTCACACGATGTAGTAGAATAGTCTCGCTTGAAAAGACGCGTTCGTAGTGTCTCCCGCAATAAAAAAACGGATTGTGGGTATCTATCTTAAGAATGGTTGGAATAAAGCAAGACTTAAGCACAGGAAGTGCAAAAAAGGAGGCATTATTGATGAAAGTAGCATTAAACGGATTTGGAAGAATTGGACGCGACGTTGTTCGCATCTTGTTCGAAGAAGAAAGAGGTATCGACCTTGTTGCAATCAACACGCTCGGTGATATCAAGGCGAACGCACATCTATTCAAACATGACTCTGTGTACGGAAAGTTTCACGGTACCGTCGAGGTAGGCGAAGATCATCTCATGATCAACGGCAAGAGAGTCAATTTCTACTCTGAAAGAGATCCTGAGAATCTTCCTTGGAAAGAACTCGGTGTTGATCTCGTCATCGATTCCACCGGTGTCTTCAAGGACAAAGCCGGTCTTTCGAAACATATCAAAGCAGGTGCCAAGAAGGTTATCATCACGGCACCCGCAAGTGACGCGGACATTACGATTGTTATGGGCGTCAACCAAGACAAATTCGATGCATCGAAGCACGATGTCATCTCCAACGCAAGCTGCACGACGAACTGCCTTGCACCGGTTTCCAAAGTTATTCTCGAGAAATTCGGCGTAGTAAAGGGTCTTATGACCACGGTTCACGCATACACCGGTGATCAGAACTTGCACGATAATCTCCACAAAGATTTTAGACGTGCGCGCGCAGCTGCACTTTCGATCGTACCGACCACGACGGGTGCGGCAAAAGCTGTCGCATTGGTACTTCCGGAACTCAAGGGCAAACTCAACGGATTCGCAATGCGCGTTCCCACGCCGACCGTATCCGTCGTCGACGTTACCTTTGAACTTCCGAAAGAACACAGTGTAGAAGAAATCAACAAGGCACTCAAAGATGCCAGCGAAAACGAGCTCAAAGGCATTCTTGGTTATTCCGAAGAACCGCTTGTATCCATCGACTTCCAAGGAGACGAACGCTCTTCGATCGTTGATCCAGAGCAAACCATGGTCATCGAAAACATGGCGAAGATTGTGTCCTGGTATGACAATGAATGGGGTTATTCTCACAGGGTTTGCGACCTTGCCGAGCATGTGCTGAAGAACATGTAATGTCGAGTCCGGTCAACTGACCGGACTTTTTTCAAGGAGGAATGGAATGAAAAAAACCATTAAGGACTACGATTATAAGGGCAAACGCGTCCTCGTACGCGCAGATTTCAATGTCCCGATGTCGAAAAAAGAAAAAGGTGTGATCAGCGACGATGCACGCATTGTAGCGAGCATTCCGACGATTGAATACCTTCTCGATGCCGGCGCAAGTGTGATCCTTATGAGCCACATGGGTCGTCCCAAGGGAACGCCGAATCCGGATTATTCGCTTCGCCCCGTTGCCGATCGTCTATCCGAATTGCTCCATCGTGAAGTCAAATTTCTTCCGAGCGATCACGTCGTAGACGCCGAAGTGGAGAAAGCCGTAAAGGCATTGAAACCGGGTGAGGTGGCTCTTCTTGAAAACACGCGTTATCGCGCAGAGGAAGAAAAGAACGGGGAAGAGTTCGCGCTCGAACTCGCGGGGCTTGCCGATCTCTTTGTCAACGATGCATTCGGCACGTCTCATCGTGCGCACGCTTCCAATGTCGGTGTCTCGAAGATTTTACCGTCTGCAGTGGGACTACTCGTTCAGAAGGAAATCGAGATTATGGGGAAGGCACTCGAAGCGCCGCAGCGTCCTTTTGTATCCATCTTGGGAGGTGCGAAAGTTTCGGATAAGATCGGCGTCATCGAGAACCTCATCGAACGCGTCGACACAATTCTCATCGGTGGTGGCATGGCATACACCTTTGAAAAAGCACTTGGGAAAGAAATCGGTCGTTCGCTCCTCGAGGAGGACAAGATCGAACTCGCGAAGGATCTCATGGAGAGAGCGAAAAAACGCGGTGTGAAACTTTTACTCCCTGTCGATGTCGTCATTGCCAAAGAAATCGATGAATCCGCTGAGACCAAAGTCGTATCCATCGATGAAATTCCCGTGGATATGGAAGCCCTGGATATCGGGCCCGAGACGGCAAAACGCTTTGCAGACGAAATCAAATCGGCGAAGACGGTCGTCTGGAACGGACCGATGGGCGTGTTTGAACTCTCAAATTTTGCAGCGGGCACGATGGCGGTAGCGGAAGCGCTCGCAGCTTCGGATGCCGTTTCGATTGTCGGCGGAGGAGACAGCGCACTCGCCATTGAAAAAGCCGGGCTCAAAGACCGAATTACCCATGTTTCCACCGGCGGCGGTGCTTCCCTCGAATTTTTGGAAGGGAAAAAGCTCCCAGGTATTGAAGCAATTGAAGACAAATAGGAGGGACGCGATGCGAAAAAAACTCATTGCCGGCAATTGGAAAATGAATAAGACGGTCGATGAAGCGATGGAGACCGTAAAGGCACTCGCAGATCTCGATACGGACGGCGTCGATGCCGCACTTTTGGTACCCTTTACGCATCTCTACGCGTTAAAGGACATTATGCCCGAGGGCGTAAAACTGGGCGCGCAGAATCTCCACGACAAAGCATCCGGTGCTTTTACCGGTGAAATCAGCGCGGACATGCTGCTCTCCGTAGGTTGCGAATATGTAGCCATCGGACACAGTGAACGTCGTGATATCTTCGGCGAGACGGACGAATGGATTAACCGCAAAGTAAAAACGGCGCTCGAGAAAGGTCTCAAGCCGATCCTTTGCATCGGTGAGCATCTCGAGGAACGCGAATCGGGCAAAGTAGAAGAAGTGCTCTCGAAACAACTCGAGGCGGATCTTAACGGACTCTCTGCGGCGGAAGCCGTGAAGGTCGTCGTAGCCTATGAACCTATCTGGGCGATCGGCACGGGCAAAGTCGCATCAGATGAAGATGCGAATGAAACGATTCGCTTTATCCGCTCGAAGATCGCTTCCATGTACGATGAAAAAACGGCAGATGCCATTCGGATTCTCTACGGTGGAAGTGTAAAGCCGACGAATATCAAGGGTCTTCTTGCGTCCGGTGAAATTGACGGCGCATTGGTTGGCGGCGCAAGTCTTGAGGCGGATTCGTTCGCGAGCCTTGTGCATTTGGGAGAGAAATAATGCGTCCCGTCATGCTCATGATCCTGGACGGATACGGGATCGCACCCTCATCGGACGGCAATGCGGTGAGCCTTGCCAAGACGCCGGTCATGGATACGCTCAAAGCAAACTATCCCAACACTACGCTGGATGCCTCGGGACTTGCCGTCGGTCTCCCGGAAGGACAGATGGGAAACTCCGAAGTCGGACATCTCAATCTCGGAGCGGGTCGCGTCGTGTATCAGGAACTTACGCGACTGACACGTTCGATTGAAACCGGAGAACTCTATGAGAATGAAGCACTCAATGCGGCGGTGGACTATGCCGAAAAGCATGGCGGTGCTGTGCATCTCATGGGTTTGCTTTCCAAAGGCGGCGTGCACAGTCACATGGATCATCTCTTCGGCGTTTTGGAACTTCTCAAACGACGCAATTTCCATCGCGTTTATGTACACGCTTTTCTCGACGGCCGTGATGTATCTCCGCACGCGGGGAAAGACGATGTTGCGGAACTCATCGCCCATATGGAAAAAATCGGCGTCGGTAAGCTTGCAACCATCGATGGACGCTACTATGCGATGGACAGAGACAATCGCTGGGAGCGTGTGAAGCTCGCCTATGATGCCATCGTGTATGGAGAGGGACAGAAGACGGACGATCCCGTCGGTGCCATCCAAAAATCCTATGACGAAGCAATTACGGATGAATTTTTCATTCCGACCGTCATCACGGAGCATGGGGTGCCGCGCGCCAAGCTTACAAGCGACGACAGTGTCATTTTCTTCAACTTCCGACCGGATCGTGCGAGACAACTTACCCGCGCCATCATGGAGGATGAATTTAACGGGTTTGAACGCGAGCATCGCATCCACCCGTTCTATGTGACGATGACGACCTATGATGCCACGTTCCAAAACGTACACGTCGCATTCGGACCGCAGACGATCTTGGACACGCTCGGTGAAGTCGTTGCGCGCGCCGGGAAAAGACAACTACGGATTGCGGAAACGGAGAAATACGCCCATGTTACGTTCTTCTTCAACGGGGGCGTGGAAAAACCGAATGACAACGAGGATCGCATCCTCATTCCGTCGCCGAAAGTCGCGACTTACGATTTGCAACCCGAGATGAGCGCATTTGAAGTGAAAGATGCGGTCATCGAGGCGATTGAGAGCGGTCAATACGATCTTATCATCCTCAACTTCGCAAACTCGGACATGGTCGGTCATACCGGCGTCATCCCCGCCGCTGTGAAAGCGGTCGAAACCGTGGACACTTGCGTGGGAGAAATCGTAGACGCGATCGTCCGTGCCGACGGAGCGGTTTTCATTACGGCGGATCACGGAAACAGCGAGAAAATGCTTGACGAAAACGGTGGACCGTTTACCGCGCACACGACGAATCCCGTCCCGGCGATTCTCGTAAGCGATTGCGAAAACATCGAACTAAGACACGGCAAACTTGCTGACGTCGCACCCACATTGTTGGAACTCATGGGTATTCAAAAACCGGAACGCATGACCGGTGAATCTATTATTGTTCATAAGGAGGAAATATGAGTCTCATTCAAGACATTTATGCAAGAGAAGTCCTCGATTCTCGAGGCAACCCGACGGTTGAAGTAGAAGTTGTAACGGAAATGGGCGGCTTCGGTCGCGCAATGGTACCCTCGGGTGCCAGCACGGGACAATTCGAGGCGGTTGAGCTTCGCGACGGGGACAAGAGTCGTTATCTCGGCAAAGGCGTTACCAAAGCCGTTGAAAACGTCAACGACATCATCGCGCCCGAGATTGTAGGCAATTTTGACGTCTCTGAGCAGATTGCCATCGATCACTTCATGATCGAACTCGACGGAACCGAAAACAAAGGCAAACTCGGTGCCAATGCCATTCTCGGCGTATCCATGGCGGTCGCTCGCGCGGCAGCGGACGAATACGGTATGGAACTGTATCACTATCTTGGCGGCGTCAACAGTCACGTTCTTCCCGTACCGATGTGCAATATCTTAAATGGAGGAGAACACGCGGACAACAATGTCGATTTCCAAGAGTTTATGATTATGCCGGTAGGCGCAAAGTCCTTTAAGGAATGCATCCGCATGGTTGCCGAAGTTTTCCACGCACTCAAAGCCGTTCTGAAAGCAAAAGGTCTTTCTACCGGCGTCGGCGATGAGGGCGGCTTTGCTCCGAATCTCGAGACCAACGAAGAAGCTCTGATGGTCATTGTGGAAGCAATCAAGAACGCAGGCTATAAGCCCGGCGAAGATATCGCTCTTGCCATGGACGCAGCAGCAAGCGAGTTCTACGATCGCGACAAGAAACTCTATGAACTCAAAGGCGAAGGCAGAAGCTTTACGGCGGAAGAACTCGTTTCCTACTATGAAATGATCACCGAAAAGTATCCGATCATCTCGATCGAAGACGGACTCGATGAAGAGGATTGGGACGGCTGGAAACACATGACCGAGAAACTCGGCAAGAAGATTCAGATCGTTGGCGACGATCTCTTTGTCACGAACACGAAACGCCTCAAGAAAGGCATCGAACTCGGCGTTGCTAACTCGATTCTCATCAAACTCAATCAGATCGGAACGGTCAGCGAGACGATCGAAGCGATCGAACTTGCGAAGAGACACGGCATGACCGCGGTCATTTCGCACAGAAGCGGCGAGACGGAAGACGTCTTCATTGCCGACTTCGTCGTAGCGATGTCCACGGGACAAATCAAAACCGGCGCACCGAGCCGTACGGATCGCGTTGCGAAATACAACGAACTCATCCGCACGGAGGATGATCTCGGAGAAGCATCCGAGTTTGCCGGAAAGAGCGCATTTTACAATCTGGAAAAGTAATGCTTTGAAAGCTCCCTTGATCGGGGGCTTTCTTTTGTATCTGTAATAAAAAAGCAGAGTGAAGATTCGCGCGCAGGGTCGTCGTTTCTTGAACTTCAAAGCCTTTTATGTTAGAATCCATATATTGCAAAAGCGTATTCTATGGAGGAGGTGGATTTGTGCTAACACTATGCAGTATTATTTTGGTGATTGCGGCGATTGTAATCATTATTTCCGTGCTCATGCAGGAGCCGAAGGAAAGCGGACTCGGCGTTGTTGACGGAAGCGGAACCAATCTTTTCGGAGGAGCAAGCTCCGGAAGAGATGCGATTTTGAGCAAGGTTACGGTCGGCGCTTTTGTTGTGTTTTTGATTTCGGCAGTTGCGATTGTTGCAATTAGTTGAATATGTTTTTAGGAGGAATGAAGTGGACAAATTGATTTTGATTGCACCTATTATCGGTGCCGTTTCGTTGCTCTTCGCTTTGGTACGTTCCGCAAGCATCGGGAGACTGTCCGAAGGCAATGAAAGAATGGTAGAAATTGCGGGCTATATCCGCGAAGGCGCAATGGCGTTCTTGAAGAGAGAGTACAGATCGCTTGTTATCTTCATCGTGGTATTATTCGTACTCATCGGCTTGCTGCTCAAAAGCTGGACGACGGCGATCTGCTTCCTATGCGGCGCACTCTTCTCCATGCTTGCTGGATATATCGGCATGAAAGCGGCAACGCAAGCGAACGTACGCACGACGGAAGCTGCTCGTTCGGGTGGCATGGGTTCGGCACTTCGCGTAGCATTTGCCGGCGGTTCCGTCATGGGTCTTTCCGTTGTCGGTCTGGGACTGCTCGGTGTCGGCGTACTCTATCTTATCTTTGAAGACGCTTCGATCGTTACCGGCTTCGGTCTTGGTGCATCATCGATTGCACTCTTCGGTCGTGTCGGCGGCGGTATCTACACGAAAGCGGCTGACGTCGGTGCGGATCTCGTCGGTAAAGTCGAAGCCGGCATTCCGGAAGATGACCCGCGCAACCCTGCCGTTATTGCGGACAACGTCGGAGATAACGTAGGCGACGTCGCAGGTATGGGCGCAGACCTTTTTGAATCCTATGTCGGAGCAATCATCTCCGCGATTACCCTCGGCATCATTGCATTTGGTCCCAAGGGTGCAGAATTTGCAATGGCACTTTCCGCAGTTGGTGTCGCTGCATCGATGATCGGCGTATTCTTCGTACGCGGCGGAGACAAACCGCAAAAGTCCTTGAATGGAGGTACTTTCGGCAGTGCAGTCCTTACTGTCATTGCCGCATTCTTCCTTTCGAAGCAAATTTTTGGCGGTCTCAGCGCATTCATTTCCGTGGTCGTCGGTCTTGCCGTCGGTCTGATTGTTGCACGTATTACAGAGTATTACACCTCCGATTCCTATAAACCCGTTCGCCAAATCGCGGAGGAATCCGAGACGGGCGCGGCTACCAATATCATCTCGGGTCTTTCGGTCGGCATGATGTCCACCGCACTGCCCATGATTATCCTTGCTGCCGGTGTCATCATCGCTTTCTATGCATCGAACGGAGGCACGGATGCCGCACAAGGTCTCTACGGAATCGCGCTTGCCGCTGTCGGCATGCTCTCCACTGCAGGGATGACCATTGCCGTTGACGCTTACGGTCCCGTTGCGGACA
The DNA here is from genome assembly GCA_947283485.1 of uncultured Peptostreptococcaceae bacterium. Classification (GTDB taxonomy): domain Bacteria; phylum Bacillota; class Clostridia; order Tissierellales; family Peptoniphilaceae; genus CAMYOU01. The sequence continues at coordinate 52,581 of CAMYOU010000007.1, forward strand.
ATGCGGGCGGCATTGCAGAGATGTGCGGACTTCCTGAGGATGTCCGTCACGTAACGGATACGCTTGACTCCGTCGGTAACACGACCGCTGCAATCGGCAAAGGCTTTGCAATCGGATCGGCAGCACTCACGGCTCTTTCTCTATTTGCTTCTTACACGCAAGCAGTAGGACTTCAGTCTATCGACGTCACGAAACCCATGGTCATTGCCGGTATCTTCATCGGCGGCATGCTTCCGCTTCTCTTCTCGGCACTTACGATGTCCGCAGTCGGCAAAGCGGCAAATTCCATGATCGAGGAAGTTCGTCGTCAATTCCGCGAAATCCCCGGCATCATGGAAGGGAAAGCAAAACCGGAATACAACACTTGCGTTGATATTTCCACCAAAGCGGCACTTCGAGAGATGATCGTTCCGGGACTCTTAGCAGTCATCGTTCCGATCCTCGTCGGACTTGGTCTCGGTGCGGAAGCACTCGGCGGCCTTCTCGTCGGCAGCTTGATTGTCGGCGTTCTCATGGCAATTTTCATGTCGAACGCAGGCGGTGCATGGGACAATGCGAAGAAATATATCGAGGGCGGCGCACACGGTGGCAAGGGCAGCATGGCTCACAAAGCGGCTGTTACCGGTGACACCGTCGGCGATCCGTTCAAAGATACGTCGGGTCCCTCACTCAATATTCTCATCAAGCTTATGACGATCGTATCGCTTATCTTTGCGCCGATCTTCATCGGATCGGGACTCTTCTTCTAAGAGAAGATTTTCAAAAACGACCCAATCATTGGGTCGTTTTTTTGTGTGTAAAAAAGAAAGACTTTGGGAATATAGATAACGGAGGAGGGATGCGATCATGGCATTTGAAGAAAAGATAAGAACTTTTTTGAATAGAGAAGACTACGAGCCCATGACGAAAGAGGATTTATCGCTTGCTATGGAGGTTTCGATAGACGATTTGAGACCGTTTTTTGAAACGTTGGTAAAAATGGAGCGTCGCGGCAGCATCATTTTGTCCAAAAAAAATAAAATCTATCTACCCGAAATGCATCCCGACTATACGACGGGAAGACTCATGCGTACCGCGAGAGGCGGAGCATTCGTCTCGGGAGAGAATGGAGATATCTATATTTCTCCCGAGAATATAAAAGACGCGATGCACAAGGATGTTGTGCTCGTGAGAAATATGAGCGCCATGCATGGCAAACGTGCAGAGGGTGTTGTCTCGCGCATCATGGAGAGGTCGGGGGAGACCATTGTCGGAACTTATCACGAGAAGGATGGCAAAGGCTATGTCGATGCGGACGATGTCAGAGCATTCTATCGCATTGAAATTCCGAAAGAGAAAACTCTCGGGGCGAAAGAAGACGACAAAGTCGTCGTGAGACTCTATCGATTTCCGACGAAGAAACATGGACCAATCGGAGAAATTCTTGCCGTCCTCGGCAATAAGAACGAGATCGGCATGGACATCCTCTCCATCATCTATCAACACGAAATTCCCATGGAATTTTCCGATGAGGCGCTTGCTGAAGCGAAAGAAATCCCGCTTACCGTTACCGAGAAGGACAAGAAAGGTCGTGTCGATTTGCGCGCGCTCTTCACCGTGACGATTGACGGAGCGGACGCGAAAGACTTCGACGACGCGATCTCGATTGAACGCGACGGAGAAAACACGGTACTCTATGTACATATTGCCGATGTGGCGCATTATGTACCAGAAAATTCAGCACTCGACCGCGATGCACGTGTGCGCGGCAATAGCGTGTATCTCGTCGACCGCGTGATTCCCATGCTTCCATTTGAACTCAGTAACGGTATCTGCTCACTTTTGCCGGGAGAAGAAAGACTTACGAAAACGGCAAAAATCGTCCTTGATCGACGCGCCGAGATCCTCTCCTATGAACTGATGGAAAGTGTGATCTTATCGGACAAAAGACTTGTCTATGACGATGTTTCGAACTATCTCGAGGGAAAAGAGCATCCCTTTGCAAACGAAGAAGAATTATGCGAAGCACTGGATCTCATGAAAGATCTTGCGAAAAAACTGGAAGAAAAGAGATATCGACGCGGTTCATTGGAGTTCGAATTTCCGGAGACGACGATTGTCGTGGATCCCAAGGGGAAACCGACGGAAATCAAAGAAACCGAGCGTAGAATTGCCAATGACATCATCGAAGAATTTATGATCCTTGCGAACGAAGTTGTCGCCGAGCATTTTATGCGACTTGATGCACCTTTTTTATATCGCATTCACGAAGAGCCCTCCGGGAAAAAACTTGATGAGTTCAAATCCATCTTGGCAATTTTTGACTACAAAGTGGACGGCGGCGTGGTAAGCGCGAAGAAGTATCGCAAAATTTTGGAGGCATCGAAGGGCACCAAAGAAGAACATATCATCCACACGCTGCTTCTCAAATCCCTCAAGAAGGCGCGTTACAGTCCTGTGGCAGAGGGGCATTTCGGCCTGGCATCGAGTCATTATTGCCATTTCACCGCCCCGATCAGAAGATACGCGGATGTCTTTGTTCATCGCGTGTTGCACGAATGGCTCGCGAAACGACCGTTCTCGTGGAAGAAGCGTCTTTCAGAGCTCGAATCGCTTGCGGATCATATCAGCACGACGGAACTTAAGGCGGATCTCTGCGAACGAGATGTCGATGATCTCAAGAAAGCGGAATACATGATGGACTATATCGGCACGCGCTTTGAGGGAATTGTCTCCTCGCTCAACAGTTTCGGATTCTTTGTCGAACTGCCGAACACCATTGAAGGCTTGGTACATTTTCGCAATTTGGACGATTTCTATACCTTTGACGAATCGCGCTATGTGATCCGCGGGGAAAGAAACGGCGATCTCATTGAACTCGGCGATCCCGTAACGGTGGAAGTGGCGGATGTCAATCTCACCGAGCGCACGATTGATTTCAAGTGGATTCGTGATAAAAAGAACAAGAAGACTGTGAAGACGAATAAGAAGACTGCGGAGAAGAAACAAGAGAGCACCGCAAAGAAGAAACCTGAGACGAAAAAACGGATTTTGAAAAAGAGCGGCAAGCGGAGAGACAAGAGGAAGGGAAAGAAGAAAGCATGAAGAAAAACAAAGGCACGACCTTTGCGCAGAATCGTAAGGCGCGTCATGAATATACGATCGAGGAAACCTATGAAGCGGGTATTGTGTTGCGCGGCACGGAAGTCAAGAGCATCCGGCAAGGAAAAGTCAGCATGAAAGAATGCTATGCGGCGTTTTCGAATGGTGAGATTTTCGTGTATGGCATGCATATCACGCCTTATGAGCAGGGGAATATTTTCAACACGGATCCCGTCCGCACGAGAAAACTGCTTCTTAACAGACGAGAGCTACGCAAACTTGACGCCGACACGAAAGAAAAAGGACTCACGTTGATTCCGCTGTCACTCTATGAGAAGAACGGCCTCGTGAAAATGTCCCTTGCGCTTGCACGCGGCAAAAAACTATACGATAAGCGCACGGCGATGAAAGAGCGCGACGCAAAGAAAAAGATCGATCGCGCGATCAAAGAGATGCGAGACTAGAGTTTTCTCTTGACCGCAAAGATTTGCTATGCTATAGTTTCAGTGTACCTTTAAGCTCAAACGGAGAGTTGAGCAAGGACATGTGAACAAATACAATTGATCTATGTTCGCGGGTCCTAATGAAAGTTAGGAGGAAATTTTTATGCTCAAGGGTAGAAACTTACTAAGCCCGGACGATTTTTCGTCCCAAGAATTTCTGGAGATCATTCGCCTCGCACAAGACATCAAGAAGAGTCCCGGGGATTATCTGCACGTATGTGACGGTAAACTCCTGGGGGCTCTTTTTTTTGAACCGTCGACCCGAACAAGGTTGTCGTTCGAATCCGCAATGTTAAGACTTGGCGGCAGAGTGGTCGGGTTTGCGGATGCTACGACAAGCTCCGCAACCAAGGGCGAGAGCCTCATCGACACCATTCGTACTGTCGGATCGTATACGGACATCATTGCGATGCGCCATCCGAAAGAAGGTGCGGCGAGCCTTGCGGCAGAGAAGAGTTTTGTGCCGATCATCAACGCCGGAGACGGCGGGCATCAGCATCCGACGCAGACACTTACGGATCTTGTGACGATCATGGAAGCCAAAGGAACGCTATCGGGCATGACGATCGGTTTTTGCGGCGACCTTAAATTCGGACGCACGGTGCATTCGCTTATCCGCACGATGACGATGTTCCCGAATAATCGCTATGTGCTGATCAGTCCGGAGGAATTGAAACTGCCGAGATACTGGAAATCGGTCGTCTTGGACGAATCGGGTGCTGAGAGCATCGAAGTAGAGAGACTCGAAGAAATCCTTCCGGAGCTTGACATTCTCTACATGACTCGCGTGCAAAAGGAGCGTTTCTTCAACGAAGCGGAATACATCAGACTCAAGGACAGTTATGTCTTGGATCCCAAGAAGATGGAATCGGCGAAGAAAGATATGATCGTGCTTCATCCGTTACCGCGCGTCAATGAGATTGCGGTAGAACTCGACTCGGATCCGCGCGCGTGGTATTTCAAACAGGTGAAAAACGGCATGTATGCCCGCATGTCACTTATTTCGAAACTATTGGGGGTCGTAGAATCATGCTAAATATTCAATCTATTCGCAACGGAATCGTCATTGACCACATTGCACCGGGACTCGGCATCGAACTTTTTCGCATGCTCGAACTCGATCGCGCCGACTACACCGTCGCCCTCATCATGAACGCACAGTCGAAGACCTATGGAAGAAAAGACATCATCAAGATCGAGAACGTCATCGACCTCGACTTGGCGGCACTCGGCGTGATCGATGCCAATATCACCGTCAACTACATTGAGGATGAAGTCATCACGAAGAAGATCAATCTCGAGCTTCCGGAGCGCGTGGAAAATGTATTGAAATGCAACAATCCGCGTTGCATCAGCACTTCCGAACGAAATATCGTCCATCGTTTTTCGCTGGTCGATCGCGAAGAACGCCTCTACAAATGTGATTACTGCGATCACCTCTACAATGTCGAGGAATAGAGATTTGAAAACACTGATTAAAAATGCCCGTATTGTCGATTACAGAAAAGACAGTACGGGCGATGTCTTAATTGAAGACGGAAAAATTGTGGCGGTCGGGAGAGTCGCAGATCGCGAAGCGGAGGCGATCGATGCGGAGGGAAAGATCCTCATGCCGGCTTTTGCAGACACGCATGTTCACTTTCGAGATCCCGGCTTTACGTACAAAGAGGATCTGACGACCGGTGCACGGGCGGCACTTGCGGGCGGATATTCCATCGTAAACCTCATGGGGAACACGAAGCCGATTGTCGACGACATCGAAGTCTATGAAGACATCATCAAGCGCGGGAATGCGACGGGCATCCATGTGGAAAGTGTCTTTGCCGTGACCAAAGGCTTTGACGGCAAGACTCTTACGGATATAGAACATCTTCCCGAACGCGTGCGATTTCTCTCCGATGACGGCAAAGGCATCCTGTCTGCGAAGACGATGATGGAGGCACTCATTGCCGCACGCAAAAAGAACATCGGCATCATGGTGCATGCGGAAGATCCCGAACTGTCACCGATTGATTATCGTTTTGCCGAGGATCTTATCACGATTCGAGACGTCTATCTTGCGGAAAAACTCGGGGCACGCCTTCACATGTCGCATGTCTCGACGGAGGATTCGATTGAAGCCGTGCGAATGGGGAAAGCACATGGTGCCCGCGTCACGGCGGAAGTGACGCCGCATCATTTTTCGCTTTACGATTCGGATTATCGCGTCAATCCGCCGATCCGCACGAGAAGAGATGTCGAAGCGGTCATACGCGGACTCAAAGACGGCACGGTCGATGCCATCGCGACGGATCATGCGCCGCATTCCGATGAAGATAAGAAAAAAGGCGCACCGGGCATGATCGGACTGGAGACCGCCTTTGCACTCGCATATACGAAGCTCGTCTGCGATGGGATCATCACGTTAAACCGCCTTTCGGAACTGATGAGTCGCAATCCTGCGAACATTCTCGGCTACAAACGCGACGGAATTGCAGCCGGTGAAGTTGCCGATCTCGTCCTCGTTTCGGATGAGTTCTTTACGGTCGATGCTGCGAAGATGCATTCCAAATCGCACAACACGCCTTTCCATGGCATGGAATTGCGAGGGATCATAGAATGGACCATGGTAGACGGCGAGATACGCTATAGGAGGGAAGCATGATTGATGCGTTGGTAAAAGCGGTAGCGTCACGCGGACCGGTATGCGTGGGACTGGACACGTCCATGGATTACATTCCGGAGTCGATGCTCTGTGATGACGTGACGGAGACGATGTTTCGATTTAATAGGCGCATTATCGATGCTACGAAGGACGTCTGTGCCGTATACAAATTGCAGATTGCATACTACGAGGCGCAAGGCATCGCCGGCATGAAGGCTTATCAAAAGACGCTCGAGTATCTGCGTCATGAGGGAGTGCTCTCCATCGGCGACATCAAGCGCGGTGATATTGCCGCGACTGCCAAAGAATATGCAAAAGCACATTTTGACGGAGATTTCGGTGCCGATTTCATCACGCTGAACCCGTACATGGGATTTGATTCCATCGAACCCTATGAACCGTATTTTGCACGCGGGGATAAGGGCGCGTTCGTACTCCTCAGAACCTCCAATCCGGGCGCAAAGGACATCGAATACAAGATGGTGGATGGCGAGCATCTCTATTACCAGATCGGCGACGCCATTGAGAAAATGGGAGAAAAATATCAGGGGACATCGGGCTACAGTGCAATCGGTATGGTTGTCGGCGGCACGCATTCCGACGAAGCGGAAGAAATTCGAAAACGCTATCCCAACACCTTCTTCCTCATCCCGGGGTACGGCGCGCAAGGAGGGAAAGCCGAAGATATCCGACGATATCTCAACGATGGTAACGGCGGTGTCGTGAACTCTTCTCGCGGTATTATTGCACGCTGGAAAAAAGAAGAGGACGGAGAAGCACGTTTTGATGAAGTCACAAGAAATGTCGTTCTCGAAATGCGGAGGGATATCTGTGGAGAATAGTTATCGCATCGCGAAAGT
>CAMYOU010000008.1 GCA_947283485.1 uncultured Peptostreptococcaceae bacterium
CTCTACGAGGCGATGGTGACAGCGACGCCGATTCTCGCCGCGAAGCACACCTATCTCGCCGAGATCGTCGAGCGCGAGGGGATCGGACTTGCGGTCGAGCATCGCGATGCGCATGAGATTGCCGCCGCGATCGAGAAACTCCGCACGGACGAAACGCTCTACCGCGACATGAGCGGGCACGCACACGCCCTCGTCCGAGAATACGATCCCGATACGATTCGCCGCCGTTATCAGGCGGTTTTGAAAGGATGAAAATATGAACGAAACAGTGAACATCATCGGTCTCGGTTACATCGGTTTGCCCACCGCCCTTGCCTTCGCCCAAGCGGGCGTGGAGGTCGTCGGTACCGACATCGACACGGAAAAAATTACGAAACTCACGCACGGCGAAGTGACTTTTGAGGAACAAGGACTCGAAGAACTCTTCCGTCGCGCGCATGCCCATATTCATTTCACGGACAAACCCGTACCCGCGGAGATCTACATCGTGACGGCCGGCACGCCGTACATCAAAGAGACGAAAAAAGTCGATCTCAGAGCCGTCATCTCGGCAACGAAGAGTGTGCTGGGGGCGGCGCAAGACGGCGCGATTCTCGTCATCGAGTCCACCGTTTCCCCCGGTTCCATCGACGAGGAGATCCGTCCGCTTTTACCGAAAGATCGAACGATCCATCTTGCCCACGCGCCCGAGCGCATCATTCCCGGCAATATGGTCTATGAACTCTTTCACAATGCACGTACCGTCGGTGCGGACGATCCCGCGATTGCCGAGCGCGTCCGCGATCTCTACGCGCGTTTTTGCGGGGGGGAGATCAGCATCACCGACATTCGCACGGCGGAGATGACGAAAGTCGTCGAGAACACGTTCCGCGATATCAATATCGCCTTTGCCAACGAACTCGCAAAGATCTGTCGCAAAGGCGGCATGGACGTCGCCGAGGTCATCCGCATTGCGAACAAACACCCGCGCGTCTCGATTCTAAATCCCGGTCCCGGCGTCGGCGGACACTGCATCTCCGTCGATCCGTGGTTTTTGGTCGGGGAATTTCCCGACGAAACGCCGCTCATCCGCACGGCACGCGAGGTCAATTCCTCGATGCCCGTCTTTGTCCTCGGTCGCGCCCTCGAGATCGCGAAGAAACACAAGATCGCGCCCGAGCGCATCGGACTCTACGGACTCAGTTACAAGGAAAATGTCGACGACACGCGCGAATCCCCGACTCTCCAACTCCTCGAGAAGAGCCCGTTTGCGCATCCCGTCTACGATCCGCATGTGAAAAAAGCCGTCGTCCCCAACCAGTGTATGGACGCCGAGACTTTTCTCCAATCGTCGGATCTCATCGTCGTCATGGTCGCGCACGATGCGCTTAAAGATCTCGATCTTACGGGCAAAGTCGTCCTCGACACCAAGCGCGTCCTCGACGGAGCGTACACGCTATGAAGAAACTCCTCCTCGTCTTCGGCACGCGACCCGAGGCGATCAAGATGGCACCCGTCGCGGCGGCACTCCGGGACGCCTTTGAGACGAAAATCGTCCTCACCGGGCAACACGAAATGGCGCGCGACGTACTCACTTCGTTCGATCTCACGCCCGACTACGATCTCGCAATCATGAAAGAGCGCCAGACGCTCACCGACATCGCGATCGGCGTGCTCGAGAAACTCCCGCCCGTCTACCGCGCGGAAAAACCGGACATGGTGCTCGTCCACGGCGACACCTCGACTTCTTTTTTCGCCGCGCTCGCCGCTTTTTACGAGCGCATTCCCGTTGCACATGTCGAAGCGGGCCTCAGGACCTACAATCGCTACGAACCGTATCCCGAGGAATTCAATCGCCAGGCGATCTCGTCCCTCGCGGAACTCCATTTTGCCCCGACCGAACGCGCCAAGGAACATCTCCTTGACGAACACATCGACCCCGCGAGGATTTTTGTCACGGGCAACACCGTCATCGACGCGCTCTTAACTCATGTGGAGAAAACCGCTCCCGCAGACAAACGCAAGATCCTCGTCACCATGCACCGCCGCGAAAACGTGGGCGAACGCATGGCAAGCGCCTTTCGCGCGTTTCGACGCATCGTGGACGATTTTGACATCGAGATCGTCTACCCCGTCCATCCCTCGCCCGCCGTCCGCGAACTCGCGAAGAAAACCCTCACGCATCCGAAGATTCATCTCGTCGAACCGATGAATCCGATCGAATTTTATCGCGCGATGAACGAGAGTTTCTTCATTGCGACCGATTCCGGCGGCGTCCAAGAGGAAGCCCCCGCGCTCGGTAAACCCGTACTCGTGCTCCGCGAAACGACCGAACGACCCGAAGGCGTCGAGGCCGGCACGCTGAAACTCATCGGTACCGAAGAGGACGACGTCTATCGCGCCATGGCGACACTTCTTACGGACGAAGCCGCATACACGCGCATGGCGAAAGCCGTGAATCCCTACGGCGACGGACACGCATCCGAACGCATTCGAGCACATCTCACAGACTATTTTCAAAAGGAGGACGCATGACGACCATCTATCTCTACGGACTCGATTCCGTTCACGACGAAAACATGAACGCCCTCGCCGCACGCTATGGCTATGAGGTCGTGCGCTGGGACGAAAAAGATCTCGGCCACGTCGTCGGACATCTCACGGGACGCGCGGACTATCCCGCGGACACGGTTCCCGTTCCGCACATCCCCAAGACGACGTTTCTTCTCTTCGACGAACTTCCGCGCGAGACACTCGGGGACTTCATCGCCGATCTGCGCGAAGAAGTCGGCTATTTTCCGCACAAGGCGAGTACGACGAAGAACAATCTCACATGGCGACTCGTCGACCTCATCTCGCACAATGTCGAGGAACACGCCGTCATGGAAAAACTCACGCGCGTGATGCGCCTCTTGCCGCTTGCCGAGAGCGTCCGTGAACGTTTCCCGGACGATGCAAAACTCGCGCAAGCGATCGACGCCGCAAAACCCTACACAAAGCCGCGCGAAGTCGAAGCGGACGAAATCACCGCCTGCTACGAAAACCTCCTCGCGGCACTCGCCCCCTACGAACAACTCTTCCAAAAATCCTAAGACGCGGAAATTTTTCCAACATTCGCAACTCTTTGAACAACGATTTTCGACACGCTCGGGATTGTTTCACGATAGGATTTGAGAAGGGAGTCAGTGAAAGAAAGAGAATGAAGCATGATGACGTTTGTAAAAATGCACATCGAAGATATCGATTCCGTACTGGATTTGTATATCGATTACTATAATGAAAAAGAAGGGGCCTGCTGGTCTAAAGATCTGGCTTATAAGAGGATTCACCAGGTATTGACCATGGAAGGCTCCTATGCACTTGCATTGAAAGAAACAAATACTGTCGTCGGTTTCGCCATGGGCTACTTGAAGCAATATGACGATCTCGTTGGATACACACTGGAGGAAATCATCATCGACTCTAAATTTCAAAATCGAGGACTTGGAAGTACATTGTTGGCGGAACTGGAAGAACGGGTAAAAAGATTGGGAGCATCATGCGTTGAATTGAAATCGGTAAATGATACAATGCACCATCATTTTTACGGCAAGAACGGTTATGAAGATTCTCACAGCTTTGTAGATAAAGTAAAGTGGATCGCTTAGACGACCACTCCGTTTCATTCAGTCCGCGCATATGAAAGAAGTGCACGGAGCGTTTTATTTCACAAATGGATTGCGAACAATATTGAAATAAATAATCGTGAACGTTTCCTTAAGATCATCTATAAGCACTCTCGAATCTGAGAGTGCTTTTTCATTTCCAGACAAAAAAATCCATTGTGATGAAGCCGATCCGATCGCATTGTTCCGATCATCGCGTTCTATTGTTCCGATTTAATGAAATTTTCCCCATCAAAAAACGCAGGGCATCTTCGCCTTGCGTTTTTGTTTGCGTATATTTACCGTCTCGGTTGTTCCCGGTTCCATCTTGCATTTTGCCGGTTCGTCACACACTGCTCTATGCGAATCCATTTAATGGAAAGTCTGCTTGACATTTCTTTCGACGGGTGTTATTTTTATGGAAAGCAAACTTGTCATCAGGGAGGTTATGAAATGTGAAAAATCAACTGGAAGAGATCCGCAAAGAACGCGGAATTACGCAGGAGGAGCTGGCGCGTGCGCTCGAAGTGTCGAGGCAGACGATTGGTTCTTTGGAAAACGGAAGATACAATCCGTCCATCATCTTGGCTTTTAAGATTGCCAAGTTCTTTCATTTGACGGTTGAAGATGTATTTATCTATGAGGAGGATGAACATGAAAAAGAATAACCATGGGTCAGATTGGTTCTTAACGGTATTGGGAATCGGATTCGTCGGCATCGGTTTTGCGGCGCATCAAAATGAAACCTTGGCAACCCTTGCGTATTTGTTGATCGGATTGGGTTGTGGAATATTTGGGCATTTTTCGGGAAAACTTATGAAATGGTACGCGGTCAAAGACCACGAGGAACTCGTAAAACAAATGGAGATCGAAGCAAAAGATGAACGAAATCTCTTGATTGCGGAAAAATCCAAGGCGAAAGCTTACGATCTTGTGACGTCTCTTTTTGTTTCCATGCTTCTCGTATTTGCCTTGATGGGTGTCGATCGAGCGGCTCTTCTCTTTACCGTTGTGATTTATCTTGCCTTGCAGGGCTACGCTCTGTATTGGCGTTTTGTATTCAACAAAAGGATGTAAAACGGGTCGGTTAGAATCCAATCCACATAAAAAAAACGCAGGGCCTCTTCGCCTTGCGTTTTTCTTTGCGTATTTTTTCGCGTCTCGGCGCATCGCTCGGGATGTTTTTTATGTTCTTCATCAAGTGTCAAGTTTATAGTAATAGAGGATCTTCGTGTCCGAGTCATAGAGACCGATTGTGAAATTCAACGAATGTCTTGCGAGCAGGTCGGCGTTCTTCGTCTTTTCGTTCGTTGCCTGTCTATCGATAAGGGTATAGTATCCGCGATGAATCTTCGGCACGAGGGCTTGGCCTTCCGTGTCGCAAAGATACGGTCCCACGGTATCCGTCCCGTCCGTCCTGCCATACACCAGCGTCTGCGCAGTTCGGTCGAGCGGAAAAGACTGCCAGGAGTGATCGGAGCGAATGCTAGCTTCCACGGCGTCGTCGTGAAGCTTCAGAGCAAGAAATGTTGTTCCGTCTCCGTTGCCGCTATGCGTGTCAAAACTCGAAATTTCCTCCCCGTAAGCAAGATTGAGTCCGAGTTCTTTGGCGGCCTGATCGCGCGGTGATCTCGCGCAGGCGACAAGAAAGAGAAGCAAAAGGACGAGTGGAAAACATATTTTTTTCATTGAAACCCCCTTTCTTTTTCGGCGACGACGGCAAACTCGCACGAATGAAAGTCACCGCGCGAAACATCTCGAGCCATTGAAAATTTCTCATACGATGCAAGAAAACGCCCGTATCGAACGAGCGTTTTTGTTTGCATATTCTCTTTACTGTCTCGGTTGTTCGCCGAGGACGACGGGGAGCGGTTCGTTCTGACCGTAGACGGTGAGTTTCACCGTGTCGCCGACTTCGTGCGCGATGAGGATTTTTTTGAGATCATTCATGCCGCGCACTTTGACGCCGTCAATCTCGGTGATGACGGTGCCTTCCTTGAGTCCGGCTTTCGCAACGGGGCCGGTTTTCTCGACGCTCATGACGACAACACCTTGGTCGACGGGGAGTTTCATGCCCGAGGCGCGATTGTAATACGCCGCATCGACGCCGCCGATGCCGAGATAGGCCGCGCGGTAGGAGCCGGTCGCGACGACTTTCGTAATGATGTCGCGCGCGATATTGATGGGGATGGCGAAGCCGAGTCCCTCGCCCGCGAGGTTCTTGATGGTGTTGATGCCGACGAGTTCGCCGCGTTCATTGAGGAGCGCGCCGCCGGAATTGCCTTTGTTGATGGCGGCATCAAGCTGAATGAGTCCCGTCATCGTGGTGTTCCCGACGAAAACGGTGCGATCGAGTCCGCTGATGTATCCGCTCGTGAGCGTCGACGCGAGTTCGAGTCCCAGGGGATTGCCGATGGCGATCGCCTTGTCGCCTACGCGTACCGCGTCGGAGTCGCCGATTGTGACGGGTTGCAGTCCCGTCTCTTCGACTTTGAGAATCGCGAGATCGAGCGACGGATCGACCCAGATGAGTTTCCCTGCCGTCATCTTGCCGTCATAGAGACGCACGGTGTACTTCTCCCCTTTGCCGTTCGCGACGACATGCGCGTTCGTGAGGATATAGCCGTCCGAGGAGACGATGACGCCGCTACCCACGCCCTCGGCGAGACTCGAGCCGAAGAGCGACTCGACTTTCTCCGTCGTGGAAATGCCGACGACCGACGGCAAGACCGCCTCGGCGACTCGTCGTTCGACATTCGGCGCAACTTCTTCTCCCGTTGCGACGATGGCGGGCGGCGTTGCCGGTGCGGCAGAAAAGACGCCCTTCCCCGTAAAGTGCGGCACGGCGACCACGAGGACGAGTGCCGTCACGAGAATGCCCGCGATAAAAGCGAGCCAAGTATGCGTGCGATTGTGTTTTAATTCTTCGCGAATCATTTCGCGGACATGTTTTTCGGAATATTCCTCGGGATACGCCCCGAGACCTTCGTAAGTATCTTTGAAATCCATAGGCTTCCCTCCTTTGAGAAACGAGCATAGCACGCGCTTGTGACAAAAGATTTACAACAACGAAGGAAGATAAGATTTTTCTTTTTCCGCGATTGCCGCCGTCGTACCGTTTTTTCCATCAAAAAACCCGGCTCTTGCCGGGATTATCGCCACAGTCCTTCGTAGAATGCGAGGATCATGGGATAGAAGAAGAGGATGAGTCCGCCGAGGAAAAAGAGATACGCGCCGCGTAAATACGTTAAGCGCATTTTTTTCGGGCGGACGAAGACGAGGACGACGAGGACGAGTGCACAGGCGAGTGCACCGACGCCGATTTTTGGAATCCAAGATGTGAACATAGTTCCTCCTTAGAGAAAATGTACGGCGACGACGGCGACGGAAAATCCGGTCGCGATGCCGATCGCAATGCCTGCGGCGTAGAGGAAACGCTTGGTGTGCCTGCGCTTGCGTTCATAGACAAAGATCCCGTAGAAGAGAAAAGTCAAGAAGACAAAAAGCGGGATGCCGTAGCGTGCAAAGATGCCGAGTGCCTTTATAAGAATCTCCATCTTACACCCCCAGAAGAATTTGCGCGGCGGTCAAGTACACGGGATAAAAGAGCGAAAAGATGCCCGAGACGAAGAAGACGAACGATCCGTCGAGTCCCGCGCGGCGTTTTCCTTGGTGCTTGTAATTGACGATGCCGTAGAGGAAAAAGAGCACGCCGAGAGCGATGAGGACGATGCCCGCGATCTTCGTGACGCGGACGATCATGGGTCCGTAGCCCGAGAACGCGCGTGCGAGTAAGGATGTAAACATCATACACCTCCAAAGGCGACGGCGAGATAGACGCCCGTGCCGAAAAGAGCCATCGCGAGGATCGAGAGGCTCGAGAGTGCGGTGAAGACTTTCTTCGCGCGTCCGCGTGCGAGCAGCGACGCAAAGAAGAAAATCGCGCCCGAGATCATGCCGATCGGCAGTCCGAATAGAAGTAAAAAAGCGGAAAATTCACGCATGTTGATCCTTTCTTGCGTAGCGAATGCCGTCTACGCTGTAGCCTAAGACGAGATCGCAGTTGACATTCTCCTGCGATCTGAAAATGCTCATGGGGATGAGGGGGTTCTCTTTCTCGAGGGTGCGGATGAGCGCGCGCACCTCGGCGCGTTTGGATCCCTCAGGTCTTGCGGTCACGGTACAGGCGCAGTCAAGTGCGGATAGGCCGATGTAGTCGCGAAACCGGATGATGTCCCGCTCACGGATGAGATAGAGGGGGCGGATGAGTTCCATCTCGGGGAAATTCTTCGCCGTAAGTTTCGGAAGCATCGACTTGTACGAGCCGGCGTAGAGGAGATTGAGTAAAATCGTCTCGATGACGTCGTCAAAGTGATGTCCAAGGGCGAGTTTGTTCGCACCGAGTTCTTTCGCCTTGGCGTAGAGAAAACCGCGGCGCATGCGCGCGCAGAGATAGCACGGGGATTTCTCGCCCACGCGATCGGTCACGGCAAAGATATCCGAGTCGACAATCGTCGCGGGGATTCCCATTGCATCGAGATTCCGCTCGAGCTCGGCGCGTTTCTCCGGGAGATACCCGGGATCCATCGCGAGATACGAGACGGTAAAGGGTCTCTCTCCGTGCCGCGCGAGTTCCTCCACGAGTTTCGCGAGAATAAGCGAGTCCTTGCCGCCGGAAATGGCGACGGCGACGTGATCGCCCGCGTCGATAAGCCGATAGTCTTTTACCGCTCGGACAAATTTTGCCCACAGTTCGCTCCGAAAACGCGTAATCATGGCGTTTTGAATTTCATTGACGTCGCGCAAGTTCTCCCTCCTAACTATCTAAACAGTATAGTATAGAAAAACCCAACAGGCAAACACCGCCCGTCGGAAATTCTGCTATACTTAGGAGGTGAAGGAAGATTTTGCGGTTGCGCTCCGATGCGCTCCGCGAACGGAAAGAAAGGAGGACGACTATGACGACCATTCTCATTGCGGACGATCATCCGAAGATCGTGCAGGTCTTAAGTGCCTATGCAAAGAAAGAAGGCTACGACGTCATCGTCGCGCAGGACGGCGAGGAAGCGCTCGATGTGTTTCGCCGTGAAAAAATCGATCTCATACTCCTCGATATCATGATGCCGAAAGTCGACGGCTACGAAGTCTGCCGTGAAATTCGCAAGAGTTCCAATGTGCCGATCATCATGGTGACGGCGCGCGGGGAAGATTTTGAACGGATCATGGGTCTTGACATCGGCGCGGACGATTATATCATCAAGCCCTTTGCGCCGGGCGAGGTCATGGCGCGGATCCGTGCCATCTTGCGTCGCATCGTCGCGGAGGAATCGAAAGTCGAGCGCGAGATCAAGTTTGAGAATCTGCGCGTCGATATCGACAATTACGAAGCGGAGATGGACGGCGAAGATCTCGGTCTTACGAAGAAAGAACTCGAGATTCTCTGGACGCTTGCGGACGCGCGGGGGAAAGTTTTTTCTCGTGAAAATCTCCTAAACAGCGTCTGGGGGTACGATTATTACGGCGACAGCCGCACGGTCGATACGCATATCAAACGTCTACGTGCGAAGATGGACAAGCACCCGCACCCGGGCTATGAGATCTCGACGATCTGGGGCGTCGGCTACAAGTTCGAGGTCAAGGATGAGGACTAAGATCACATCGCGCCTGACGAGAAATTTTACACTGGTCTTCATTCTCTTCTGTGCGGTCGTGCTCTTTCTCTTCTCAACGCTTTTCCGTCAATATGTCGTGCGCTATCACGAGGACGAGCTTGTGCGTCACGCGAGGCTCGTCGCGCAACAGTTCGGCTATACCTTTGAAGAACTCGCGGAGATTCGCAATATCAACGACGATGTCGTAAGCGACGCCTTTCGCAGACATATGAGTAATCTCTCGAGTGAAGCGGCGGAGAATCTCTGGCTCGTGACCAAGGGCGGCGATCTCGTCATGGAGCGACCGGGCATCGTCGGGAATCTCGACGAAGCCATGGACGCACTCAAGGAACCGATCCGGACGATCTCGGAAGGACGCGAGTACATCGGCGAAATCTTCACCGATAAGGATCCCGTCGTCTCCGTCGGCGTGCCGATCTACTACGAGAACGTCGTCGTGGGCGCGGCTTTTTTCCACGCGCGCGTCTCGGCACTTCCGCAGACCCTCGAGACCGGGAAAGAGATGCTCATCGTCTCGCTCATCTTCTCGACCATGCTCGCGGCGTTCGTCATCCGCATCCTCGCCTCGCGCTTTACGAAACCCATCAAGAAAATGCAGCGCATCGCGGAACGCATGACGAACGGGAATTACGCCATCAAGACGAATATCAAGTCCCAAGACGAGATCGGGATGCTCGCGCAGAGTCTCGACGATCTCTCGAAGAAACTCCTCTCCTCGAGCGAGGAAAGTGCCAAACTCGAGAAAATGAGAAACGACTTCATCGTCAATATCTCGCACGAATTACGCACCCCCGTCACCGTCATCCGCGGCAGTCTCGAGGCACTGCGTGACGGCGTGATCCCCGAGGAAGATTTGCCCGGATACTACGACTCGCTCTTCTCCGAGAGCGTCCATCTCGGCAGACTTGTGAACGACTTACTCGAACTCTCGCGACTCCAGAACGTCGATTTTGAAATCGTGAAAGAACCCGTCGATCTCATCGAGATCCTCTCCGAAGTTCGCCGTGCGATGGAACGCATCGCCGCGCCCAAAAACATCACGGTCGAACTCGAAACCGACACGCAGAGCTATCGCATGCAAGGCGACTACGTGCGCCTGCGCCAGATGTTCTTAAACCTCATGGACAACGCCGTGAAATTTTCTCCTCAAGGCTCCACCGTCACGCTCTTCTTTGAATCCGATGAGAACTGTGTGAAAACCGGCGTGCGTGATCACGGCAGCGGCATGAGCCGTGAAGAAGTCGAGCATATCTTTGATCGTTTTTACAAACGTGACGAAGAGAACCCCACCGGCGTCGGACTCGGACTCTCCATCGTCCGCGAAATCGCCAAACGCCACGACTTCAATCTCGTCGTCGAGAGCGTGGAGAACGAAGGATCCACATTCACTTTCGTCCGCACGCGCCTCGCCGAAGAAGAACTCGCAGAATAAACCTGAAAGATCCGTCCGCAAGGGCGGATTTTTTTGTGCCCGTGCGCGTCTGCGTGCGCGTGACCGCTCGAACATCGACCCCGTCTCATCGCACCCCGCGTCTTCCTCCCCGCATATCCCATTCATCCCCGCTATGCTCTTCCCGCTCCACTATCCGCGCATTCCCGTTCCGTTTTCCGCTTCCACCCTCCCCGTCCCGATTCCCGCACGTCGCGCCTCTCTTCCCACCCGAGAGAAGATCTTGCATAAAACGGAAAAAATTGTATCATCATGCGAAAACTTTTCATTTATGTCCTAATATTCATATTTGCAACCCGACCACCACCATTTGTATATTTTTTGTAACCGATACCAGATTATGTGCTTTTCTCCTTTTTATTTATGACAAAAACTTCATTTATTTTCTCCCGCAAATTGCTTTCGGCGCGTAAAGAGACGTCCTGAATCCGCTATTTTTTGACAAACGGTACGTTTTCATACTAAAATGATTTTGAGCTTTCAAGTGGAAAGCAAGGAGGATATTATGCACAAAGAGCTAAGACCCTTTTTGATCGCACTGGTCGTCTTGGTGGGTTTGGGCCTCGGCATCGGACAATACGTGGAAGCCGGGCGCGTCCGTGAAGTCACCCTCACTGTAGACGGCGAGACGCGAGAGGTTGCAGCCGTCGGCTCCACCGTGGGCGATATGCTCGATCGCATGGGCGTGAAATACCCCGCGGGATCCATACTCGAGCCCGCACGCGATACGCGCATCGAGGAAGGCATGGAGATCTCCCTCAGACGCATGAAGACGATTCTATTCTACGTGGACGGCGAAGGTGAGAAAGTAAAGACCACCGCCGGCGACGTGGGTGAATTTTTGAAGGAACGAAAAATCGAACTCGGCTCGGACGATGTGATCTATCCCGACGCCACTTCCAAATTAAAAGATCAGATGATCCTCGTCGTGACCCACGTCGGCGTCAAGAACGAGGAAGTCGAAGAAACCATCCCCATGCACATCAAACTCGTCAGTGCTTCCGAACTTCCGAAAGGTGAACGCGAAGTCGTCGAAGAGGGCGCGGACGGACGCAGAATCGCCGTCTACGAAATCACCACCAAAGGCGGTATCGAAACGCGCACGCGACTCGTATCCGCTACCGTCCTCGAGCCCGCACGCGAACGCGTGATCAAACTCGGACGCGCGGACGCCGAGGAACTCGAGCGCATCAAACGCGAAGAAGAAGCCGCACTCGAAATCGCACGCGCCGAAGCCGCCGCCCGTGAAAAAGAAGAGGCGAAGAAAAAAGAAGCAAAGAAAAAAGAAGAAGCCAAGAAGAACGAGCAGAACGGCGAACAAAAACAAAACGACGAGAACGGAAATCAAAACCAAAAACAAGGTGAAAACACGCAAAAGAACCAAGGCGAGGCGAACGGGAACAAACCCGCGAACACCGTCGCGACCTACACCATGGAAGCGACCGCCTATGACGATTCCGTCGAGCAGAACGGACCCTACGGTGCGTATACCGCAAGCGGTACGAGACTGCGCCCCGGCGTCGTCGCCGTCGACCCCAAGGTCATCCCCCTCGGCACCAAACTCTATATCGAAGGATACGGATACGCCGTCGCCGAAGACACCGGCGGGGCGATCAAAGGCATGAAAATCGACCTCTTTATGGACACCGCCGCTGCGCATCAATTCGGCAGACAAAAAGTCGTCGTCCATGTCCTCGGAAAATAAAAGCAAGCAAAAAGACGTGCAAATGCACGTCTTTTTTTATAAAAAAACCCCCCGCTATGCCGGGGGATTCTTATTATTCCGAGAAATGGTTCGCGTTCACCGACTAAACTTCCGCTTCGTCAGTGTTCGCATCTCTCTTCTTTGTTTGATGCGCAGCGATGAGACCATAGATCATGAGTGCCGCATAGATCAAAATCGCCGACAAGTCGCGCGCCCACATCGGAATTTCCCCATCCGCCATTCCCTTACGATAGAGAAAATACTGCAGGCAAATCGCGATGAGAAAAATCGGTCCCGGATGTTTCTGATAGGCAAATTCCCTGAATGCGTAGATCATATATGCATAGATCAAGGCAATCAAACACACGACAACAATCGGAAGTGCCTTCGGAGATGCGAGTCTTGAAGCTCCGATCGTCCCCGCGGCACCAAGAATACAAAGTAGGATCAGTGCTACAATTTTCTTTTTTCCGGTATCCATTCGCTTGGCTCCTTTCTGCTTGCATCGGAATCAGATCTCTCTATTCTTCTTATACCCACGGATCTCCTTTTTAAACCTTCGTAAAGGGTTCCTTGCCGGAGGATCCGTTGGAATATGAAAAAACGCCCGTTATGGGCGTTTTATTTCTCGAGATCTTTTTCTTCGTCGGGGACATAGTGCGCGATGCGGCTTGCGGCGGCTGCGGCGACGGCGGCGACGATATCGTCGATAAAGGTATTGACGGTGTCGCTCTTCGAGCGGTCGAGTTTCTTAATGATGCCGATTTTCTCTTTGTCGAGATAGCCAAAATTCGTAAGGCCGATCGATCCGTAGAGATTGGTGATGGAAAGCGGGAGGATTTCGTCCACGCCGTAGAGTCCCTCGTCGGCGGCGATGATGGACTGGATGGGTTCGGGGAAGAGTTTCTGTTCGACGGCTTCGTCGATGGCGATGCCGGTTAAGATCGCGTGGATGCACTCGCGTTTGCGTAGAACCATGCGCACGTTTTCTTCGCAGGCTTCCATGGTGATGTCGTCGCGGTACGGTGCTTGCAGTTTGTAGACGACTTCGGCGATGTCGTGGATCTCGACGCCGCGGCGGTTGAGCGTCTCGAGGGTCTTCTCGTAGAGTTCTTCCATATTGTAATGGTATGTGTTTTTGCGATTCATGGTTTTCTCCTTTCTCGTTCTCTTATTAAGATACCCGATTTTACACGTTTTGCGTCACAAAATACGCAAAACTGTTATAATGAGGACAAAAGGAGGGGGTTTGATGCGCCGGTTTTTCTCGTGGACGCTTGCCCACGGCAAATTTCTTCTCGTCGTGACGCTTATCGCACTGGCGGTGTCGGGTGTGATGACGCTCATGGTGGGGATCAACTACGATATGTCAAAATACTTACCGCCGGCGAGTGATGCCCTCACGGCAAAGAATCTCATGCGCGACGAATTCGGAATCACGGGGCGCGCGGAGGTGGGGCTTAGGAAGTCTCCGGAGGATGCACTCGAGACGATCGAGGCGTTGAAAAAGGTCGAGGGTGTCGAGTCGGTCATCTCGCTCTACGACGCGGAGGAAATGCCGAAACCGCTCTCGTTTATGAAAAAAGAGAGTCTCGATTCATTCTACAAAGACGGGATCATGCGTCTCGAGGTGTTCTTCGACGACGAGGACGATACGCCGCGCACGCATGCGGCGGTGGGAAAGATCCGTGAGATCGCGGGTGCGGATGCGCTCGTCACGGGTCCCGCGGCGGTGCAATACGATTGGAGCAGCGTCGGGAACGGCGAGATGAAGCTCTATTACGTGATTGCTATCGTCTCGATCTTCACGATTCTCGTCTTGTCGTTACATTCCCTTATCTCTCCGATCCTCTTTCTTCTCACGATCGGGGTCGCGGTGGGTCTCAATGCGGGGACGAATCTATTCTTCAAAGAGATTTCCGCGATGACGGTGCGCATCTTTGCGATCATTCAACTCGCGGTGAGCATGGACTATTCGATTTTCCTCTTGCATCGTTTTGAGAGGGAGCTCCTTACGGAGTCGGATCCTTTCCGCGCGATGGTCACGGCGACGGCGGATACGGCGACGGCGATCTTCGCCTCGGCACTTACGACGATCGGCGGGTTTGTCGCCCTCGTCTTTATGCAATACGGTTTCGGGCGAGATCTCGGACTTGTCATGGCAAAGGGCGTCTTCTTCTCGCTCGTGTCGGTCGTGATTCTCTTGCCGCCGTTACTCTTACGGTTTTATCCCCTCATCGAACGAACCAAATTAAAACTCCCGGCGATCAGCACGCGCGGATTTGGAAAGCGCGTGATGAAAGCACGGTATTTCATCATCGGGCTTGCGCTCCTTATGGCAGTGCCCCTCTATCTCGCGCAGAAAAAGATCGATTACTATTATGCGACGAGTGAGAACCTCGATCCCTCGAGTCCCTCGATCGTGGATGCGAAGACGATGAATGCGACTTTTAAGAGCGGGAACGTCGTCGCGCTCCTCCTCCCGAACGACGGGGGCGAGGCGGAAGAAAAGATTGCAAAGGAACTTCGGGCTCTCCCCGAGGTCACGACGGTCACGGCACTTACGACGCTCGCGGACAATGCGACGAGTACGCTCGTGATTCCCGAAGCGGTGCGGGATCGTTTTGTCTCGAAAGATCACAGGCTCATGCAGATCGCGCTCGATCTTCCGGTGGACGGCGCACGTACGGAAAAGGTGCTCGAGAAGATCGAAGAGATCGCCCATCGCTACGAAAAGGACGCGCTCCTCGCGGGCGAAGCGACGGTCTATCGCGAATTTCATCAGATCACGGATGTCGATTTTGTGAGAGTGAACATCATCTCGATCGTCCTCATCGGGCTCATCGTCCTCTTCTCGTTCAAATCGCTCTCCGTCCCGATTCTCCTCGTCTTCGTCATCCGCATGGGGACGTGGATCAATATCGCCATTCCGTATTTTACGGGGACGAAACTCTCGTTTCTCTCCGCCATTATCGTCAGCTCGATTCAGCTCGGTGCGACGGTCGACTATGCCATTCTCTTCACCTCGATGATGCAAGCGGGCTTCAAAGAGGGCGGGGGCGGCATCGATACCGCCGTCACGGCACTGGCCCGGACCGCACCCGCGATCACGACCTCCGCGCTCATCCTCTTTGCGGGGACGTATTCCATCTTCGCCGTCACGAAAATTCGCATCACGGCGGAGATGACGAGACTCATCGGGCGCGGCGCGCTCATCAGTCTCGCCCTCGTCGTGACGCTCTTGCCGGCACTCTTCTATCTACTCGAAAAACTCATCGTGCGGACCGGCATCGGCTGGTCGATGAAAGGAGATCAGGATGAAAAAAAGAATTAGCCGAATCCTCGCACTGCTTCTTCTTGCCATGCCCCTTACGGCATTCGGCGAGGGAGAAGTCGGACGCGACGAAACCGTCTACGCGGCACTCGATCCGTCGGGGAAAGTCCGTTCCGTCGAGATCATCACGCATCGCGCACCGATGAAAGACGAAGCCGTCGACTACGGCACGTTTACGAATTTGACGCTCCTGGACGGCGTGAAACCCGAGGAACAAGCGGGCACGCTCGTCTGGAAAAAGGGCGCGCTCGATCACGACACCTATTACAGCGTCACCTCCGAGAAAAAACCGCCCGTCGACATCGCGATCACCTATGCCATGGACGGCAAAGAGATGCCCGCTTCCGAAATCGCGGGGAAGACCGGCGAATTTACGATTTCGCTCTCGCTCGGGAAGACCGATCTTATGACCCAAGTCTCCGTCGTCCTCCCGCTCGAACGGTTCTCCGACATCCGCACCGACGGCATGAAGAGCGTCGTCGGGAAAAATACGCGCGTGACCGTGACCCATCTCGGCACCGAGGCGAAGACCTATGAAATCACAGGAAAGACCAAAGGGTTTGCACTCGAACCGATTCAGATCAGTGCCACCTACGCGGCATTCGATCTCTCCGGTTTTGGCGAAATCGATAAGCTTACGGACGGCGTCGACAGGCTCACCCGTGCGGCGGGCGATCTTGCAAACGGCGCGACAAGACTCTCCGACGGCGCAAGCGAACTCGCGGGCGGCAGCGTCGCCCTCTCAAGCGGCATGACCTCCCTCGTCGCGGGACATCATACCCTGACCCAAGGCTTCGCCCCGCTTACGGAAGGTCTTACGGCGTATACGGCGGGCGTCGATGAACTCGTCGCGAAACTCAAAGATTTCTCGACCACGATGGAAGAGAAGATGAAAGAACTCAAGAAACTCGAGGAACTCGCCGGTGCCCTCTCCAAAGTCAACGCCGGACTCGGCGAAGTCGAGATGAATCTTTCAAAAATCGTCCAAGGGCGCAAAGAACTCCATCAAGGTTTGGTAACGTATCGCGCGGGACTGGCAGAGTATTTGAAAAAAAGCTCAGGAATGGGTTTATATGTTTTTAGCATGACCGCATCTGCTATGGAGACGGTCCTTTTGACCGTTACAAACAATCTCCCGGCGGAGCTTGTAGGTATGGGTTATAGTGAGGACCAGGCCACAGCTATCACGGAAAAAGTTTCCGCCCTTCTTCAGGCGCCCGTTGGAACCGGATTAAACAATATTTCCACAGAAATCACCGCTAAAGATCAGCAGATGAAAGCCGCCAAAGAGCAGCTCCTCAAAGGTCTCGACGAAATCATAAAAAATGACGACGAGATGACCAAAGGCGAGGAGAAGCTTCTTGCGGGTCTTCGGGAAGTGCGCGGCGGACTCAGCGAGATGACAGCTGCCGTCTCCGGCATCTCGATTCCCAAGTTTGAAGACGAGATGGATCTCTCAAGGCTTGACGAACTCACCGAAGGCGGAGCGAAACTCCGCGAAGGTCTTGAGAAACTCCACGACGGAACGGTGAAATTCGATGACGGACTTTTGAAAGTGAGCGTCGGCATGGACGAACTCTCCTCCGGTGCGGTGAAACTCTCCTCCGGCGTCACGGAAATGAAAGACGGGATCGCAAGCTTCTACGCCTCCGGCATGATTCCCCTGCGGGACGGCATCGCCAAGGCCATGGAACCGCTCGAAGACCTGGACGGCAAGAAAAAAATGAGTTTCCTCGACGAGAAAAATTCTGTCGACTCCATCGTCTACGTCTTCGTGACCGACGCGATCGAAGAGCCGGCAGTGAAAGAAGAAACCCCCGTGAGGGAAGAAGAAAAACCCCTGACGTTCTGGGAACGACTCGTAAACCTATTTCGATAGAGAGGTGAAACGATGAAAATCAACGATATCCTAAGTATTCTCCTTATGCTCTTCTCGCTCTATATGGCGGGCGGCGCAGTGCGCGCACATGACGGCGGAAGAATGATCGTCTGGCTCGTCGTCGCAATCCTCAATGCGCTCGCGCTCTATCTCAGTACAAAGAGACGTGCGCGGGAAGAAGCGGCGGCAAACGCCCTCCTCGACGAAGAAGACGAATGCGAGCGTCTCGATGATGAAGACGCACAGGACGAATTCGACGAAGAAGATCTCTAAGAAGAAGATGATCTCTAAGAAGAAGATGATCTCTAAGAAGACAAAAAAGAGCCTCTTATGGGCTCTTTTTTCATTGCTCTATTCTTTGTCTTCTTCTTGAACGCGCTCCTCGTTTCCACTATAGGGCGTTGACTCTCGCCACGATAAGCGGCGCGTGATCGAGTCCCGTGAGTACCATGAGAAACGGCCGATCGACGATGAAATCCAAGTCGTCGTCAAGTGCCATGGAGGCGCATTCCGTTGCCAAAACGGTATACGCCGCGGCTTGTGCCCCGTCTTCGTCGACGGTAAGACGGGTCGCATGACTCGCTCGGGAGAGAAAAACGTCGAGATCTCCGGTCAGCGGTGCAAAATTGGCATGTTGCGTGTCGAACGCTTGACGAATACCGAGTTTTTCCATCACGGGAATCAAGGAAAACGCGGAGGCGATGTCCAGCTTTGGCATCCGGATCTGCACCTGATAGGGAGCCGCCGACTTCTCATACGCCTCCACGAGATGCGCGAATGCGCGGCTTGATGCCACCTCGTCGATCTTTCCTTCCGCAGGCAACACGATCCAGAGTGTCGCCCCGCCGTCAAACCGAAGGGGAACGGCGTCGAAATCTTCGGTCCGAAGAACGGAGGTCGCGAGGCTCATCTCCATAAAGGGCACCGTCCGATCCCCCGTCGCTCCGTGAAAGACTGCGTCGTGTGTCTGCGCCTTGTCAAAAGCTTCCTCCCATTTGCCGTTGAAATAAAACGTGGAGGCGATCGCAAAAGCGGTGTCGGCGTTAAAGGCTTCTTCTCGCGCACGGTCGGACAACAGACCGCCCGTTTTTTCGTTGAGCCAATGTTGCAATGTCCGATTGTATTCTTCCGAGCCCATTTGGCCGCGGTAGATATCCGCCGCATATTCTTCCGCGACCAGACGTGTGCAACGTTCGTCATAGGGAATCGCATCGTCGAGCCAGAGGGA
Source organism: uncultured Peptostreptococcaceae bacterium (assembly GCA_947283485.1). Lineage (GTDB taxonomy): Bacteria > Bacillota > Clostridia > Tissierellales > Peptoniphilaceae > CAMYOU01. The sequence continues at coordinate 18,892 of CAMYOU010000008.1, forward strand.
ATTGGCGGTTAAAATCTTGAGCGTCCGATCGTCGTAATGCTGAATCGCGGCCATATCCCGCATATTGGTGCGATTGGTCTCAATATCCGGCACGGAGAGTGCATGAAGCAACTCTGCGCGGGTCGGTTCATCCCCGACTTCCGCAAGGGTCGCCAGCGCCATATACGTATTGCTCGGAGCATAGAGAATCGTCTCCTCCTTCTCCCCCAGCAAAAGGGCGTTCATCTTCTCCGTATAGGCAAGGACGGAGGGCAGATAGCTCGATTCTTCGATGCGCGTGTCGAGTTCTTTGCGATAGGCGACATACTTGCGGATGGCTTCATCACTCGGATTGCTTTCAAAATACGGGTATTCGGGTGTGACCGGGGTTGTGGCCCGGGCGACGGGTTCGATCTCAGCCTCTTTGGCGCAAGCATTCATCGTGAGACAACATCCCAGTACGAGGAATGCGAGCATCAGGGTTTTTCGTTTTTTACGTTTCATGGCGTACTCCTTTCCCGTTCGGATCTCTTCTTCTGTGCGCTTGTCTTTTCGACCTTAGTTCTCCGTCTTGTCTCCAAGCATGCCCGCAAGGACGAGGCTCTTGGTCTCGACGAGGGCGCGCACGACGTCCTTGATGTCGTTCTCGGTGAGTCTCGGCGAAATTGTGCAGATGCGCAGAACACTCCTGCCTTTTAGGGTCGTCGTGAGGATCACCGCATAACCCCAATCGAGAAGATGCTTCGAGATTTTTTGGTGGAGCGTGCGGATCTCGTCTTCGGAGAATCCCTCCGGGGCAAAACGGAAATTGAGGATCGCAAGGCGCGCGGGCGAGATGATCTCGACGTCTTTTTCGCTCCGTAGAAGTTTTTCGAAGAGCTCGGCGTTCGCGATGTTCTTCGCGATTTTGTGACGCATGCCGTTAAGGCCCAAATTTTTCATCACGGCGTAGAGTTTCACCGCGCGGGCGGGTCTCGTCATCTCGGGCGTCAGTTCCCACGGGTTTACGCCCTCGGGGACGTCCGCATCGGTGAGATATTCCGCGCTCGTGTGGAACGAACCGTAGAGTTCGGATTTTTTCTTCGCGAGAAGAAGCGACGAGACATAACTCGTACCGAGCCATTTGTGCGCGTCGATGGAGATGGAGTCGGCGAGATACGCGCCCGTCTCTTTGGCAAAATCTTTCATCACGAGCATCGCTCCGCCGTACGCCCCGTCGATGTGAAAATAGAGGCCGTGCTCGGCGGCAATGCGCCCGATCTCGTGAAAATCGTCGACCGCACCGGTGTTGGTGCTGCCGAGATTGCCGCAGATATAGAAAGGAATGAAGCCTTTGGCATGGTCTTCGACGATCTTCGCCTCGAGGGCTTCGGTGTCCATGGTGTAGTCGTCCCTCACCGGGATTTTGCGCAATAGTCCCTCGCGTGCGCCCGCGAGTCTCAGAGCCTTTTGGATGGACGAATGCGCCTCCTCGGACGCGTAGGCGGAGAGATTCGCACGTCTGCGGATGGGAATGCGATCGCGCGCCATGACGACGGAGGCGAAATTCCCCATGCTGCCGCCGGAGACCATGACGCCGAACGCCTCGTCGCCGAAACCCGCAAGTCTTGTAAAGGTGCGGGAGATACATTCTTCCGCGGAGAGATTCCCGATTCCTTGGAGATAACTTGCGCCGAACGTCGGATTCATCGCAAGGAGGAGATCTGCCGCATAGCTTACGTCCTCGACGGGCGAGGGGATAAAGGCAAAGGTGCGCTTGTGTTCCATGTGAATGCGATAGGGAAGAATGTCTTCCGCGAGATGAAAGATGACCTGATCGACGGGTGTCCCTGCTTCGTCAATCGTGAGTTTCGCGAGCATGTCGCGCGCGCGTTCGTCGGGTGCGGTCGCGACGCTGTCGCCGTGGATGTCCTCGAGCGCGTCGAGAGATTTTGCCACGAGTGCCAAGAGATATTCTTTGTCCATATTGCCTCCTTTGTTACGATGTCGTTCTCAATATCCTATTCTAAGTGTACCGTACTTTGCGAGAAGAAAAAAGGAGAGCCTCTCGGTTCTCCTTTTCTTATTAATCGGTGCGGATGGCTTCGATCGCCTGGAGTTTCGTCGCACGTCGGGCTGGGAAATAGCCGCTCGCGACGCCGATGAGGGCGGAAAAAACCATCGCGAGGAGCGCGACATGCGGCGGGATGATGGAGATCTTCTGTCCGCCTCCGAACATCTCGAGTGCCCCGCTCTCGGCAAATTTGTTAATGATGCTGCTGATGCCGTAGCTTGCCGCGATGCCGAAGACACCGCCGATGAGACCGATGGCGCCCGCCTCGAAGAGGAAGAGATTGCGGATATCGGAGACGGTGGCGCCAATGACTTTCATGACGCCGATCTCGCGCGTGCGTTCGTAGGTCGACATGATCATCGTGTTCGCGATGCCGATCGCCGCGACGAGAAGCGCAATCGAGCCGATGCCGCCTAAGATCGCCTGCGTGACCGCGGTGGATTTTTGCAGTTCGCCGATCCACGACGCGTCGCTGTACGCTTGATAGCCGTCGTCGTTGAAGCTCTTTACGACACTCTCGATATTGTCGATGTTGTCGACTTTCACGATCATCTGACCGATGAAATCCTGTCTGAATCCATCCCGCTGTCCTTCATTCGCATCGTTGCCGGCATTCTTCTTGTCGAGTTTCTCTTTCTCTTTGAAAAATTTCTTCGCGGTTTCCATGGGAAAGATGACCGACATGCCGTAGCGATTTCTGCCGGACGGAATGATGCCGACACAGGTCACTTTCGTGGTTTTTCCGAGCGTTCCCGGTTGATCGCCGCGTCTAATGGCGTCCTCCGTCCACGCATCCATGAGGGAATAGGTCGTGCGCGCCTTAAACGGGTCGACGAGTCTCGGCGGTGGGCCGTCCTTGCCGCCCCAATTGCGCCCGCTGTCGCGTTTCGACGGGTCGTGCACCATATATCGAAGAACGTCTTCGCCGATGAGATACACATTCTTCTCATCGGGGTAAAACGCTCTTCCCTCCGAGACTTCGATCCCGAATTCCTCGAGATGCTCGGGGGCAATGCCGATGATCTCGCTCTCACACTGAAACTTCCCGATCTTGAGATTTCCCTGCATCTGTCCCATCGGAATAACGGCCGTAACGTGTTCTCTCTTCTTAAATTCCTCGGCGAGTTTTTCGTCAAAAGGTTTCGACTTGCCTTTCCCTTGACCCTGACCGCCGACCTTCATGTCGTCGTAGCCCTTGCGGACCGTAACGGAGAGCACATCGCCGATGCCTTGGATCATCTCTTCGGTCGATGCGCGCATTCCGAAGCCCAAGGAGAGCATGACGACGATCGACGTCGCGCCGATCATGACGGACAAGACCGTGAGGAATGTACGTAGTTTTCTGCGGCTGAGGTTTTTTAACCCCATGCGCATGATTTCGAGTTTATTCATCGAGCTTCAAGGCATCGGCTTTTTTCTTTTTGCGCTTTTTGATGACGACGATGAGGACGATGAGCGCGATGAGAAGAAGCGGAAGGCCGATGTAGAAGAGGGGTTTCAGATAGAACGGTCTTTCATCGATCTCTTGCGGCATCTCGCCCATATCTTCGGGATTGGGCATTTGCATCTCTTCGACGTTCATCTCGATCTCTTTTTCCTCGCGCTTGGGATTCCCTGCGGCGTCCTCGTAGGTAAAGACGATCTTCCCTTTCGCCGTGCCGGGCGCGTCGGGTGTCAAGGTCACTTCGTAACTGTCCTGACTGCCGGATTGGAAATTGCCGACGAAGTATTCGCCCGTGCCTTCGGTCTTGAGATCGCCCTCAAAACTTACGAAGAGATTGTAGAGCGTGACTTTGCCCGTGTTGTAGAAGTCGAGTCCGACGGAAGTCGGTTGACCCGCAAAAATTGCGTCATCCATGTGCACGGAAGAAGACGAGAGACGACTCGACTGTGTCACGGGGATGCCGATGAGTTCCTTCGCGGTAAACTCGTTCCCTTGCGTGTCCTCGTATTCAAAATTCGCGACCATGGTGTAGTTCTTCGCCGCCGCCGTCGCATCCGCCGCGAGCTTGATGGACTTCGTCACATAGCTCTTGGGCGCAATCTCGTCGATGTAGAAGGTATTCGACGAATCCACCGGGGTGAAGACATTCCCGCCCGAAGACGCCGTCCCTTGTCCTTCAGGAGCTTGCGCGGCATCACTCGTCAAGAAAATCTTGATATTGGTGACTTTTTTCGTCTTATTGGTGTTGAAAAACGTGAGCGACATCTCAAATTCTTCGCCCGCCGTGATGGGTTTCTTGGAAAATTCGTATTTCGAGACGATGAGCTTCGGCTTGTTCCCGACGGAAACACTGCCGCCGCCGTTCTCGCCGCCGCCGTTTTGCCCGTTGCCGCCGCCGTTCTGACCTCCACCATTTTGACCGCCGCCATTCTGACCGCCGCCATTCTGACCGCCGCCGTTGCCGTTGTTGTCGGGTTTCGGAGGAATCTCGCCGTCCGCCGCGCGACGCATCTGTTCACGCGACCAATTGGCACTCTGCGAGAGGCTCTCGGGATCTTCGTTCGTTCCCGAGACGACGAGCATCGTGAAATTGTCCTTGTATTCCGTGCCGTCCACGGTGTACGTCACCTCGTAATAGACCGGCACATAATTCGTCGTCGCACCCTCGCCGAGTGTAAACGCGACGGGACGGGAGATCATCTTCCCCGCCTCGAGCGTTCCGATCTCAATCGTATCGTTCTCGAGGGCAACGGGTCCTTGTGAAAACGCGCGAACCGTGACATTCTCCATCGTCTTCGCACCTTTGTTCGCAAGACGCAGTGCCATCGACGAAGATTTTCCGGGCATCGCTCCGACCGGCGAAGTCGCCGCCGGCATGAAAAGACGCGGTGCGAGACCGTCCGGTGCAAACGCGATGTGGAACGGCAGACGTTCCGCCCCGTTTTTTCCCTGGACGACAAACGCAAAAGGCATATCCGTCGGCTTCTTGGGAACGGGGATCCGCATGAGAAACGCATATTGTTTGATTGTCTTCCCGTAGAACTGGAGTGTCCCCGCGATCTCGTCCGCGTTTCTCACATGACCATCCGGATCGTCGAGCGAGAACGACACGTCCTCGTCCTCGTACGAGAGATTCGCGATCTCGAGTTTTACAAGATACATCCCCGGTGTCCCCGCGGGATCCACATCCGCACGCAAAAGGGCAAAATGTGCCCCCGCGCCCTGTTCCTCGCGTTCGCCCGCCTCGGACATCTCCCGGATCTCGGGCATCTCGCCCGTCGCCGCGCCCGCTACCTGCGGCGCACCCATGAGAAGCGCTAAGAGTAACGCCATGACTCGCATTTTCTTCATTTGGACTTCCCTCCTATTCCCATCTTGGTAATTTTGCCATCCCGCATGTGGATGGTTCGATCGACAAAGTCGTTTAATTCCTCGTCGTGTGTGACTACGATCATCGTGATCTTCTTCTCATCGATGATCGCGTGCATGAGATTCATGATTTCAATCGTCGTGGCGCTGTCGAGATTCCCCGTCGGCTCGTCCGCAAAGACGACTTTCGGCGAACCCACGAACGCCCGCGCAATACTCACGCGTTGTTGCTGCCCGCCCGAGAGCTCCTTGGGACGGTGATGCATCCTCGCACCCAGTCCCACGCGCTCGAGCATTTCTCGCGCCTCCTCCTCACGCTCCTTCTTCGGAACGCCGCGAAAGAGAAGTCCCAGACTCACATTCTCCCATGCGGAAAGCGTCGGGATGAGATTATAGGACTGAAAGACAAAACCGACATTGTGTTGCCTGAAGAGCGTGATCTCTTTCTCGCTTAATTTTTCAAGCGCGATCTTGCCGTAGTGAATCGAGCCTTTCGTGGGGCGTTCAAGCCCCGCCAGGCAGTTTAAGAGCGTGGACTTTCCCGAACCTGATGTGCCGAAAATACCGAGCGTCTCGCCCTTCGCGATCTCCAATGAAAAATCGTCCAAGGCTTTGATCCGCTCGCCGCCCAGCTCGTAGTATTTGCTCAGATGTGAAATCTCGATATAGGGGGCACCATCCATCCCGAACCCTCCTTTCATTTGTTCGATATTTTATCATAATTGGTATATCCGCACAAGAAAAAAAGCCTCTCAAAAGAAATAGATGCGTCTTTTTGAGAGCGAAATTCTCTGATCGAATAAATTCCGCGCATCCCTTTCCCCATCGACACACGCGCTTTTTAGACGAAACTTTTTTGGCATCCCTTCGGAAGTGAGCGGAAAATAATTTTTCTCCCCCGCGCTTTTTTTCGCACACCTCGGACTTCATGGAAATCTATTTTCGCGGAACGGAATTTTTTTGCCGCCATCTCCGCGATGATCGAAAAAATGCTCGTACCGCCGCGCTTTTTGCGCGCACGGGACGGAAAGAAAAATCATTCGTGCGTCACTTTTCACGCATATACGCGGATGAAATTGCCCTTCCCCGCGTCATTTGCTAGAATATCCTCAGAAAGGAATGCGTCCATGAAGAAAAAATTTCTCTTTTTCATTGTCTCTCTCTTCCTTGCAGCCGGTCTCTTCTTCGGCGCGAGATTTCTTTTTGCACGCGCCTACGGGAACGAAATGCCCGCCGCACTCTCGGAACACGCGATCGTCGCACCGAGCGATGCGGGAGTCTATGTCTATGATGACGGGAAACTCCGCCTTGTCGATGCCGTAAGCGAAGTCGAAAAGGCGGTATCCTTCACCGATCCCAAGATGATCGCGGTGGGAAAGACGCTCTATGTCGCGGACGGGAAGACGCTCTATTCTTACAATCCCAAACTCGAAAAACTCTCCGAGACGACGACACCGGAGGAGATTCGCACCTTGGCAAGCCATCGCGGCGCACTCTACTACGGGATGAAAGATCAAACCGTGCGTGTCGCGAACGGAGAAAGTACGGCACGCTCGACGCCGGGATACCCCGTGCGCCTTTTTGCCGGCGACGATGCGCTCGTCGTGCTTACGATCTCGGACAAAGGGGAATCGCTCAAGAGTCGTCTCTATCTCTTCCGCGACGGGAAAGACGATGCAAGTTTCGGTTTTCTCGGCGAAGTGATGGAGGACGCCGCGTTTTCGGGTAATCATCTCTATCTCGTCACGAATCGTGCGTATTATCATTTCACAGACGCAAGACTGGTGGAAAAAGACGAGATCAATCGCCTGGCGGGGACGGCTTGCACTGATGACACGCTCCTCTATCTCGACAATACGCGACTCGTGCGCGTTTCACTTGCGGACGGAAGTGCCGAGACGACGCATCTCGACGATGTGAAGAAGCTCGTGCGCGCCAAGGACCTTACGCTCTTACTCGGAAAACGCGCAACGGTGCTCGCGGACGACGGCAAGATCCTACCCGCGCGAGAGGACGGCGTCGTCTACGGCGGTTTTTCCCATGGAGACGATCTCTATCTCGTGACTTCTCAAGGAATTTATAGATATTTCTCCGAATAGCTTTTCTTTTTCGAGAAGATGTTGTACAATATGGGTTGTCACATGAGCTGCTGTGGCTCAGCTGGTAGAGCGACGCACTCGTAATGCGTAGGTCACCGGTTCAAATCCGGTCAGCAGCTCCATTTTCTCTTTATTGGGGAATAGTCGAACTGGTAAGACACCTGACTCTGGATCAGTAGATTGCAGGTTCAAGTCCTGCTTCCCCAGCCACCAAAAAACGACGATGTATTGCATCGCCGTTTTTTTTTGCTTTTTTATAAACCATTGCCTTTTTTCAAACCGCTTGTCCTTTCCTTTGCCCGAATACGCCCCGCATACGCCTCTTTTTGTTCGCTTTGCAATCTCCCTTCACCCTCCGGGCACAAAAAAATCTCCCGCGATCCACGGGAGATTTTTCATTTCTCACATTTTCTATTTTAGATTTTCAAGATAACTTGCACCGGTGCGTTTGGGGACGTGTTGACCACCGTCTTCGTCCATCCAATACTTATCGCTGCCCTCATACGGTTCAATCGTGACTTCCTGCGTGCCTTTCCCGAGGGCGATGACGAGTTGGACGGTCTTTTTGAGTCCGAGTTTTCTCGCGATGTGATTGTGATCGACGGAGCGAAGGATGCACGCGCTATAGCCCATTTCACGCGCGCCCATGACGATGCCAAGCGCGGCGATGCCGAGATTGACGCAGTTCATGGGGCTCGGGCTCACGTCTTCGGTCAAGACGAGAAGGAGCGATCCGGGGCGTTCGCCTTCCGCGGGGCCCTCCCACTCGGGGATGTTCATCGCCCAGCGCATATGGGGATAGATCCTCTTCGCTTCGTCGCCGGTCGCATGATAGAAAGAATACGACGCTCTGTTGCGCGAGACGGGAAGGACGGAAACGATGTCCATTAAGTGCATGATCTCTTCGTCGGTGAGTCGTACGTTCTCGTCAAATTTTCTGACGGAACGGGTTTTCTTTGCGAGTTCGTAAAAATCCATGCGGTGCTCCTTTCATATCAACTGTTCACGAGATTCAATTCGTCTTGGAATTTCTTGATGATTTTTTTCTCGATGCGCGAGACGGTCATCTGCGAGATCTTGAGTTCACGCGAGATCGCGACTTGCGTGCGTTCCATAAAATAACGTTCGACGAGAATTTTTTTCTCCATCTCATTAAAATCTTTCATCGCGCGTTTGATGATGTCGATGAGTTCGATCTCGACGAACGATTCGTCCTCTTGTCCGAGAAAATCGGCGAGCGACGGGTCTTTCTCTTCTTTACCGCTCTCGTAGGTCATATCGAGCGACTGCGGTTGATAGACCTGCTGCGCTTCCATGGCTTCGAGGATGTCTTCTTCCGGAAGTTTCATAAATTCGGCGAGTTCCGAGACGGTGGGGCTTCTCCCGAGATCCTGCGTGAGATGATTCTTCGCAAGGGTGACGCGCTTCGAGAGTTCCTGAATGCGTCTGGGGACGCGGATCACCCATCCGCGATCTCTGAAATAGCGTTTGATTTCTCCGATGACGGTGGGGGTGACATAACTCGAGAAGCGATAGCCGCGCGAGGGATCGAAGCGTTCGACGGCAAGTAAGACGCCGAGCGAAGCGACTTGATAGAGATCGTCGTAGTCGATGCCTTTGCCGACGTATTTTTTGGCTAAGATCTCCGCGAGATAGAGGTGCTCCTCGACGAGCTTGTCGCGAAGTTTCTTGTCTTTGGTCTTCGCGTATTCCTCAAACATGTCCGAGATTTCCTGATCGGTGTGTTTGCGCTCACTCATGTCTTGCTCCGAACACCTTCCGAAATCTCACGCGTTTCTCTTCGATCTCCACTTCGTCCGCAAGGCTTTCCATAATCATGCGGGAGAGTCCTTCGTCCGCAGTGCGTTTGCCGACGAGGGTCGTGTCCATCGCCCCGTCTTTGAGCGTGATCTCGACGGTGACGTCCCCCGTCATGAGATTCATACTCTCGGAGATTAGGAGTTTGAGGTCTTCGATGTCTTCGATCGTCGCTTCTTCGGTTGCGCCGATGCCGGCAAAAAAGAGTCGCAAGGACGCATGATAGCGCGGATCTTGCGGAAGGGAAAGGGTCATCTTCGTCATGACTCTTCTCCGATGCCGAAGACTTCGTCGAGGCGCGTGATGCGAAAGAGTTTCTCGACGGTTTCGGGTACGTGGATGACCTTGAGTGCGCGTCCCTTTTGGCGTTGCACATTGTAGATCGCAATGAGCGCACCGAGTCCGGTGGAGTCAATATACGTGAGTCGGGAGGCGTCAAAGAGGATGTCTTTCTCTTCGTTCGTAACGGCGGCGAGGGTCTTTTCCTTAAACTCGTCTGCGTAGAATGCGTCGAGATCGCCCTCACAGGTGATCACGATGGCGTCGTCTCTCTTTTCGATGCACATCTTGTCACTCATCTTCTTTCACTCCTTCCACATATTTTGCCACGGCGACGATGAGATCTTCCTCGCGGTCGATGTCTTTTAATTTGACCCCGGAGGTGCGTCTGCCAAGTTCCGATACCTGTTTTACGGCGAGCCTTATGACTTCGCCTTTTTTGCTGATTAAGAGAAGTTCGTCCTCAGAGGTTACGACTTTGGCGGAGACGACGTTCCCCGTCTTCTCTGTGATCTTGTAGGTGAAGACGCCTTTGCCTCCGCGGTTCTGAATCTTATATTCATCGACGGCGGTGCGTTTGCCGTAACCGTATTCGCTCACGATGAGGACGTCTTTGCCTTTTTCCAAAATCTCAAAGCTTACAACGACATCGTCTTTTCCGAGCGCAATACCGCGCACGCCTCTGGTGGCTCTCCCCATGAGTCTTGCGTCGGAGAGTTTGAAGGCGATGGCAAGTCCTTCTCTTGTCACGAATACCGCCTTATCGTCTTCGCCGGTCACACGCACATGGATGAGTTCGTCGTCGTCGACAAGCGAGATTGCCGCGAGTCCGGTCTTCCGAATATTCCGATATTCCTCGAGCGCGGTGCGTTTGATATAGCCTTTGGCGGTCGCAAAAGTAAGTGCCGCGTCTTCGGGAATGTCCCCGAGCGGGAATGCCGCGGTGACGGTTTCGTCTTTCGAAAGATGTAAGAGATTGATGATCGCAGTGCCGCGTGCGATGCGGGAGCCTTCGGGAATTTCGTGGGCATACTGCATGTAGACGCGTCCCTTGTTTGTAAAGAAGAGGATTTGATCGTGGGTCGATGCGACGAAGAGCATGTCGACAAAATCTTCCTGTCGCATGGTCAGACCGATGATGCCTTTGCCGCCACGGTTTTGCTTGCGATAGACATTCATCGGGATTCGTTTGATATAACCTGCGCGCGTGATGCTCACGAGCACGTCTTCCTCTTTGATGAGTTCCGTGATGTCCACTTCACCGATGGCCGGTTTGATCTTCGTGCGTCGCGCATCTCCGAATTTCTCTCGGATTTCCATGAGTTCGTCTTTGATAATCGAAAGCAGTACCGCGCGGTTTTCGAGAATTTCGTGGTACCGTGCAATCTCTTTGATGAGGCTTTCGTACTCGGCGGTGAGTTTTTCGTGCTCGAGTCCGGTGAGTCTTCGAAGCATCATGTCGAGTACGGCGGTCGCCTGCACGTCTGTGAGTTCAAAACGTTTCATAAGCGCGTCTTTGGCGATTTTGTCGTCCTTCGATTCGCGGATGATCCTTATCACTTCGTCGATGTTCTTTTGGCAGATGAGGAGTCCTTCGACGATGTGCGCGCGCTTCTCGGCGCGTTCGAGATCGAAGATTGTGCGTCTCCGGATAATCTCAATTTGGTGATCGAGATAATATCTCAAGAGATCGTGGAGCGGGAGGAGTTTCGGCTCGCCGTCGACGAGAGCGAGGTTGATGATGCCGAAGGTCGTCTGCATCTGCGTGTATTTGTAGAGGAGATTGAGGACGACTTGGGGATTCGCGTCGCGTTTTAATTCGATGACGATGCGGATCCCGTCGCGGTTCGATTCGTCTCTGAGTCCCGAGATCCCTTCGATGACTTTATTCTTCACGCAGTCGGCGATGCGCATGACGAGCGTGGATTTATTGACTTGATAGGGAATTTCCGTCACGATGATGCGAAAACGTCCGTTCTTTTCCTCTTCGATATCGGCTACGGCGCGAATGGTGAGTTTTCCTCTCCCGGTGCGATACGCCTTCTCGATGCCCTCTTTCCCCATGATCATGGCGCCGGTCGGAAAATCGGGACCTTTGATACATTTCATAAGTTCCGCGGTCGTGACGTCCTCTTTCTCGAGCATGAGCACGCACGCATCGATGACTTCCCTGAGATTGTGGGGCGCCATATTGGTCGCCATGCCGACTGCGATGCCGGCGGAACCGTTGACGAGAAGATTCGGGAAACGGCTCGGGAGCACGACGGGTTCTTCTTCGCTCTCGTCAAAGTTTAATTGAAAATCGACTGTATTTTTGCCGATATCCCGTAACATCTCAAGCGCGAGTTTCGACATGCGCACTTCAGTGTAACGCATAGCTGCCGCGCCGTCGCCGTCGATGGAACCGAAGTTTCCGTGTCCGTCGGCGAGAGGATATCGCATATTGAAATCTTGCGCCATACGCACGGTCGCGTCGTAGACGGAACTGTCGCCGTGCGGATGGTATTTACCGAGAACATCACCGACGAGGCGCGCACTCTTACGATAGGGTTTGTCCGGCGTGAGTCCTAACCCGCTCATACCGTAGAGAATGCGTCTGTGAACGGGTTTTAGCCCGTCTCGTACGTCCGGAAGCGCGCGGGCTACGATGACACTCATGGAGTATTCGAGATAGCTCTTGCGCATGACTTTTTCGATATCAACGGGCACGATGGATTTTATTTCCACTAGAATCCCTCCTTACGCATCAATGTTCTCGGCATAGCGCGCATTTTCTTCGATGAACTGTCTGCGCGGCTCGACCTTGTCTCCCATGAGAATGGTGAAAATTTCATCCGCGGCGACTTCCTCGTCGACCGTGACTTGGAGTAAGACGCGTTTCTCCGGGTCCATGGTCGTGGACCAGAGTTGTTCGGCGTCCATTTCACCGAGACCTTTGTAGCGGCTGATGAGATGATTCCCACGGCCGATCTCGTCGAGGACTTTCTCGAGTTCCTCGTCGTTATAGGCATAATAGTCTTTGCGATTCTTCACGATGTGATAGAGCGGCGGTTGCGCAATGTAGACATGTCCCTCTTCCACGAGCGGTCGCATATAACGGTAGAAAAACGTGAGCAAAAGGGTGCGAATGTGCGCGCCGTCGACGTCGGCATCCGTCATGATGATGATTTTGCCGTAGCGCAAACCTGAGATGTCGAATTCTTCACCGATCCCCGTGCCGAACGCGGTGATCATCGATCGGATCTCTTCAAAACCGAGCACGCGATCGAGTCTCGCCTTCTCGACATTCATGATCTTGCCGCGCAGCGGGAGAATTGCCTGGAAATTCCTGTCGCGTCCGCTCTTTGCGCTGCCGCCTGCCGAGTCGCCCTCGACGAGATAGATCTCCGTCTCATGGACGTCTTTCGACGAACAGTCTGCAAGTTTTCCGGGGAGTGCAGTGTTCTCGAGAAAATTCGATTTGCGCGTGATGTCGCGGACTTTTTTTGCCGCCTCGCGCGCTCTGGCCGCACGCACCGCCTTATCGATGATGCTCTTTGCGGTCTTGGGGTTTTCCTCGAGGAAACGTGCGAGATCTTCAGAGGCAATGCCCTGCACGACGCCTTGGACTTCGCTGTTGCCGAGTTTCGCTTTGGTCTGACCCTCAAATTGCGGATTCGAGAGTTTGACGGAGAGAATTGCGGTAAGTCCCTCGCGCACGTCGTCGCCCGTGAGATTCGTTTCGTTCTCTTTGATCAAATTAAATTTTCTGGCGTAGTCGTTGATGGAACGCGTGAGCGCCGCGCGGAATCCCGAGAGGTGATATCCGCCTTCGCCGGTGTGGATATTGTTGGCGAACGAGAGGACATTTTCGCTGTATCCGTCAAAATATTGCATCGCGAGCTGCACATTGATGCCGTCGCGCGTATCTTCAAAATAGATGATCTCGGGATGGATCGGCGTCTTGTTGCGATTGATGTATTTGACAAATTCCTTGATGCCGCCCTCATAGTGGAACGTCTCCTCTTTCCCGGTGCGTTCGTCCATAAGATGAATCGTGACGACGGAATTGAGGAATGCCATCTCGCGAAAACGCGCTTCGAGGACTTCCCATTCAAAGGTGAGTCCGTCGTCGAAGATCGTCATATCCGGCGTGAAGCGAATCGTCGTGCCCGTATCTTCGGGATCGACTTCGCCCATCACGGTAAGTTCGCTCATTTTTTTGCCATAGGCGAATGTTTGCTCGTAGATCTTGCCGTCGCGTTTGACGGTGGCAGTGAGTTTCTCAGAGAGGGCGTTTACGACACTGACACCGACGCCGTGAAGACCGCCGGAGACTTTGTAGGCATTGTTGTCGAATTTGCCGCCCGCGTGAAGGATCGTAAGGACCGTCTCCAGCGTCGAGACGCCCGTTTGTCTGTGTTTGGCGACGGGAATGCCGGGTCCGTTGTCCTCAATGGATACGCTGCCGTCCGCGTAGAGCACGACTTCGATGTGATCGCAGCGTCCCGCGAGGGCTTCGTCGATGGAGTTGTCGACCACTTCGTAAATGAGATGATGGAAACCTTTGGTTCCGGTCGAGCCGATGTACATGCCCGGACGCAGACGAACAGCTTCCAAACCTTCCAGGACGCGGATATTCTCCGCATCATAATGTGTGTTCTTGTCCATAGATGTCCTTTCTAGCGTGGGATCTCGATCATGTGATGGATGTCATCCCGCTGATCGGTATCCGTAAGAAATATTTGTCCGTCCTCGATGGTATCCGTTAAAATCCGTCTTCGATCCTCGTCGAGTTCCGAATAGACATCGTCGAGGAGAAGGATGGGCATTTTGTGATAGATGGATTTGATGAGTTCCACTTCGGTCAAAGTAAGCGCGAGGCGAATGGTCCGAAGTTGCCCTTGCGAAGCAAAACGCTTGGCGTCTTTGCCGTCGATGGCAAAGGTAAGATCGTCGAGATGCGGACCGATGAGCGTGCGTCGGTATTCCCGCTCGAGAAGTTTCGTCTCCATGAGTCCCTCGCGAAACGACGCCTCGATCCGACTCGGATCGAGTTTGGAATCGTAGCGGATCGCAAGCGACTCCTTGCCATAGGAGAGTTTCATGTGGAGAATCTCCGCATATTCTCCGAGATTCTTCACCATCGCGGCGCGCATCCGGGTGAGCGCGGTCCCTTCTTTGACGAGTTTTTCGTCGAGTGCCGCCATCATCTCTTTGCCATAGCGCGGCATCGGATTCTTGATCATGAGATTTCTCTCGTAGAGCGTCTTCGCGTAACTCTTGCGTACTTTTCGATAGCTTAGCGAAAACCGCTCGGAGAGTTTGTCGATGTAGCGTCTTCTCGCCTCGGGATACGCGTGAAACATCGCGGTCATCTCCGGCAAAAAAGACACGATCGGATAGCTTTTGAGTTCTTTCGATGTGCGCACGGGCAAGCCGTTTAGGAGCGTGCGTGTTCTCTTCTCTTCAAAGATCCGTTCGACGACGGAGGTTCGCCCGTCGTTCCGGAACACGCCCTTGAGACTGGCAAAAGGCGCACCGTGCCTGATGAGTTCATTGTTTTTCGCGCCGCGGATGGAATCGTCCTCGGATAAGAGGGAAATCGCCTCGAGAAGATTCGTCTTCCCGGAGCCGTTTTTCCCATAGATGAGATTTTTTTTCGGGTGAAAGGAAAAGCTCGCGTCGCCGTAACTCCTGAAATCGACGAGTTCGATCCGTTCTACAAACATATGTGAATCGTCTCTCCGAGAGCTTCGATCACATCGCCCGCGTGGAGTTTCTTCTTTCGTCTCGTCTCGGTCTCTCCGTTTACACGAATTTCGCCGGCTTGGATACGGACTTTCGCCTCACCGCCGGTCGAGACAATCCCGGTCATCTTGAGCACATCGGTGAGCGTGAGTCCTTCTTCGTATTGAATATCCATCCGTTACTCCGCGAGTTTGACCGGGAGTACGACATAGGTAAAACATGCGTCTTTCTTGTCGTCTCTCATGATGAGGGGGCGTAAGCTTCCCGAGAACGAGAGCTTGATGCGATCGCCGTCGAGTGCGCGCAGACCTTCGAGTAGATAGCGCGCATTAAAGGCGATGAGTAAGTCCTCGCCCGTCGTCTCCGCGCGTACGCATTCTTTCGCCTGTCCGAGCGCGGTATTCGAAGTCAAATGGATGGTATCTCGAGTAATCTCAAGTTTCACGAGATTGCTGCGTTCTTCCCTTGCCAAGAGACTTGCACGTTCGAGTGCCATCGTAAGTTCCGATCTTGCAACGATCGATGCGGTCGTCGTCTCGCTCTCCATAACGGATTCGTAGCGGATGAACGCGCCTTCGATGAGTCTTGTGTACATGCGTACGCCGTCAAAGGAAAAGGCGATGGAACTCTTCGTGACACCGATTTCCACATCGCCTTCCTCGGGAAGAATCCGAAGAAGTTCCGAAAGCGCCTTGGCGGGCACGATGCTCTCGCCCTCCTCCTCCGTGGCAAGTGCGCTTGTCCTCACGGCGATGCGGTATCCGTCGAGTGCCGCAAAATCGAGCGTCGAGCCTTTGCGATGGAGATTCACGCCCGTGAGAACGGGTCTCGTGAGTTCCGTACCCGTGGCAAAGAGGGTCTTTGCGATCCCGTCTTTTAATGTATCCGCGCCGATGTGAAAGACGGTCGAGATCTCCTCTTCCGTAAGCTCCGGATATTCTCCGTCTTCGATCGCAACCAGAGTGAAATCCGAATACGCGGTGCTCATCTTCACCGTCGAACCGTGGATGTCAAAATGAATCGGCTCATCCGGAAGTTTCTTCACGATATTCAGGATCAGATTGGCGTTTAGGATGACTTCTCCGGGTGACGCGACCTCGGCGGGGATTTTTACAAAGATGGAAATTTTAAGATCCGTGGCGTAGATGGCAAGTTCGTTTTCTTTGGCGCGGAAACGCACGCCTTCCAGAACCGGCATGGTCGAGTGCACGGCAATGGCGCGTGACGCGACGGACAAAGCACGCAACAGGTCTTTTTGCAAAACGGTAATGTTCATAGGGGCTCCTCTCACATGTAGTAGTAGAAGTGAAGTAGTAATAGTAGTAGGGACAATGTTTCTGTGGAAAAGGACATCGAAGCGGTCATTTTCCGTACAAGGTCTTCGGCAATCTTCTGTTTATAAGATTAGAATTCCCGATTTTTCAGCCGTTCCATATATCCCGAGATTTCCTCACGGAAATTGCGATCTCGTTTCATCATGCCTTGGATCTTGCCGATGGCGTGGATGACGGTTGAATGATCGCGCATATAGGCATCAGCGATCTTCGGGAACGAGAGATCCGGCATGAGTTCGCGCGTGAGGTACATCGCGATCTGTCTAGGGTTCGTGACTTTCGCCATGCGACTTTTTCCGAGCATCTCCGCGACGTCGAGATCGTATTGACGCGCGACAAAACCTTGAATCATGGGAATGGTAAGCGGCGTCATCGGCTCTCCGCCGTCGTAGACTTTGATGGTATCCTCCGCAAACGCGAGGTTGACCTTGCGCTCCATGAGTTTTGCGCGGGCGGTCATATTGAAGAGCGAAGATTTCATCTTACGCACATCCGTCGTGTAGCGTTCGGCGAGATAGTCGAGCACCTCCATCGGCACTTCGATCTCGTGATGCTTGAGTTCCTGCTTGAGAATCGCGACGCGCACTTCGTATTCCGGCGCGGCGATTTCCGTCGTGATCCCCGAGCCGACGCGACTTTTGAGCCTGTCCTCGAGCATCTCAATCTCCCACGGCGGTCGGTCGCTCGTCAAGATGATCTGTTTTTTCTGTTCCTTGAGTTCGTTAAAGGTATTGAAAAATTCCTCCTGAGTGCTCTTTTTTCCCGCGATGAACTGAATGTCGTCCATTAAGAGGACGTCCACCGAGCGGTATTTTTTTTGAAATTCATCCATCTTGGAAAACTGGATTTTGCTGATGAGTTCACTCGTAAATTTTTCACTCGTTAGATAGAGGATTTTCGCGTTCGGATTCGTCTTTAGGATCTCGTGCGCGATCGCCTGCATGAGATGTGTCTTCCCGAGACCGACACCGCCCCAGATAAAGAGGGGGTTGTAGAGCGTCGCGGGATTCTTCGCGACGGCTTTTGCGGTAGCGAGTGCAAATGCACTGTTGTTGCCGGAGACAAAACGGTCAAATGTATAACTCGGCTCGAGTTTCATCGGATTTTCTTCTTCCTCCGGACGCTCATGGGTCTTCTCGGGCGACGGTTCCGTCTGAAATTCGGAACGTTCTTCCCGCACCGTGACGGGATCCGTGGGGAGTTTTACGGATTCGACGGAGGGATCCAAGACTTCGATCTCGAGCGTTTCATCGCTCCCGAGACCCGTCAAATAGCGATACGCCTCCTCGATTTCCTTGAGAAAGCGGGCACTCACAAGCGAGCGCGTAAAGGTGTTCGGAGCAAGGATGACAAGATGATTTTGATCCGCCTCGAGCACTTCCAAAGGCTCGATCCACATACGATAGACATTGGCTTTGGTCTTGACCGCGAGAATTTTTTTGAGATCGTCCCATATGTGATTATCCACACATCCACCTCCTTCATACAATCCACCTTATTTTATCATAAAATCCACTTATCAACAAAACGCTAAAACCTCACAAATTCGGATGTTTCGGGAAAATGGGCACGAACTTCGATCTTTACGGCGCATCCTGATTGGGTATCGATTCGATGATTATCAACAAGTCCGTTTCGCGGAGTGTGGATAAGTTTCAAAAATCGGTGTAAAAGCAAACAGCATGACGGATCATGGACGCATGGAACGATTGAAATTTTCTTTTCTTGGGAATGATGAGGCATCCACAGATAAAGTTATCAACAGACTGTGTACATTTTGTATGAAAACTTGTATATTTTTGCCTCGACGCGTCTTTTTACGTCTGCTTATTTTATTTTTTCCACAGAGTTTTTCCACAAAATCCGTCGTTCTGTGGATAAAATCTTTTTTTGAAACCGCGTCATCCTGCCGTTCTATTGACTTTGAATAAAAATTTGAGTAAACTATTCGTGCTTGTTTTATGATCATGATACTTATATGGATTAAGGAGGTGCAACGATGAAGAGAACATTTCAACCGAGCAAAATTCGTAGAAAGAGAAATCACGGTTTCCGCGAGAGAATGCAAACG
Organism: uncultured Peptostreptococcaceae bacterium; assembly: GCA_947283485.1. Lineage (GTDB taxonomy): Bacteria > Bacillota > Clostridia > Tissierellales > Peptoniphilaceae > CAMYOU01. Next base: position 37,568 of record CAMYOU010000008.1, read on the forward strand.
CCGAGCGGACGCATGGTCTTAAAAAGAAGAAGACAAAAGGGCAGAAAAGTCCTTTCCGCATAGTTTGGAAAAAAAATTAAGGCTTCGCGATTCCAAGGATTATCGCAGAGTCTATAAGAGGGGAAGGCGCGTTTGGAATAGGACGTTCACCATTTTTGTAACGCCGACGAGATCGGAGTGCCCGCGGGTCGGGTTCTCGATTACCAAAAAATTCGGCACGGCGGTCGAGCGCAATCGCATGCGTCGCCGCTTAAAAGAGGTCATAAGACAGCACCGAGCTGCCATTCCCCGCATGGACATCATTGTGATGCCCAAGAGATCGGCGCTTACACTGCCCTTTGAACTGCTCACAAGAGAGCTTTTGGGTGTGATGGGGCGCACGGAAAAGAGGACGAAGAGATGAGAAAGATCTGTCTCTTTTTGATTCTGTTTTATCGAAACGGGATCAGTCCGTATCTGGGATCGGGAAAGTGTCGCTTTCAACCCACGTGTAGCGAATACGCACTCGAGGCGTTTCGGACACTCCCTTTATGGAAGGCTTTCGGGAAGACCCTTTGGCGGGTGCTTCGCTGCAATCCGTTCTGTAAAGGCGGGTATGATCCTTTGTAAGTATGGAGGAAGACTCTATTGTTTAAATTTATTGGGGATGCCCTGTCTTATTTTGTAGGATACATCGTCCGGTTTATCTATCTCGGCGTTTCGTCCTTGGGATCGGAACCCGCGAGCATTTCGTTTCTCGCGATTGCGATTATCCTTTCGACGATTTTAATCACGCTTGTGACCATACCGGTGACAAAAAAACAGGTCATTCAACAACAAAAAACACAGAAAATTCAACCGGAATTGCAGGAGCTTCAAAAAAAGTATAAAAACCAACCGGAGCTTCTCAATCAAAAAGTACGGGAGCTTTATAAAAAACATGATTTTTCAATGAGTGCCGGTTGTCTCTCGACGCTTGCCATCTATCCGATTTTGCTCGGATTTTTTTGGGCATTACGGAATCCGAACATTTACATTTTTAACGATGCGGCACATTTTGCATCCATTGCCAAGAATTTTTTCTGGGTGAAGGATCTGACGCAGATCGACGTGATCTACGGTTTGCCGCTCGTGAACGTCGTCATCCAGATTGTGATGGGGCTTCTTATGATGCCGAAGACGGAGGGTGCCAAAAACCCGATGATGGGGATGATGTTCGTCTTACCTCTCATCATTCTTTTCCAATATAAGTTTATTCCCGCGGGCGTATTTCTCTATTGGAGCGTTTCGATGGCAATGAATACGGTGATTCGTCAAGTTGTGACGAAGAAGCTAAATTCCGAAGAGAAGCCGGCGGCGGAGTAAGGAGGAAATATGATTTCCATTACGAAGATGGGAAAGACGATCGACGAGGCGAAGAGAGAAGCTCTGAAAGAACTCGGGCTTCGCGAGTCCGATGTCGAGATCGAAATATTAGAAGAACCGAAGGCGGGTCTCTTCGGATTTTTGGGCGCGAAGGACGCGGTGATCCGCGTGACGGCAAAAGACGGTGTTGAAAAAATTACGGTTGAGATGCCCGTAACCGCCGTCTCTTCCAAAGAGACGCAAGAAAAGACGCCTGAAAAACCCGTGCGCGAAACGATGCGCGAGGAGATCTCGGAAAAAACCGAAGCACTCGAGACGGTGGGCGAATTTGTCGAGGGGGATTATCTCGACAAGGCGGCGGAATTTCTCCACGATGTCATTCATTCGATGGGGATTGACGCGAAGATCGATGTCGAGGAGGACGAAGAGTCTTTGCGTATGGACATCGTCGAGGTGGACGAGCGCGACGCGGGTGTCTTAATCGGCAAGCGCGGCGAAACGCTCGATGCGCTGCAATATCTTACGAGCATCGTGACGAATGCGCATACCGATCGTTATGTACGCGTTTTCTTAAACACGCAAGGCTATCGCGAAAAACGTGAATTTGCCCTCAAGAATCTCGCGCGCAAAATGTCGGCAAAAGCGATCCGTTACGGTCGCAATATGAAGCTCGAGCCGATGAATCCGTACGAACGCCGGATCATTCATTCCGAAGTTCAGAAGATTCGCGGGGTGACCTCGTTTAGTGAGGGGAGCGAACCGTATCGACGTCTCGTCATTCAACCTGAACGTACAAGAGACTAAAATCCGCCGCTTTGGCGGATTTTTTCACATGGAGAAAAGACGGAGAAGGAGTAAGGAACGAAGATGGAAGATCGAATCGTGGCGATTTCTTCGGGTATGACGGATGCCGGGATCGCGATTGTGAGGCTCTCGGGAGAGGGCACGAAGAAAGCACTCGAGGAAGTTTTTGTACCGGCGAAAGGAAAGATTCTTCCGCGTCACATGCACTACGGCAAGATCGTGGACGGAGATGTTGTGATCGACGAGGTCATGGCGGTGTATCTTCCCGCGCCGCACACCTACACGCGAGAGGATATGGCGGAAATCTACACGCACGGCGGGATGAAAAGTCCCATGCGCGTTTTTTCTATCCTCGAAGAAAAGGGGGCGCGTGCCGCCGAGCGCGGGGAGTTTACGAAGCGGGCATTTCTAAACGGCCGCATCGATCTCACGCAGGCGGAAGCGGTCGTCGACATCGTGCGTGCCCGAACGGAGACGGAGCATATGCACGCGGTCGAGAGTCTTTCGGGTTCACTCGGAAAGATCTACGCGGATCTCTCGGAGAAACTCTTAAACGCCAACGCGCATCTTACCATGCTTATCGACTTTACGGAGGATCTCGAGGACACGGTGGATCTCACGCCGGTGGAAAAAGAAATTGCGGAGATTCTCACACTCATGGAGAATTATCTTGCGCGCACCAACCGCGGCAAAATCCTTCGCACGGGGATCGAGACGACGATCCTCGGGCGCCCCAATGTAGGGAAGAGTTCGCTCTTAAACGCACTTCTCTCCGAGAGCCGCGCGATTGTTACGGATGTGCCGGGGACGACGCGCGATGTCGTGCGGGAGAGTCTGGATTTTGGCGGGATTCCATTGAATCTCTCGGACACGGCGGGGATCCGCGAGACGGAAGACGTCGTCGAGGCGATCGGCGTAGAACGCTCGAAAAAAGCACTCGCGTCGGCTGATCTCGTGCTCGCGGTGCTCGACGGAAGCGACAGACTCACCGACGAAGACATTGCGATTCTCAAGATGATCGGCGACAAACCGGCAATCGTCTTACTCAACAAACGCGATCTCGGCGAGAAGATTTCGCGCGAGGAGGTCCTTGCGATCCTCCCCGAAGCGCGGGTTATCCCGACGTCGATCTTACGCGAAGAGGGCATCGCGGCGGTGGAAGAAGCGATCGAAGCGCTCTTTTTTGACGGGGTCGATGCAAAGAGCAGTGAACTCCTCATGGCGACGAAACGGCAGGAGGAACTCCTCAAGGAAAGTTACGACGCGCTCACCCAGGCGCACGAAGATCTCCTACGCGGCGTTTCCCCCGAACTCGTCGACGTCAATCTCAAGGAAGCTTGGTCAAAAGTCGCCGCCATTACGGGCGAAGTACACACGGAAGACGTGATTGATCGCGTGTTCTCGGATTTTTGTATAGGAAAGTGATCGGATGAAATTTCAAAACGAAGATTATGAGATCGTCGTAATTGGCGCGGGACACGCGGGGATCGAGGCATCTCTTGCGGCGGCGCGTCTCGGGAAGAAGACCTTGACGCTCGCGATGGATCTTACGAGCGTCGGAGACATGCCGTGCAATCCCAATATCGGAGGCACGGGAAAAGGGCATATCGTACGCGAAATCGATGCGCTCGGCGGCGAGATGGCACTCGCAATCGACGATACCTTTATCCAGTCGAGGATGTTAAATACCTCGAAAGGCCCCGCAGTGCACAGTCTCAGGGTGCAGGCGGATAAGAGACGCTATCACGAGCGGATGAAATGGACGCTCGAACACACGGAGAATCTCGCGCTCTATGAGTCCGAAGTCACGGACCTTACTCGGATGGAGGACGGGTTTGAACTCGCACTCGAGACGGGCGAAACGGTCAAGACCAAAGCCGTCATCATCGCGACGGGGACGTACTTACAAGGCACGATTCTCATGGGTGAAGTGCGCTTTTCCGGCGGGCCGCATCGCACCAAGGCGGCGACAAAACTCTCCGCGGCACTCGAGCGCATGGGGATTCCGCTCCGTCGTTTCAAGACGGGCACGCCGGCCCGCGTGGCGCGCGCATCGCTCGATTTTTCGAAGATGACGATTCAAGAGGGCGACCGCGAGATCGAACCCTTCAGTTTCTTGAATCTCGACAAGGACTACGCGGATCATATCCAAGTGCCGTGCTATCTTACGTATACGAACGATAAGACCGCGAAGATCATCCGCGACAATCTCCACCGCTCCCCCATGTATTCGGGCGAGGCGCACGGGATCGGGCCGCGCTATTGTCCTTCGATCGAGGACAAAGTCGTGCGTTTCCCCGACAAAGACGGACATCAGATCTTCATCGAGCCGGAGGGCATGACGACGGATGAGATGTACGTGCAGGGCATGAGCTCGACCATGCCCGTCGAAGTGCAAAAGGAGATGTATCGCACGGTCGCCGGCATGGAAAATGTCGCCTTTGTGCGCCCGGCGTACGGCATCGAATACGACTCGATCGATCCCACGATTCTCACCCGTACGCTCGAACACAAGGACATCCCGCATCTTTTTTTTGCGGGACAGATCTGCGGTTCCTCGGGATACGAAGAGGCTGCGGGGCAGGGCATCGTCGCGGGCATCAACGCTGCACTGGCACTCGACGGGAAAGAGCCCTTTGTGCTTGACCGCACAGACGCGTACATCGGCGTCCTCATCGACGATCTCGTGACGAAGGGCACCAACGAGCCGTATCGCATGATGACCGCGCGGAGCGAGTACCGACTCACGCTCAGGCAGGACAATGCCGACTTGCGCTTAACCGCGCGGAGTCACGATCTCGGACTTGCGACGGACGCACGCTATGAGCGCACCGAGGCAAAACGGCTCGCTGTCGAGAAAGAGGCAGCGCGTCTTGCCGGTGTCATCGCGACCCCGACCGAGGCGACGAACGCCTATCTCGTGAGCGTCGATTCCACCCCGCTCAAAACCGGGATGAGCCTTGCGGAGCTCCTCCGCCGCCCCGAGATGGACTATGCAAAACTCGCGCCCTTGGATCCGGAGCGTCCTACGCTTGCTCGTGAAGTCACGCGCCAAGTCGAGATCCAAATTCGTTATGCCGGCTATATCGAGAAGCAGAACGCCGAGATCAAACGCGTGCGGAAGATGGAAGCCGTGCGCTTAGACGGTGTCGATTATGACAAAGTCTCGGGACTACGCATCGAAGCGAGACAAAAACTCACCGCGATAAGGCCCGAGAGCCTCGCGCAGGCGACCCGCATCAGCGGCGTCTCTCCCGCCGACATCAATGTGCTCGCGATTTATCTGGAGATCGAGCGACGGAAAAACGCGGGAAAATAAATTTTTGGAGCGAGGATTCATGAAGCAGAACAAACGTTCTTTTGTTTCACGTGAAACATTTTGGACACGTCGATTCTTTTTACGACGATGAGAGCGCGACATATCATTTCATTGGAATTCCTAAGACGACATCGGAGACGGTGTCGTTTTTTATTGTCCTCTCATACGGTCATTGCACCGACGAACGTGCTTGTCGGGGAAGAGAGATGAGCGTTTGCAGTCGTGTTAGATGATATCCGAGAAGAAAGGACACGTGTACAAGGATGTTTCAAAAATGAAAACGCCCCGTACGCGTCTTTTCTCGCGCACAAACATGCTATAATAATGAAAAGAAACGGAGGGATGATATGCAGGCGAAGATTTTGTGCGTGGGAACGGAGCTCCTACTCGGCGACGTCCTCGATACCAACAGCAGGATGATCGCGGAATTTTGCCGCACCCACGGCATCGACATCGTCGAGATGCGCACGGTGGGCGACAATGAGAAGCGCATCGCCCGCGCGTTCTCCGAGATGCTCCCAACAGAACTGCTCATCGTGACGGGTGGACTCGGACCGACGACGGACGATCTCACGAAAGAAGTGCTCGCACGGATCTTGGAATTGCCGCTCGTCCTTGACGAATCTGCTCATCGCTATTACGCCGAGATTCTTCCGCCGGAGTCGCTCGAACGCAATCGCAAGCAGTGGATGCTTCCCAAAGGAGCGGAGACGATTGCGAATTTCCACGGAACGGCACCGGGCGCGGATCTTGCCTATCACGGGAGCAGAGTCGTCCTCTTTCCCGGCGTGCCGCGCGAACTCAGAGCAATGCTCCCCTATCTCAAACGCTACGCACGCACGGCACTCGCAACGACGCTTGTGCGGATCGCGCCGATCGGCGAATCGAGGATGAACGAAATTGTGGCAGGGGCGGGACTTTTTCACGGCACGATGCCCTCTGTCGCCCCCTACACGAGCGACGGCGGCATCTTTCTCAAAGTCACTGACCGTGCGGATGACGAGGGCGATGCCAGACGACTTGCCATGGTCGAGAGAATCGAGAGGCTCTTCGGTTCGGATGCATACGGTAGAGATGAGGATACGCTCGAGGGTGTCGTCGTGAGGCTCCTTACCGAACGGGGTCTTACTGTGACGACGGTGGAGAGCATCACGGGTGGACTCGTTGCTTCTCGCATCGTCTCCGTCCCCGGGGCAAGCGCGGTCATGAAACACGCGGACGTAGTCTATTCCGACGAAGCAAAGATTCGTTACGGCGTTGATCCCGAGATCCTCAAGAATGCCACTGCGGTGTCGGAACTTACGGTGCGCGCACTCCTCTCGAGTTCGAGAGATTTGGCGGATGTGGCGATTGCGACCTCCGGTTATGCGGGACCTGGCGGCGACGCTGGACGCGTCTTCTACGGCGCGCGAATCCGCGATACTCTCTATGTCAAACGCGTCAAGCTCTCGGGCGGGCGCAATGAGATTCGCGAGCGAACGGCAACGCTTGCGCTCGATCTTGTGCGACGAGCGATTCTCGCCGACGAAGGTTAAAATGTTTCACGTGAAACATTTGTAATGAGACGAAGGAGCATGCGTATGAAAATCATAAGCATCTACAATCAAAAAGGCGGCGTCGGCAAGACCACGACCGCCATCAACCTCGCTGCCGGCGTCGGGCGTATCGGCAAGAGAGTGCTCTTGATCGACATGGATCCGCAGTGCAATGCGTCGAGCGGCCTACTCGAGACGCGAGAAGGCGCGAATATGTACGACGTCCTCACGGACGCGGCGACGCTTCGCGAGGCGATTCGCAAAACCGAGGAAGAAAATCTCGACGTTGCGATCTCATCGACCGATCTCGCCGCACTCGACATCGAGATCGCGACGCTTGATAAGCGGGAGAGAAGACTCCTCGGTGCGATTGAAGAAGCCAAAGTCGCGGAAGACTACGATTATATCTTTATCGACTGCCCGCCGAGCCTCGGACTCGTGCCGCTCAATGCGCTCGTCGCGAGCACCGGTGTCATCATCCCCATCCAATGCGAGTATTTCGCGCTCGAAGGCGTGGGACTGATGTTAAAAACCCTCGCAGGCGTCCAAGAAAGCCTCAATCCCGGACTCACGATCGAAGGCGTCGTTCTCACCATGTACGACGGACGCAACAATCTCGCCGTCGAAGTCGTCGAGGAAGTGAAACGCTATTTCAAGGATCGCGTCTATAAGAGCGTCATCGCGAGGAATATCCGCCTCGCCGAAGCACCCGGCTACGCGCAGTCGATCTTTACATACGATCTTGGGAGTCGTGGAGCCGAAAACTACATGAAACTCGCGCGAGAATTCGTCACGCGCGCCTAGGAGGAAAGATGAAAAAGAAACTCGGACGCGGGCTCGATGCGCTCATCCCCGAAGGCATCGACCTCGCCAATTTTGAAGAAAAACTCGGAGAAGCCGGGAAACTCGAGACGCTCGCCATCGAACGCGTGACGCCCAATCCCGACCAACCGCGCAAACATTTTGCACCGCAGGCGATGAAAGATCTCACCGAGAGCGTGCGTCTGCACGGCGTCTTGCAACCGCTCTTCGTGCGCAAAAAAGATGCGAACTACATCATCATCGCGGGCGAACGACGCTATCGCGCCGCCAAAGAAGCGGGACTTACGGAAGTGCCCGCCATCGTGCTCGACGTCGACGACGCCACCGCCTCCGAGATCAGCCTTATCGAGAACATTCAGCGCGAGGATCTCTCCCCCGCCGAAGAAGCGCAGAGTTATGAGACGCTCATGAAGACGTTCTCGTGGACGCAGGAGGAACTCGCGAAGAAAATCGGCAAATCGCGCTCCTATGTCGCGAACACCTTGCGGCTCTTAAAACTCGATCCGCTCTTTCTCGACGCCCTCACGGAGAATCTCATCACCGCCAATCAGGCGAGATCACTTCTCATGGTGCCGCCCGAGAACCGCAATCACGTGATGGAAAAACTCCTTCTCGGCAATATCTCCATCCGCGACATCGAGAAACGCACGCGCCGCAAGAAGAAAAAGGACATCTATCTCACCGAACTCGAGGAGAAACTCACCGAATCCTTCGGGAGGAACGTCGCCATCAACGAGCGCAAAAAGGGCGGCACGATCGTGATCGACTATTATAATGAAGAAGATCTCGAATCGCTCCTCGCGCAAATTGGAGCACACGATGCTTAGAGACGAGCGTGTGACCGATTTTATCGCGCTTACCGACTCCGATGCGCAAGCCCCCGGCGGCGGCAGTGTCGCGGCACTCGTCGCGGCTCTCGGTGCCGCGCTCGACAATATGGTGATCCATCTCTCGCACGGGAAAAAAGCCTATGAGAATCTCGACGACACCGTCCGTGCGGAGATCGAAGCCGCCGTCCGCGCCAACACCGCGGCGAATGCGCGCCTTGCCAAGATGATCGACCGCGATGCCGAGAGTTTCGGCGCGGTCCTTGCCGCTTACAAACTCCCGAAGACGACCGACGAAGAGAAGAACATCCGCGAAGCCGCGATCCGACGAGGCTATGAAGAGGCGATGCGCGTCCCCTTTGCGATCGCCGAAGAGGCACGAGATGCCCTCGTACGAAGCGGGATCTTTGCCCGCTACGGCACCAAGACCGCCCTCACCGACGTCGCCGTCGGCACGATCTTCCTTGAAGCTGCGATTGACGCAGCACTTTGGAATGTAATTGCCAATCTTCATGGAGTAGATAAAGAAACCCGAACACGCGCCGAGGGAAAGATCATGGAGATCCGCTCCGAAGCCCATGCCGTCAAAGAAGAAACCCTCGCCCTCGTGCGCGAGAGATTGGAGGTATAGATGAACACAGCCACCATTTTATCCGTCCTCGCGCTCTTCCTGTCCTTTATCAGCGCGATCCTCTATTTTCAGACAAGCTCACGCTTTCGCCGCATGAAAAGACGCTACGAAAAACTCTTACGCGGAAGCGAAGATCTCGCCCTCGAGGAGATTCTAAACGACCACGCCGATGATCTCGAGAGTCTCAAAAACCGTGCCGAGAGACAGGACGCGCGGATGAAAGTCCTCTCGCGGCGCATCCTCACGGGTCTCTCCCATCGCGGTTTTCTCGCGTACAATGCCTTTGAGGGGACGGTCGGCAAGCGTTCGTATTCGATGTGTCTTCTCGACGACTACAAGAACGGATTCATCTTCACCGGACTCTTCGGCGTCGATCGCAGCATGAGTTACGGGAAAGAAATCATCGGCGGCAAGAGTGCCACGGAGCTTTCGCCCGAAGAAGAAATCGTTCTCGGAGAAGCCCTCGCGGACATTCGCGACGACGCATAATCATCCCTTTGTTTTCCATTTTCTACATCAAAAAAGACCGAGATGCTTCTCTCGGTCTTTCTTTTTATCCTCTCATATTACGGGTGCTCGATTTTTGCCGTGTCTTCGCCGAAGATTTGCTTGCGGATCGTGCACCCCGTGGGCGTTGCCGCAACGCCGCCGAGCCCCGTCTCTTTCAAAGTATACGGGAGGGCCTTCCCCACTTTGTACATCGCCGTTACGACCTCGTCGAACGGCACGAGCGGTTTGATCCCCGCGAGCACGAGATCCGCCGTCGTAAAGGCGTTCACCGCGCCCGAGGCGTTTCTCAGGGCACACGGATACTCGACGAGTCCCGCCACGCTGTCACAGACGAGCCCCATGATATTCGTAATGGCGATATTCGCCGAATCGAGTGCCATTTCCGGCGTACCGCCCATCGCGGTAACAATCGCACCCGCAGCCATCGCCGCCGCACTGCCGCATTCCGCTTGGCAACCGCCCTCCGCCCCGCTGAACGTGGCGTTCTTCGCGATCACCGTGCCAATCGCCGTCGCCGTGAGAAAAGCCTCCGTGAGAGCCGCGCGATCGAGACCCCGCTCTTCTTTTAATGTGACGAGGACTGCCGGCAAAATCCCGGACGCGCCCGCTGTCGGTGCTGCAACGATCTTCCCCATCGACGCGTTCACCTCGCTCGTCGAGAGTGCCATCGCCATCGCCCGCATGAGTACACGGCCCGAGAGCGAAGATGCCGTCACCGCTTGCGCCTTTTTGGCGTCGCCTCCGACCATCCCCGAGATCGACGGGATCGGACGTTCGAGCGCGGCATGGGCACTTTCCTCCATGACCTCGAGCATCTCTCCGATCTCTTTTTTGATCTCTTCTTTCGAGACTCCCGTAAGCCTCGTTTCACAATCGAGAAGAACCTCCGCAATCGTCTCGTTGCGCTCGTGACAGATCGCAAGAAGCTCCTTTCCGTTTTGAAAACTCATACGCGCTTCTCCTTTCCGATATAGAGGACACGCGAGAAAGTATCTTTGCCGCGAATCTCCACGAGATGCTCCGGCAAAATCTCTTTGTTCGTCTCAAGTAAGAGACTCATCATCGCCCCCTGCTTCATCGTGCGCACCGCCTCGATATTGTAACCGCGCTCCGCAAGAAATGTCGTCACGCGACCGATCACGCCGACACGATCCTCATATTCGAGCACCATAAGCGGTCTTTCCATCGTGTACTCGAGAACGAGATCGTCGATCTTCACGATCACGATATTCCCCCCGCCGATCGAACTTCCCGTAATCTCCGTCGTGTGATCCTTGTAATAGAGACGGATCATCACCGTATTCGGATGCACATGCCCGAGATCCGCTTCATAAAACGCATACGTAAGACCCGCCGCCTCGGCAAGCTCGTACGCATCCCTAAGACGCGGATCATCCGGACGCACCCCGAGCACACCCGCGAGCAATGCTCGATCCGTACCGTGCCCCTTTAACGTCTTCGCAAACGATCCGTGCAGAAAAAATTCTACCTTTAAGAAATCCGCACCCGCGATCTCGCGTGCGAGATACCCGATCTTCGCCGCGCCCGCCGTGTGCGAACTCGAAGGACCGATCATCACCGGTCCGATAATGTCAAAAATACTGTATTCGCGCATAAGTCCCTCCCCCGACATCATAGCATAAGAAACGCGTCCCGCGAAGAAAGTGCGCGTACACAAGGGAAAAAAGACCCGAAAAAAGTTTTTTACAAAAAGTGTTGACAAAACTGAATCTCCTTGCTAGAATGGAAAAGCTGTATCAAGAACAGCGCGCACCTAAACAACAACAAATAGCAGTTAATTTCTTTGAGAACGAACCAAACAAA
>CAMYOU010000009.1 GCA_947283485.1 uncultured Peptostreptococcaceae bacterium
GCAGGCGACTTGGCGTAAGACTTTTTCTTTTTCGAGCGGTGTTTTTTCTTTCGCGGTATTTGATGCAAAACGCCTTTCTCGTAATAGATAAAGACAATACAGATATTTTCTCCCCGTCTTTAGCTTTGTCTCTCAACTTAAAGAGTAAATTGAAAATGTTTATATTACCACCTCCAGTTTGGTATGAAAAAAGCACCTACTCTTGTAGATGCTGAAAAAACGAAGTGTCTTTACTTGCAATGTATAAGTCAATAAACTTACTTGCTAACTTGTATACTTGATTCATTTCTTTGCTTTATAGGTTCCGGTTAAGCAATTCGTTCTTCATGAAAGACGAACTTCTCCATTCAGTGGAATCTTATCATTTTTAGCTCCTAATATCAAAATCTAGTTTTAGATTTTGTATTTTTATTATATCTTCCATGATATCTCTCTGTTCCAGCAAGACACTTGCTATATCTTTTTCCGTACTTTCAGTTTTCCTAAAAATTGGATATGTTGCAGAAATTGCTGCCTTTATAACTCCATCCTCTCTAATCGGTACCGCTACGCAAGAAATGTTTGTTGTAAGTTCTTGATTTTCTACTGCATAACCTTTTTCTCTAACCTTATTGATTTCTTCTAATAATTCATCGATGTTTTTGATAGAGTTTTCTGTATGTTTTACAAACTTATAATCTTTATATTTATCAATTATTTCATCATCTGTAAATTTAGAAAGCAAGGCCTTGCCCAAACCCGTATAGATAGCCGGTATTCTCTTGCCAACAGCACTTACAACTTCAATATCATCAGAAGGTTTAACTTTTGCTAAGTATAAAACCATATCACCATCTAATACTCCGAAATGAACAATTTCATTTACTTTTCCTACAATCACTTTCATTTGCTCTCTAATCATAGTCAATGCATCCAATTCACCGGCATAAGATAAACCTAATTGAAAAAGTTTAAAGGATGCCACATAGCATCCTTTATCATTTTTCTCTAAGAAATTTGTTTTTTCTAACGTTTTTAAAATTGGACTTAATGTACTTTTCGGAATATCCAGTTTTTCCGAAATATTGATTAGTGAGATTCCTTTTTCGTTATTATTTACTAATTCAAGAATTCTTACTACTCTTAAAGTAGGGTTGTGTAATTTTTTAGTCATAATACCTGTACCTTTCAAGGTAGATTATATCATAACGAAGCGAATTTTTGATATTCCTTTAATACAGACTCTAAAATTACCTTTCCCTTATTAAGTGTTAAATCGGACAATTGATTATAAGGAAAAATTGATTTTGGATTTATGTCCAATCCCCTAACTACCATAAGTTTTTTGAATAAATGAGAAAAATTACTATCCAAATCATATAAAGGCATGAGTTTGTGGATGAAACCAGATAATTTATACACTCTATCAAAATCTTTTTGTTTTGTTGCTTTTACAAGATTAGACCAAATTTCTGGTACTAGATTAGCCAAACCTCCAATACATCCGGCCCCGCCTGTTGAAAGATTGTATAGAAATTGATCGTCAAAGCCGGAGTAGACTTTAGTCTTATACCCCTCGGTAGCCCTTAACAGTTGATTTGTATGAAGTGGATTCATAACTGAATCTTTTAATCCAACTATATTCTTATTCCCTTTTACTAATTTTTCATAATTCTCTCCGGAGATTGAATATCCACTCCTATCCGGGAAGTTATATATATAGATATCTCCATCAACTTCCTTAGCAAGCTTGTCGTAGTAGATGAACATTTTCTCATCATCAATCCCAAAGTAATAAGGTCCAATTACCATTACGCCCTTATAACCCATTTTTATTGCTTCATTGCTTAGTTTAACTGTATCTTCAAAAGATGGGCAATTACTTCCTAGGTATAAATCAACCCTTCCATTTGTATAATCATAATATTCTCTTGCAAATTTTAGCTTATCTTCATAATCAAGGACTGTAAATTCTCCTGTACTTCCAAGTACAAGTATCCCATCTACCCCCCCCTCAACAAGAAAGTCTATGACTTTCTTGTTTCCTTCAACATCCGGTTTTTCATTTTCATCAAATACCGTTACAGCCGGTACAATTATTTCGCACATACACCCTCCTAAAAGTTAAGACCCAATACGCCAAATATTAGTACTGAAACGATTGATCCTGCAATTCCTATTAATAATTCATATGGTAGTAGCTTCAATCTTTCTTTAATTTGCATGTTTACAGATCCACAACTTACATGGAAGAAGCTGCCATGAGGTAAACTATCAAACCATATAGTTCCTGTATAAATCATTTGAGCTGCTTGTAAAGGTGCCACACCGGCATCTAAGATAGATTCACCAAAGATATTACCGCCGACAGATGATCCTGCAGTGGCTGATGCTGTTGCAGCTCCCATTGTTATACCTGCTATTGGTGCAAGCATAAATCCAGGCAACCCTATACTCTCTACAAAACCTATTACTACATGTTGTATTGAGGAGTTTGATATAATTCCTGAAATAGTGCCTGTTCCTAGTAAAAGTAGTACTACACCACTCATCTTTTCGAGTCCTAACGTAGAAAACTTAATAAATTCATTTGCCCTACCCATCGCTAAACATCCAACGATACCTCCTAAAGGAAGAGCAATCATTGGATCAATTGTTATGCCAGCAATAGGTCTTAGTACTAGTAATGATATGGTTACAATAGGTCCTATTATTGATGCAAATAAATTCGGTGTATTCTCAAGTAGAGCTTCTTCTTCATGTTCCCCAAAGAATGTACCCTTTTTCGCAAGAGTTTTAGCCAGCAGCATAGTAGCTATAGCGACAGCAATTCCCGGCAGAACTCCTGCTAGCATCAGATTGGTTAAAGGTACACCAAAAGGTTCCGCTGCAGCAATTGTATTGGGATTAGGAGACGCTAATTGACCACCTTTAACACCTCCAATAAGTGCAAATAGTATTGCAAGTTTCGAAACTTTTGTCTTTTTTCCAACTTGTACTCCTATTGGTGCAACCGTCAATACTGATACATCCCCAAATACTCCTATACCCGTTAGTATAAATGTAGATATAGTTAATGCAACTAATGAATTAGACTCACCAAGTTTATTTACAATTGTTTCAGCGATTGTGTTAGCTGCCCCTGAGCCCATCAAGACACCTGCTAAAATTCCTGCTGCAACAATCCTTAATATTGCTGAGGTCATGCCTGAAGCACCGGTTACCATAATATCAAGTGTTCCAGCCAAACCTGCTCCACCTACAATTCCACCTACAATGGCTCCGAATAACATACTATAAGATGCAGGTATTCCTTTTATGATTAATACAATAGCAATTCCTAACGCTAATAAAGCTCCGAATAAGGTTACAGTTGTCATTTCATGTATGCCCCTTTCATACCTGATGTTGCACTTTCTGTGTATTTTTTAAATATCCCTTTTCTATGAGATAGATCTGGTGCTTTCCAATTTGCCTTTCTATCAGCCAAAATTTTATCTATCTCTTCTTTTTCTAATTTTTCACCCTTAACACCAACTATATTGAGTCTTCTGTTATCAATATCTAATTCAATCAAATCGTCATTTTCAACGAAAGCGATAGGACCACCCGCTACTCCTTCCGGAGAGACGTGTCCTACACATGGTCCTCTTGTAGCTCCAGAATATCTTCCGTCGGTGATTAATACTGTAGATGAATTTATCTTGGGATCACTCATTATTGCTTCTGTTGTCATATACATTTCTGGCATGCCAGAACCCCTAGGCCCTTCATATCTTATGATAAGTACATCGCCGGGCACTACGTTTCCATCTACAACAGCTTGGTTGCAGTCTTCTTCGCAATTAAATACCTTAGCCTTGCCCACATGATACATCATATTATCATGAACAGCTGCATATTTTATCACAGCACCATCTGGAGCAAGATTCCCTTCTAAGACTGCTACAGAGCCAGTTTCCTTACATTCAGCTATTGGGGTAATTATATCTTTCTTTTTTAATCCATAGTTCGCAAGATAACCTATATTTCTTTCGTAGAAACCGCTCTTTTTTACCGCTTCCAGATTTTCACCAAGTGTCCTGCCAGTAGCAGTCATAACATCAAGATGCAGGAATTCTTTTAATTCTTCTTGTACTGCTGGAATTCCGCCTGCAAACCATAATGTTTCAGCTGGATATCGTCCACTGGGAGCGACATTGCAAAGGTGGGGGATTTTTTTATTAATTTCATCGAATTTCTTAACATCTAGTTCCCAACCTAATTCATGAGCAATAGCCGGCAAATGAATCATCGCATTTGTCGAACCTCCAATTGCGGCGTGAACTATAATAGCATTCTCAAAAGCTTCTTTTGTTAGAATATCCGAAGCTTTAATATCCATTTCTCTTAATCTCATAACCGCTTCTCCAGCAAGTCTTGATGTTTGTTGAATATCAATCATCGTTGCTGAAGATAAAGCTGTTGTAGGCAAGGCAAGACCTAAGGCCTCAGCCATAGCCTGCATGGTATTGGCTGTTCCTAAAAACTGACAGGCTCCACATGATGGGCAGCCAGTTTTCTTATACTGCATCACTTCAAAATCATCAATTTTATGTTGTTTCTTTTTTAGAGTTATTTCTCCGGCTTTACCTGATGTTGTCATATAAGGACCTGGTCTCATCGTTCCTCCAGGTACAAATACTGTTGATATATCTAATCTTGCTGCTGCGATTAGGTGGGCTGGAATAGATTTGTCACAGGAAGAAACTAACACCATTCCATCCCATGGATGAACATTCCCATGGATTTCTACCATATCAGCTATAATCTCTCTTGATAATAGAATATAGTTCATACCGTTATGCCCTTGAGCTATTCCATCACATATATCGGTTACATGAAAATTAGAAGGCTTGCCCCCGTTTTCAATTATTCCTACATTTATCTCTTTGGTTAATTTGTCTAAATGGACACTTCCTGGATGAGACTCTCCAAAAACATCATCAACCATTATAAGCGGCTTTTCAATATCATCTTCTGTCCAGCCCATGCCCATTCTTAAAGCATCACTTTGTGCCCAAATTTCACGTACTTCCTTGGCTTTCTGCAACTGACAAGTCATAGTATACTCACCTTAGTTATAATTTTTTTAAAAGATCATAATCTATTACGCCACCTTTAGATCCAGAAGATGCAACTCTTGAATAAAGACCCAGGTAACCAGTTTTAAATTTAGGCTCTGGCCTCTTCCATTTAGATAATCTTTCTTTAATGACATCTTCATCAACTAAAAGGTTTATCGTTCTATTTTGGATGTCGATTTCAATTTCGTCGCCATCTTCAACTATCGCAATAGGTCCTCCTTCTGCTGCTTCAGGAGAAATATGACCTACAAACAAACCGTTATTGGTCCCTGAAAATCTTCCGTCAGTTATTAAAGCAGTAGACTTACCAAGTCCTCTTCCGTAGAGAAGTTTCATAGCTCTAAACATCTCTCGCATTCCTGGGCCACCCTTAGGTCCCTCATACCTAATAACTACGCAGTCTCCACTTTTTATTTCACCCTTAAGTATTGCCGTCTCTGCTTCTTCTTCAGAGTTGTAAACCACAGCTTTACCTCTAAAATGATCTAAACTTCTATCAAACGCTCCTGGTTTTGTAACCCCGGTATCAGGTGCTAAATTGCCCTTAATTATAGCAATGCCCCCGTCATAATCAAAAGGATTGTCAAGCGGTCTAATCACTTCATTATTTTCTGGATATGGGTAAAAATGTTCTTCCAAGTTGGATTCCAAAGTTTTTCCAGTAACTGTCATTTGATTGTAATGTAAATGATCTTGCCCTAAATTTTTCATCATTCTCATTACACCCCCAGCCCTATAAAAGTCTGGTACATTCCATTTAGAGGAGGGGTTCACTGAAGCTAACCTCGGGGTATCATATGAAAACTTATTAAATGTATCCAGTACATTGATATCTAATTCTGCTTCGATAGAAACCGCGGCCAAATGCATTACAGCATTCGTACTACCACTCATAGATGTACAAACTTTGATTGCATTTTCTACAGATTCATTGGTGATTATTTGTCTGGCTGTAATATTGTTTTCATAAAGATTCATTATATATTTTCCAGTATCTTCGGCAATTTGTAATCTTTTAGAATGTGTAGCTGGGATTAAACCTCCATCCGGTGGAGTCATTCCTAATACTTCTGATAAGGCACACATCGTATTAGCAGTTCCTAAAAATGAACATGAACCACATGATGGACAGGAATGATCTTCTAAAATCTTATATTGTTTTTCTGTAATCTTTCCAGCTGCTAACATGCCTAATGCTTCCATACTAGATGTTTGATCTGATTTTCTACCATCAAATTCTATTCCACCATCCATAGGTCCACCTGGTAAGAGTATTGCAGGTATATCAAGCCTAGCGGCTGCCATAAGCATTCCGGGAACTATCTTATCGCATGACCCTAATAGCACGATTCCATCCAAGGCATTGATTTGCGCCATAGATTCAATAGAGTCAGCTATTAGTTCTCTTGATGGCATTATGTAATTCATTCCTACGTGTCCTTGGCCCATACCATCACATCCACCAATTACGCCAAATTCTACAGGTGTACCTCCATATCTATAGATACCATCTTTTACTCTTTGTGCTACTTGTCTTAAGTTATAGTGTCCTGGAACTAATTCGCTCCATGCATTCGCAATACCTATAATAGGCCTCTTCAAATCTTCAGTAGTAAAACCCATAGATTTCATAGTTGCTCTGTAGTATTGGTTTTCAGTTCCTTTTAAAATTTTGTCGCTTCTTTTACAACTCATACTTTTTCCTTTCTTTGTTCGTATTTGCGTACGTATTCCTATATGCGTTCTGTGACTATATGATAACTTACATTTTGAAATATGTCAATCGTTTTCTTGATTTTTTAATTTTTACTTCCAAGTATTGTGATGCCTGGATTAGAGGCTTTATTTTTACTCAAAATAAATGAAAACATTTTTCTTTTTGATTTGTTATATTTCAATCTTGAAATTGTCCAGTCAAGTACAAGTCAATGGAATGATAAGCTTCATAGGGAGTTTTCAAGTTTAGCATTTGCGTGGACGACGTTTGGTCTCTTGCATTTAGCTTCAACATAACTATCTGATTGGTCAACATTCTTTGTTTTTGGAAAAGATTCTCTCAACGGTTTATTTGTATTTTCATTGGTTACTCTTTGTCATGGATGATGAGGCAGCGAAAAATCGAATGTAACAGGAGAAAACTCTTGTAAAATCTCGGAATGTTCTGAAAATTCTTTCCATGTATTAGGCATAATGCTTTCAGGGGATCCGTCTTGCAAAAGTTCAATCAAAGCTTACTTTACGCAATGTGTGTTTTTTCAATTTTTCTGACAAAGTAGGTAGTTCTTTTCCGATCCGTACGTATGAGTAGCTATGCCTTGACTGTTTTGGCTGCAACAGTATCTGCCTCCCTGTCTCCTAGACGTTATCGTTTTTTCATCCACATCCTGTCGCTCAGATTGGGGAGATTTGGCTCATCAAAAAGACTGGTATAGATTGCTCGATAAATTGTGTTGAGACGAGTGCTGGAAACATTCTCTTCGTATTTGAATCAGGTAGTAATCTGCTCCGGAGGCCACTGATGTTCTAAAAATAAAGACTTAGCTTTTGAAAAATGACAACATCATCTAATTTCTTTTGCAACGACTGATTTCCTTCTAGTGGTATAAAACGCTTGTGCATAAGACAAATATGTTCCCCCTATGTAATTTTGCTTTCGTTCGCAGTAATTGAGATTTATTGCGCCTTAGGTTTTTTGCTATTTCGGCTTGATTCAGTCCAATATCCATATTTCGCTTTAACAACTCACGTTCTTTTCGTGTGATTGAGAATCATGATTCATCGCTCCTCCTGATAGATTGGTTTTAACCGCTGAATATTGCCAGAAAATGATGAATCATTTTGTGTTGCACTTAGGTTGTCAATTCAAGACAACAAAAAACGGAGTCATCACTCCGTTTTTTCCAAAAATATCCTATTTTAGAATGGGTCGCCATCACTTGAAGAAGCACGCTCCAAAGACCGCCGTTCCATCTCCAAGAGTTCGCGTTTTATCTCGATGCCGAACGCATAGCCGCCGATGTCGTTCTTCCCGACGACGCGGTGGCAGGGGATGAAAAGGGGTACGGGGTTCTTCGCAAGGGCGGTGCCGACGGCGCGATACGCTCGCGTGCCGATTGCTTCGGCAATTTCCGCATAGGTTCGGCGTTCGCCGTAGGGAATGGCGCGTGTCACGTCCCACACGGCGCGTTCGAAGGCCGTTCCGAGGGCACGGACGGGAAACGAAAAGGTTCGTCTCTCGCCCGCGAGATACGCGCGGATCTCTTTGTCGGCGCGTTCTTCGAGGGGGGTTCCCTCGTGCGTGCGTACGCCGGGGAGAATCCGCGTGATCACGCCGTCCGTCTCGACGGCGTAGAAACTATTTGCCGTCATCCTTCTTTTCGAGCATGTATTTGAGCGTGTACCAGGGTAGGGTCGCGCATTTGATGCGGGCGGGGAGATTCTTCATGTTTTCAAAAATCGCCGCGTCGCCGAGCGCGTCCATCTCGTCTTCGCTGAGTTCTTCGCCGCGCACCATATTGAGAAAATCGTCCGCGAGTTTGAGGCTCTCTTCTTTGGAGAGCCCTTTCACGGTGTCGATCATGATGGAGGTCGATGCCTGCGAAATCGCACAGCCGGTGCCGGTGTACGCGAGATCGTCGATGTTCTTGTCGCCTCTTAACTGGAGCGTGATTTCATCGCCGCAGCTCGGATTGTGTCCGTGCTCGTGGATGTCGGCATCGTGGAGTTCCCTTTTGTTCGTCATATCCCGCGATGCCGCGAGGACGACTTCGGTATAGAGTTCGTTAAGATCCATAGCCCATCACCTTTCTAACGCCTTTTAACGCCTCGATGAATTTCGCGACGTCGTCTTCCGTATTGTAGAACGCAAAACTTGCCCGGAGGCTCGCGTTAATGCCTTTGGCGCGGTGGAAAATCTGCGCACAGTGATGTCCCGAACGGACGGCAACGCCTGCCGCGTCGAGAATGGATGCGCCGTCGTGCGGATGCACGCCCTCGATATTGAAAGCGAGTACGGGAGAGCGTCTCGGATCGGGACTCGTGTAGGTCGTGATAAAGGGCATCTCGAGGACCGCGGTGTACGCCATGTCCATAAGATGCGCTTCATACGCCGCGATTTCTTCAAATCCGATCGCGTCCAGGTATTCCCACGCCGCCTTGAGACTTGCCGCGCCGCCGACGTTCATCGTCCCCGCTTCAAAACGCATCGGAGCGGGCATAAACGTCGTGTGATCCTCGTAGACGTATTCGATCATCTCGCCGCCGTAGAGGAACGGACGCATGGCGTTTAGGTGTTCGCGCTTTCCGTAGAGGACACCGATCCCCATGGCGGAGAGCATCTTATGCCCCGAAAAGGTGTAGAAATCACAGTCGAGTGCCTTGACGTCGAGTTCGTGATGGGGGGCATACTGCGCACCGTCGATCATGATCTTCGCCTCGGGCGCGTGTTTGCGAATCGCGGGAATGAGGCGTGCGATGTCCGGCATCGTCGCCGTGACATTGCTTGCCGCCGTCATCGCGACGAGCTTGACATGCGAATCGAGTTTTGCCGTGACCGCTTCTTTCGTGATCGCGTAGTGCTCGTCAAAATCGACAAAACGGAGTGTCGCCCCGGTGCGCTCGGCGAGTGCCTGCCACGGGACAAAATTGGAGTGATGCTCGAGTTTCGTCACGAGGATGACATCGCCGGGTTCGAACGCCGGCTCGAGCGCGTACGCGACAAGATTGAAGCCCTCAGTCGCATTGCGCACGAAGACGATCTCGTCCTCGCGTGCCCCGAGCTTCGTCGCGATAAAATTTCTCGCGCCTTCGTAGACTTCGGTCGCGCGTGCGGCGTAGCGATGTGCGCCGCGATGCGGATTACCGTTGGCGCGCGCATAATACGCGGTCAAGGCTTCGATCGCCTGACGCGGTTTCTGCGTGGTGGCGGCATTGTCGAGATAGCTGTAGTCATCTTCCGCAAGATAGGGAAAATCCTCGCGGATGATGTCGATGTCTTTTGCCGTTAACATGCGTTCCCCCTTGTAATGGCACGAATCCTCTCATAAACATTCTTGCGGATGTCTTCGTCCGGAATGCAGTCGATCGCGTGTGCAAAACGCGAACCGAGGAGCAGTTCCGTCGCTTCGTCGTCGTCATAGCCGCGACTCTTGATATAGAAGATGAGGCTCTGATCGAGTTTGCCCGCGCTCGCGGCGTGATTGCCGACGACATTGTCCTCGTGCGCGAGAAGTGCCGGGATGGAGATGTTCTTGACATCGTCCGAGAGGAGCGTCACGATTTCGCTCTCGTCGCCGACGCTCTCGGGCGAACCCTCGAGAAAATCGAGCGTCGATTTCATCGTCTTCTCGGCGCGATCCCTGAGGGCGCCATCAATCTTGATGTCGCTCGTCGTCTTCTTCGCACCGTGCTTGATGTGGTAGAGAAAATCATAGTCCGACGAAGCATGACCGAAGTACATGCCGCGCAGATCGAAGTTTGCCCCCTCGCCGTCGAGATAGACTTTGAGATTGTCCATGGTCTTGCCGTCACTCAGTGTGAAGGGATGGATTTTCACATCCGCATTTTTCCCGAGGATGACGCCGATGGATTGGAGTGCTTCGGTCTTCTCGTCCTCGTCCGCGATGAGAACGAGCGTGAGTTTCGACCCCTCGCCCGCATGGACGCGCAGAACCGTCGAGCGGAATTTCTCCTCCTCGCCGTGACTTTTGTAATAAAACGTATACGAAGCCTCCGCGTACGGATCGATCACGATATCGTGCGTATCGTAGAGATGTTCGCCGTCGCCGTGGAGATAATAGTTCATTTCCTTGCGGTTCTCGTCCTTCTTTGCATGGTGATAGCCGTAGACATTGCCGTGGTTTTCATTCCATGCGAGGACTTCGGGCGCGACGCCGTAAGGTTTCGGAAACGGAATGTCGCGTTTCTCGTCCGAATCGAACGGAACCTCCGCCGACGCCTTCGGCAGGACAAAATCCGTGCGATTGATGGTTTTCCCGTTAAAGGTTTTGAAATCCAAAGTATTGCCGTACATACGCCCCTCCTAACCGATCGAGCCTTCCAGCTCGAGACGAATGAGATTGTTCATCTCCACCGCGTATTCCATCGGCAGCTCTTTTGCGATCGGCTCCGCAAACCCGCGCACGACCATCGCACGCGCTTCGTCTTCGGGAATGCCGCGCGTCATGAGATAGAAGATGACCTTGTCACTGATGCGTCCGATCTTCGCCTCGTGTCCGAGATCCACATGGGCATTCCGAATGTCCACGACGGGAATCGTATCCGAGCGCGACTCAGCATCGAGCATGAGACTCTCGCAGGAGACCGTCGATTTGACATCGTGTGCGTTCTCGGCGACTTTTACGAGTCCGCGATAGACCGCGATGCCGCCCGATTTGGAAATCGACTTGGAATTGACGGTACTCTTCGTATGCGGTGCGGCATGGATCACCTGTGCGCCCGTGTCGATGTTCTGATCGCGACCGGCAAAACTGATCCCCGTATACTCGCTCACCGCGTTCTCACCCTTTAAGATCGAGCAGGGATAGAGCATGGATACGCGACTGCCGAACGAGCCGGAGACCCATTCGATCCGCGCGTCTTTCTCGACGATCGCGCGCTTGGTATTGAGATTGTACATATTGCGCGACCAGTTCTCGATCGTCGAATAGCGAAGCGTCGCCCCCTCTTTCACAAAGAGTTCGACCGCGCCCGCGTGAAGATTGAGTTCGTTGTATTTCGGCGCACTGCACCCCTCAATAAAGTGGCAGTATGCGCCCTCGTCCACGATGATGAGCGTGTGTTCAAACTGTCCCGCACCCGGTGCATTGAGTCTGAAATACGACTGCAGCGGGATGTCCACTTTGACCCCCTTGGGGACGTAGACAAAACTGCCGCCCGACCAGACGGCGTAGTGGAGTGCCGCATAGCGATGGAGATGCGGCGAAATGCAGGTGCCGAAATATTCCCGCACCACGTCCTCGTATTCGTGCATCCCCGTTTCAAAATCCGTATAGATGACGCCCTGATCGATGAGATGTTGTTGGAGATTGTGATAGACGACCTCGCTGTCAAACTGTGCGCCGACTCCCGAGAGAAAGGCGTTCTTCTCCGCCTCGGGAATGCCGAGCTTGTCGAATGTCTCACGGATCTCGTCCGGGACATTGCGCCAATCGTCCGTCATATCCGTATCGGGACGGATATACGTCGTCACGAGATCGAGATCGACCTCGCTGAGATCCGGACCCCATTCGGGATTTTTCTTGGTATCAAAAATCTTTAATGCTTCGAGCCGTTTCTCGAGCATCCAAGCGGGCTCGTTCTTCTCGGCACTGATGGCGCGTACGATCTCTTCGTTGAGACCTTTCTCGGTCTTGGAGCGCACCGCGACGACATTCTTGATGTCATAGATGCCGCGATCCATCTCCTCGACTCTCGTTTTTTTTCTGGAACTCGTCACGACTATGCCTCGCTTCCCAGTGCCGCAAAACCGTGCTCCTCGATCACATCGACGAGCTCGCCGCCGCCCTCTTTCACGATCTTGCCGTTCATGATGACATGGACATAATCCGGCTCGATCGATTTTAAGAGTTCGCGGTGGTGCGTGATGATGAGAACCGCATTGTCTTCATTTAGGAATCTGCGAATGCCCTCGGAGACGACGCGCGTTGCGTCGACGTCAAGACCCGAGTCCGTCTCGTCGAGAATCGCGAGTTTGGGATTGAGCATGAGCATCTGGAGAATCTCGTTCTTCTTCATCTCGCCGCCCGAGAACCCCTCGTTGAGATAGCGATCCGCGTATTCGTGTTTCATCGAGAGCATATCCATCTGGCTCTTGAGTTCCTTGCGGAATTTTAAGATCGGGATGTTCTTCCCCTCGCGATGCGATTTCGCCGTGCGGATAAAATTGTCCACCGTGACGCCCGAGACCTCCATCGGCGTCTGGAACGAGAGAAAGAGCCCCGCACGAGCGCGTTTGTCCGTCGAGAGCGGCAGAAGATCTTCGCCCTCAAAGGTCATCGTTCCCGCGGTGACTTGATATTCGGGATTTCCCATCAGGACATTGGCAAACGTCGATTTCCCCGAGCCGTTCGGTCCCATGAGGACATGGACTTCCCCTGCGCGAATCGTAAAATCCACGCCCTTTAAGATTTCTTTCCCCTCTTGCTCCGTCGATGCGCGGAGTCCCTCTACGTGTAAAAGTTCTTTTTTCATACCATACCTCCTATATCCGATTGAATTACTCAAGATTCATACGCCCATTATACAACAAAATTCTAAAGAATACTATTTTACTCGGATATATTTTTGGAATTTCCCTCCATCACGTTTTTTTGCGTGCTCTCGCCGCCCTCTGCACCCCCTCCCAACAAAAAAAGAGCCGCCTTGTCGCGACTCCGTTTCTATATACATTGAGGTCAAGCAGTGAAAAACGCCTAAGCATTCATTCAGACGCTTTTTAGGACTCGGTTGTTTTGTTCATTTTGTCATCTTCTAATATTTTAATATCTTTAATATCGGATTGCGATGCGGCTAAACTTCCGGGGAAGAATAGCATGGCTTCTTCGTCATCGACCTCTTTTCGCACGAATCTTTCGCAGTAGCGCGTCACTTTCTTGCCGCTGACATACGTGATTTCAATCGTTTTGCCTAAACAAGACTCCATCTCTTTTTCAGATATCACCGTAACCCCTACTTTTATGCTTCTTTTTCATCCTCTTCTTTGCGGATCGCTTTGTACCGCTCCCGGATGATGTCGAATGTCTCATCGCTGATGACATGTTCCATCGCACAGGCGTCCGCGTCCGCAATCGCCTTGGGTACGCCCATCTCTCGTAGAAGATAGGAAAGCACCACATGACGTTCGTAGATTTTTTTGGCGACGGCAAGACCGCTCTTCATAAGATGAATGCCGTTGCCGTCGTCCACACGCACCATACCCATCTCCCGTAATTTATCGATTGCGCGACTGACGCTCGGTTTCGAGAAATTCATCTCGCGCGCAATATCCACCGACCGCACCGTTCCCTGCCTTTTTGCGAGAATGAGGATCGTCTCAAGATACATTTCCAAAGATTCCGTCATCGTACCGTCCTCCTGTTTTAGTTAGCCATAGCTAATTAATCTCAGTATACACGACTTCCTCTCGGAATGCAAGGAGCGTCCATGCCGCACTCGTGCCGGTCATGCCGAGCCTGCCTGCAAAAAAGCGACCTTACGGCCGCTTCCTGCGAAACGAGGCATAGACTTCCCCGATCTCGGGTGCTTCCTCTTCGAGTGTCTCGAGTACATAGACGCGAACCAGTTCGCTCGGGATGAATTTGCGCTCGCCGATTTTGCGCTCCACCGTGCGCACCACCCGTTCGAGATCGCCCTGCGGCATGGGTTTTTTCGCCTCGTCGCTCGCCCGCGCAATGGAGAGCGCGAGCTTGTCCCCGTCAAAAGGTTCGACCGTGCCGTCGCGTTTTTCCACGACGCGCCCGTCTCTCTTTTCATAGACGTGACAAAGGGCGAGTTCTGCGATCTCACGCGCGTCCTTCTCCGGGCACTCGCACGTCTCGAGATACGCGGAGAGTGCGTGGATGATTTCTTCTCGATTCATAAAATCGCCTCCTTGTTCCTTAGATACCCCAAGCGTGATAAACTGTACCCATAAGGAGGGATGAGCATGCTTGAGCGACTCAAAATTTTGGATTTTACCACCCTTTTACCCGGACCTTTCGCGACTCTCTACCTCGCGGACATGGGTGCCGAAGTCTTACGCATCACCGCCCCCGATCGCGTCGATCTCGTAAGCGAACTCGAACCGAAGATCGAAGGCACGGGCGCCGCCGAATGCTATCTTGGCCGCAACAAACGCACCATGACTCTCGATCTCAAGACCGAGGAAGGCGTCGCCATCGTCGAAAAACTCATCGCGGACAAAGGCTATGACATCGTGATCGAACAGTTTCGCCCCGGCGTGATGGAGAAACTCGGACTCTCGTACGACACGCTCTCGGAGATTTGCCCGAATCTCATCTATCTTTCGCTCACCGGCTACGGCGCGACCGGACCCGACCGCCTCCGCGCGGGACACGACATTGGCTATCTTGCAAGAGCCGGACTCTATGCCCACAGCGGACGCGCGGACTCCATCCCGACCCCGCTCGGCACGCAGATCGCCGACCTCTCGGGCTCCCTCAATGCCGTCATCGCCATTCTCGCCGCCGTCGAGAAACGCAACGCGGGACACGGCGGATCCTATATCGACCTCTCGATGTTCGACTGCGCACTTCCCTGGAATTCGCTCGATTCGTACACGCATCTTGCAGGCGGCAAAACCCCCGCCCCCGAGAAAGGCATGCTCAATGGAGGCACGCTCTACGATCTCTACGAGACCAAAGACGGCAAAACCCTCGCCATGGGCGCGCTCGAACCGAAATTTTTTGCGAATTTCGCGAACCTCATCGGCAAAGGCACCTGGGCCGAAGACGGAGCTGCCGCCACGGAACACAAAGAGGAACTCCGTGCAATCATAAAGACCCGCACCGCCGACGAATGGAAACGCCTCTTCGCCGTCGCCGACACCTGTGTCGAAGTCGCGCAGACCGTCGAAGAAGTCGCGGAAGATCCCCAAACGATCGCGCGCGGGATGATCGTCGACGTCCCCGTCGGAGAAACGAGCGTAAGGCAATGGGCACACCCCATCCTCGTGGACGGCGAACGACCCCGTGTGCGCCGCGTCGGTAAAAAAGCCGGCACCGACACCCCCTATGTCCTCGCCGAGCTCGGCTACACCGACGAAGAAATCGGCTATCTCGTCGAAGACGGCATCGTCTGAACAAAAAACACGTATGAATACAAAAAACTCGAGGAAATCCTCCTCGAGTTTTTGTTTTGGTTTCGATTCGTTTGTGCGATTATCTGCCGACACCGGCTTTCGGAATGGCGGGGATGACACGTTTCGTGCTTGCGAGAATCTTTGCGATTTCTTCCGCGTTCAAAGCACTGCCTCTCGGCGTCTTGATCTTGGCATCGACGCTCGGTGCGGAGGGTTTGTCTTCCGGTTTCTTCTCGACTTTCTCCCACTGTGCGACAAAAGTATGTCCGCCTGCGGGAACGGTGTAGTTCTCTCCCGGATGGAATTCGCTTCCCTTCCAATAGAGGAATTTGTAGCCTTCGCGCGTCGGTGCGGATTCAATCGTAATCACGGAACCGACCGCACTGCGATATTCACGTCTGGTCTCGCCGTTTGCCCATGCGCCTTCATTGGCATCGAAGATGATATCGACATATTCTGCGCTCGGTACGGACGGTGTGGACGGGGTGACTTTCTTGGTTCCCACGTGCACAATTTGTTTGACCGGTTCGGTGACTTCAATTTTTTCTCCGAGATCTTTCACCGTTTCCTCTCTGCCGTTTGCATCTTTTACATAATAGGATACGGCATAGGTAATCTTCGTTCCGTTAACACCCTGCTGGATGACCTTGCGCGTGCCCTCAGGCAAGGTTGAATCTTCGATTTCATCTGTATCAAAGGGAATTTCTTCGCTTGCTTTTTCAACTTTTTTCTCTTTGATCTTCGACTTTAATGTAAACGTCCAGCCTGTGAGATCATCGCCGGTCCTCTCCAGAGTATAGCGCTTGTCAAGATCGGGCTTGTGCTCACCGTCTGCCCACTCGGCGCCAAGGAAAAAGTCTGTTTTCCCCTTTACGAATGGACTAAATTGGCCAAATTGATTCTGGATAACACCATATCGAAAAGATGTGCGTTCCTTATTGGTGCCATCAAGAAAGTCAAGATCTCCTTTTATAAACAGTCTGCTTTCCGTAAATTCTTTACGTTGCCGATTATTCTTTACTCGTTCGGGAGTAGACCCATCTCTCGACTTTTCGACCCAATAGTGCACCATCATGTTTTCCCTATCGTCCTCTAGAATGATGCTCCCTGGTTCGATTTCCAGAATTGTCTTCGTTTCCATATTTTGTATGACGTAAAGTACTCGATCATTGGGGGTCTCCTCAGATGTTGAATTTCCCGCTCCATAAATACGGTTATTGCTGTCAATGTCGACATCGTGAGCAATAAGTTTGCAGTTCTTAAACGTCTCCCCTTTGCTGCTTTGAATCTCGTTAAGGGAAAATTTATGGGAATATTTCTTGCCAATTTCTACAGTAGTTGGTTTATCAAATTCCCCTGTGTCAGGATTGTACATGAACCAAAATTTCGTTATATTTCCATCTTCACCCGTTCCTTCAGCACGTAGCCAGAAATTGAGAGTGACTTTATTCCCCTTATCTTCCGGATTGTAAAATCCTTTCCCAGGAACGCTGTAATCCCACTGCACCGTTAGCGATCCCATATTTTCTTCCTCTTCAGATCCGGGGTCGCCCATCTGCACCGGTTCCATCGCGGGCTGTTCTTCTATCTCGAGCTGTTCTTCTTCCGCCTCTGCCGGTTGTGCCTCGGCCTCCGGCGGCGTAGATTCTTCTTGCTCTTCGACGGCCGGAGCTTCCGGTTCGCCTTCGGCAAATGCCGCGATGGGCAGGGCCGTGAAGAGCATCGCGAGCATTAAGAGCATCGCGATCCACTGTTTCTTGGTGTTCATTTGTCTCCTCCTTTTAATTTTTCACTTCAATTTTCATCGAAGTATCGTAAAAATAGGAATCCACGCCCATTTTTACTTGTATGAACAGTATAGCATAATCCCTGGCATAGTTCACCCCTCTCTCACAGCATTTTTTCGTTATTTGTTCCCATTTGCCTTGATTTTCCAATTTTCTTTGTTCCATGCGTAAAAAATAGTTGCCACCATCTGCGTAGTCCTCGCGATCCATTGTGTCTCGCATCAAAAAACTCGAGGAAATCCTCCTCGAGTTTTTCTTTTGCTTTCGTTTGTGCGATTATCTGCCGACACCGGCTTTCGGAATCGCCGGGATGACCGTCTTCGATCCTGCGAGAATCTTTGCGATTTCTTCCGCGGTGAGAATACTGCCTCTCGGCGTCTTGATCTTGGCATCGACGCTCGGTACGGAGGGTCTATTCGGTTTCTCGGGTGTCTGCGGCGTATCCGGCTTCTTGGTTCCCGGTTGATCCGTTCCGGGTTTGTCCGGAGTTACAGGCTTGTCCGGAGTGACGGGTCTGTCCGGAGTATCTGGAGTGTCCGGAGTTCCCGGTTGATCCGGGGTTGTCGCTTCTCCAAAGACCGGATAGAGCTTCATATTGCCATCGACTGTTGTCGTCATGTCAAAACGATGTTGCCTGTTGTTTGCATCATAATAAACCCAGCCCTTGAATTCCTTGCCTTGGGGAGCCGTAGCTTTCGGCAATTCTGTGATCTTCGTCAGATCCGTATTCTGAGCCCAGTCGGTATCTTGGAGGCTCTTGCCGTTATATGCCTTCATACTCTTCAAAACATCCGTCTTGGTCGTATCCGGATCCTTGTAGAATGTCAATGTCGGACGTTCCCAACGTGCATAGAGCGTTCTGGGGTTAGCTTTTCCCTTCTCTTGTTCATATACCCACCAGAAGTGGTTGCCTGTCCAACCGAATGTACCATTGGTATCTCCGTGCTTGAGAACGGCCACATGTTCACTCATTCCTGCTGTTTTTTCACGCTTGACGCCTATTTGGCTGATCATTGTGCCGCCCAGATTGATATCCTCTTTGTAATAAATCGGCACAATCCAGTCAGTAAACAAATAGCCATCCCGTTTCGGTTCTTGAGGATAAGGAATGCTTCCATCACGCTGAATATAGCATGGGTAAGAGTCCTCTCCGCCCTGAAACGTTCCTTTATTGCTATTGAATATCAGCTTATACTTATACGCGTGCAGATTGAGCTCATTGACTCCATCCACGATGTATGCGCGGTCGGCATAATATTGGAATTCAGCCAGACTAAAGTTTTTCGGTAATAGGTCTGTTGATACTCTCATGCGCACAAATTGAACATCAGGAGCTTGAAACCATCGACAACTGGGATCTGTCGGATGGTCTGTCCAGCCACGGGGAGTAAACGGCTTCCAATTGCCTTCATCATCTCGGTACTCGAAAGTCGATACTTCAGGAAGCTTATCGTAGAACTGTTTAAGTGCGTCCAATTCTTCTTGAGTAAAGGTCACTTTTTCATTCCACGATCCGGATTTATAAGGCAAGATCTCAAAACTCTCCTCGCTTATCCCGAACCAAACGTTCAAATACACGGTTTTCCATTCTCCGTTCCATTCGTTGCCTTGCCCTCCTTGCGGAGCCGGCGGGTCTTCTGCGAATGCCGCGATGGGCAGTGCCGTCATGAGCATCGCGAGCATAAGAAGCATCGCGATCCATTGTTTCCTTGTTTTCATTTTTTCCTCCTTTTTGTAAAAAATATAAAAAAATTGGCAGATACACCTACCTATGGGGTAGGCATATTTGTCCATTTTTTACACGATAAAAAGACAGAGAAAATGTCTAATTCTGCCTGTCTGTCTGTCTGTCTGTCTCATTGCGGGCTTCTTGTTCATCTTTGTCAACCCTCTTTGCCTTGGTTCGGCTCTTTCTATATACTCCTGTTCTCTTATATTAGCATTCTTTGTACGCTTCGTCAAATCCATTCCGTTTTTGTGCAAAAGAAAAACCCGTTCGCGTTTTGGAACGGGCATTGTGTACAAAAATTTTCATTCAACCGAGTCCGACGTCGAGTGCCATCATGACGGTAAAGCCGAGGGCAAAGGCGAGGACGCCGATATTGGAGTGTTCGCCCGCGCTCATCTCGGGGATGAGTTCTTCGACGACAACGTAGATCATGGCACCGGCGGCAAAGGATAAGAAGTACGGCATGAGGGGGACGAGGTGTTCGGCGAGGAGAATGGTCACGACGGCGGCGACGGGTTCGACCGCGCCGGAGAGCGTGCCGGCGACAAAGGCGCGGGGTTTGCTTTCGCCTTCGGCGCAGAGAGGCATGGAGATGATCGCCCCCTCGGGGAAGTTCTGGATGGCGATGCCGAGGGCGAGGGCGAGTGCTCCGCCGGCGGTGATGAGGGGGCTTCCCGCGAGGTATCCGGCGTAGACGACGCCGACTGCCATGCCCTCGGGAATATTGTGGATGGTGACGGCGAGGACGAGCATGGCGGTGCGGGAGAGCGAGGACGGGATGCCTTCGGCTTCGTTCGCGTTTTGGTGGAGATGGGGCACGGTCACGTCGAGGAGTAGGAGAAAGAAGATTCCGAGCCAAAAGCCGATGACGGCGGGGACAAAAGCAAAATTCCTCATGGGCGACGACTGTTCGATCGCGGGGATGATGAGGCTCCAGATCGACGCCGCGACCATGACGCCTGCGGCAAAGCCGGTGAGGGCTTTTTGCAGAGTTTCGCTGATGTTTCGTTTCATAAAAAAGACGCACGCCGCGCCGAGTGTCGTCCCGATAAAGGGGATCGCAATGCCCCAAAAAACTTCTCTTTGCATGGTTTCCTCCTTGAGTGTCTTCGTTCCCATAGATGTATCACGACGAGGGCGCGATGTCAATTGTTGCTTCTAAAAGGGTCTCGCATGCGCGTCCGTCGCGCGGGAAAGCGGCATATCCCCCTTTCCCCAAACCCGCATGTCCGCAACCGGGAACGCGCCCGTCGCACAAAAAAACTCGAGTTCATGTCCTCGAGTTTTTGATGATGGAAGTTTGGTCGGTTCGGGTTCGGATGGGCTTCATTCCCCCTGTCCCTCAAGATGGTGCTCGATGCCTTCAAAACTGTTGGCGGGGACGATGTGCATGGTGGAACTCGGGGGTTCGTAGGCGGGGGCGGTGTGTCCGCCTTGGGGTGCCGTCGACGTTCCGCCTTGATGGTTCCCGTCATAGCCGTCGGTGCCCGCGCCATAGCCGTTGGTATTGGTATTGCCGCCGGCGGTGTTCGTGTCCTCTCTGCCGCGATTCTCCGTACTTACGACTTCTTCGCGCGGACGATTGCCGCCGGGGCTTTCGTGTGCCCAGCGTTCTTCGCGTTCGCGGTCGATTTTTCTCTGCTCTGCGTGTTTCTTCTCGAGTTCTTCGTGGTAGATTTTTTGTTCTTCGTCGTTCACGAGTTTCGTGGCGAGGCGGACTTCGGCGGCTTCGGTCTTTAAGAGCGTGCCTTTTGATCCGGGTGCCATGAGGCGCACTTGGCGTTTCCCGATGGTGTGGACGTCGGGCGTCCCGCCGGGAAGAAAATCTCCTTTTTCCGTCGCCGGGAAAAAGGCGGTGACATTGCCGATGCGTCCCCAGACGCGATAGATATAAAATTCCTCGACGGGAATGCGGTAGAGTCCGTCAATGACGCGCTCCCAGCGGCTTTCATTCGGTGCATTGGCAGCGCGCTCGGGAATGCCGTAGGGTTCTTCGGTCGTGACGGCGACGGGCTCGACTTTCGTGTCGAGTGCCACGTGATCGGTCGCGGTGAGCGCAATCTTATAGAACGTACCGTTCGCATACGCGCGATAGGCGATCGTGCCGTCTTCGCGCAGAAAATAATAGACGGGAAAATCGAGTTCAGAAAAATCGTGCGCGGTGTAATAGACGGGGATTTCTTCTTCGGGGGCGGCGGTGAAGGTGGGAAACGAGACGCTCTTGCCGCAGGCAGTGAGGATCAACGCTCCGAGTAGGAGAAGCCAAATCTTCTTTCTCATCCTACCACTCCATCACGGATGTGAATTCTTTGACAAAAAATCCGCGTGCCGCGCGTGCTTCTTTGATGTCCTCGAAGATGCCGTAGAGACTGCCGCCGCTGCCGGCGAGATGGGCGACTTTTGCCCCCGCGTCGAGGAGTCTGTCGCGCAGTTCCACAAGATGCGGCGAGATGGAAAAACCCGCCTCCTCGAGATGATTGCCGAGGTGTCGTGTGAGATCTTCGTCGTTCTCAAGTGCCTTGAGGAAGTCTTCCGTCGTGGGGGTGTAGGTCGCGCCCATTTCGTCATAGCGTCGATAGACGTCCGCACTGCGCATTCTCGTGCCGTCGTTCACGATGAGTAAGCCTCCGAGTCTAGACGGACGGAGCATCGTGATGCGCGTGCCCCTCCCCGTTGCGAGTGCGCGCGTTCCGTAGAGGAAGAAAGGCACGTCGCTGCCGATGGATTTTGCCATGGTGATGAGTTCCTCCTGCGATGCGGGATAGCCCGTGAGTTCATTCATCGCGAGGAGCATCTTGGCGGCATTGGACGAGCCGCCGCCGAGTCCCGACGCGAGCGGGAGATGTTTCTCCACGCGCACGGTGATGCCGGGTGCTTTGCCCGTCGCCTCCAGAAAGGTCTCATATGCGCGTCGAATGAGAAAGAGATCCTCGGGGTTGACTTGCGAACAAGTGATAAAAAGCCCCTCGTTTCGCGGTGAAAACTGCAAATAATCGCAAAAATCAAAAGTCTGCATGACGCTCTCGATCTCGTGAAATCCGTCCGCGTCCCTGCCTTTGATATCGAGTGTTAAATTGATCTTACCGGGAGATGCAATCTCCATGAGCAAGCCTCCTCTCGTTTTCTATCTCTATTCTACACAAGTGCTTCGCAATCGTCTACGAAAAGTATTTTTTGCAAGAGATGATACCCAAAGACGCGCGCGTCTGTTAAAATAGAACAAGCGGTTGTGAAAAACCCTTTTTCATTCTTACATTGTTTGGAGGTTATCATGAACTCTTTGGCGTATTTTTTCCGCACCCCGATGGATCCGGACTCGGGTCTTGTCCTATTTAGTCCCCTACATATTCTCATGATCGTCCTCATGCTCGCGGGCTGCGCGGCGATCTATCTCATGCGCACGCGCATCCGTGAGGACGTACGCGTCCATGCGCGGGTGAAGTGGACGCTCTTTACCCTGCTCCTTATCGAGCAGATCGCGTTCTATGCGTGGTTTATCATCACGGGTCGCTTTACCTGGAGCGAGTCGCTGCCGTTTTTCAGCTGTCGCATCGCGATGATCCTCATCCTCGTCGCCATGGTCACAAACGAGCCGCGTGCCAAAGCACTCGGCGTCTATTTCGGACTCTTCGGCGGTTTCCTCGCCCTTCTTCTCCCCGATCTCTTCAAATATCACTGGCCGCATCTCCAATGGATCTGTTTCTTCGGCGGTCACGATCTTCTCATCTGGAGCGCGTCGTTCTTCCTCGCTGAAGGCTACACGTTCACGAAGACAACGTTCAAACACGCGCTCGTGGGCGTCGCCCTCTATCTATTGGCATCGAATCTCTGCAATCTTCTGATTCCCGATTCGAATTATGCGTATGTCGTCGACGCGCCGTTTCTCAACGACTTCCTCAAGGGGTTCATGGGGCAGATCGGATACACGATTTTTTCCAATCTCCTCTATGTGCTCCTCATCGTCGTGATCCACTTCGTCGCGCGTTTCTTCCAAAACCGCAAGATCATCCGTCATTCCTAACATTCTGTAACGAGCCCGACCGAGCGTCGGGTTTTTTTGTGCCCCTTGGTCCGAAACTTCTTCCCGCACAAACGTGACGCAAGCATCGCCCGTAAAGAGTGCGTTCTCCACAATGCCCGTACACATCGCAACGTCATCACGCCCGCGACCATACCGGTATCCATCGCCCGCCAAACGCGACGCAAACAACGACCGCGAACCACCCCCTCAACGATCCCGCAACACCTCTCCGAAGCACAAAAAAAGCGCGGAGGGAATCCGCACTTTTTGAAAAAATCTTATTGAACCACGCGCAGTGCCGCGACGAACTCTCTCGAGTACGCGTCCGACATATTGCCGTAGACGACGCCGACGCCGTAGGTCGACGCATGGATGTATTGACCGCCGCCGATGTAGAAAGCAACGTGTCCGGGATAATAGAGGATGTCTCCTGCGCGAAGGTCGTCCATGCTCACTCTGGTGAGGGCATTGTACTGTGCTTCACTGTTGCGCGGGAGTTGAATCCCCATGACTTCGCGATAGAGATACGCGACAAAACCGCTGCAGTCAAACGCATTGGGGCCGCTCGCCGCGAATTGATACGGACATCCGACTTTGCTCTTCGCAAGGGCAACCATGCCCGAGATGCCGCTCGATTGTTCCGGGGTGAGTGCTTCTTCGGTCTTCTCGACCGGTTTGTCCGAGAGATAGTTGCGGTGCACGTATGCGCGTTCTCCATTGTACGAGAATGCGACCCAATCGCCCTCGAGTGTGCCTTCGACCGCCGTGCCGACGGGTAGAACCGCGAGCGTATCGCTGTCGACCGACGCGAGTTTGCGAACGCGAAGCGCATCCGTCGTCCAGCCTTTGAACGAAACTTGCGTGTCGGCTTTGGCTTTCTCCTCTTTCTCGGCGGGTTCAACAGAAGCCCTGACATATTGCGAATCCGTCTGTGCATCCGAAGATTTCACATATTGCATGGTGACGTATCCGAGTGTTCCGTTGTAGAGGATCTCGAGCCAGTCACCGCGAACGACGCCGCGGATCTCGCTCGGAGAAATGAGACCGATCTTCTTCGACTCGACGCTCGGAAGTGCGCGGACGTTCAAAGTCTCGGTAATTGCATAGATCCCGGATTTTTGCTTCGCGGGTTTCTTCGCTTCCCCCGTCTCGATCGAACGAAGATAGTCTTTCGAAACATACGCGGTCTTTCCTCCGCTCGTAAACTTGAGCCAGCCGCCTTCGATCTCGCCATCGACTTTGGAGCCTGCGGGCAAGACGCCGAGAATCTGTGAATTCGTCGTCGCTCCCGCGCGAATGTTGAGAGCGTCCGTCGTCGTAAAAGATGCCGCGAGACCTACGCCGAACGAGCCGGCATAGAGCATCGCGCCCGTAAGGACGCCTGTCAAAATGCGTTTCGTATTCTTCAATGGAAAAACCTCCCTGTGGTTCTGTAAGCTAGATATAGTTTACAAAAAGACTACAGAGATGTCAAGTCTTCTGTCATGATTTCGTAAACAATACATGGAAAATCGCAGAAACATGCGGTTTTTGTATGTCCTCCGAGAGCGAATCGGCACACACTTTTTGTTTCTTTTTGTAACGTTCTGTTTCTCGTTTGCTTTTCTCGTCGCGTTCGCAAAGAAAAACGCCCCGGTTCGAGGGCGTTCTCTTGATTTCTAAAGTTGGGGTTTGGTGTATTCGATCCGGACGAGCCCGTCGCCCACGACATGCGGTGCGGTGTAGTCGGCATCGTCGGATGTATGGACGATGCGCGACGTCGCGGGGAGTTTCACCTCGAGCGTCGTGTCATAGAGGTCACCGAGGAGCGAAAGCCCGTAGAGATTTCTCCGCGCTTTCGGTCCCACGCAGGGGAAATTGTACGACGCCGGCACGCGTCCGCGGATCTCCACTTCCTTCTCTTCCGCGCCGAGATCCAAGGGCACGACAGCGACAAAGAGCCTCCGTTCGTGCATCGCCACGCCGAAGACGTCTTCGATCGACGGTTCGCCGTCGCTTGCGAACCATTTTGCCGTTGCGGCGCGGATGGCAAGCGTGCGCATCTCGTCGTCGAGTTTGAGTTTTCGCATCTCGGCATACGCATCCCAAAACGCGCCCATCTCCTCGGTCACGGTCGTCTCACCGCGTGTAAAGTTGATCTTTGCGGTGATTTTTTTCTCTATATCGTCATCCGTACGTTTCGTAATCTCGACGGATACGGGATCTGGGACTTCGTCCTTGGAGAGTACCGCCGCGCGCGTAAGGCCGCGATTCTTCGTCCAGGTAAACACCGCGCGCTTGTCCTCGATGCCGTACGCATTGGCGCCGATCTCGGCAAGCCCCCCACGGTCAAAAGTGAGCGTGACCCGCGCGTACTCGGGCACCTTAGAGAGATCGAGTTCGAGCGTGTGCAGTCGGGCATCCTGTGCCGTTCGCGTGCGGATGGTCTCGTAGAGATCTTTGCGTGCGAGAAAATCCATGAGTTCTTCGATGGTCGGTTCCCAAGATGTCCCAATCACGTCCGGCTCCGCATTCGTGAAGCGTTCCGCCGGGACTTCTTTCCCGTCCACGAAGACACTCCGCGTCGCGTCTTCCTCGAGCGTTCCGAAATACGGGACGAGAAGTTCGCCTTGTCCTTTCGCCGTAATGCGCTCCGTAAGTTCCGCAGTGTCCGCACGCTCCTCCGCGACCGAGATCGTGATCGCACGATGCGAGATCGCGAGTTCCCCCGTCGCAATCGGTGCCGCGATCGGTCCCGTCTCATGCATCCAGTCGTGTTCTCCGAGTACGCGCTCGTTCTCCGTCCGCACACATGCGCCGACAAGCGCCACCACGAGCAAAACGAGCGCAACGACCGTCCATTTTCTTTTCATCTTCTCGCCTCCTTTTCATCAGTATACCATGACAAAGTGAGCCGCTCCACCAAAAAAACTAGAACACGCCCGCCACGTCAACTTGGCTTATGCCGAATAAGATGCGCACGCAACAAAAAAAGCGGGATTGCTCCCGCTTGATACGCGCCGACGCTAGGCGATTTCTTTCTCGGCATGGGCGCAGAACGCACGCACGGCTTTTTCCAAAAAGGCTTTCGTCTTCTCGTTGAGTTCGCCGTTTTCGAAGAGCGTGTCGACTTTCGAGAGATAGACCTCGGGTTGTTGCATTGGGCGCATGTCGAGATTCACAAACGATTGTCTCAGTGCGAGATTGCCCGAGATGCCGCCCATCGAGCCGATGGATGCGCTCATGACGGCGACGGGTTTCCCGCCCCAAAGATTGCCGTCCGGTGCGACGGACGCGATGTCGATCACATTCTTCACCGCAGCGGAAAACGAGCGATTGTATTCCGGCGTGAAGAAAATGAACGCGTCGTGCGTCCGGATATCCTTGCGCACGCGTTTGTATACGTCGAGCTCGTGCTCGCCGTCGCAATCGGCGTTATAGAGCGGGAGATCCGCAATCTCGATGAAATCGACCGTCATCTCCGCGGGAAAGAGGGTCTTCACGACCTCGGCGATCTTCTTATTCCAAGAGTCTTTTCTGAGTGATCCTACGATCAGTCCAATCTTCATATGCTTTCCTCCTAGGTTTTGTTCCCGGGAATGTTTCTCGTGTTCCCATCTCAGTTTCGATGCGTATGCTTGCACAAACGGGTCACGACCTTATGTGCACGGGCATACGGAAGATGTTCATAGCCGATCGATCTCTTTGAAATCTTCCGTTATCATAATGATACCCTTTTTGTGCACATGCGACGCACGCAATCTCCGCACACTTTCCACGGATTTAACTTCTTTTTAACGCAAAGCCTTTCACAATCTTACATCCTTTCGCTATACTGAGGGTGAAAACGAAAAAGATTCTGAAATCAGAGGTGAATTATGACACAAAGAACACTTGTCATCCGTGAGACGGGAAAGCCCGCCCCCGGTGAAATACAGTGGACAACCGAGCAGATAATCGCATCCGGATGGCAACTCGTCGCATCCGAACGCATTCATGCGCAAGAGATGAATCTCGTCTTCCGCAAGGACGCAGCGGACGAAGAACCCTTTCTTCCCCTACAACCCGATCTATGAAAATCGGCATCATCGATATCGGTTCCAACTCGATACGTCTCACAGTTTATGAAACGCGTTTTGACGAATTTCGCATTCTCTTCAAAGAAAAAATCATGGCCGGCTTGGCGTCCTACGTCGAAAAAGGTGCGCTCTCGGAAGAGGGCATCGATGCGGCATGCTCCGCCATTCTTGAATTCCGCGGCATTTTGGATGCGCTGAGGATCACGCATTTCAAAGTCTTTGCCACCGCGTCCTTGCGAAATATTAAAAATACCGAAGAAGCCCTCGCGCGGATCCTCGAGGAGACGGGCTCGGCCGTCGAAGTCTTAAGCGGCGAAGAAGAAGCCTATCTCGGCTATTTCGGCGTGATGGAAGAACTCGATCTCAAAAACGGCGTCATCGTCGACATCGGCGGCGCGAGCACTGAGCTCGTCCCCTTTGCAAAGCGAAATCCGGACGACTGTACGAGTTTTCCCGTCGGATCGCTTTCGCTCTACAAACGATGCGTGAAGAAAATTTTGCCGAGCGATTCCGTGCTCAAGGACATGCTAAGCGTCGTGGAGGCGGCCTTTGACACCGCGCCACTTCCCGAGACATCCAAGAAGACCATCGTCGGCATCGGCGGTACGGCGCGTGCGGCAGTCAAACTCGCCAATCGCTATTACAAGAGATCTCCGGACGAGCGGACGATGACGCGCGACGACTTGGAGGCGCTCTTTTCATTTCTCACGAGTGGCAAAAAGACGGCGATCGATTTTTTGCTACGCTATGAAGCGGATCGTATTCATACGATGATACCCGGCCTCGTGATTTTGCGCCACGTCTTCGATCGATACGGCGCAAAACTCATGGTGGCCGGCACGTATGGCGTGCGGGAGGGATATCTATGCCGCAACATCCTACACAAGAATATGGATACACACAAAACCGAGAATTAAGTTGGCTCCGGTTTAACGAGCGCGTCCTCGAAGAAGCCGCCGACCCGAGTCTCCCCGCCCTCGAGCGGCTCAAATTCATCTCGATTTTTTGCTCCAATCTCGATGAATTTTTTATGGTACGCGTCGGCAGTCTCTTCGATCTCAATCACATGACGCCGAACGATGTCGACAACAAGACGGGTTGGACGCCGGCGGAGCAACTCGAGCACGTCTATCGCGCCGTCCCCGCACTCGTCGCGAAGAAAAAAGAGATCTATCGCGCGGTCATGGAGGAGCTTGCGACCTCCGGCATTGAGGATGTCCCGATGGGCGCACTCACTTCGAGCGAAGAAAAATTTGTGAATCGATTTTTCCAAGCGCAGATGCTCCCCATCCTGTCACCGATCCTCATCGGCCCCAATCACCCCCTGCCGCATCTCGTCAACAAGAATCTCTACGTCACGGCGCTCCTCGAGGATAAAAAAGGCCGCAAAGCGCTCGGCATCGTGCCGCTCCCCGAGTCCGTGCCGCAACTTCTCATGCTCCCCGACGGCAAACGCTACGTGCGCACGGAGAATCTGCTCCTCTCGCTCGTGCCGCGATTTTTTGACGCATACCGCGTGAAGGAAAGTCTCATCCTCGCCGTCACGCGCAATGCGGATCTGAGTTTTGACGATGAAAAATTCGAAGACAACGAAAAAGACTTCAAGACGCATATGAAGAAGCTCCTCAAGAAACGCGATCAGCTCGCGATCGTGCGCGCCGAACTGAGTGCCGCGCCTTCCACGGATTTTTGCGAGCATCTCACGGAACTCATCAGCGTCACGAAGGAACAGTTCTTCGTCGATCCGTGTCCGCTCGACATGCACTATGTGTTCCGTCTCTGCGATTTGCTCCCGAAGGAATCGAGAGACAAACTCACCTACGCCGCGCATACGCCGCGTTGGCCCGAAGACCTCAAGCGCGACGAGCCCATGATCGGACAAATCCAAGCCCGCGATCGACTGCTCTTTTATCCCTATGATTCGGTCGATCCGTTTCTCAAACTCCTCGGTGAGGCGGCGGAACATCCCGATGTCGTCTCCATCAAAGTGACCATCTATCGACTCGCCTCTTCTTCGAAGATCGCGCAGACGCTCTGTCGGGCCGCGGAAAACGGCAAAGAAGTGCTCGTCCTCATGGAATTGCGCGCACGTTTTGACGAGGCGAACAATCTCAACTGGTCGAGCATGCTCGAAGAAGCCGGCTGTCAGGTCATCTACGGTGCGGAAGGCTTCAAATGCCATTCCAAGCTCTGCCTCATCACGATGAAGAATCACCGTTCGGTGAAACATATCACGCAAGTCGGCACCGGCAATTACAACGAAAAAACCAATGCCATGTACACGGACCTGTGTCTCATGACCTCCGACGAAACCGTCGGCAACGACGCGGTCACCTTTTTTCACAATATGCTCGTCAACAAACTCGACGGCACATACGAAAAACTCGCCGTGTCCCCCTTCGGCATCAAAAAGCTCCTCCTCGACGGCATCGAACGCGAAGCCGCGCGCGGGGAGGACGGATATATCTGCATCAAAGCCAATTCCGTCACGGAGCGCGATGTCATCGACAAACTCATGGAAGCCTCACAAAAGGGTGTCACGATTGATCTGATCATTCGCGGCATCAATGCCATTCTTCCCGGAATTCAAGGCTACACCGATTCCATTCGCGTGACGAGCGTCGTCGGACGTTTTCTCGAACACAGCCGCGTCTACCAATTCGGCAAAGGCGATGCCGCCAAATTCTATATTTCTTCCGCCGATCTCATGACGCGCAATCTCATGCGCCGCGTAGAAATCGCGTGCCCCGTCGAGGACCCCGCCCTGTGCGACAAACTCTCGTGGATGCTCACGTCAATGCTCCACGATACCGCCAAAGCGTCGACGATGCTGCCCGACGGCAGCTACGCGCGCAAACACGGAACCATGCCCTTCGACGTGCAGGATTATTTCCTGCACACCTCGGCGCACACGCCCGAGGAAGGAGAGCGTGCGCACGGATTCAGAGCATTTTGGGAACATCTCTTCGCGAAATGCTTCGCGCCGTTTCGGAAATCATGACAACCCGGGCAATTCGCCCTTTTTCATAACACATCTACCTTTCATTCTGTAAAAGGGCGAGCGGCCTCTCCGTCTCGCCTTTTTGCGTGCGGCGATTCGCGTCCGAGTCTTTGTCATGAGATAGATTCGCAAATCAAACTCGCGTCCCAATCAAACTCACGTCCCAAGAAAAAACCGCAGGCTTCCCTGCGGTTTTCGTTTCTTTGTGATTCGAACTCTCTAAATTTTCATCGCGGCTTCGTACGCGCTCCAGACAACGGTGCGCACATTCCCGACCGCGTCGCAGTCGCCGATTTTCTCGACATTGCCGCCTCCAATAATCGGGTTCGGCACATAGCCTGCGGACGAAATCACCGTGTCGCAAGGAATCTCCATGCGTTTGCCATCTTTGTCCTCGCAGAGAACGGCATCGTCCCGCACCTCGACAAGTTTCGTCTCGAGATAGACGGGCACGTTCTTCCACGCGAAATATTCTCTTAGATACGAACTGTTCGCGAGGCAGACGCCCTTCTGCGCGATGAGATCGTTCTTCATCTCGACGATCGTGACGTCTTTGCCTTGCAGCACGAGTTCGTACGCGACTTCCGCGCCCGTAAGTCCGCCGCCGATGACGACGACGCGCTCGCCCACGGGTACACCGTTTAGAAACTCGCATGCCTCGATCATCTTGTCATAGCCCGGCACCGAGAAGAGCCTGCGCGGTCTTGCCCCGGTCGCCATGATGACGGGATCGTCTCCGAAACTTGCCAGATCTTCGACCGTTTCGCCGTAATGCACCTCAATTCCCATGCGTTCGATTTCACGGCGGAACCATGCGAGATAGTCCCTGAGTTTCCCTTTGTAGCTCTCGGAGGATGCGGGGATGAACGTGCCGCCGAGCCTGTCGGACTTCTCGTAGATGATGGGTGTATGTCCGCGCAGAGCGAGGACGCGTGCGGCTTCCATGCCCGCGAGACCCCCGCCGACGACGTGAACGGTCTTGGGATTCGTCGTTTTCTTGATATAGTGTTTCTCCCATTGCATCATCTCCGCATTGACGGCGCAACGTGCGAGATGGAGCGAATCGTAGAGATCCTGATCGTTGGGCACGCCTTTGTAATGTGCCATATTGAAGCAACCGTTGTGACAGAGAATACACGGCCTGATCTCGTCTTCCCGCTTCTCGATCACTTTTGTAAACCACGCCGGATCTGCGAGGAAATTCCGCGCAAAGCCCGCCGCGTCGATTCTCCCGGCTTCGATCGACTCCGCCGCCGCGTCGACCGTGAGTCTCCCCGCCGCCACGACCGGAATGTCGACACAAGTCTTGATATATTCGACATCGGAGAGATTGCAGTTCTCCGGCATATAGATCGGCGGATGTGCCCAGTACCACGCATCGTAGGTGCCGTTGTCGCAGTTGAGCATGTCGTAGCCGGCTTCCTCGAGAATCTTTGCCGCCAAAGCGGATTCCTCGCGATCGCGCCCGACTTCGACAAAATCCTCGCCCGGGAGCGCGCCTTCGCGGAATCCCTTCGTCTTCGACGTGACGGAATAGCGCACCGAGACGGGGAAATCCGCGCCGCAAGCGTTCTTGATCGCCTTGACG
Source organism: uncultured Peptostreptococcaceae bacterium (assembly GCA_947283485.1). Classification (GTDB taxonomy): domain Bacteria; phylum Bacillota; class Clostridia; order Tissierellales; family Peptoniphilaceae; genus CAMYOU01. Next base: position 32,109 of record CAMYOU010000009.1, read on the forward strand.
ATCTCCGTCGCAAAACGCAGACGGTTCTCGAGACTTCCACCGTAGTCGTCCGTGCGCTTGTTCGTGTACTTCAGCGCAAACTGATCGAGAAGATAGCCCTCGTGCACCGCATGCACCTCGACCCCGTCCACGCCCGCCGCCTTAAGAAGTTTTGCCGTGCGTGCAAACCCGTCGATCATCGCCTCGATCTCTTCGACCGTCATCGGTCTCGACGGCACTTTGTCCGACCAGCGATTGGGAAGATCGCTCGCCGACGCCGTGATGCGATCGAGATTCATAAAGGGTTTCGATAAGAATTTGAGAACCGGATTCGTATAGAGTTTTTCCATGAGCGGCGAAATCGTAAACGAACGTCCGAAGCCCGCCGTGAGCTGGACGAAGAGTTTTGCCCCCGTCTTGTGGAGTTTCGGCATCCATGCCGCGAGATCGTCGAACATCCGCTCATTCTCATAGAGCCATTTCCCGAACATGGGATTTAAGACCGGCTGACAACCGGGCAGTACGAGTCCCGCGTTGTTCTTCGCGACCTCCATGAGAAAACGCGCACCCTCTTTGTCAAAATGATGCTTCTCCATCCAGCCGAAGAGATTCGTCCCGCCCATCGACGTGAGGACGATCCGGTTCTTCACCTCGACCTTGCCGATTTTCCACGGCTTCAATAGTGGTTCTACCGATGTTTTCATATGACGCTTCCTTTCTTTCGGCTTTGCGCATGACTCGCACGCGAACACACGCACCAAGCCTCCCTCTTTTGCCAACAAAAAATACCTATGTCTGCATAGGTATTCTTACCCCATTTTCATGCGTCTGTCGGGCGCGACGCGAAACTCACTCGCCCTCCGAGTCGAGGGTCTTGACGCCGAAGAGAAAGTAGAGGAGATGGATAAGCCAGATTGCGGAGAGAACGATGCAACCCGCCACGATGCCTTTCCTCCCCATGAGGACGAGTCCGATCGACATGAGGATGGTCACCGTCACCATGACGCGAATCTTCGCTCGCTTCGTCATGCCCCGCCGTTCCGCGAGATCCTTGAGATTCTCGCGATAGAGTTTGGTCTCCTTGAGCCAACGATTGAGTTTCTCCGAGGAGCGGGCAAAACAAAACGCCGCCAGCATGAGAAACGGCACCGTCGGGAGCATCGGCACGACCGCACCCACCGCACCGAGTGCCACGGCGATTGAGCCGATGAGGATGTATAGGATTTTTTTCATAGATACCTCCGTATGTAGGAATCCGGACGAGCGTACTACCCGACGCCCGCCCGAGAAGAGATGTCGATTAACTCATGCGCCCGTTTTCCACGGTGTAAGAGACATCGCAGATCCCCATCGTGGACTTGCGATGCGAAACGAGGACAACGGTCTTGCCTTCTCGCGCTTCGTCGAGCGAACGCAGGATCGTCGCTTCATTAATCGAGTCGAGATTCGACGTCGGTTCGTCGAGGAGCATGAACGGCGCGTCGCTTAAAAACGCGCGGGCAAGTCCCAGCCGCTGTCGCTCGCCGCCGGAGAGCTTCTCGCCGAGTTCCCCGACCTCGGTCGCATAGCCCTCGGGCAATGTCATGATGAAATCGTGCACGGATGCCTTCTTGCACGCGGCGATAATCTCGTCGTCCGTCGCGTCGAGTTTGGCAATCCTGAGATTATTCCGAATGGAATCGTGGAAGAGATGCGTCTCCTGTGTCACATAACTCTCGAGCCGTCTCAGATTCGCCGTGTTCACCTCGTTGATATTCCGATCGGAAATGCGAATTTCGCCGTCGCCCACCGTCCAAAAACGCATGAGGAGCTTGAGAAACGTCGATTTCCCCGAGCCGGATCGCCCACAAAGTCCGACGATCGCATTTTTCGGAATCGCGACGGAAAAATCCGAGAGGACGACTTCATCGTCGTACGCGAACGTGACCTTTTCCGCCGCCGCACCGGAAAAATCGATCTCCGGCTCTCCCGTGACGTCCTCGACCTGCGGTTCTTCGTCGAGAATGTCGAGCACGCGATTCCCCGACGCAAACGTCTGCTGGAGCGTCGCGCCGAGCATCGCGAGTGCCACCACGGGTCCGAATGAACTCATGAGTGCCACGGTCGTGATAAGCGTCCCGTCAAACGTCGTGAGTCTCGCCGCCGCGAAGAACATGGCAAAATTGAACGCGAGGATCACGGTGTTGGTGATGGCGACGTTGCGCCCCGCCGTATGTTTCATCTTACCCTCGTCCACCGCGAGTTCGTCCGTGCGACGCATCATTTCGTCGAGTCTTTTTGCACCCTGTCCATATTGAATCGTCTCCGAGAGACCGCGCAGACTCTCGAGGACAAAACCGGAGAGCGCACCCGCTTTGGTGCGAAAACGAAGTCCGTCGTCCCCGCTCAGGCGCGACGTCACCATCGGCACGATCACACCCACCGTGACATAGGCGACTGCCGCCAGGAGTCCGAGGAGCGGATGATAGCTTCCGATAAAGACGATCATCACGATCGAGAAGAAAAACGCGATAAAGATCGGCGAAATCGTATGCGCATAGAAGACTTCGAGTAACTCGATATCCGAAGTGATCATCGAGATGAGATTCCCCTTGTCCTTGACTTCGAGTTTGGCGGGTGCGAGACGACGCAGTGCCCCGAAGACCGTGCTTCGGATCTCGGCAAGGAGCTTAAAGGCGATGTAGTGATTCGCCGTCTGTTCCGCGTAGCGAAGCACACCGCGTAGGAGTGCAAGGACGAGCATGATCGCAAAGAGTGTCGTAAGGCGCATCGACCAACCGACCTCGAGCACCGTAAGAATCGAGTAGCCGCCGAGAATCGTGATGAACGTCGCCGCGAGATGTCCGCATAAACCCATGAAGATCGCGAGGATCATGTAGCCGATGAGGGGCTTTACGAGTCCCACGAGGCGCATCATGACGCCGAAACCGCTTCTTTTCATGCCTACTCACCCCTTTCCATATACGCTTCCAGTTCGCGCTGAGCCTCCCACAGACCCGCGTACACGCCGTTTTGCGCAAGGAGTTCTTCCTGCGTCCCGCTCTCTTTGACTTTTCCATCCGCAAGAACGTAGATCCGATCCGCCGCGACGACATTCGCCAGACGATGCGAAACCACGATGACCGTCTTCGTCTTTGCAAGCTCGTGCACCTCGTGCATCACGATCTCCTCGCTCTCGACGTCGATATTCGAAGTCGCTTCGTCGAAGAGATAGATCGGGCTGTCATGGAGAAGTGCCCGTGCAAGCGCGAGCCTTTGACGTTGACCACCGGAGAAATTGGCCCCCTCCGCGAGAAGCATCGTATCGAGTCCGTCTCCGCTCTCGAGAAAACCCTTGAGATTGACGCGCGCAAGCACCGCGAGAAGCTCCGCATCCGACGCATCCGGACGCGCCATGAGGAGATTCTCGCGCACCGTTCCTTTGAAAAGATAACTCTCGTGCGAAATATACGTCACGGTTTGCGCAAGACTTGATTCGCGAATCTCCCCGAGCGGCACGCCGCCGATCGTAAGTTCGCCCTCATAGCCGCGGATCCGACCCGCGAGAATCCCGCACAAAGTGGACTTGCCACATCCCGATTCCCCGACCATCGCCGTGCACGAACCCATGGGAAACGTCATCTCGACGCCGTCAAGGATCTTTCGGCTCCCGTCATAGGAAAAATCGAGATTGCGACAGCGGATATCGACCGACTCCGGCACGAGCGCGTGTTTGTCCTCCGGTTCCTCGAGCGCGAGGAGACGAAAGATCTTCTCACTCGCCGCCATGCCGTTCATCGCCACGTGAAAATACGAACCCAAAAGACGCATCGGCAGGAAAAAATCCGCCGCCAAGAGGAGAATGAGTACCGCACCGAAGAGATCCACGCGCCCCGCGCGAAATTCCGTCGTCGCCATGATCATCCCAAGTGCCGCCCCGCCGTACGCAATGAGGTCCATGATCGTGAGCGAATTGAGCTGCATCGTGAGCACTTTCATCGTGATCTTGCGAAAATGTTCGCTCTCCTCGTTCATCTCCCGATGTTTGAACGCGTCCGCTTCATAGATTTTCGTCGTCGTCAGTCCCTCGAGATTCTCGAGGAAGGTATCGCCCAGAGCCGCGTACTGCCCCCAGTAGCGCGACAGGAGTTTCTTCGCCCAACGCTGGATGAGGACAATGGTGATGGGAATCATCGGCACGCAGAGAAGAAGCACCAAGGCACTCTTCACACTGACAAAAGAGAGCACCGTAAAGAGCGTGATCGGCGCGAGCATCGAATAGAAGAATTGCGGCAAATACGCACCGAAATACGTCTCCAATTGCTCCACGCCCTCCACGGAAACCTGCACCACCTCGGACGTGTTCACCCGATCGCGATACGACGGTCCCAGACGCAGGAGCTTCTCGTAGATCATGCGACGAAGTTTCTTCTTCACCGCCTTCGACGCGCGAAACCCCATCTTGGACGAAATCATCGTCGCCGCAAAACGCACCGCCATCGCGACGAGCATCGCCACGACCGTCAACGTGACCTTCCGACGTGTCACCGTGCCGTCGTAGAGTGCGTCTATGATCCGCGCAATCGACGCCATCATCGCGATATTCGCAAGGAGCGCGATCCACTGACTCGCCACATTCCCCGCGACATATTTCTTGCTCTCGCTTACCATTTCAATGAGTCTCTTGTTGATCATTTTCCCAATCCTTTTCCGTTTTTTACGCGCACACGCGTGCCGTTCTCAAAAAAAGAGCGTTCGACATCAACGCCGGACGCCCCGATAAGCTTAGAATATCAAGAACCGTACACACTGTCAATGAAAACCGTTCTCAAATGAACAATGTTTGTTTTTGGCGGTTTTTCGCACACAAACGCTCGGACTTGCCCCTCCCGCGCAACAAAAAAGAGTCTCTCTCGAGACTCTTTCGCTTTGCGACGTGCTTTTTTGTTTTCTTCTTCGGCTACGCACCCACACCCGCTCGCGGAATCCTCGGTACGATGATCACGGGCGGTGTCGGGGGAATGGGCGGCGTCGGGGGTGTCGGAGGCGTCGGGGGTTTCGGCGGCTCTTCGACGCGATTCGTCACCGTAAACCCGTCCGTTTGATTCCCTGTGACGGTCGAAGCGTAATGCGCGACGCGCTCCTCCTCGATCGTATAGACGATCTTTTTCCCCGCGTTGAATTCGGGCAGATGCAAGAACTGCCCTTTCCAGTCGTTCGTCTCCGTGAGTACCACGGATTTGCCCGTGTCCTTGCCGTCGGCGTAGAGTCGAACCGTGACGCTCGTCGGACGCAGATTTTCTCTATTGCCGTCATCTTCCCAGACTTTCTCCACGGGGATCGCAATCTCTTTGGGATGCGTCGTCGGAGGCGGCGGAATCAGTCGGTTGGTGACGGTAAAGCCGTTCTTTGCATCGCCGGCGATCGTTGTCTTGTAGCCCTCCACCGGCACTTCTTCGATCGTGTAGACGATATCATTCCCGTCATCGTTCTCTTTCGGCAGATTGCGGAATGTCCACGTCCAATGGTTGCCCTCCGTGACGGTGTGCCTTTCTTTCTCCACGCCGTCCGCCTTGAGAATGAACTCGATGGACGCGGGACGTGCATCCGTACGATTCGCGTCGCCGACCCAGACTTTCTTCGCCGTCACTTCCACCGTCGGTTTTAGGGTGTTTGTCACGGTAAACCCTCGTGTCGCGTCGCCCGTCGTCTTCGTCTTGTAACCGTCCACCGGCAGTTCTTCGACGGTGTAGACGATGTCATTCCCGGCATCATTCTTTTTCGGAAGACCGGTGAACGTCCATTCCCAATTGTCGCCCTCCGTGACGGTGTGTCTGTCTTTCTCCACGCCGTCTCCCTTGAGGACAATCGTAACCGAAGTAGGACGCTTCCCGGCTTGGTCGTCGTTATCTTGCCATATCTTGTTGACCTTCACCTTCACCTTAAAGGGAATGAGTTCCGTCGTGCTGTCGTCGACTTTGTTGACGATAGCATGTTCCGCTTTTAACACTTTGACCTTAAAGGTGACAACAAGTTCTTGCGGCTCGCCAATATTTGTGGTTTCTCCATAATTAAGGCTATTTACCTTAACTTTGGTTTTATCCTCGACGATTACGCTGTGCGATTGTTCGTCGTATTTTGCTTCAAAATCCGTGGTTGGCTGACCACCCAGGGTGACGTTGATCGATCCTTCCAACGTAAGGTCTTTATCCAAAAAATCCGTAAAACCCTGATCGACATAAGCGCCAATATTCGTAAAGTCAGAATTACCCAAACGGAAGTTTACGACCGTGTTGTGATCGGGATAGATCGTTTTCGTGATCTTATATTCGACAATTTGATTCTTCTCAACTTCCAGTTTTGCAGAAAGTTCTCCGGCATGAACGATCTTCTTCTTTGCTTTCGACTTCTTGGCTAAACAAATTGCTTGGGGACTCTTGACACCATCTTGCGGTCCCGTCGTCCCCCAGTTTCCTGACATGCCAATATATCTTGCAAGACGATAGTTGCCGTCTTTTTGATAAATTTCAAGCTCCGAAGAACCATCTTCTGCTATATCCAGTAAATACTCTCTGCCAATATCATAGTCCTCTCCTGAGGGTAATTTTGTAATCTTCACCTTATACTGCCCGGGAGTAATGCCTTTGAATTGATATCCATAATCTCCCGCAGGTTGACCCGTCTGAATTTCTTCTCCATTAAGAGTGTATAATCTCATCTCGCATCCATAAATGTTGTTCATGATGGCAAAATCATCAAAGCCAACGTCGTTGCCCAGATGAAAGACGCGAATATAAATGTTTCTTCCGAGCGTGACATTGAGTTTGTTCGTGTCCGGGTCATAGTTCTGCGCAACGGGATAATGATATCTGGCAATGGACGTTGGCAGTGTTAGAAGTTGTACGGTAGCTTCCGTCTGTCCTTCTTGAAAAGGTACCTCCGGAAATTTGGCTTGAAATGTTTTCGGCCCAAAACCTTCATTTCCTGTAACGGAAATCGTGTATTTTTTGCCATTTACAAGGAAAGTATACTTATGATTTCGACCCATAATTAGGAACATCTTTGTATCGAGTGTTACCTCGACCGTCAGATCCTTGGTCGTCCCTTGTTGCGGGGCGCGGACGGCAGGCGGTGTTCCCGCCTCGGACATCTCGAGTGCTTCGGTCTCCTTTGTCTCCTGTGCTTGCACGTTCTCCACGTCCGATTTTCCCTCGGTCTCCGTCGTTTCGGCAAACGCCGCGACGGGAAACGCCGCGACAAGCATCAGTAGAACGAGGAGTCCCGCCACAAGGCGATTCGTATATCGTTTCATCTCTTTCCTCCCGAAATTTTCTTGCAGATGGACGCTTCCACACAAAAAGCAAGGCTCCTTACCATGTGCCTTGCTCGCGATGTCGCACCGAAAAAGACGGTCGGAATGCTACCTGTCTGACTGTCTGACTGTCTGACTGTCTGACTGTCTGTTAAATTGTGTGCGATTTGGAGCATCTTTGTCAATCCTTTGTAGGTTTCTTGTACTTCCGTCACAAGTATAGCACATCCTTTTTCGGATGAAAAGTTCCGCCGTGATTTTTTCGCACGCCGTCCGTGCACGCATCTCTCGCACGACATCAAAAAAAAAGAGTCTCTTTCGAGGCTCTCTTTTTCTGCTTTGTTTTACGCTTCGTTTGCGATTTCTGCGCTGAATCTGTCGTCGCGGTTTTGGCAAAAATCTTCATAGGCGGCGGTGATCGCATCTCGGTCAAAATTCGTCGTCATGGCGTCGAGGACGATGGTGTAGATCGCGTCCATGCACGCTTTGATTTTGCCGCGCACGCTCTCTTCCGCAAGCATGTAGATGAGATACACGCCGTCGAGAATCGCGCGAGCGACCATCGGGTCCGTCTTGCCGTAGAAGAGAATCTGCGAGAAAGCGGCATAGAGTTCTTCCTCGACGGAGTAACCGCTGTAGACGATCTTGCAGTGCTCGTTCTCAGCGAGGACGACAAAAGCGTTCTCCGTCGAGAAGAGTTTCCCGAGAAGCACGGATATTTTCCGAATCGCTTCGATCGCGGTATTGGGATCGTTGATACCCGGACTCAACGCCATCATGGCGATCTCCGTGAGTTTCATAAACTCGTGATGATAATCCGTAAAATCATTCTTCTTCACATTGATAAGGAGATTCGATGCAAGTTTTGAAAGAAAATCATCTTTCTTCTCACCGACGAGTTCCAAAGGATCGTAGGGGATGAGTTTCGCGATGTACACGCCCTTGGGCACATATTCGCCGATTCGCTTCTCGATGACGAGCTCACACTTTCTGTCTTTGAGTTTACTTAGGAGCGCACGATGGTCAATTTCGTAGAGAAAACCCGTTTTCTCGGCGTAGAGCTGGATCTCCTCCGCACCGCTTTGCTCCCTAAAAAGCTCCGATGCCTTTCTCTTCTCCGCTTCTTCCTCGACGAGTTCGGAGGCGCTCTCATAGACATGCTCGATCACATTCCCGACCTTGATATCCGTAAGCACGCGCCGCACAAAGAGGACAAAGGCGATCATCGCGGCAATGGCGTAGAAAACGGCGATCGTCCCACAGAGTAGGGGCACATCCGCCTTGATATTCTGCACCATAAAGAGCGCGAGCACCGTGTAGAAAAACCCGCCCGTGTAAATTCCGATGAGACTCAAGACATTCGGTTTCTCAATGAAATCCTGCACGATGCGCGGCGAAAAAGAGCCGGAATACTTGCCGATGACCGTGAGAATCGTCGTAAAGGTGAACGTCGTAACCGTGAGAAACGTCCCCGAGAGAGTCGAGAGAAAGGAAGACGAAACCTCCGACGAGAGGAGTAAAATATCCGGAATCGACGACTTGGTCGAAGGATAGCGGTAGTCGATGAGCCACGTCACGATAAGAAGCACAATCGAGATCAGCGTAAACCGCATAATCTTAAAGGTATTGCGATTGTTGAGATACTTGAGTTTGATTTCGTGAAACATACTGCCTCCTTGGATCTGTCACGCGATTGCACGCGCTTTTCTCTATTGTATCATGCTTCACTCGGAACACGCCCCACGAATCGTCGCGCCCGTCCGTCCTCGAGAAAAGTCCCTCGCACGCGCTTCTCCCGCCGCTACTTCCGGGATTCGAGCGTTTTAAGAAAATCGAGGCTCTCCTTGTTGATTTCCCGGAGAATCTCATAGGCGGGGGCGGTGTCCGGTTTGCCGCCGATTTTTTTGTCCAAAAAACGCGTAAGGACAGGCGATATGAGCGAAAGATCGGTAAGACCGAGGTGTCCCGCGCCTGCGATGTGCCGATTCCGAAATTTGCCGTTCGCCCCGTCGAGATAGGCCGCATTTCGCGCATAGATCGGCACTTCGTTTAGTTTTCCGTAGAGCGCGTCGGAATAAAAATGGAGCACGGGAATCGGATATTCCGTTGCGGTAAAGAGATACTTCCCGTCCTCGACGCCCGTGATATCCCCGACATAGGGGCCTTCGAGCGCAATGACGCCGAGGATCTCGTCGGACCGCTGTCGCCCGACGGCGAGTGCGGCAGACGCGCCGAGAGAATGCCCGGAGAGAATCACACGATCGGTGTCGATCCACGGACTAAGATCGCTCGTCCCCTGCAAAACGCCGTCGAGGACCGTATTGAGATCGTCCACGCGCACGCCCATCCATTCCCGAAAGACTTCGAGCGTACCCTCCGGATCCTCGGAACCCGGAGAGCGCATGACCGACTTGAAAAAATCTCTGTCAATCCTCACGTTCTTCCCGTTCGAAAGTTTTGCCGTGAACGAATGATGCGGATGCGAGAGACTCAGGACGACATACCCGTGAGACGCGAGCTCTCGGAAAAGCGATTCGTTCGACTGCGCCACGCCGAACGATCCGTGTGAAAAAACGACGAGCCCGTAGCCGCCTTTGGCAGGTTTATGAGGTCGATAGACGAGAACCGGCACTTCGCGCACCTCTCCGTCCGTCGTCATTTTCTGATCGCGCGGCACATAAGTAAAAAACGCCTTCTCTTCGACGACTTCGTACTCTCCCGTCGTCGGTAAAGGCGGATCAAACGGAAAGAGGAAAGTATACGTCGCAAAGAGCATCCCCGCGAGCGCGACCGCGAGATAGAGGATCTTCTTCCTCCACGGCCTGATCTTCCGAAAGACAATGACCAAGAAAACGACGGCAAAAAGAATCGCCATCATGCCCCATATCTTCATCGCAAATCTCCTTTCGTCTCCGCATCGCCGGTTGTCCCTTCATCCGCACGCGCATCCGCTTGACACAAGGTCACGAGCTCAAAGACGGACTCGATAAATGCCTTCGGTAAATCCGCATGGATATTGTGATCGCACGCATAGCCCGACCGGAGGACACTCCCGCGGATACATTCGCGCACTCGCTCCGCGTCCTCGTCGTCCATCGCCGAGAGCAAAACACCGTTGCGATCGACATAGCTCGGCGCCGTTTTTCTCGGAGGCGCGACGTGTAAAATCACTGTCGGACAATCGATGCTCCGAAGGGTCGATTCCGTGTCAAAACCCTCGAACCACGAAAAATCATAGAACATCTCGCCGAATCTCAGATCATACGCGCCCGTCCCGTCCTCGAGATTGCGCGTCCGAAAAACCAACTCGTTGAGTCGTGCGGCAGGCGGCAGATACCAGAGCATCGGCATTTTGCCGCTCCCTGTGCGAATCCGCTTCCCGTACGGCTTCTCGACCGCGGAGACCCACACATTCTTGCCGCCCTCATTAAAGATCTCACGCAGATACGTGTGTCGGAGATAATAGCTCGTGTAGTTCGTCTCCTCGTCCTGTCCGAGAAAATCGTGCATCAGGCGAAATTCGAGATACGCGAGAGTCTTCTCCGCCCGTCCGCGTTCCGTCGAGAAGAACGGCCCGTCCTCGAGCAAGAGTCCACGCACGCGCCCTTCTCCCGCCGCCGCCATCGCCGCCGCAATGAGAGCCCCTGAGGAATGTCCCGAGAGCATCACGCGCTCTCCGATGACTTCGTCCACAAAACGTAGGAAATCATCGCGCATCGACACGAGCTTGTAACGGGCGGGATCCTTCGACGAACGACCGTGCCCGTAACAATCGACCGCAAAGACATGAAACGATCGCGCAAGTTCCGGCAAGACCCGAGCATAGTCCTCTTTGGAACCCGTCTGCCCGTGGATGAGAAGCAGGGCCGCCCCGTTTGCCGGCCCCTCGAGATACGCGATCTCATGACCGTCCGGCGTCCGATACATTTTTTCCGCAAAACCCGCCGCCTTGCCTTTCGTCTCCAAAAAACAATCGTTGCCGTAATCGTAATGGAGATTGCGATACGCAAAAGCGCCGACGAGAACCGCCGCCACGACGATCGCTCCCAATAGATAAATCATACGCATCTCCTTTCCCATTTTTCATCACGCTTCGAGCCTCCGCACAGTTGCCGAGACACGAGCCTTCATCTTTTCTTTATTATAATCCCGATTCCCCGCACATCGATGAAACTTTCGTAAAATCTTCCGCATAAATGCAAAAGCAAAGCAAAAAAGACCGCGGATCGATCCCGCGGTCTCCTATGATTTTGATCTTCTGCTTGCCGTCCGCTCTGCGAAAAGACGCGCGGATCGTGCGATGTGTCCCTCTCGCACACTTCTCCGTCCGCCGTCTCCCCGTTCTTTGTCCCCGTCCCCGCGCTCTCGCCGCACCGTCCGCGCGGACAAAAAAAGAAAAATGCTCACGCGAACTTACGCGATCCATTTTTCTTTCGTCGGTTTTCCTATTCTCTTGTCGAGGATTCTTTGCCATGCGCGGCGACGACGATCCCTCCGAGGATCCCGCAGACGAGTCCGATTTCCGCGCCGATGGGTAGCCAAAAAGGAATTTTCTCGGTGAAGATCCCGATCACGATGCCGATCCCCGCGCCGAGAGGCAGTGCCAACGCGATCCCGAGACTGATGCTCTCGTCCATCCGCGCGCGTTTTCTCGCAATGTTTGCTCTCTCCATGCGCGCTCGTCTCGTCGCATGGCGGTTGTCGCACCGCGTATCCGCGTCTTTCTTCGCGGATCCGACACGGTCACAAGGTCGCCTTGTCGTACATGCCTTGGTCATTCGCTCGTTCATATCGTTCCTACTTTTCTCGGAAACCAAGGGAACACGCGATTCGTCCGCGCGGCATAGCGCGCATACGCTTCCCCGAATCGCTCGAGAAGCCACTTCTCTTCCGTGTGTTTCATAAGCACCGTCAGGAAAATCCATAGAACGATCGGCACGACAAGGAGCGTGACGTTGGCGCGGGTGAGTAAAATCCCCGTGAAGAGTAGAAAAAACGCACTGTATACGGGATGACGCACCGCCGCGTACACACCCGTCGTCACGAGTTTGCCTTCCTCCACACGACGGAGAATTTTCCCGAAGAGGACCGCCCACACCCAGAGGACGACGCCGAGGACGATCGAGAGCACACCGAGCGCGATAAAAAACGTGCGCCCGTGTGCGCAGGGACGAATGGCATAGATGCCGAGATGATCGAGAACCAAAGCCGCTGCCGTGAGAAGCGCGGAGACGAGAACGTAGACGGGCCCCACGCCGTAAGCGGACATTTTGGATGATTGCGTGTGCATAGCTCCCCCTTTTTTAGCAAACCGTGTGTAGACTTTTTTGTATTATACCGTAGGATTGCCGTCTCCGCTCATCGAAAAACGCAAGGAAAAGGCGATTGTTTCGAATTGGATGAGAAGATGGAGGAGCGAGGAATGAAAGAGGCTTCACAAGGGAAAAGCAAAGTTGTGCCCGATGGCAAACGCCTTTTCCCGAAGCGGACGCCGTCGTCGTCACGGATGGGTCGGTTTCGTTCCGACCGTCGCGACGGCAACACGCCATCGCTCGTAGAAGAGGTCGTTTTTGAGAAAGACGAGTCCTGCCGAGCCGAGTGCCGAGCCGAGCCCCGTGTAAAACCATGCGATGAACGCGTCCGGCAAGATCCCGAACGCGCGAATGCCGATCCCCACGCTCATCATGCACCCCATGACGACGAGTCCCTTGCGGTCGAAGAAACGCCAGAACGGTTGTTTCTCCCGATACGCGACAATCCGCGCCGTATGTCGATGCGTCATCCCGAGAAACATACGTTCAAAGACGAGAAAAACCGCCACCGAGAGTGCGTATTCGTACCACACGCGCTCGATCACGCGATACGCGAAGAATCCGATCCGCGCGACATTGACACCCGCGATAAGCCACACCGCCCCCGCGATGAATAGAAGCGTCCTCTGTTTGACACGCCACATCTCACACCTCCCGCCCGTTCTCAGCCGCAAGATGTGCCTCGGCGTTCTTGCAAATTTTCTCAAAAATGCGCCGATATATCGCCCGCTCCTCGTCGGTGAGACCCGCGAATAACTCCGTCTTGAGTTTTTCCCGCAGTGCCGTTCCCTCCCGCGCAATGAGGATGCCGTCCTCCGAGAGAAAAATTTCGATCCGCTTCTTGTTCTCCGGGCAAGTCCTCCGCTCGATGAGCCGCTTCTCCTCGAGGGCGGCGAGTGCCAGCGAGACATGCGATTTCGTCGCGCGACGCAGACGCACAATCTCCGCTGCCGTCTTCACCGTCGGATTTTCCACGAGAAATAAAAGCACCTCGTATTCCATCCGCGTAAGCCCGTGCCTTTCGCACAACGAGCGCGTGAGCGCATCGTAATAGTACGTGATCATCTTGTGCCGATCCCAAAATTCCATGCCGCACACCCCTTATGTTTTTTCGAACGTATCGTTCTATTTAGAACGATTATAAATCCGCCCGCGAGCCTTTGTCAACAAAAAACCGCGGGGAGATTCCCTCGCGGTTTTACATCGGTCCTTCTTTTTCTTCTCCATGGACGCGCGTTTCGGGAAGCTTTCCGTCGTTACGATCTGTCCCGGACGACCCCGAGAAAGAGCGTGAAGACGAAGAGAAAGAGCGCGAAGAGCGCGTAGACCGGTCGCGCACGGAACACGCCGAGTCGAGCGAGCGCAACGAGACAATACCCGTACAGTGTCGACCAGAAGAGAAGAAGTACCGGGTCTTTTCTCCCTCCGAGCGTCAGCGCACCGCGAAGAAGCACGAGCCGACGCACGAGACTTGCGAGGATCCACGACCATAGCGCGATGAAACTTACGAAACTTGCCCATTCGTCCGTTACGCCGTCGAGATAGAGAAAGACCGCGGAACCCGCTGCAACCACCGCCACCGCCGCGCAGGCGATCCCGATCATCCGAAGTACCTCCCGTGCGAGCGATCCGCGCGGACGCTTCTCATTGCACAGCGAAAAATGGACAAGTGCGGGCGTCTCGAAGAGATAGCCGAGAAAATTCACCCAGATCACACTCATCCACATGTGATGATCAATCGCAAGCGTAATCGGTCGTCCCTCCCAGACCCAGAAACCGCCGTCCAGTCTGATCGCCGCCACATCGAGAAGAAGATCCATCGACACGACGAGCCAACCCGCAAGGAGTGCCGTTTGGAGAGGCTTGGTGTGGAATTTTCGCGCAATCCTGAGCGCACAAACCGCCACCCCGCCCCACATAAGCCCACCGAAGAACGGAAACTGATTCGGAACCCTCCCGATACTCACGTAGAACGCCTGACTGTAGTGGTACACCTCCGTGAAACGCACCGCCCCCAGTTCCAGGACAAAACCCGCAAGTGCCCCCGAGAAAAATACTTGCAACTCGTGCCACGTCTTTTTCGCGACGATATCCGCCACGAGAGCCGTCGTCAGGATATAACATATGATCTCAAACGCATGAATCCAATGCATGCTTCCCCCTCCTTGTTCCGTGTACATCTTCCCCCGCCGTTCGGTACGCGGCAACGATCTTCGTTCCCTTTCATTCTATCACGCCCGCCCGAGCCGGGCATTGTAGACATCGGCAAAACACAAAACGCGAGACAAATATCCCCACACAAACGCGAGCGATTGCACCGTGAGCGTAGCGCGGGCACGTTCCCCAAGGGTGTGGGTGCGGACGGGGCGCGGGGACTGATGCGGGGG
>CAMYOU010000010.1 GCA_947283485.1 uncultured Peptostreptococcaceae bacterium
GGAGATCGTTCGTATAGACATAGACGGAATTGAGTCCGTCGATGATGCGGATGCCCACGCCGGAATCCCTCCCGAGGTTCATGTTCTCGATTTTTCCCTTGAGCATACTCAAAGAGCGCACATGGCGGTCCTCGAAGAACAGCTCGCTGAATTCGGCGCCGCCTTCGAGTGCCGCTTCGAGCACGTTTTCCATCATGGATCGATCGATCATGCTTGTCCGCCTTTCGTGTAGTATTCAACGCCTCCTCGAATGAGAAGCTGTTCTTTGTTGCCCGGAATGTTGCGATAGAGTCCGTCTTCATAGCGTTCGGTGTGTCCCATCTTTCCGACGATCTGTCCGTTCGGCGAAATGAGTCCCTCGATCGCATAATAGGAACCGTTGGGATTATGGGGTCTTGCCATCGTCGCATGTCCGTCGGAATCGACGTATTGCGTCAAAACCTGACCGTTTTCAAAGAGCCCGCGTGCATCCTCTTCGGTCAAGATAAGACGTCCCTCTCCGTGCGAAACCGCGATTTCATAGATATCGCCCGCTTCACACGCGTTCATCCACGGCGTCTTCGTGGAGATGACTTTGGTCGATACGATCTGAGAAATGTGTCTGCCGATTGCATTGTTAAAGAGCGTCGGGCTGTCTTTTTCGATCGCGCCGATTTTTCCTGTCGGGAGAAGTCCCGATTTCACAAGTGCTTGGAATCCGTTGCAGATTCCTAAGATCAGTCCGCCGCGTGCAAGGAAACGCTCGATTGCGGATTTGACTTTGGCGTTCATGAGGACATTCGCGATGAATTTTCCGCTACCGTCCGGTTCATCACCTGCCGAAAAGCCGCCGACCAGCGACAAAATATGCGTGTGATCGATCGCATCGGCAAGTTTTGCAACGCTCTGATCGACATCTTCCTTCGTGCGATTGCGGAAGACGACGATTTCGACGCATGCACCCTCCTGTTCGAACGATTTCGCCGTGTCGTATTCGCAGTTGGTGCCGGGAAAGACGGGAATCGTGACCGTGGGGTTCTCAATGCGCTCGTGGTAATAGACTTTCCCTGCTCGGGTGAGCGCAAACTCCGTCTCCATCTTCTCGGGGACGGTCTTCGTCGGATAAACCGACTCATAACGCGCCATCGCCGCTTTCATGAGGCGATCGAGGTCAAGAGACACGCCGTTCATGCGATAGGTGTCGCCGGCGGTCGTGCCGAGTTTCTCCCACGCGGGATCTTCCACGGTTTCTCTCGTCTCGACGAGGAACGAACCGGGTAAGAAAGCATTCACCGTTGTATCCGTATCGATCTCAAAACCGGTTTCATTTCCGAATGCGGCTTTGAGAACAGCCTCTAAGATGCCGCCCGTCTTGATCGTCGACGCACTTAAGATATTCTTCTTCTGTCCTTCTTCGTGGATGCGTGCAAAATTGCGACGCAAAGCTTCGTAGTCGGGGAGATTTTCTTCAAGCGGATTGTGGCGCACGAGGTAGAGATGTCCATTCCCCTTGAGACTTGCATCGATCACTTCGTCTTTTTTCATCGTCGTGACGGCAAAAGTCACGAGTGTCGGCGGTACATGAAGATCTTCAAACGAGCCGCTCATCGAGTCTTTGCCGCCGATGGCGGGCGTTCCGAATGCCTCTTGCGCCGTGATAAGACCCAAGAGTGCGCTCGTCACTTTCCCCCAACGTGCGGGATCTTTCTCCAGGCGTTCGAAATATTCCTGACAGGTCAAACGCGCTTTGCGATAGTCCGCGCCGAGTGCCGTCAAGCGTGCAAGTGCCATCACGACGCCGTATTGTGACGAAAGATACGGATGATCGTCGGAGATCCGCGGTACAAAGCCGTAGGTCATGATACTCGCGGTCGTCGTCTCGTCAAAAGTCGGGATGAGTGCCACCATGCCTTCTTCGCGCGTCATCTGCGTCTTGCCGCCGTACGGCATGAGGACGGTGCCCTTCCCGATGGAGGAGTCGAACATCTCGACCATGCCCTTTTGCATCGCAATATTGGGATCCGTAAAGAGTGCTTCCGCGGTCTCCTGCGTGAGATCGAAAGCATCCGCGCTGAATGCGTCTTCCCCGCGCTCGGTGTTGATTTCTACAGATTGATGGGAACGTGCGCCGTTCGTGTCCAAGAACGCACGTGCGAGATCGACGTAATTTTTCCCATGATAAGAGAGGACGAGTCGTGGATCTTCCGTGACTTTCGCCACGACGGTCGCTTCGAGATTCTCCGATGCCGCCAGTGCCAAGAACGCCTCCACGTCGTCGGGTGCGATGACACACGCCATGCGCTCCTGCGATTCGCTGATGGCAAGCTCCGTGGGATTGAGTCCTTTGTATTTTACAGGCACTTTGTCGAGTTCGACAAAGATTCCGTCCGCGAGTTCTCCGATCGCAACGGAAACGCCGCCCGCACCGAAGTCATTCGCCTTTTTGATAAGACGCGTCGCCTCGGGATTACGGAATAATCTCTGTAATTTTCTCTCCTCGGGAGCGTTCCCTTTTTGCACTTCGCTCGCCGATTTCTCGAGAGAGGATTTGGTGTGGGTCTTGGAGGAACCGGTTGCGCCGCCGATGCCGTCGCGCCCCGTGCGCCCGCCCAAAAGGACGATGGCATCACCGGGTGCAGGCTTTTTGCGCACGACGTTCTCGATCGGAGCCGCGCCGACAACCGCGCCGATTTCCATGCGTTTGGCAACATAGCCGGGATGGTAGAGTTCCTCGATATACCCTGCCGTGAGACCGATCTGGTTGCCGTAAGACGCGTACCCTCTGGCTGCGGTCTTTGAAATGATGCGTTGCGGAAGTTTGTGCGCAAGGGTCGCGTCGATGGGTGCCGTGATGTCCCCTGCGCCCGTGATGCGCATCGCCTGATAAACATAACTTCTTCCGGATAGCGGATCGCGAATCGCGCCGCCGAGGCAAGTGGATGCACCGCCGAACGGCTCAATCTCTGTCGGGTGATTGTGCGTTTCGTTCTTAAACATGAGTAAGTATTCTTCGTCTTTGCCGTCCACGTCGACCTGGATCTTGATGGAGCAAGCGTTGATCTCATCGGTCACTTCCATGTCGTCGAGCGTGCCGCGCTTTTTCGATGCGCGACCGACAATGGTCGCCATGTCCATAAGCGTCGTCGGTTTCTCTAATCTCTTCGTCTCTTCGCGCAGTGCGAGATATTCCGTAAGACTCTTCTCGATCGCGTCCTTCAGTGCGCCTTCGCCGATCTCAATCTCGTCGAGTGCCGTCTCAAAAGTCGTGTGCCTGCAGTGATCCGACCAATAGGTATCGAGAACGCGAATCTCCGTTTCATATGGATCACGACCCTCTTCTTGAAAATAAGCCTGAATAGAGTCGAGATCCTCGAGTGTCATGGCAAGTCCCATCGAGGTATGAAGTGCTTTCTTCCCGTCTTCGTCAAGTGCGGTAAAGCCTTCCAAGACGGGGACTTCTTCCACATCGACATTTTCGTCAAATTCCAATACGGAGAGATCTTTTTCGCGTGCCTCGACGGGATTGATCAAATATTTTTTCATCTCGTCGAAGTCTTTTTCCGAAAGCGATTCGTTCGCAACAAAGAGTTTGCCGCTCGAAATATGAACGTCTTCCGATCCGCCTACGAGCGTCAAGCATTGCATCGCCGAGTCGGAGCGTTGATCGTATTGTCCGGGCAAAAATTCCATGGCAAAGGAACGTTCGCCAAGCTCAACATGATCGTAGATTTCGTCCGTCTGTTTCTCGGCAAGCACATGATTCTTGAGTAGAGAAAGATCCTCTTCTCTTGCGCCGAAGAGATCGTAGATATTGTAGATGGCGATCGTCTCGAGCGTCCCAAGCTTGAGATTCTCCGTCAGATCGTGGATGAGTCCCTTCTCCTCGATGTCAAACGGCGGGCGTTTTCGAACAAAGATGCGAAAATTCATAAATCCTCCTTAAAAAATTTGCTATTCTTCTTCCCATCGGTTATAATAAACGGGTCATCGGGATGTAGCGCAGCTCGGTAGCGCGTTCCGTTCGGGACGGAGAGGTCGCAGGTTCAAATCCTGTCATCCCGACCAAGAGCTTCCAGCCGGAAGCTCTTTTTTTGTGCTTCTTGACCCGCTTTGATGAACCATCGTCATTATACCACACCCCGCACACCTCCCCGCGCATCATTACCAAAGATTTCACGCCAATAAAAAGCCCGCAAGTCGCGCGCCGTTTTGCTCGGATAGCGTTCCGAGAAAGGACGATCGCTTCTTGCGGGTTTTTCATTTGCTATTTGTCGTTTTCAACAGGGATGACGGTGCCTTTATAGCGATCGAGAATGAATTGTTTCGTCTTCTCGCTCGTGAGAGCCGCCTTTAATTTTTGGAGGGGTTCGCTGTCAAGCTCGTCTTTCTTGCAGACGACGATGTTGACATACGGGCTTTCCTTATCCTCGAGCGCGATCGCGTCCGTAAGGGGATTGAGTCCATTCTCCATTGCGAAGTTGCCGTTGATTGCCGCAATCGCCGCGTCTCCATAGGATGCGGGAATGGCAGCGGCGTCAAGTCGCGTAAATTTGAGATGTTTCGGATTCTCCACGATATCTTTTTCCGTTGCGTCAACGCCTGCATCGTCTTTGAGCTTGATGATGCCGAGATGTTGAAGAAGGAGAAGCGGTCTGCCGCTGTTCGTCGTGTCGTTCGGGATCATGACTTCGTCTCCGTCTTTGAGCTCATCAAGGCTCTTGTATTTGGTGGAATAAATGCCCATCGGCTCGATGTGAACGCTGCACAGAATGGCTGTGTTCTCGCCCTTGGGTTCGTTGGCAAGGAAGTCGTCGTAATAGGGAATGTGTTGGAAGAAGTTGGCGTCGATTTCGCCTTCAATCAGCGCCTTGTTGACGAGCGGATAGTCAGTGTAGGAGACAATCTCGAGCGTGACGCCTTCTTTCGCAAGGTCGTCTTTCACTTCATTTAAGATCTCCTGGTGCGGCACGGGTGTCGCTCCGACGCGGATGACATTCTTCTCTCCGCTTTCTTTGGGACCGCCGCAAGCTGCAACGATCAGTGCAATGAGTAGTACGGGAAATAGTTTTTTCATTTATAATTCCTCCTTTATTTTTTATCCAGGGCTTTGCGAATTGCATTGCCAGTGAACTGGACAATCTGAACCAATGCGATGATGATGATCACCGCGATGTACAGTGCTTTCGTGTCGCGTCGATAGTATCCGAATTGCAGAGCGAGGTCACCCAGACCGCCGCCGCCGATCGCGCCTGCGATGGCACTGTACCCGATAAGATTGATAAGCACAATGGTGACGCCGTTGATGATGGAAGGCATTGCCTCCGGCAACATCACATGTCGTACCATCGTGTATTGGGAAACACCCATGGACTTCGCCGCTTCAATCACGCCGGAGTCGAGTTCATTTAAGGACTGCTCCATGATGCGTGCCACAAAGGGAGCGGCACTGATGACGAGCGGCACGATGACCGCCGTCGTTCCCGTGCTGCGCCCCACGATGAAACGCGAGAGCGGGAACAGCATGATGATGAGAATAAGAATCGGGATCGAGCGAAAGACATTGATGATCACATCGAGAATGTGATAGATGCGTTTGTTTTCGCGAAGCCCGCCCGTATCCGTGAGCACAAGGATCACGCCGAGCGGCAGCCCGATCACGAGGGAGAAAAAGGCGGAGACAAACGACATGTATACGGTCTGCCCCGTCGCAAGTAAATAATCCATTAAATCACCTCCACAATGACGCCGAGTTCATCGAGATGCGTAAGTGCCCGATCGATTTCTTCGGGTTCGCCGATGAGATCCACGATGAGATAACCGACATTGCCGGTTCGTAGCGCATTCATATTGCCGCCACGGAGATTGACGTCCACATTGTATTCGCGGACGAGTCTCGAAATGATCGGCTCGCCGACACTCGCGTCGTTAAACGACAGCCTGTAGGATTTGCCGCCGAAGTCTCCGTATTCTTCCGTATCGTCCACCGTGCGTTCGACGAGTTCTTTCGTTAAACGCATCTTGGGGCGAAGGAAGAGATCCTGCACGGTTCCCTCTTCGATGATTCTCCCCTCTTCCATCACGGCGATGCGATCGCAGATCTTCTTCGCGACCTCCATCTGATGCGTAATAAGGACGATGGTAAGTCCGAGTTCCTTCGCGCTTTTTTTTAGGAGATCCAAGATATCCGCCGTCGTTCTCGGGTCAAGGGCACTCGTGCCCTCATCGGAGAGAAGAAGCTTGGGCCTTGTTGCCAGTGCACGTGCAATCGCCACACGTTGTTTCTGTCCGCCGGAGATCTCCGACGGATACGCGTCTTTTTTCTCCGAGAGATCGACATAGGCGAGGAGTTCTTTCACACGCGCGTCGATTTCACTCGCGCTCTTTCCGAGTCTGCGAAGCGGAAACGCGATGTTCTCGTACACCGTGCGCTGATGAAAGAGATTGAAATGTTGAAAAATCATGCCGATCTCTTTGCGCTTTTCATTCAAAGTCTTTTCGTTCATCGCGGTCATGTCCTCGCCCTCAAAGAGCACTTTGCCCTCGTCGGGTCGCTCGAGCAAATTGAGACACCGTACAAGCGTCGATTTGCCCGCACCGCTTAATCCGATGAGTCCAAAGATTTCCCCGTCTTGGACTTCGAACGAAACGTCCTTGACCGCCTTTACCACGCCTTTGTCGGTGTGAAAATTCTTCGATAGATGTTCAACTCTTAGCATATTGCCTCCTAACTAAAAAAGCTTCCGCCCCCACATGGGACGAAAGCTCGTGTTACCACCCAATTTTATCTCTTCCTCGCAAAAGAGACCTCCATGAGTACATGCATACTCGCGCCGTTGTAACGTGTGCCTGCACGTCGCAGCCTAACCCCAAGGGCTCGGTGCGATGCTCCGAGGCCATTTTCCATCTTCCCTTCCTACGCTTCTCTCACCAAATGAAGCTTCTCTGTACAGTCACGGGAAAATGTACTCTCCTCTTCGTCGCTTGTTCGGTAGTATACCATATGATTTTTTTGATTGCAAGCTTTTTTTATTTTTTTATAAATGTTCCTCGAGCCATGCGAGAAGATCCGCATAAACTTCCGCTTTGTTGGTCTCGTTGAGGATTTCGTGACGCGCCCCTTCGTAGAGTTTGAGACGCACATCGCGCACACCGGCTTTCTCAAATCCGTCATACACCGATCGTACCCCTTTGCCGGCGTTGCCCACGGGATCCTCTGCGCCCGAGATCACAAGAAGCGGCAGTTCCCGATCGACCGCCCGAAATGCTTCGCGCGTATTGATCTCGAGCGTGCCTTCGAGCAGATCGAGATAGAAGCGATTGTCGAAGATAAAGCCGCAATACGGGTCGTCCATGTATTTTTGACAATTTTCATCGTCCCTCGAGAGCCACGCGACAGGAGACGACGATTTGAATTTCTTATTGTTGGAGCTAAAGAGAAGTTTATTGATCGTCGGACTCTTCGCATCTTCGCCGTGCTTGCGAATCTCCTTGTTGATGACCATTCTCCCGACTTTCGCCGCAAAACCGGGATGACCCGCCGTGCCCATGATGATTGCACCCCGATAGGCTTCATGCGGCTTCGCAAGGAGCGAACGTAGGAGTAAAGAACCCATACTGTGTCCCAGCACAAAGAGCGGCAGATCGGGATGTTCTTCTCGGATGACGCGGGAGAGTGCGTGATTGTCCTCCACGACCGTATCCCACGCATGTGCCTTGCCGAATGTACCGACATTCTCCACGGCGCCCGCCGTCTTCCCGTGTCCTCTGTGATCTTCTCCGTACACGATATAGCCGTGCGCATTCAAAAAACGTGCAAAATCTTCATAACGCGCGATATGCTCCGCCATCCCGTGAATGATCTGAAGTGCCGCCTTGGGATTTTCCACATCGTCAAAGACGGTATAGGAAATATCCACGCCGTCGTTTCGTTTCATCGTGCAATCTCTCATCTTGCTCCTCCTATTCTCTCTGCCTTGTGATTTCAAATAATCCCGCATCCGAAAAACCGTGTATTACCGTGCGGGACGTTCCGCCTGATAACAGTTGAGTCATGGACGTATGGAGTCGCCTCTTGCCTTGAGCATCCTCGCGCAAAAAATCTACGATGACGATTCCGCCGAGATTGCGAATCCGGATAATCCGCGCAATCTCACGCGCGGCTTCGTCGTTCACGCGCTTGGCAAGCGTATGAAAATTCTCGGCACGCGCTCCTTTAGAATTGACATCGAAGACAACGAGTGCCTCCGTGGTATCGAGCACGATTTCTCCGCCGCAAGCGAGCGGATATACTCTGCGCGTAAGATCGGCAAGCGCCCCTTTGATCTCCACATCCTCAAGAACGTCTATAAGATAGATACCCTTTTTCTCATGTGCGTAGGCTTCATCGTCCGTGACGATCTTCTCCGCAGTGTCGGCAAACGCCGACCATGGACGCGGTCGATAGAGCACACGCGGTGCCGCCAAGTCGTTTTGTGTGCGAAGGAGTTTCTCTCGGATCGCGTCGAGCCTCTTGTATTCTTCGAGAATCTTTTCCCCCTGGGCATCTTTTGCCGCCGTGCGATAAAAAAATCCTCGCAGTTCATGTTCCTCGGCAAATTGAAGAAGCAGGGCACGCGCATCATCGGAAAGTTTTTTGGAAAATCCGACCGTGTCGTCATCCGTGAGGACGACATAGTTTCCGCCAAGCGTAATCTTTGCGCTCACGACGCTCGCCTTGTTCCCTTGCGCGTCGCGAATGACTTCGACGACGGGCGTCATCTCCCCTTTTTTGCGAACGTCCTTGTCGTGTAAGAGGGCGGGTTTCGCCTCGCCGATATCGACAGAATAGGCACCGATGGATGCGTTGCGCCCCGTGATCTTACCACGTAGGATCGTACCGCGTTTTCTCTCGAGATCAAAATATCGGATGAGTTTTCCGTCTTCGATCAAACCCGCCGCGCATCCCTTTGCAAGAAAAAAGGTCTTCATAGGAGTGCTCTCCGAATTTTTCCGATCACACCGAGTTTTTCTTCGCCGGTGCGTAAGACTTCGATGTTTTTCTCGATGCGTTCATCCGTATAGGCTTTACCGAGATAGGTCGCCCCTTTTCGCAAGCGAAAATCAAACACATCGTCGCCCGTTGCGCGTCCGCTCGTGTCGATCAAAAGGCTCTCGAGATACGGGTACGCCGCATACGGATCTTCCGCCATCAAAATGATATGCGAAAATGCATCGCTCCTGAGATGCGGTGCATTTCCTTCGTTCAAATTCCATTTTTCGGACTTCGCGGGAGCCGCGAGATAGGAAAAACCCTCGACTTCATCCGCGGCGTCCTTGAGTTCGATCATGCCGTCCAGGACATCTTGGACATCATAGATCGGAAGTTCCGCTCCGAGAAGTTCCGCCGTCGTGCGATCACTCGGCGTAAGGTCTACAAAAAGCACCTCGCCGTCCAGTGCGCGAGCAAGCGAAATCGCCCAAGATCGTTCTTTCGTAGACAGTAAAATCCTCATGGATTTGCCTCCGGTTTCATACCGAAATAATGCGCGATGATCGCTCTATTGAGCGGTGCCGCGTTGACGCCGCTGCCGCCCTGGAAGAGGATCGTCGCAATCGCAATCTGCGGATCGTCATACGGTGCAAACGCGAGGAACCAACCGTAGTTGTCATACATCTGTCCGGTGTTGGGGTTGATGGCGGTGTTCTGCGCCGTCCCCGTCTTGACACCGACTTTCATCGGAAAGTGAATGAACGTTTTACCCGAGACGTCTTTCGCGAGCAACATCCCCTCAAGGATTGGCTTGAGATGCTTGGGATCTTTGATATCAATGCGCTCCTTCTCGGGTGCGGTCTGCTCGATAATCTCCGTGTTGTCCGGATTCATGACTTTGGAGATGACATGCGCCTTGAGTTTGTAACCGCCGTTCGCGAAGACACACATATAGCGCGCCATCTGAAGCGGCGTATAGGCGTTCGGTCCCTGTCCGATGATGACGTTTAACGTATCGGTGATATCCCAGTTTGCCTGCTCGAGATAGTCGTACTTGATGATGTCGGCAAGCCCCGCTCGTTGACCCGGCAAAGGTGTTTCCGCGACAAAATGAAGGTCCGTCAGTTCTTCCAAAACTTCCTGCCGCGAACGCACGGGCGTCTCGTCGAGCCACGACGTAATCGTATGAATCGACCATGTGACGTCGTTTTTATTGTAGCGATAGCCCTCTTCGTAATATTTCTCGAGATTGTTTTGCAAAAATTCGGTCAGCTGTTTTTTTCGAATGCGGAGTTTTGCCGCCGGATCCGGTACGAGCCCCGTGTTCTCCGCGGGAGAGTGAACTTCAATCCCCGTCTTCTCACCCAGACCGAGTTTTTTTGCCATGGTGATGAGATCGCCGATCTCAAGCTTGACCCCCGTCGCCTGTCCCGAACTTTGGTTCTTGCCGAGTGCCAACGCATAGTAATAATAGTTGCACGAATACTCGATCGCCTCGCGCGAATCCACCCATCCGTGGGTGCGTTGCTCTACGGGATCCCAGATGTGACATGCAAATTTCGTATCACCGATGGTCAGGACGCCGCTATCGTAGATCCGTTCATCCGGCGACAAACCTTTTTCAAATGCGGCAAGCGTCGAAGCCAACTTGAAAATAGATCCCGGCTGTACCGCCGTCTGCATTGCAATATCGTAGAGCGGACGCGGTGCAATGACGTCGTTCTCATTTTCGGGGAACAATGCCTGCCAGTCGCTCTCGCTGATCCCGGTTGAAAACGGATTGAGATTGAACGTGGGCGCATTCGCCTTGGCGAGAATTTCTCCCGTTTTGACATCCATGACGACCACGGCACCTGCATTGCAGTTATAATACGGCGTTCCGCCGTTGGTCGCAAAGGGGACAACGCCCCATTCATCTTCCCACGGCGTTCCTTCCTGTACCAATCGAAGTGTCTTTGTGAGTGCGTCGTGCGCGACTCTCTGAAGTTCTGAGTCGATCGTCAAGAATACATTCTCGCCCGGCTCCGGAGCAATCTCTTCGAGCGTGTCCGTTCGATTGCCGATGACGTCGATCTCGACGGTTTTTTTGCCTTTTTTGCCGCGCAAAACGGATTCGCAACTCTCTTCGATGCCCGTTTTTCCGATGATATCGTCCGGATCGTATCCGAGTTCGTCGACATAGGATTTGATTTCGCCTTCCTGCGAAATTTTGCCGAGATAGCCGATGACGTGTGCCGCGAGATCGCGCTCGGGATAGTACCGTATCGGTTCGACACTCACTTCGATTCCGCGGTTTGACGGAATCGCTTCTTCGATCCTAGCGACGGCCTCATGAGAAAGACCATAGGTCAGCGTGATCGGTGCATAGCCGTAATGACCTTGAGAGAGAAGTCGGTCGTGCAGTGCAAGTACGCCGCGCGCAATATAATCGCTCTCGTTCTCATAGTCATAGTATTCTTTCATCGCCTTGAAAAGTTCATCCATCGAGGGCGCTTCTTTGAATTTATAACGCTCGAGCATGTCCTTCTTGTTCTTGATCGGCGTATATTCCCACGCGCGCACATTGATGCGCGGATTCACACCTGCGTCCAAAATCGCCGCCTGCGCATAGGGTGCAATTTCATCCGAGAGGATAAACTCCTTTAAGATCTTTTGTTCTTTGGCGATCGAAATCAGACGATCGAGCGGCAGATCTCTCGAAAACGTCGTTTTCTTGATAAACTCGATCGACACTTTTCCGGAGACCGGCTCGGTCACGAGCACGGGCACTTCAATGCCTTTTGCCATCAGTTTGTCGATGAGAATCTGAGCCGGCACCACGGTCTTGTCTCCGACCGGGTACGCACTCGTGAGCAGTGTCGAAAGACCTGTTTGCTTCACAATGGCAAAGAAATCGTCTTTGACGTCACTTTCCGCGGTGATCTCCGAAAAATCCTTATTAAGCTGGGATTTGATGATGCGAATTTCCTCGTCGTAGACGAGGACTTTATCTTTGAGCTCGATCTCTTTCGCCAACCCCCGCGATGTCAGAATATCGTAGACGAGTTTTCTTCCGAGCGGTTGGGAAAGGATCTTGCGAAATGTCGAGCGATCGTCCCTCACTAGTTCGTTGATCGCCTCGATGGGATCGGTGGATTTTTTGAGTCCGTTCTTGCGGAAAAATTCTTCCGTCTCGATTCCCTCTTCATATTCCAGTTTTAATCCAGGGATTCTTTTGACGCGCACCGGCACATCAATCCCCTTGAGGTCCAGACTGTGCAAGACGCTTGCAATCGGCGCATAAAAATATCCGCCCTCCCCGGTATACGCCTCGAGGATCGGACGTGTCAGTTTGTGTTCGAAGATCAAGTCCAGTACGCGATCCGTCGGCGTCGATTCATTCTTGTAATAATCATGTTCCGAATGATACACAAGCGCATTGATCTGGATCGGAAAGCTCTGGACATAGGGACTGCCCTCCTCTTCCAATATTCGCACGAGATCCGTAAACATGGCATTTTTATCCGCAAGTTTGCCGCGGGAAAGATCGTCCTTGAAAAGTTTGACCGCATAGCTCGGCTTGGTTCCCGCCAGAAGTTTGCCGTTGCGGTCATAGATATTCCCTCTGGGTGCCGTGATCTTGATTTCCTTGACACGTTTATTGTCCGCCACATAGCGATACTTGTCGCCGTCGATAATCGTGAGTTTGAAAAGTCGCCCTACGAGTACGAGCATGAGGAGTACGAGGATCGTCTGCATGACATTAAATCGATTGACTTTGGGTAATTTTCTCATTCTTCACCTCAAAATCCGTAGTACATCTTTCGTCTCTTTCCGCGAGCATAGATGAAATAGAACAAGAGTCCCGCGAAGCCTGTGAGTACCGCTCCCGATAGTGCGGGGACGAACTTCCAGCCATGCATCGAGAAATAGACGCCGAGATACGTGTTTAACGCATAAATGGAAAAATGGACAACGAGGTGTCCGATCACAATCCAAAGCCAGACTCGAAGTACCGTCAAGTCCAACATTTTTTTCGAAATTTCCGCGATGACATAGGCAAATAGGAAAAGACCGAGGGTACGCACGCCAAAATAACGTGCGAAGACGAAATCTTCCAGAATGCCGAGAATAAGCGCAAAGGTCGTCGCACCCAACGTCCCGTCGACCATCGCCATGACGGCGATCACGGCAAGTGTAAAATCGACCGTCCCGCCCAAAATCTCAATCCTCGAAAACAGCACCGCGTCCAAAAGAAAGGTGAGTACGAGAAAACCGATTTTTCGAAGAATATTCATGGCCTTTGCTCCGTGTTTTCTTGATTTTCGTGGGCATCGGATGTCTTTTCTTCATTCGGATTCGTTTCGTTCGACGGTTTTTCCTCGACCTTTTCGGGCGTTGTCGCCGGAGTCTCGGTCGGTGTGGGAGCTTTTTCACGTCTCGGAAGTTTTTCGAAGTCGATGTCATCCGGTACAAAAGCTTCTTTCGACAGAATGAAGACCGTATCGAGCGCACGGAAATTGACGGGAGACTTGATGGATACGCTCGTCGTAAGCTGGTTTTCTTTTTTATCGATGCTCTGGATATCTCCGATATAGAGACCTTTCGGATAGACCTCTCCCATACCGCTCGTCAGGACATAATCCCCGACGAGAATGTTCGCATCGGGCGAAAAAAGATACCCCGCAACGCCTATGGAGGAATGTTCATTCGCAATCCCGAAGTCATTCGTCCTCGCGACTTTGAAAGAAATATTGTTGGCATCGTCGATAATCGATGACACTTTCGCATTGTGCGCACCCACCGAGATGACTCTCCCGACCAGTGCCGAGAGCACGAGATCTTCGCCGACACCCGAGCCCATGACCACCATGTCGCCCACGGCAACGCCGTCTTTTGCCCCGCGATTGACGGTAAATCGAACGAAAGCACTTCCGGGATCCATGCCCGTCACATGTGCTTCGATCGCGGTGCCCTTAAGTTTTTCACGCAAGGCATACTGTGCGTTGATGACAGATTCGTTGACCTTGAGATTTTGTAAAAGCATGAGCTCTTCTTTTAACTTGGCATTCTGCGTTTTCAATTCCTCGTTTTCGCGTCGCATCGAAGCGGCTCCGAAAATACGATTGAGCACGCGTCCTCCCGCGCCGGTTACGCGATAAAAAATTCCCGAGACCGTCGACGCCACATCGGTTGCGGCTCCTTCCACGGGCGAAAGTTTTTGACGCGCAAAAAAGGAAGCGGCGATGAGAATCACGATGAAAAATACGACCACCACGAGTTTGATGCGTTTCTTTTGGCTCTTCCGTCTTTGCATCGCTACTCGCCTCCCTTCTTGTAATAGGCATAGTCGTCGAGAATCACTCTCGTTCCATAGATGGAGGCATATGCCGGCTCTTCAATCGTCACGACGGGGAATCGGAATCGTTGCTCGAGTATATCCGTAAGTCCCGGCGTCTTGGCAAAACCGCCCACCAAGAGCATCCCCGCTTCAATCAAATCTCGCGCCATCTCGGGCGGCGCGGTTTCGATGAGTCGCAAAAGCATTTGGATCATTTGACGCAAAAATTGAGACACCGTAGGTAAGAGATCCTGTGTCCTTATGGTCGCCGTACGCAACTCGGCGGAGCGAGTAGATTTCCCGCGAATGGAGGCTTCTTTCGCTTCTTCCGTAAAATTCAAAATTGTTTCGCGTAACGCAGTCACATCTTCCCGTGCCGCCAAGAGGTTTTCACGCGCTAAAAGAAGATCCGAGATTGCCTCGTCGAGATCGTCCGCTCCGAGATTGATGCTCTTGGCACGTACGACGGCACCGTCATAGAGGATCGCCGCTTGAGAAATTTCCGCACCGATGTCCAGGACGATCATCGCGCGGTCATAACTGTGCGTCGCAGCACCCAAAAATGCAAGCACGGGCGACTCGATGAGAAGCACATCCCGGATGCCTGCACCGGATAGGACTTCTTCCATCGCCTGTCTCTCAATGTCCGTGATGTCGACGGGAATCGCCGCCACGGCACGCGGCGAGATGAGAGATTTCCCATAGCCCGCCTTTCGCAGTGCGCCGCGCACATAGTCGCTTGCCACCTCGAGATCCGCGATCACACCGTCTTGGAGCGGATAGACGGGAATCACCTCCACCGGCAACTTCCCTTTTTGCTCGATAGCCTCTTGACCGATCGCGACACTTCTTCTTGTCACAATGTCCACGAGGGCAATACTCGGCTCGTCAAAAATTTCATCGTCACCCGTGAGGATTCGAATTCTCGATGTGCCAAAATCAATCCCTATATTTTTGCCTTTAAAAAGTACCATACATACTCCTACTCTATCCTTCCGTCTTTGCGAAAACTATAATACCGGGAAGCGCCGAAAATAAGATGGTCTACGAGCGGAATGCCGAGCATTTCGCCACAGTCCATAAGTCTTTTCGTAACCAAAAAATCTTCTTTTGAGGGGTTCTCGTCGCCGCTCGGATGATTGTGAAAAACGATGATTGAATGCGCATTCCATCGAATCGCGGGACGAAAGACCTCGCGCGGATGAACGATGGACTGATCGAGCGTGCCGACACTCACCCTTTCCGCGCGCATGACCATAAGCTTGACGTCCAAGAGCAAAACCCAAAACTCTTCGTGCCCTATATTTCTAACACGATGAGAAAAATTTCGATAGATGTTGTCGGGATTGTCCGCAGAGATGCGTTCTTGCGTGGAACGCTCGAGGATTCTTCTTGCAATTTCAAACGATGCCTTGAGAATGGAGGCTTTCGCCGCCTTGATCCCGGGAAAAGTCATGAGTTCATGGAGCTCATAGTCCATGAGTTGCGTCAGCCCCCCGCTCTCATGAAGAATGTGTTCGGAGAGATCGAAGACATTCATCGCCTGCGTGCCGGATCCGAGTAAAATCGTGACAAGCTCCGCATCGGAAAGCGCATTCGAGCCCTCCAACGCCAGTTTTTCACGGGGTAGATTGTTTGAGTTCTCCTTTTTCATCCAGATACTCCCTCAGTTTTTCCATCGGCAATCCGACGATATTAGAAAGACTCCCCGTATAGGAGCGGACAAAATGGACATGGGGACTTTGAATCCCGTATGCACCCGCTTTGTCCTTCCATTCGCCCGTCTTAAGATACTCCTCATACATCTCTCCATACGGTTCAAATTCGACCTTCGAGAGATCATAGTCGACATACGTAAAACCGTGTACCGTATCGAGAAGCGCAAATCCCGAGACGACGGCATGCGTCCTCCCGGACAGTTCCTCGAGCATACGACGTGCGTCCTCGATGTCGTTCGGCTTTTGATAGACGCGACGACCGATGACCGTCGTATCGCATCCCAAAAAGAGTCCCTTTTCTTGATGGTTTTCCGCCGCCAAACGCGCTTTCTCAAATGCCACCGTCATCGTGGATAGAATCGGAATCGCGTCATCAAAAATTTCTTCATGCTCTACAGGGAAAATTTCATATGCCCAACCCGCATCCTCGATGAATGCGCGGCGTCTGGGCGAAGCACTTGCCAAGACTTTAATCATAGTTCCACTCCACAAAAGGATACTCGATGATTTTCCGGATATGCTTCACGAGTTGATTGACCACAAGTCCCACAAAATATCCCGTGAAAAGCCCCGTGAGAATGAGTACCGGAAAATAGGTAAATACGCGAATATTATCGATAAAATAGCTCGCAACGAGTAATTGCCCGAAGCAATGCGCGACCGCGCCGCAGATGCTCACGCCGATATTCGAAAGAAATCGACCGAGGATTTTTTTGGCGGCGAACATCGCCACCACCGCGAGGACCGATCCCACCAAAGAATAGAAAAAGCTCACGACCGCGCCTGTGACGAGTACCAAGAGCGCACTCTTTAAGACTGCGACAAGAACTCCGTCCCAAAATCCGAAGAGCACCATCGTGGTGAGGATCATGATGTTTGCAAGTCCGAGCCTCGCGCCCGGTGCCACGAAAGGAACGGGCAGCGCATTTTCAATCACGGAAAGCGCAAGTGCCCCTGCCGTCATGATGGCGAGGAAGACCATGCGTTTTGTATTCATTCGTTTCATCAGCGCACCACCGCATCCAAATCATCTTTCTCTTCACGGATCTCAATCGTCATGCGATTCGGAAGACACACGATCATCTCACCTTCGCGCTCGATGTATCCCTGCTTGACGTCCAGCTTGTCCGGACAATCCGCCTCGATGACATGCACGCGATCCGCTTCCATTTCGATTACATTGCGTCCGTATTTTGACTCAATGACAAAAAGTTTGCCGACGTTCTCTCGAGTAAAAGGAATCTCTTTTACAATCTTGCCGTCGACTTTTACAATCGCCGTTTTTTTTGCTCCCGACGACGGCGAACGCATGAAAAAAAAGGATCCTACGCTCACGAGTATCAATAGCACGATCAATATGTAGTCACCTTTTTTCAACGATATCCCTCCAATGAATCCCCTTTAGTTTATCATGAGTTCCCCATTGGTTCAATGTAAGGAACCAATGGTAAAAGGGAAATAAAAAAAGTCCCGACGAAAATCATCGGGAACTTTTTTCCGGTTTTATGCTTCTTTGGAAGAATTTTCCGAAGCTTCTCTTTCTTCGGCGGGAGCTTCAGCCGCTGCCGCTTTTGCCGCTGCCGCTTCAGCCGCTTTGGCTTTGGCTGCAGCAATTTCTTCCGGCGTTTTCTTCGGAGGCTTCGGCGCTTCTTTGCGCTCAATGAGTCCCGGATAGATCGCCTTGGTCGGGCATTTCATCATGCCCGTGCTGCCGTCAAGACCGCTTCCCGAGCAATAGTGCGCGAGGAAATTATCGATCTCATACGTACCGGGTTCGCTTTGACGAGCGCAGATGGAGCAACCGATACAACCGACGGAGCATTTTGCTCTGGTATCTTTGCCGTTGTCATGGCTCTTACACTTGACAATGTATTTTTGCTCGTACGGAACGAACTCGATGATGTGTTTTGGACAAGCGTCGATGCAGAGTCCGCAGGACGTGCATTTATCCGGATCGATGATCGCAAGACCGTTTTCGATTCTGATTGCACCGAAACCGCACACCTTGTAACAATCGCCAAATCCGAGGCAACCGTAACCGCATGCTTTTTGACCGCCGTGCAGTGCATTGGCACTGTCGCACGATTCAATACCGCTGTAATCAAAACGTACCTTTGCACGCTCATTGTTGCCTTGACAGAGGACACAGGCAACTTTCTTGTCCTCGGCAACGGCGGTTTTCCCCATAATCTCCGCAATTTTTTCTGCGACAGGCGCGCCGCCTACGGGACAACCGTTGACGGGACCGTCATGGAGCGCAATTTGTTCAGCAAGACCGTCGCAGCCGGGGTACCCGCAGGCACCGCAGTTTGCGCCCGGGAGTGCTTCACGTACCGCGGCAACTCTGCGATCCACTTTTACATGGAATACGCGCGATGCGAAAGACAGAAATGCCGCAAAGATAATACCCAAGCCGCCGAGAACGGCGATCGGCATTAAAATTTGTTTCATATCCATGGCGCCCTCCTATACAAGTCCGGAGAATCCGAGGAATGCGATTGCCATTAGACCTGTGGAGATCATGGCAATCGGGAATCCCTTGAACGATTCCGGAACATCTGCCAGTGCGATCTTCTCACGAGTTGCCGCGAGAAGGACGATGGCGATAAAGAAACCGAGTGACGAACCGATGGCGTTAAAAATCGTCTCAATAAAGTTGAACCCGTCGGTAATGTTGATGACTGCAACACCGAGTACGACACAGTTGGTCGTAATGAGCGGAAGATAAACGCCCAGTGCACTGTAGAGACCCGGCGCGCTCTTCTTCAAGAACATTTCGACGAACTGGACAAGCGATGCAATGACCAGGATAAAGACGATGGTCTGCAAATATTCCAGTCCTGCGGGAACGAGAATGCCGTAGTGAATCGCATACGTAAAGGCCGATGCCAAGGTGATGACGAAAGTAACCGCAGCACCCATGCCGGCAGCCGTTTCAACTTTTGTCGATACACCGAGCAGAGGGCAGGTTCCCAGGAATTTTGCAAATACATAGTTATTTACGAAAATAGAGCCGATGAGAATCGTAAGAATCGTAGACATGCTTCCCTCCTATGCTTTCTTCTTCATGAGCACCCGGAAAGCTGCCATGAGAATCCCGAGCACGATGAAAGCGCCAGCAGGTTGCGCGAAAAATTTAATCGGATGAATGACGTCTCCGTAAATTTGCATTCCTAAGATCGAACCTGATCCTAAAAACTCGCGAATAACACCCGTAATGCTGATCGCCAGCAGATATCCGAGACCGTTGCCGATACCGTCGATGAGCGATGCGCCTACGCCGTTCTTGTTGGCGAAAGATTCTGCACGCGCAAGGACGATACAGTTGACAACGATGAGCGGAATGAAGATACCTAATTGTGCATAGATGTCTTCGCTGATTGCATGAATCGACATGTCAACGACTGTGACGAAAGTTGCAATGATGACGATATAGCACGGAATACGAATCTTGTCGGGGATGACCTTTCGCAAAAGCGAAATAACGAGGTTGGATCCGACAAGGACGAAGGTAAGTGCAAGCCCCATTGCGATGGAGTTTAGGACCGTCGAGGAAACACCGAGGACGGAGCATAGACCGATTAGTTGGATGAAGACGGGGTTGTTTGCAAAGATACCGTCCTTAAAAACTTTGGATAGTTTCATAGCGAACCTCCTACTTCAAACTCTCATATGCTTTGAAAGCGGCTTCAAATCCGCTCTTCATTGCATCTGAAGTGATCGTTGCTTCCGAAATGGCATTGATCTCGTCGGGCGATGTCTTGCCCATGAGAGCCTCTTTGTATTCGGCTTTGGTAATCGTGTCGCCGGAACCTTCGCTCTCAGCGTGACGATGGATGGAATAGTTCGTGATTTTACCATCCGTAATGCCGATAAAGAACTCAATCGGGCCGCCAAAGCCGTCTTTAGTCTTTACCTGGAAGAGGAATGTGTCGTCTACTTTTGCTGCCCAAAGAATATGATCGCCCGTGTAATCCAGCTCTTGTGCCGTCTTGCCGGGGAACATTTCTTCTACAACTTGTTTGCGAACATCCGAAATGTCGACTTTCTCGACCGTGCCTTTGAGATGTCCGACGGCTTCCCATACCGCCTTGTAGCCGCGTGCCATGGCGTTGGAGGTGATGGTTGCACCGCTGATGGCGTGAATGTCATCGGCATTCTCACTTCCGATGACGGACGCCGTGTAATCCGGTTCGGTGACCTTCGCGCCGAAGCCGGGCGTCTCCGATGCGGAGAGGACGTTGAAACCGACGACTTTGGAGTCGTTGTCAAGTCCGATGACGAAGACGATGTCTCCGCCGTAACCGCCGTTACCGACTGCTTTCACGACGTGACCTACGACTTCCCCGCCTTTGATTGCTTCTTGAACCTCGATGATATTGTGGTCCTCGCTGTAATCTTCTTCCACTTTCTTAAATTCGTCCGCTTCGGGATAAACTTCTTTCAAAGCCGCTTGATACTTCACCATCGCATTGTGTTCGATGATCGGGCTTGTGTATTGATTCGTAACCCCGAGGATAATTGCCGCAACGGCCGTAATGCAGAAAAGGACCGTGACAAGCTTCATGGTTTCTTTCATGCCTTGGCTCCTTTCTTTTGCGTTCCGAAGACTTTGGGTTGCGTGTAACGCTCGATGAGCGGGGTTGCAATGTTCATCAGCAGGATCGAATAGGATACACCCTCCGGATAGCCGCCATATGCACGAATGAGTGCCGTCATAAGACCGCAACCGATTGCAAAGACCACTTGACCTTTGGCAGAGATCGGAGAGGTGGTGTAGTCGGTCGCCATGAAGAATGCACCGAGCATAAGACCACCTGCGCAAAGTTGCTCGAGAATGACGCTGCTATATCCGAATGCAGCGAGTAAAACCGCCGTCGTGCCGATGTAAATGGCCGGAATTCTCCAGCTGATGACACGGCGGGCAATGAGGTAGATTCCACCTAAAATAAGTGCAAGCGCACTGACCTCGCCGAGGCAGCCGGGCATCTTGCCGATGAACATATCCCACAGGGGAAGCATCTCGCCTGTCTGTAAGGGCGTCGATGTCGCAACGGCGTCCACGCCGGGTGCGATGAAGTTATTTGCAATTTCTTTCGTCCAGCTTGCCATAAGGACAGCTCGACCTGCGAGTGCCGGGTTCACAAAGTTGTTTCCCAGTCCGCCGAAGAGTTGTTTGACGACGACGATGGCAAAGATGCTGCCGAAAGCGACCATATAGAGAGGCATGTTCGCGGGAACGTTGAATGCAACCAGGATGCCGGTTACGACCGCAGAAAGATCGGCAATCGTATCTTCCCTTTTCATCAGTTTTTCCGAGATCCATTCAGCGGCAACCGCCGCAACGACACCGGTCAAAATGACTAGGCAAGAGCGGAATCCGAAGAAATAAACGCTTGCAATCATCGCAGGAATCATCGCGATAATGACGTCGAGCATCGTCTTCTGTACCGTCTCGTTGGAACGAAGGTGCGGAGAACTCGATACGATCAGTCCTTCCGGTTTCAAGTCGGTGAGATTAAATTTCTCTGTCATGACTACCTCCTATCGTGTTTTCTGTTCTTTCGCACGAATGCCGCGCTTTGCAAGACGGATCGCTTCTACGAGCGGTCTCTTTGCCGGGCAGACATACGAACAGGAACCGCATTCGATGCAGTCGAGCGCATGAAGTCCTTGTGCCTCGTCGAGTAATCCCTTGAGTGCGCGCTGTTGAATATAGAGCGGCAAGAGATGAACGGGGCATGCTTCTACGCATTTACCGCATTTCATGCATTTTTGGACAACGGGAGGCTCCGCCTCTTTTTTCGTCATGCAAAGAAGTCCGGAAAGGCCTTTGACGGCGGGATGATCCAAACTGTACTGTGCAATACCCATCATGGGTCCGCCCATAATAATCTTGCCGGGTTCTTCTTTGAGACCGCCGGCAGCTTCAATAATCACGTCGAGCGGCGTTCCGTTCTTAACAAGGACGTTCTTTGCGTCCATCGCTGCATGACCGGTTACCGTTACAAGACGTTCGTAGAGCGGTTTGCCCTCGTGAACGGCTTCTGCAATCGCTTTCGCGGTGCCGACGTTGTCGACGACGACGCCCACATGCATGGGGAGTCCTCCTGACGGAACCTCGCGATTCAAGCAAGCGTTGATGATACGTTTCTCATCGCCTTGCGGATATTTTGGTACCAGAGACGCTATGTGGATGTTCTCGTCCTTGTTGAGCGCGCGCAGATTCTTAATTGCGCCCGGTTTGTTGGATTCGACTGCCACAATGCCGGTCTTTGCGCCTACAGCTTTCATGATTGCCTTGAGTCCGAAGAGAACTTTCTCCCCCTCGTTCTCCATGACAAGCTGGTCGCAAGTTAAGTAGGGTTCACATTCCGCGCCGTTGAGAATAACCGTATCAATCGGGTTGTCCTCCGGGACTGTGAGCTTCACATGTGTCGGGAAGCTTGCGCCGCCCTGACCCGTGATGCCCGCTTCGCGAACGATCGCACGAATCTCCTCTGCAGAGACTTCGTCAAGCGTGCGGTTTAGAACCTCGTAGCCCAACGTGTACTCTTTGTCGTTGTCGATCGTGACCGCTTGACATTTACGGCCGTCCGGCGTAACGACGGATTCGATCTTCGAGACCGTTCCCGAGACGCTGGAGTGAACGGGTGCTGATACAAATGCCTTTGCTTCGCCGATCTTCTGTCCAACGTTGACATGATCGCCTTTTTGGACAATCGCCTCGCAGGGTGCGCCGATGTGTTGGTGCATTGCGATGGTAATTTGATCGGGTGCTTCGGCGACGATCCAAGGTTTCCCGTTGGACAGGTCCTTAAACCCGTTCGGGTGCGTGCCGCCCTTGAACGTCAGTGCCTCAAGTTTCATCCATTCCACCTCTCTTTATTTTTTAACCTCCGGGACATGAAAAAAAGCCCCGACAAGCGTTAATGGTGCAGAGGAAGAGATTCGAACTCTCACAGGCGATCGCCCACTACCCCCTCAAAGTAGCGTGTCTACCTATTCCACCACCTCTGCACGGAACAAAAGCTGAATACCTTTCCACTTATATATTATAGACATAAGCAGAAAAAATATCAATGCTTTTGAACGAACATGCTCGTCGAGACTTTTCTATTGTCCGCAAACTGCCCTCTCGGTTAGCTTGCTTGTACATTATAATCGCTCTTTTCAAAAATTGCAAATCTTTTTTGTTCGTTTTGAAAAAATTAGTACTTCTTGCGAAGAAGGAGAAGGAAATTCTTGTACACGGCCGCGTGAAACGAGACCGCATTGTTATGATCCTTCTCCGACTTCGGAAAGACACCGTGATAGACCGTGGTGTATTCGTCGCGATATTTTGTGACTTTTTCCACATAATTTCTTGTTTCTTCAAACGGAATGAAATCGAGTTTTTTTCCGTCTCCGGAATATTCTTTGATCGTAAGCCATTTCGACACATTTCCGGGTCCGCCGTTGTACGCCGCAAGCATGAGGCTCACATCGTGAAACTCATCCAAGAGATAGCGTACATAGTACGTGCCTGCGCGGATATTCGCCTCGGGGTCTTTGATCATATCGGGTTCGAACTTCTCGCCCCGGCGCATGGAAATCCATTCGAGCGTCTCCGGCAAGAGCTGCATGAGTCCGTGCGCATTCGCATGACTCGAAACCTCGGGATCGTAGTTCGATTCGACGCGGATGATGGCGGCGACGAGGAAAGGATCGAGATCGTTCTCTTTCGCATATTTGTAAATGAGATTGTTGTAGTAGATGGGATACTGATCGACCGTATCGCTCGTCGTGATAAAACTTGCAATGGCAAAGCATGCGATGACGACGAGGACGATCGCAATCAGTGTTCTAAGCGTTCGCATGGTGAAACCTCCTAAGTCCCCGATCGACCATTCGGTGCAGGTCTTCCATCGTCCCGGTGTTCTCAAGGACGTAATCGGACAGGGGAATTTTTCTTTCCAAAGGATCTTGTGCCGCAAGACGGGCGCGCGCGTCCGCCTCCGTCATGCCGCGATTTTTTTGCATTCTGCGAATGCGTTCATGCTCGTCGGCGTAGACGAGCCAAACGGCGTCGACCTCCAATGGGATCCGGGATTTTTTCTCAAAATAGAGCGGAATATCGTAGAAGACAAACGCATAATCTCCCGTTCCCCGCGTTACGAGTTCCGACAGGATGGCGGGATAGAGAATGTCCTCGAGTTGCGTGCGTTTCTCGTCGTCGTGAAAGACGACGCGCGCCAAAGCCGCATGATCGACGCGCTCGTCTGCGATGACTTCGGAGCCGAAACGCTCCTCTATGGCCTCGATGATCCGTTTTTCTTCCAACACTTCGTGTGCAATGGCGTCCGCATCGATGACGGGATATCCAAGCTCCCTGAGATACCTCGTGACCTCCGACTTGCCGCTTGCGATCCCGCCGGTGATGACGATTCTATTTGGCTTCATTCCAGTTTTTCCCCCGATGAACCTCGGCGATGAGATCGACTTTTAAGCGAAATGCGCCGGTCATCTCTTCTTCGAGAATGCGCGCCACTTCGTCCGCTTCCTCCTCGGGCGCATGGACGATGAGTTCGTCGTGTACCTGTAAGAGGAGTTTGGCGCGGAGATTCTCGGATCTGAGACGATCGTAAACATGCACCATCGCGAGCTTGATGATGTCGGCGGCACTACCCTGAATCGGCATATTGAGTGCAACGCGCTCACCGAAGGAGCGCACGGCAAAATTCTTGCTCTTGAGTTCCGGAATGTATCGGCGGCGGTTGAGAATCGTCTCGACATAGCCTTTTTCCTTGGAACTTTCGACGATGGTCTTCATATACTCCCGAATATTCGGATACGTCGCAAGATAGCCGTCGATGTATCTCTTCGCCTCTTTGCGCGTAATCCCGAGATCTTGTGAAAGTCCATAATCGCTGATTCCGTAGACGATGCCGAAATTGACCGCTTTCGCTGCGCGACGCTCAAGCGGCGTCACCTCATCGACCGCGACTCCGAAGACTTCGGATGCCGTCTTCGCGTGAATGTCGATGCCGTGGCGAAATGCGTCCTGCATGACCGCGTCGTCCGCAAGATGCGCGAGGACTCGAAGTTCAATCTGACTATAGTCCGCATCGAGAAGCACATGACCCGATTCGGCGACAAAAGCGTCGCGTATTCTCCTGCCGTTCTCGTCGCGGACGGGAATATTCTGGAGATTCGGCTCGGTGGACGAGATCCTCCCCGTCGCCGTCACCGTCTGATTGAGATGCGTGTGAATGCGACCACTCTCGTCGATCAGCGGAATGAGTGCGTCGACATAGGTGCTCTTTAATTTCGCAAGCGTTCGAAACTCGAGAATTTTCTCCGCAATTTCGTGTTTCGGTGCGAGTTTCGTGAGGACTTCGACATCGGTCGAGTAGCCCGTCTTGGTTTTTTTGATGACGGGTAAACCGAGTTTTTCAAAGAGAATCACGCCAAGTTGCTTGGGCGATTGAATATTAAATGTTTCTCCCGCGAGTTCATAGATTTCTTTTTCATAGGTCTCCACTTCTCCTCTAAAATCTTCGGACAAAGTCTCGAGTTTCTTCGCATCGACAGGAAAACCGGTTGATTCCATTTCGTAGAGAATGCGCACGAGCGGCAACTCGACATCGCGATAGAGATGTTTCATCTCACGGAGAGAAAGCTCCTCCGAGAGTTTTTCGTAGAGTTTGCGCGTCACGCCGAGACGTTCCGAGAAGAGTTCGAGGAGTTTCTCTTCGGGCAAATC
The DNA here is from genome assembly GCA_947283485.1 of uncultured Peptostreptococcaceae bacterium. Classification (GTDB taxonomy): domain Bacteria; phylum Bacillota; class Clostridia; order Tissierellales; family Peptoniphilaceae; genus CAMYOU01. Next base: position 25,731 of record CAMYOU010000010.1, read on the forward strand.
GGAAAACTTCTTTTTCTTCACGCCTTTGCCGAGAACTTCTTCATCCGTACGCACGTTTTCGCCCATTTTTTTCGCGCCTTCAAAGGGATCCAGAGCCGCACTCGCAGGGTCGGTAAGATAGATCAAGAGCGATACATCGTCGTAGTTCTCGGGGGCGCACCCGAGTTTGTCGAGGATGCGAAGAGACGGCTTCACGTCCATGGAGATCGCACGCGCTTCATCAAAAAGAGTTTTTGCACGGATAAAACCATCGTGCAGGAGGATTGCCACACGATTTTTGGAGGCGATACCGAGTGCGACGGGATCGGTCGTAAGATAATCGCCGTCAAAGAGGAAGAGATAGGAAAAGACGCCTTCTTTTTGTACCTCAGCCGCAACTTCTTCAAATGTCGCCGCTTCGAGAAGATTCTCCGGTGCCTCTTCTTTCTCCTCCGTCATAAGGCTCGTCATGCCGAGTTTTTGGAGTTTGCGATTCAGTTCGTCCCGATCCGGATCTCTCACGATGAGATCCGAAAATGTGAGATCCATTGGGACTTCGGTGTGAATCGTACCGAGTCTTCGTGAGAGATACGCGAGATCCTTGTTCTCTTCAATGGCAAGGCGCGTCTTGGGACCGCGCACCTCGTCGATATGCTCATACAGGCCCTCAAGCGAGCCGTATTTGCGGACGTATTCGAGCGCACGTTTCTCTCCGATGCCCGGGATGCCCGGGATATTGTCGGAGGCATCTCCCATCAGTGCCTTGACCTCGATAAAATCTTTCGGTTCGATGCCGAAATGCTCCCGAATATGCTGAGGCGTCCAGGTCTCCATCTCCGAGGCACCGCGCTTGGTGAGTAGAAGCGTCGTATGTTCGTCGACGAGTTGGTAATAGTCGCGATCTCCCGTCACGAGGACGACCTCATAGCCGTCCTTTTCCCCTTTGCGAGCCATCGTCCCGAGGACATCGTCCGCCTCGTAACCCGCCATATCAAAATGCCTAAGCCCCATCGTCTCAAGGAGATCTTTCGTAATGGCAAACTGACCCGTAAGCTCGGAAGGTGCTTTTTCGCGCGTGCCTTTGTAGGCCTTGTATGCTTCGTGCCGGAACGTGGGGTCCGGACGATCAAAGGCGACGAGCACGTGCGTCGGCTTCTCGTCGTTTAAGACTTTTCGGAGCATCGTCAAAAAACCGTACACGCCGTTTGTATAAACGCCCTCCGCATTCGTTAGGAGCGGGAGTGCATAAAAAGCTCGAAAGAGTAGGGAACTGCCATCGATGAGCAAAAGTTTTTTCATGGAGACCTCCGTTTCTTTCCTAAGTATACCACAGTGCAAAACAGTGCAAAATGCATCGCGTCTCTTCCCATACGACTGCGCCGAGCAGCGTAAATTGAAAAAGAAAAAAGGGCTCGGCTCATCCGTGCCCATTATCCTTTGTCATTGCGCGTCCTCACAGGACCATCAACGCCTCGATACACATCGCTTGATTTTCCCTTTTTCAAATGGAATCTCACGGTGTGGATTCTTCCTCCGCTTCCTCGTGATGCTCTTGAAATGAAAATCCATGCGCCTGTGCATGATCTTTGAAGAATTGACAAAATGCATCCGCGATTTCGTCACTAAAAATATATGACTCGTTGGAGCGTGTAAAGAGTTCTTCTCCCGTGTCATACTTCACCTTGAGACGCTCTCCGTATCCCGGAGGCAAACCGTCCACCACGACCGTATCGCCGTTTTTTTGCGACAGTCCATGCTCGCGAATCACTTTCTCAAGATTCGTCAAGAGCGAAAGATCCGTGCTTTCATAGTCGACTTTTCGGTTCGCTTGCATTTCATAAGGCTCCATGAGATCGATCTTCACGTGAAGAGTTCCGTCTTCGGTTCGCTCGGCGAGAAAGTCATATGCCATGCCACGTGTATATTCAAAGCTTGTTATCGTGTCCGATCGAATGGTTTTTGCACTGAGACGACCTCGGGAGACATGTCTTTCGCCGACTTTTCCGCCGCCCTGATGGAGTGAATAGAAGATCCATAAAGCAATTGCGCACACAACAAGTGTCAAAATCCAAAATGCCTTTCTTTTCATACGCCCCTCCTTTCCGTCCACTCGAAATTTCCGTTTCAACCCGCCGGAGACCTGTGATTTCATTATAGTGCATCTCTCGTCCAATGGCGATTGGAATCTCGGTCGCACGTTCGCCATTGACACACGCAAAAGATCGATGCTCTTCCCGTCACGAGCATTGCCAACAGCGGACCTCTGTGGTATGATTACGAAGTACCTTTTTATGAGCCGAAGTGATGGAATTGGTAGACGTACCGGACTCAAAATCCGGCGGTGGCGACACCGTGCGGGTTCGACTCCCGCCTTCGGCACCAGTCGATGTGTTGGAATTGGTAGACAAGATAGACTCAGAATCTATTGTGCAATGCGCACGTGGGGGTTCGACTCCCCCCATCGGCACCATGCAGTTGAAACTATTTTGTGGATTGAAAATCGCAATGGTATGTTTCGAAGCGGAGAAGCCATCCGCTTTTTTATTTTCTTTTGATGGCTCCAAATCGACCCTTTCAAAAAGCAGAAACAAGCAAATAAAAAAGAGGCTCATTCGCCTCTTTTTTTATTTTTTCTCATCGAGGTATCGCGCGGCAAGCACCGCGGCGATCGCTCCGTCCGAAGTTGCCGTTACGACTTGGCGCACTTCTTTTTTGCGAATGTCGCCCGCTGCATAGACGCCGGGGATGCCACAGGACATGTTTTCGTCCGTGACGATGTATCCGTTCTCAAGCTTCACGACGTCTTTTACAAGTTCCGTCTCGGGTACGAGTCCGATCATGACAAAAAGTCCGAAGAAAGCCCCTTCGCCGATCGTTTTTTCCTCTCCGGTCTTTACATTCTTCACGGTGAAGGACGTGAGTCTCTTGTCGCCGGATAGTCCCGTGACGACGCTGTCCCACATAAATTCAATCTTCGGATTCTCAAACGCGCGCTCTTGGATGCTCTTCGCCGCGCGAAGGGCATCGCGTCTGTGAATGATCGTGACGCGTTTCGCAAATTTCGAGATAAAGATCGCTTCTTCGACGGCACTGTCTCCGCCGCCGACGACATAGGTGTCGAGACCCTCAAAGAACGGCGCGTCGCAGGTCGCACAAAAGCTGATGCCCCTGCCCGAGAATTTGTCCTCGTTCTCGACGCCGAGTTTGCGCGGATGCGCTCCCATGGCAAGGATCACACAAGATGCCTCGTATTCGTTCTCGTCGGTCGTGACGCGTTTGCATTCGTCTTTGAGTTCGACCGAGAGGACATTTTCACTCACAAATTCGCAACCGAAGCTCTCCGCCTGTTCGCGCATACGTCTTGCGAGTTCCTCACCGCTAAGATCCGTCTCCGTCCCGGGATAGTTGCTGATTTCGTCGGTCATGGCGATTTGCCCGCCCGCGATCTTTCGTTCGATGATAAGGGTGCGCATTTTCGCGCGCGCCGCATAGAGTCCCGCGCTGAGTCCTGCCGGGCCTCCGCCCAAGATGATGATATCGTAATGCATGGTTGCCTCCTTTGGTTTATCGGAGCTTTTTGCGCTCCGCTTCATTTTCAATGAGATACGTTGCAATATTGTTGGCGTGGTCACTCACGCGTTCGATATTCGTGAGGACATCGAGGAACACGACGCCGACGGGCGGCATGCACGATCCGTCCGCAAGACGCGCCATGTGTTCACTGCGATACTTCTTCTCCATCGCGTCTACTTCATCCTCGATCACAAGCACGCGACGCGCGAGATCCATATCGTCGCGCTTGAAGGCGTTCATCGCATGATCGAGTGCGGAAATCGCCCTGTCGATGATCGTTTGTGCGTCCCTTAGTGCCTCTTTCGAAAACTGAATTCGTTCTTCATTCATATAGTGCGCCAGTTCCGCGAGATTCGTCGCGTGATCCCCCACACGCTCGAGATCCGTCGTCATGCTCATCATGGTATTGAGATCACTGTATTGATCCTCGGACAAATTCTCTCTCCCGAGTTTGACGAGATATTCGACGATCTCCTCCTCCAAGTGATTGATCGTCTCTTCGTATTCGCCCACGCTTTCGATCTCGACTTCACTGCCCGTCGCAATGGAATTTTCCGCGCGTTCAATATTCGAAAGCGCGAGATCCGCCATGCGTCCGATCTCTTTGCGTGCGGCATCAAGGGCGATCGAGGGCGTGCGAATCACACGATCGTCGAGATAGGTCGAATAGCTGCGTTCGGTATTGGCGTCCCCCGGCACGAAGAAACATGCCGCCTTGACAAGGAAGCGAGAGAACGGCAATTGGATCACGATGTTCACGAGATTGAATAAAGTATGCGCGTTTGCAATCTGTCGCGCCGGATTGTCGGGACTGAGATAGATGACCACACGCTGGATCGGGATGCGCAAAAGTGACATGAAGAGAATCGTGCCGACGACATTGAACATAAAATGCATAAATGCGGTGCGTTTGCCGTTACGATTGGTTCCGATGGACGAAAGAAGACCTGTCGTCGTCGTACCGATATTGTCACCGAAGAGCACCGGAAACGCCTGATTGATGGTTAAAAATCCCTCTGCTGCCAATGCCTGCATGAGACCAATCGATGCGGCGGAGGACTGCACGAGCGTCGTAAGTCCCAGACCGACCAATAAGCCGACCAAAGGATTGTCAAGTTTGTAGAAAAAGTTTGCGAACCAAGGCTCGTTTTGAAGCGGTTCGAGCCCGTTTTTCATCATGGACATACCGAGAAAGATCAAGCCGAATCCGAGCAAAATCTCGCCGATGGAGCGCATTTTCTTCTTGGATTTGGATAAAAAGATGACAAAAACGCCGATCCCCGCGATGAGCGGAGCGATTCCGTCGAGATTGAGTGCGATGAGTTGCGCCGTCACCGTCGTACCGAGGTTCGAGCCGATGATGATGCCGACCGCCTGATCCAAGGTCATCACACCCGCATTGACGAAGCCAATCGTCATGACCGTCGTCGCCGAGGACGATCCGACGACCATGGTGACAATGCAACCGACGAGCGCACCCATGTATTTGTTTTTGGTAAGCGCACCGATGATGTCGCGCATCTTGTTGCCGACCGCTTTTTGCAAAGCCTCACCCATGAGGCTCATGCCGTAGAGCAAGAGTCCCAAGCCGCCGATGACCGAAACGATAATTGCCATGGATCCATCCTCCTAACGCAAATTCGGATACCCGATTTGTCTTAACGCTTCGTAGAGAATAATCGCAGCACTGTTGGAGAGATTGAGGCTGCGCCCGATGTCATTCATCGGAATACGGATCGTCGCATCAGGATAACGTTTCAGAATCGCTTCGTCAATACCCGCCGATTCTTTCCCGAATATGAGATAGTCCCCGTCTCGATACGTGACATCCGTGTGCCTCCTCGGTGCTTTCGTCGTCGCGAGATACAATCTCTCCGGCTTCTCGTCCCGAAGAAAATCCTCCCAGGACAAATGCTCACGGAGATCGACGTCTTTCCAATAGTCCATCCCCGCTTTGCGTACCCATTTTTCCTTGATGGAAAAGCCGTAGGGCTTTATCAGATGGAGCCTTGCTCCCGTAAGAACCGCGGTGCGACCGATGTTTCCCGTATTATACGGAATCTCCGGCTCCAATAGAACGATGTGTAGCATCTCTTTCCTCCACTCGCAAAAAAGCTCGACCGAAATCGAGCTTTGGTATCAATACATTACGGCACGATCGGGTTTTCTTGACGTTCCAGCTCCTTTAGGTAATTCTCGAGCCATTTATCAATATCACCGCTCGCATGCCCGTTGTTCACACGAACCACCTGTTTGCGAGGTTCATAGTAATTGTCACGAAGTTTGTAGGTCTCCCCCGTTTTCCCGTTGTAGATATAGGTGGCAACGCGATAACCGTTTTGCCCTTGCTTTTCAATGACGCGTTCGCCCGGGGTAACGGACGGGTCTTCGACTTCTTTCACTTCATAGCCGATCGTCGTGACTTTTCCGGGGACAAGTTTTACTTCGTAATTCTTCTTTTCCGTGTCGCCGAGAATTTCAAAATGAACTTCGCCGCCGCCTGCCCATGAACGAACGATGACGGGGAAGTCAAAGTCGTTTCTGAATTTGAAATCCGACCAACCGCTGACCATCGCATCCGTGGCGAGTTCGGTGTACTCCGAGGGCAGCGAGTGACAGTTGGATTCTACAATCGTCATGCCGGCACGAACGGCAGCCTGAAAGATCGTCGTTGCGGTCTGGCAGAGTCCGCCACCGACGCCCATGACGATATCGCCGTTGCCGTCGATGACAAGGGCTTGCTCATAACCGCCGATATCCGTGAGTTTGTTGAACGAGACCGTCTCCCCGGGGCGTACGACAAGACCGTTGAAGCATGCCGCCGAACGCTTGACATTGTTCGATCTCGAGACGTTCCCCTCGTTGTAATAGGTGGAACTGGAACCGATGACGCCCGTAAGGCGTGCAATATCGGATTCCTCGAGTTTCTTTTGCTCGAGTTCGCCTTCGACGCCCTCGATCTTACCGGAGTATTGGCGATCCATCGCGGATTCGATCTCCGTCTTCATTTTCTTGGAATCGACGCCTTTTCCGGGTTTGCCTTTCTTGATGGTAAACTTACCGTCATTGACTTCGATTGTATCGTCTACCGGCTCGACATAGATGCCCTTGGAAATGGCCTTGATCGCATCGTCAATTTTCGCTTGTTTGTATGTCTTGGGAAGTTCCACGACAAGCTCGGATAGCTTCTCTTCTCCCGTCGCAGGTTCTCCGACAACACTTCTCCCCTTGAGTTTGAAAGCTTCTTTCACCGGTTTTTCGATGTCGTATTGAAGCTCGAGATCTTTCATTGTAAGATCCGCTTGATTCGCACCGTATGCAAGTTCGAGCGAGCCTTCGTGCTTATATTTTTCCGTAAGACGCAAAAGTTTTTGATAGGCGGCGACATCCGTGAGCCCGCCTACCGGGACACCTCCGATGGAAACGCCGTCGGAGATGACGAGATTCCCGAAGCGAAGCGGCTTCGTTGCGAGTTCTGAAGGTGTGATCTCTACAATTTCTTCAGGATTCGAACCGCCAAGTCCGAGTTTCAAAGAGAGTTGATTGACCGAATGACAACTCGTGAACATGAGTGCCGCGGCGAATACAACTGCCACTTTGCCTTTCCGAAATCTGCGCTTATTGTTTTTCATTTTGTTTTTTCCTCCAGGTTAAACAATACTCCGAGACGGGACAGATGGTGCATTTCGGTTTGCGCGCCGCACAACATCTGCGCCCGTGAAAAATTAACAGATGATGAGATTTGGACCAACGATCCTTTGGAAGAATCTTCTGTAAAGCCGCTTCCGTCTTTTCCGGTGTGTCGGTATCGCAAAGTCCGATGCGATTCGATACGCGGAACACATGGGTGTCCACAGCAATCCCGGGAACGCCATAGGCGTTCGACAACACGACATTCGCAGTCTTCCTGCCGACGCCGGGCAAAGTCATGATTTCCTCCATCGTGCGTGGAACTTCACCGTGAAAAGACTCGACCATGACACGTCCCGCTCCGATCAGATGATTCGCCTTCGTGCGATAAAATCCGCAGGGCCTTATCATCTCCATGAGTTCGTCGAGATTCGCCTCTGCATACTCTTTCGCCGTCTTGTATTTTTGAAAGAGCGTCGGCGTTGTTTTATTCACTCTTACGTCCGTGCATTGTGCCGACAAAATCGTCGCCACCAAGAGTTCCAACGGATTCGTAAAGTCTAATTCCGCTTTTGCAAAAGGGTACGTTTCTTCAAGAATGTCCATCACTCGAAGAGAGTCTTTGCGTGACAGGATCATTTCCGAACACTCCCCTTTCTATCTATACTTTCCCTATTCTATCAAACCTGCCCCTAAATAACAACGCCAAGATCCCGCATGTTTTCTAAAAAAGAGCCTGCTTTTTGCCCGCGAATCGCAGGCAGGTATGATATAATGTTCGAATGAAATGAGGGGAAAAAATGTTCAAACGCAACAAAAAAAATCTCGATGACTTCGACTGGACTTTATTTTTTATCGTCCTTGTGCTCTGTGCATTCGGTCTTGTCATCCTATATAGCGCGACACTGAGTCTCAACAACAATCGTCATATCATCACCCAGATCGTCGCAACGGCACTGGGCTTCTTGGCGATCTTCATTTTATCCGTCATGGACTTCGATCTCATCCGCAAAGTCTCGCTTTACTTCTACATTCTCGGCAATGCGCTTCTCGTCTTCACACTCGTGCGCGGCGTCGGCGGGAAGGAATGGGGCGCGGACGCATGGCTTCGCTTCGGTTCATTCGGTTTTCAGCCGTCGGAGTTCATGAAAGTTTTTTTGATCCTCTACCTTGCGCAGTATCTTGACAGCGTCAAAGAGCGCATCAATGAACCCAAAGTACTCTTGAAGTCCTTGGTCATCAGTTTTATCCCGGTCGCGCTCATCGGTTTGCAACCGGATTTCGGTACGGCGATGGTCTTCGTCTTCTTCATCATCCTCATGCACTACACGGCGGGCGTGCGCATTCGCTATTTCTTCTACGCGCTCGGTCTGGGACTCTTATCCCTCCCGCTCGCATGGTTCGTCTTCTCCGACTACCAAAAAAACCGCATCCGCGTACTCTTAAACCCCGAGTCCGACGTCACGGGCATTGCGTGGCAATTCAACCAAGGTGCGCTCGCCGTCGGTAGCGGCAAGTTCACGGGACGCGGTCTCTTCAAAGGTGCACAGACGCAATATGATTTTATTTCACTCAAGGAGAATGACTACATCTTTGCCGTGCTCGGAGAGGAACTGGGCTTTGTCGGTGCGTTCTTCCTCATTGTCCTCTATACGCTGCTCCTATGGCGACTTCTCTCCACTGCCAAAAGGGATGACAGCGTCTTCGGACGCACGATGATCGTCGGTTTTGCCGCGATGATTCTCATTCACGTATTCGAAAACATCGGCATGATCATCGGTGTCATGCCCATCACGGGGATTCCGCTTCCGTACATGAGTTACGGCGGAACGTTTCAGGTCATCAACCTCGTGGTCATCGGACTCGTGTTCTCCTACACCACACAGAGAAAAATGCATCACAGTATCCTGGAATTCTAATAAAAATGCCTACCAAAGACGATTTTCTTCGGTAGGCATTTTTTTATTGTCTCATGAGATAGTTAAAAGCACCGAGTGCTGCGATCGCTCCGGATCCCGCGGCGATGACGATTTGTTTGAAAGGTGTCTCGGTCGCGTCGCCCGCTCCGTAGACTCCCTCAACATTGGTCGCGCCGTCCGCTTGCGTGAGGATCTCTCCCCGGTCGCTCATCTTGACATCGCTTCCCTTGAGCCATTCCGTGCTCGGCACAAGTCCGACTTGGATAAAGCAACCCGCGATATCAATCTTGTGTTCCTCGCCCGAGATCCTGTCTTGATATGTGAGATACTCGACTTTGCCGTCACCATAGAGTCCTTTGGTTGCGGCACTTGTGATCACTTGCACATTGTCGAGACTCCTGAGTTTATCTTGCAGAATCTTATCCGCCTTGAGTTCCGGCAAGAATTCGAGTACGGTGACATGACTTGCGAGATTCGCGAGATCGATGGCGGCTTCGATGCCCGAGTTTCCTCCGCCGATGACGGCAACCGGTTTGCCGCGGAAGAGCGGTCCGTCACAGTGCGTGCAGTAGGCGACGCCCTTGTTTCTAAACTCGGTCTCTCCGGGAATGCCGATAAGTCTCCATTTTGCGCCCGTGGCGAGAATGACCGTCTTCGATTGCAGAGAGAGGTCGTTGTCGAGTGTCACTTCGATCCGTTTCGCTTCGTCATCTCTTCGGATCCCGCTTGCCAAGGCTCCGGTCATAAGGTCGACACCCAGGGCTTCCACTTGCTCCCGCATCTCGTGCATGAACGTGGGACCTTCCGTGTACTTGAATCCGGGAATGTTCTCGATCGCAAGCGTCTCTTCCACTTGCCCGCCAAACGTCTTTGCCACAAGGCCGGTCGTAAGACCCTTTCTTGCGGCATAGATGGCAGCCGTTGCGGCAGCGGGACCGCCGCCTATGATGAGCACATCAAAGAGACCTTTGTTCTCAAACATGCTCGTATCCGCGTCGCTCCCGAGAAGCTCGAGAAGATGCTCCATACTTTGCTTGCCGCCCTCGAAGAACACACCGTCTTTGAAGATGGCGGGTACGGCCAAGACATCGCGCCCCTCCGCCACTTCTTGGAACATGCCCCCGTCGATCATCGTATGATTGATCGCGGGATTTAGAATCGCCATGATATTGAACGCTTGGACGACTTCCGGGCAGTTGTGACAGCTTAGAGAGACGATCGTCTCAAAATCGGACGCGGTAAGAGCCTTGATTCTGGATTTTGTCGAGGCGTCGACTTTCGGTTCGACACCACCCGCCTGTAGCATGGCGAGTGCAAAAGAGGCGAACTCATGCCCCAAAGGAAGACCTGCAAAGACGATCCTCCCGTGTTCGAACGCTCCCTTGATCTCAAAAGAGGGTTTGTACGTGAGTTCTTTTTCCTCCAGTTTGATCTGATCTGAAAGACCCGCGAGCTCTTCGAGAAATGCTCTTACTTTCTTGGAATTTTCATCTTGATCGGCAAAAAGTGCGATTGTAACTTCCGTTTTGAGAAGCTTAAAATACTGCGCTAATTGATTCTTGAGGTTTTGATCGAGCATATTTTAGATCTTACCTACCAAATCCAGTCCAGGGATTAAGGTTGCATCCGCTTCGCTCTCCCATTTTGCCGGGCATGCTTCGCCGGGGTGTGCGGCGATATATTTTGCCGCCTTGACCTTATTGATATTGACATTTGCTTTTCTGCCGATGCCGTCTGCGTTGATCTCCACCGTTTGGATAACATTCTCGGGGTCTACAACAAGCGTTGCGCGCAGAGCTTTGCCCGAATCATCCAAGAGATCGAGTTCTCTCGTAAGTTCCTTATTGGAGTCACCGATCATGGTGTACTCAATTTTGGAAATGGCTTGACTGTTGTCATGCCAAGCCTTGTGAACAAAATGCGTATCCACCGATACCGAGTAAACCTCTGCTCCCAATTTCTTGAGTTCCGCATAGGATTCCTGCATATCTTCAAGTTCTGTCGGGCAGACAAAAGTAAAGTCGGCGGGATAGAAGATGAGAACCGTGTAAGATCCTTTCAAATCCTCATTGGTAACGGTAACAAATTCTTCTTTTGCCGGATTGTAAGCATCCAGTTTGAATTCCGGTAATTTTTTTCCGATGAAAGCCATGATATCCTCCTTTGATGGTTCATTGTGTGTTGAAATTTCAGGCAAATTTCCACCTGTTCCATCACTATACTCAAGACGAACCGAAAAAACTATCCCACAAAAGAATACATTGGCGAGAAAAGGAAGTTTCGACAAAGAACTTCCGCAAGGAGAAATTTGAAACAAAAAAAGACGACCTCAGTCGTCCTTTTAAGAAAAGAGAATTTCCACGGCTTCGTCCAGGACCGATTCTTTCGTGATGAAGTCCTTGATGCGTTCAATGGCAGTTTCCGGTTCGCTCTTCGGGAACACCGTCTTGTCCTTGAGTTCTGTCAATATCTCATCGGGATCGTACGCGACCGAATGCGAAAACGCACAGGTCTTCATCGCACGCTCCGTGACCGCAAGCGCAAGTTCCTCTTCGGACGGATGATCTAACCCCAAGAATTTCGCCAGCTCGGGCAGTACATACATATAGAAGCTTGCACGATCCTTGGTGGCTTCGATCCCCAAAAGTGAAAGGATCCGCCCGATCTTTTCTTCCGTCATCGTTTCAAAAATCCGGACGAGATCTCTTTTTTTGCCGGTAAAGCTATATTCTTTCCCGAAGAGACGTCCGAGTTGCACCATCGTATCGAGATATCCGCGCGCAATCAAATCGAGCGAGTTTTCGCGTGTAAAATTCATCGTATACCCCGTGTCCTGACGGTTTTCGATCTCGATGAAATGAGCTTTGTCGCGGGGAATCGGATGTTCTCTTCCCACGCCCCCGATTTTTACGGTCACGATCTCGTCGTATCCTCGGTCGAGGAGCATCTGAAAAGGAAGATTGTCATAAAAACCGCCGTCTGCGAAAAATTTTCCGTCGATGCGTTCAAATTTGAAGACGGGAAGATAGCTCGACGCCAAGAGATATTCCGCGACGTGCCCCTTTGGAATATCGGACTTAAAGAGTTTCTCGACTCTTCGATCCGTGAGATTGCACGTAACAAGGCCGAAATCGATCTTCGAAGCGCGCAGCTTTTCTTCATCGATGGCGTTTTCAATAAAACGAAACGCCGGCTCCGCATCGATTTGCCCCCATTTGATAAGCGCAAAGAGTTCGTCCATTTTGGTCTTCGAGTCATCCTTGAGCAGTTCCTCATCGATATATTCCGCGAGATCCTCATTGCCGAGAATCTTGACAAGATCGATGGTACGCCAAATCTCTTCGAGTTTTTCAAAATCCTCTTGCGCAATCATCGCCGCATTGAGTGCGCCGATTGACGCACCCACGACCCCGTCAATTTGGTAGCCACACTCCAATAGTGCGCGATAAGCGCCGACTTGAAACGCCCCTTTGGAGCCGCCGCCACCGAGTACCAATCCAAGCATATATTGACCTCCTCATCGATTCTTCCCGTAAAAAATTGCAAATACCAAAGGCTCATGTCAAGAAAATCGATCCATCATTCTTATCGCTACGATCTTAAACCATTTTCATCGCGCATTCAAGAGCGTATACAATGCTCGACCCGCGTCCGACCGCAAGATACCGCGGGTGCCCTCGATGCCAACCGTCCATCACCCGAAGATACTTCTTTCCCGAGTCATACACGCGTTCCCCCACGGCAAGCACCCAATGCCAGCGAAAAAGTCCGTCGCGAAGAAGAAGTGCGCAGATGTTTCCGCGTCTTAGTGCCGCAGAGATATCGCGACGTGAGACGGCTTGAAGTGACACGGATTTCCCGTGCCTATGAAAATATCGCTCCGCTTTTCTCCGAAAGAATAGAATCGGTCCGTTCCCGACCATTTCGTACACATCACGGAGCGTATCCGGAGGCGTTGCACAAAGGGGTTCGTGTGCGTCTCTCTTTGCGAACGAAAGCGCAAGATTCGCAATGGCGGTCGCGGCGCAATGATTCTTCGCGTACGCAAGATCCGAAGTCACGACTTCGCGATCGGGAAGACCGGGAACGACGATCTCGGTATACAGCGCATCCGGTAATGTTTCCGGACGCAATAGCCCGTAAGGGGATTCGTTTCTTGTCACCATGGAACGCTCCTTTCTTTACAAAAAACCACCTCCGACGAGGTGGATTTATAGAATCGGTGAAAGCAATCTTGAGAATGCTTGTTTGAATTTGATGCCGAGCGGTCTTTTTTGATACAGCGCATAGGTGAGGTGGGACGATCGCTTGAGATCCTTTGAAAATTGATCGCGCAGTTCCCGCACGCAATCCTCTCCGTAGAGCACGGCATTCGTTTCAAAATTCAGCGCAAAGGAGCGAATGTCCATATTGGCACTGCCAACCGTTGCGAGATCGTCGTCGATGACCATCGTCTTGGCGTGCAAAAATCCGCCGTTGTAAAGATACCCCTGCGCGCCGTATTTGACGAGTTCCCCGAGATGCCACAGGCTTGCCCAGTAGACAAAGGGATGATCGGGCTTACAGGGAATCATGATCTCGACCTCGACGCCGGAAAGCATGGCGGTGATGAGCGCGTCGCGCACGCTCTCGTCAGGGATGAAATACGGCGTCTGGATGCGTATGGATTCCTTGGCATTGGCAATCATGCGGATGAATGCGAGCTTGATGTGCTCGACCTGCGTGTCCGGCCCCGAAGAGATGATCTGGATCCCCGTCGAACCGTGCGATTTGATTTCTCTCGTGATGATGGGATCCTCGGGACTGTCATCGCCCGACGCATAATACCAATCCTTGAGAAAGCGCGTCTTCAATGCCCACACGGCGTTTCCGTAAATGCGCAAATGCGTGTCGCGCCAATAGCCGAGTCTCTTCGGTTCCAGATACTCGTCGCCGACGTTAAAACCGCCGATGTATCCGATTTCGTCGTCGATCACGACGATTTTTCTGTGATTGCGGAAATTGATGCGTAGATTGAGCCACGCAAAGGGAGACGGAAAGAAAACGGCAACCTCGCCGCCGTGTTTTCGTAGACTCCTCACCGCACTTCCGTGCATATGTCTCCCGCCAATGGCATCATACAGGAGACGCACACGTACGCCCTCGCGAAGTTTTTTTTCGAGAATCGCGAGAATCATCTTGCCGATTTGATCGGACTTAAAGATGTAATATTGAATGTCGATGGATTTTTTGGCGTGTAACATGTCTTCCATGAGACGTCGAAACTTCTCTTGCCCGTCGAACAATGTCTCGACTTCGTTCTTCTCCGTGTAGAAACCCTCTTCGCCGGTGAGATTTAAGAGTGCAAGTTCCCCGTAATCGCGCAACAAGAGACCGTCATACGGGAAATATCCGCGTTCAAAATCGTCGCGTTGCGCATAGGAGACGAGCGAGACGACTCTGTCCTGCTCCTCTTTGAGTCGAAACATCTTACGCTTTCGAAAATCCTGTCCGAAGATGAGGTACAGAACGAAGCCGAAGACGGAAGTAAAGGCGAGAATCATGATCCACATCGCCGTCGCCTTGGGACTGCCGTTGTGCATAAAAATAAGAAAGAGGATGAGCAATAGATTGATCCACCACAAATTGGCGATGATATGTGAAAGTGTCGTCATGCTCTCCCCCTTTCTCGATCTTTTTTATTTCTTCTTCGATTTGTAGCGCAGTTGTGTATCGAGGATTTTTTTACGCAGACGCAGATGCTTGGGCGTCACTTCGATGAGCTCGTCCGATTCGACAAACTCCATGAGCTGTTCGAGACTCATACGCGTCGCAGGTGTCAAGCGGATCGCATCATCGCTCCCCGATGCGCGCACGTTCGACTGTTGTTTGCGTCTGCAGACATTGACTTCGATGTCGATGCCCTTGGGATTCATCCCGACAACCATCCCCTCGTAGACATTTTCGGCCGGCTCTAAGAACAAAGCTCCGCGCTCTTGGGCACTCCCGAGACCGTAGGCGGTCGACTCGCCCGTTTCGCTCGCAATGAGCGAACCCATGCGACGTTTCGGGATATCGCCTTTGTAAGGGGCATAGCCGTCAAAAATCGTATTCATGATGCCGTTGCCCTTGGTATCGGTCAAAAATTCCTGTCTGTATCCGATGAGCCCCCTTGCCGGAATCGAAAACTCGAGATGCATCGTGCCCGAATTGGAGGGATGCATGTCGATGAGTTCGCCTTTTCTCTGTCCGAGTTTCTCGATGACGCTCCCGACATAAGCTTCTTCGACGTCGATCGTAAGGGACTCCATCGGCTCGAGGAATTTCCCGTTCTCGTCCTTTTGATAGAGGACTTCGGGCTTTGAAACCTGAAATTCATACCCCTCGCGACGCATGTTCTCGATGAGGACGGAAAGATGCAGTTCTCCGCGACCGCTCACGCGGAAAGCATCGGTAAAATCCGTATCCTCGACGCGTAAGCTTACATCCGTCTCAAGTTCGCGATAGAGTCTTGCGCGCACTTGACGCGATGTGACAAATTCACCGTCATCGCCCGCAAACGGACTGTCGTTGACGGAGAAAGTCATCGCCATCGTGGGCTCGCTGATTTTGACAAAGGGAAGTGCCGTCGGATCTTCTGGGCTTGTGAGCGTATCGCCGATATTGATGCCCTCGACGCCCGTAACCGCGACGATGTTACCGACACTGCTCTCTTCGACCGTCTCGCGATTTAATCCCTGGAACTCAAACATATTGGTGATCTTGAGTTTCACTTTCTTTTCGGGATGATTGTAATTCACCATGACGCAGGCGTCGCCCGTGTGGATCGTGCCGCGCTCGATTCTGCCGATCCCGATACGACCGACGTAGTCGTTGTAGTCCGTCGTCGAGATCAAGAGCTGGAACGGGGCATTGACATCGCCCGTCGGAGCGGGAATATGCTTGATAAGCGTATCGAAGAGATCACGCATGTCGTCCTTCACGACCGTCGGGTCGAGTGTCGCATAGCCGAGCTTCGCGGAAGCGTAGACAATCGGAGAATTGAAATACGCATCCTCGACGCCCATGCTCAAAAACATCTCGAGCACTTCGTCGACGACTTCCGTCACACGCGCGTCCGGCCGGTCGATTTTGTTGACGCATACGACGACCGGTAACGACAGGTCAAAGGCCTTTCTTAAGACGAATTTCGTCTGCGGCATCGGTCCTTCAAAAGCGTCTACGACGAGAACGACACCGCCCGCCATCTTGAGCACGCGCTCGACTTCCCCGCCAAAATCGGCATGTCCCGGGGTGTCAATGATATTGATCTTATAGCCTTGATATTCGATGGCGGTGTTCTTCGACAAAATGGTGATGCCGCGTTCGCGCTCGATGGTATTGGAGTCCATGACACGATCCTTAACCACTTCATTGGCGCGAAATACGCCGCTGGATTTTAAAAGTCCGTCTACGAGCGTCGTCTTGCCGTGGTCTACGTGCGCCACGATCGCCACATTGCGGATTTTGGATTGATCTCTCAAAATATACCTTCTTTCCTTAACAACTCAGGTTTTATTGTACCACAAGAGCTTGAGTCTACCACAATCCATATCGAAAAGCCACAAAAAAACCGCACGCTTTGCTCGAAGCCTGCGGTTTAGTGACGGGTTAACTCTACGTGGACGCGATTGCCGAGAAATTCCAGACGATCGGATAAGAGACGCACAATCTCAAGCCCGCGCCCGCTTTCGGAAAGGGCGTCGTACTGTCCGAGATTGCAACGAACTCCGTATTCTTCGGTGCTTTTTAAGATGCCTTGCCCCTCATCTTCCACATCGATGAGGATCTTTGACGGATATACGCTCACGCGAACAAACACGCGCTTATCGCAATTGCCGAGATTTCCGTGTACGGTGGAATTGACGACAAGCTCGCTTAGAATCAGCCTTACGTCGCGCATCAGCTCGTTCATACCAAAATTTTGATTGAGTAAACTCGTTAAATTGAAAAGAAACGGCTTTGCCGATTCGAGCGTACTGCGGCAGGAGCCTTCGTATGAAAATTCCATCGTCTCACCTCACTCGGTTTATAATTACCCAATCGCAGATCGTTTCTCACAAAGCGCGAGCGCAAAAAAAGAACCTCATGGGAGGTTCTCTTGCGGTAAGTCTAAGAGGATCGCGACTTCATTCAGAATATCTTCGCGCAATGCCGGCATCGTCGTCGAGAAAGCGAGTGCCTCCGACGGCGATGCGCCGACTTCCCTCGCGCGTTGCATCGCTTCGCCCCTCACTTTGGTCTTTGCAATCTTATCCGCCTTGGTGACGATCACGCGTCCGTTAAAACCGGCGTTACGAATATAACGGTACATCTCGAGATCTTGCGCCGTCGGTTTGTGCCGAATGTCGAGGAGGAGAAAAATATCCACGAGATTCTCGCGCACGCTCAGATATTCGTTGATGATCTCCGCCCATTTGTTCCGTTCCGCATGGGAGACGCGTGCAAAACCGTATCCCGGAAGATCCACGAAGCGAAAGAGATCGTTCACGTCGTAGAAATTGATCGTGCGGGTCTTCCCCGGCGAAGAGCTCGTGCGTGCAAGATTGCGACGCATGAGAAGTCCGTTGATAAGACTCGACTTCCCGACATTCGATCGCCCGACAAATGCGATTTCTTTTTTTTCATCTTTCGGATAGCCCGATGCACTGACCGCAATCGCGGCAAGTTCGCTGCGCTTAATTTTCATCGATAAACGCCTCCATGAGGATTTCGTGCACGTCTTTCACGGGAATGAAAAGCATTTTTGCGCGAATTTTTTCCGGAATTTCGTCGAGATCACGCACATTATCCGC
>CAMYOU010000011.1 GCA_947283485.1 uncultured Peptostreptococcaceae bacterium
ATCGATGATACCCCGGAGGCCGTTGTACTATCCGGTTTTGATCCTGTGCGTCGTGAGATTGCTCGTATGGCACTTGAGAAGCTTATTACGGACGGTCGAATTCATCCCACACGCATCGAAGAAATGGTTGAAAAAGCAACGAAAGAAATGGATCGAATCATCAAAGAAGCCGGTGAAGAAGCTTCTATTGAAGCCAATGTACATGGACTTTCTCCGGAGATTATTCGCCTACTCGGTCGACTCAAATTCAGAACCAGCTATGGTCAGAATGTTTTGCGGCATTCCATCGAAGTTTCTACGCTGTCTGCCATGCTGGCTCAGGAGCTTGGTGCCAATGTCCGTATTGCAAGACGTGCGGGATTACTACACGATATCGGAAAGTCAATCGATCATGAAGTTGAAGGCACGCATGTTGAGGTTGGCGTAAGCGTTCTCAAGAGAAACAAGGAAAATCGCGAAGTAATCCATGCGGTAGAAGCACACCATTTTGATGTTGAACCGCAGACGATTGAAGCGATTATCGTGCAAGCTGCAGATGCGATCAGTGCCGCAAGACCCGGAGCGCGTCGTGAATCACTTGATTCTTATATCAAACGTCTGCAGAATCTTGAATTGATTGCAAATTCGTTTGACGGCGTCGAGAAATGTTTTGCAATTCAGGCAGGTCGCGAATTAAGAATCATGGTTCAACCCGAAAAGATTTCCGAAGACGACATGACCATTCTCAGCAGAGATATTGCAAAGCGTATTGAGGAAGAATTGGAATATCCGGGACAAATTAAAGTCAACCTGATCCGTGAAACTCGTACAAGTGCAATTGCAAAGTAAATAAAAGAACCTGATTCAGAAAATCAGGTTCTTTTATTTTATCTTTCAGAAATCAATAATGGTTATCTTGCAATGTAAATATTAAACACTCAAGTATATGGTTATCAAGTCAAAAATCGATCCTGAGGCGTTTTAGAGCGTTCTTTTTTTCTTGTAAGAGAAGTGCATGGCAATGTGTGAAAAGACTTCAAGGAAAGATCACATTTAATGTTATTAAGATTCCGAAAAAGTAGATTCTAAGAGAATACATCGGTAAGAAAAAATTGCGTAAATAAAAGATAATGTGCTGATTTATTCCCAAGAGTGTAGAATAGCTCGGATCTTATACTACATATAAGAATTGCAAGTCTAGCCGGATTGTGGTAAACTTATATTACATTATTTCATGAAATTACTATTTCATGAAATAATTCAGAAAGGAGTTTTTATGACTACTGCTCCCCTTATAGAGAATTATCTATCTTATCAACGATCCATCCGCGCTGCTTCTGAAAGGACGATCGCACAATATCGATCAGATCTGGTGTTGTTTTTATCTTATGAAAAAGCACGTACGGTTTTGGATGTTCCTGATCAAAAGATGGAACAAAGTTTTCCGATTGAACTTGACGATCTCGATGTATCTTTTCTAAACTCTATGACTCAGATGGACATCTTTGCCTATCTCTCCTATCTTTCCCTCTATCGTAAGAATGCTCCGGGCACTCGAGCAAAAAGGCTCTCGGCAATTCGGTCATTTTTTAATTTCTACTACAAGGAAAATTTACTTTCTGAAAATATCTGCGAAAAGATTGACAGTCCCAAGATTCCCCAAAAACTGCCTGTCTACCTCACGCTGACGGAATCGAAAGCACTCATCAACGCTGTTTTGAGCGATAAGACCAATGCTTTTCTGAAGAACCGCGACCTTTGTATGATCGTGCTATTCTTAAACACCGGCATGCGTCTATCAGAACTCTCTTCGATTGATATCCCTACCATCCAAGAGGATTCTTTGAGAGTTGTCGGAAAAGGCAGCAAGGAACGTACGATCTTCTTAAATCCAAGCACAAAAGAAGTTCTAGAACGCTATCTTTCTGTTAGACCTAAGGTGAAGACAGATGCACTTTTTCTGTCTACAAGAAAAACTCGTATGACAAATCGTGCAATCCAATTTCGAATTGAGCGGTATATTCAGCTGGCCGGTCTTGATCCTACAAAATATTCTGTACATAAGTTGCGTCATACGGCGGCTACGCTTCTCTATAAGTATGGAAATGTGGATGTGTTATCGCTCAAAGAAATCCTGGGTCATGCCAATGTTGCAACGACGCAGATATACACCCATCTCGATGAGGAACGACTCAGAGACGCTTTCACTGCCAATCCGCTCGGACATATGGATCTCGAATAGAACTTTTGTTTGTGTAATTACCAAGATTTTGTTATACTGACATGGAAAGGGTGAGATGATGCAGGAATTAACCCAGAAACAACAAGAAGTATTGGATTTTATTCGCGATTCCATCGAACGGAATGGATATCCTCCCGCAATTCGAGAGATTTGCGTCGGAGTGAAGCTTAAAAGTACATCCAGCGTTCATAAGTATATCGAAGATCTTGTGAAATTCGGGTATCTTCGCAAATCAGCAACAAAGAAACGTGCATTGGAACTGATTCGTGAAGAGACCGCAGAGGAGAAAAAAACATATGACGTGCCTGTTTTCGGCAATGTTGCGGCAGGTCTCCCCATTTTTGCCGATGACAATATCTTGGACACATTCCCCCTCCCTATGGATTTCGCGCGCAAGGGAGAGCTTTTCATTCTTAAGGTTCAGGGTGAGTCCATGATAGAAGCAGGAATTTTTGATGGGGATTCGATTATTGTTCGCAAACAGGATGTTGCAGAAGACGGAGATATCGTCGTGGCTCTTATTGATGACTCCGCAACCGTCAAGAGATTATCTCATCAATGCGGTCGCATCTATCTACTCCCGGCAAATAGCACCATGGAGCCCATTATCGTGGATGAAGTTTCTATTCTCGGAAAAGTAATTGGTCTTTTCCGAAATTTTGAATCATAGGGAAATAAGATCACCTCCCCGATTTCTAACTTCATTGCCCGGCAGACGAAAGATAGTTTATCTAAATAAAAAAGCAACTCTCAACGCAATTTCGAGTTGCTTTTTTTGTGGAAATTTCTAATGAATGTAAAATATCATTTACATTTTTGCCATCCATTTTGAATGAATGCATCTACGAGCGATTGGGCCGTGAGTATGCCTTGCTCAAAGGTGAGTCCGCCTTGATAGTAAACCGAATACGGCGGACGGATCGGGCCATCTGCAGAAAGTTCAATGCTTGAGCCTTCGATAAGACCTCCTGCCGCCATAATAATCTTGTTGTCATATCCCGGCATATCCCATGGCTCCGGCGTTACGTGTGCATCCAATGCGCCACAAGCTTGCACCGTTTTGCAGAAAGTTATGATTTTATCGGGATCTCCCAGTGTAATAACCGCGACGATATCACTCTGCTTGTGAAAGACTTCTGCGAGAATCTGATAACCCATTTTCTCAAAAAGTTTTGCCATGAGTCTTGCATTTTTCATCGCTTCCACCGTAATATGCGGTGCAAAATAAAGTCCTTGGAAATATAGTCTTGTGGAATCATACATCAATCCGCATTCTTTTCCGAGTCCCGGTGCTGTGAGGAAATTTGCTACGCGATTGATGAGTTCTTGACTGCCCGCAACATATCCACCGCCCGGTGCGACACCGCCTCCAAGATTCTTGATCAGCGATCCGGCAACAATATCTGCTCCGACTTCGATGGGTTCTCTCGTTTCGGTAAGCTCTCCATAGCAATTATCCACCATGAGGATCGTCTCAGGCGATGCTTCATGAACGATGGTTGCTATTTTTTGAATTGTTTCAATGGGCACGGAAGGGCGATTCGTGTATCCTGAGGATCTCTGAATTACGGCAAGTCGAGGATACCCCAGTTCTGAAGCAATGGCTTCAAGATCGGGATGACCGTCTTGCATCTCGATTTGACGGTAATGAATCCCCATTTCTTTGTAATTGCCGGGTGCATTGCCGCTAATGCCAATCACCGTTTGCATGGTGTCATATGGACTCCCGTTGAGATACACAAGCTCGTCTCCCGCACGCAATAACGCACGCATGGTAAGAGCAAGAGCATGTGTCCCCGATGCGATGGCAGGGCGTACCAGTGCATCTTCTGCCTTAAATATATGCGCAAAGACACGCTCGAGTTTTTCTCTTCCTATATCGCCATACCCATACCCGGTTGCACTGTGAAAGTCCGTGGCACCAAGTCTCACGTCATGGAATGCCCGTAGAATTTTTTCCATATTATATTGTCTGATGTTTTCGATTTCTTTGAAGCCTGGAGAAATTTCCGATATTGTTTCTTCTACCAGTTGTCTGGCTTTTAAGGAAGGCTCGTTCATCATCTATCACTCCCCCATTCTTTGACCATCTTAATCACCTGATCCATATCTGTTTTTCTTATGTCAACCCAATGTGTACGCGAATCTTTTCTGAACCAAGTCCATTGTCTCTTCGCATATCGCCTCGTATTTTGCGCGATCAGTTCTCGCAGTTCTGTCTCTGAGATTTCTCCGTCGAGATATTTCAATGTCTCTTTATATCCGATGCCCTGCGCTGCGCGAGTCGACGCAAAACTTGGATACCGTTGAATAAGATGCTTGACTTCTTCAACAAGTCCTTTCTCCATCATTCTGTCAACTCGAACGTTGATTTTTTCATAAATAAAATCGCGGTCTGCCGTAAGCCCGATAATAAGCGCATCAATATCCTGTCTCGGAGCGCGCATACCTGAGATTTGCTCACTCATCGGTTTACCTGTCTCTTCAAAAATCTCAAGCGCTCTGAGAACACGCCTGGTATTGTTGGGATGAATGCGATCCGTCTGCGCAGGATCTACCTGTAACAATTGCTCATAGAGTGCCTCTTTACCATGTTCGTCAAGATAGCTTTCCCATTTCGAACGAATTTCCGGCTTACGTTCGCCCATAAAGTTGAGATCATAGAGAATGGCATTGGCGTAAAGTCCCGTACCTCCGACAAAAAGCGGAATTTTTCCTACATGAACAATGTTCGTTGCAATTTCTTCTGCATATTTGCGATATTCCCAAGATGAAAAGAGTTCGGTCGGTTCCACGACATCGATCATATGATGTTTGATTCCGCGGGTTTCTTCGGGTTTAATCTTCGCCGTACCGATGTTCATACCGCGATAGATCTGCATAGAGTCACAGGATAGAATTTCCGTTTCGAGCATTTGTGCGAGATCAAGACTGAGTTCCGTCTTCCCCACACCTGTCGGTCCGACAACACAGATGACTTTCATCATTTTTGCCTCATAAACATGCGTTCGAGCTCGTCGCGTGTCAGCTTGATGAGCGTGGGGCGCCCGTGTGGACAGGTATAGGGATTCTCCGCTTTCGCCAGCAATTCGAGGAGTTTTTGCTTTTCAGGAGCAGATAGAATATTCCCGCCTTTGACCGCTTTCTTGCACGACATCATGATAATCCTCCCATCGACGCTTCCAGGGTCGGAATCACCGATCTCTGCCATGGCGTCGATGACTTCTCGAATCATCTCTTCTCCGCGGGGATAGCCGAGCACGATGGGAACCGCCGTAAGTGCGATCGCTTTTCCGCCAAAAGGTCGGAACTCATATCCAAGTCTCTCTAAAGTCTCACGGCGCTTCTCACAGAGTTCCACTTCATCAGCACGCAGTTCAAGTACCATCGGAGCAATTAACATTTGTTTCTCTACGGCTGCCTCGCGAAATTCTCTGGAATAGGTCTCATAGAGTATTCGTTCGTGTGCGGCGTGCTGGTCGATGAGGACGATTTCATTCTCATCCGGCAATTCACCGAGAATATACGTGTGAAAAAGCACACCGATGATGCGTATAGATTCAAAGAAGATTCTTTTTTTCTCCGCATCACTTCTCGGCGCAGTCTCCGGTCGAAAATCAAAAACTTCGGGTTCTTCCATAGTTGAAAAATCAAAACGAATAGGCTCGGGCTTTTCTCGGGTGACCGTATAGGTCGCAGCCGGTTCACGCACCGTGCGTGGCGGCGTCAAAACATCCAGACGCGCTTTGAGTTCTTCCACGTTCCCGTCTTTCACTGCACGCCGATATTCACTCAGCGGAATGGATCCTCGTATCTCCGGTCTTTCAAAAGTGCGTACTTCATGTGTATCAAAGAGTGCGGCGTGGACAGCTTTTTCAAAGTCGTCGAATGCCGTTTCATCAAAACTCCATTTGATTCGCTCTTTACTCGGATGGATGTTGATATCGATCTTGTCGCTATCAATGTTAAAAAAGAGCACAAAGGCCGGAAAACGACCATTGGGAATGAGTCCCTTATACTGTCTCTCTACACGCTTTGCAATCTCTTCATCTTTTACGAATCGACCGTTGACGAAGATATATTGCAAACCGCGATTCCCGCGATAATAAAGCACATTGGAAAGATATGCATGCACGTTCATCATTTCATTTTGAAAATGAAGTTCTTTGACATTGTCGGCGTAGGCATCTCCGAAGAGTCTGCGTATGGTACGTTTGAGATCGTCTTGCGTACCGGTGCGGAAGATTTCTTTCCCGTCCTTTACATATACCATTCCGATATCGGTATGGGCTACGGCGAGTTTTTGCAAGATATCTCCTACCGCCATGGACTCTGCACTGCTTGATTTCAAAAACTTTCTGCGAACCGGGATCGTGGCAAAGAGATTTTCGCATCGAACCGTCGTTCCTTGATTCATAGCCACTTGAGATCGATCGACCAGTTTTCCATCGCGATATTGTAGTGAGACGCCTACCGGAGCATCTTTTGTTTTACTCATCAGAGTAAAATCGGTCACCAGACAAATGCTGGCAAGGGCCTCACCGCGAAACCCCATGGTCTCAAGATGATCGAGATCTTCAAGTTCCGTAAGTTTCGATGTGGCATGTGCAAGAACTGCCGTTTCCAATTCTTCTTCGGGAATACCTGATCCGTTATCGCTCACCTCAATCAAATCCATTCCGCCATTTTGAATCTCCACGCGAATGAAATCCGCCCCGGCATCGACGGCGTTTTCCACCAGTTCTTTTACGATATTTGCAGGCCGATGAATAACCTCTCCCGCAGCAATCTTTGCGACCGTTTTTGGATCTAATACTTTAATCTTCATTGGATTCCTCCAGGATCTTCATCGCTTCATGGACCAATCTATCCAGTTCAATGAGGGCTTGGATCGGCTTCATCTCATCCGTTACAAGCTTTGTCAACCGTTCGATGAAAGCGACCTTGGCATAATCTTTCAAATCCATTTGAGAGGTCGAGCTTTGCGTTCTATCCTTGACTTCTTGCTGCCCATGTGGCTTGTCTTCGATCTCTCTTAGAATCTTCTTTGCGCGATTCAATACTTCATCCGGAAAACCGGCAAGGCGCGCGACCTCTATGCCATAGCTTTTGTCGCTCTTTCCGGGCACGATTTTATGCAAAAAGAGAATCTCATCTCGCCTTTCAATAACATTGACCTTTTGATTCAGGATATCATTAAATTCGGTTTCTAGCTCCGTCAATTCGTGATAATGTGTCGAAAAAAGTGTCTTGGCATGAAGTTCCGTTGCAAGATACTCTACGATCGCTCTCGCAATGGAAAGACCGTCGTAGGTGGACGTCCCTCTCCCGATTTCATCGAGCAGAATAAAGCTGTCTTTTGTTGCGTACTTCAGAATCTCTGCAGATTCCTTCATCTCTACCATGAACGTGCTCTCTCCGCGTGAGAGATTGTCTGATGCGCCGATACGTGTAAAGATGCGATCCACAATGGGTACGACTGCGCGTTTTGCAGGGACAAATGCACCAATCTGTGCAAGCAAAATGATAAGGGCATTTTGTCTCATGTAGGTCGATTTGCCACTCATATTGGGACCTGTGATGATGTGAACGTGCGGGTCATCTCTCCCAATCATCAAATCATTCGGGATAAAATCCGACGAGATCGTGCGCTCTACGACAGGATGTCGCCCGCCTTCAATCGTGAGCGAACCGTCCATCGTGATCTCGGGTCTGACATAATCATAATCTCTTGCGATATTGGCAAGGGCAGAAGCGACGTCAATTCTCGCGATGATTTTGGCGCATTTAAGAAGTCGTGTGAGCTCTTCTAATATCGCTGCGCGTACTTTGCCGAAGATTTCATATTCCAGGGCAATGATTTGATCCTCGCTGCCAAGGATCATGTCTTGAATATGGATGAGTTCTTCCGTAACATAACGATCCGAATTCGTCAGAGTCTGAATCTTCTTGTAGTCTCCGCCAATTTTCGACTGATTTGCTTTCGTAACGTCGATAAAATAGCCTGCCTTCTTGTGAAATACGATTTTCAAATTGCGGACTCCCGTCCGCTCACGCTCGTTCTTTTCGTATTCAATAAGGAGTTTCTTTCCTTTGACAGAAGCACTGCGGAGTTCATCCAATGACGCATCATATCCGGTTTTTATGAGTCCTCCTTCGGTGATCGTAAGAGGCGGTGCGTCGACAATGGCATCCTCGATGAGCGTACGAATATCATGCATCGGGTCTAAAGCATCATGTAAACTTGCCAGAGTTCCCTCTCGCCCGGCAAGCAGATTTTTGATCATCGGAATCGGAATGAGAGAGAGCTTCAGGGCAATGAGATCTTTTCCTGTTGCGCGCCCATAAGAAATTTTGGATAAAATGCGTTCCAGATCATAGACTTCATTCAAAAGTGCACGCACACCGTCGATGAGTTCACTGTCCTCGTAGAAAGCTTCTACGAGATTCAGACGTGACGAAATAAGATTTGCATTCCGTAGCGGCCGTTCGAGATAACTGTGCAAGAGCCTGCCCCCCATCGCCGTTTTCGTGTCGTCGATGACACCGAGCAAAGAATACTTCCCGGATGCATCGTGGAGGCTTGTGAAAATTTCAAGATTGCGAATTGCATCGCGATCCAATGTGAGATAGGACTCAATCTCGTAAAATGTGACCTTTTGAAAATGTGCAATATTTGTGTCAAAGCGAAAGATATAGGAAAACAAACCGGCTAATGCACGCATGGCAAGTTTCTTTGAATACAAATCCGTAGCGATTTCGATGCCCAGCTCTTTTGCTCGTGAGACAACCTCCAGATCAAAATCCGCTTTTCTAGTGATGAGCATATGCAGATCCGACTGCATTGCAGAGATAAGATCTTCATCGACACTTGCATCCACGAGGATTTCTTTCGCACCTGATCTCGAGATTTCATTCAAGACCATGTGGAACCCCTCGTCGTAATCCGGAAAATACTCGGTCATCTTGAGTTCCCCGGTCGAAATATCGCCAAATGCAAGACCGAAACCATAATCCGTTTTTACAAGTGCAGCCAAAAAATTATTTTTTTTAGCTTCCAAATGATCCGAGTCCACGTTCATGCCCGGAGAGAACGTACGTATAACTTCCCGTTTTACAAGACCTTTCGCTTTCTTGGGATCTTCGGTTTGTTCACAGAGTGCGACTTTGTACCCCATCGTAATGAGTCTCGAAATATACTCATCTGCGACATGATACGGCACACCGCACATCGGTGACGGTTTCTCAAGACCGCAATCCCTCTTTGTGAGCGCGATTTCGAGCGCCTTTGCCCCTTCGAGTGCATCCTCGAAAAAAAGTTCATAGAAATCTCCAAGTCGATAAAATAAAAGATAATCCTCGTATTGCCGCTTGATCTTAAGATATTGCTGCATCATCGGCGTTAAATCTTCAATTTTTAGATCTTTCGTGTGCATACAATTTCCCCTTCAAGTGCAAACGATCCGGCTTTCATGATTCTTATCTTGACAAATTTACCGACGAGATCATCACTCCCTGCAAAATGCACGAGCTTAAAAGTATCGGTTCTGCCACTTAACATTTTGTCGTTGTTTTTTGAAACGCCCTCGACCAAGACTTCGACCTCTCTACCGATATAGGCTTGATTCTTTTTGAGAAAAGAGGCATACATATGATCCAAGAGTGTATTAAATCGCCTGAGTTTCACGTCGCGTGGCGTGTCATCCGGCATATGTGCAGCTACGGTTCCCGGTCGTGCGGAATACAGAAACATAAATCCTTGGTCATACCCTACCTCATCGATCAACGAGATGGTATCGTTAAAATCCTCTTCCGTTTCACCCGGAAAACCCACAATAATATCGGTGGAGAGTGAAAGGTCCGGGATCTTTGACTTCATTTTATGAACGAGATTGAGATAATAGTCACGCGTATAATGTCGATTCATCCTGTGAAGAATGCGATCCGATCCCGACTGTACCGGAAGATGAAAATGAGGCGAAATACGACGTTCTTGCGCCATCAAATTGATCAGCTCATCAGGGCAATCCTTGGGATGTGAAGTCATGAAGCGAACGCGATCAATGCCGTCGACTTCGAGGATCCGCTTGAGTAATGTCGCAAAGTCCGTGGGAGTACGAAGAGTCTTCCCATAGGAATTGACATTTTGCCCGAGAAGCATGATTTCATGATATCCCTCGTCACGAATGGCTCGAATTTCGTCCAATATGTTCTCCGTCTCGCGACTGATCTCTTTCCCTCGCACATGCGGCACAATGCAATACGTACAGAAATTTTCGCAACCGTACATGATATTGATGTATGCACGAGTCTTTTCCCCGTGTACGACCTCATGTGTATACTCAACGATTTCCATATTGGTGAATGTCTCGACAATCTTTTTGCCGCTTTTTAATTGATCGTATAAGAGCGTCGGCAATGCGTTAATATTGTTCGTACCGAAGATAAGATCTACATGTTCATATTTTTTCTTGATTCGATCGCGTATATCCTCGAGCTGCATCATACAACCGCATAGTCCGATCATAAGATCCGGTTTTTCGCGCTTGAGCGGCTTTAACTGTCCAAGATGACCGTAGACCTTAACCTCCGCGTTCTCTCGAATCATGCAGGTATTGTAGAGGATAATATCCGCGTCCTCTTGTTTCTCGGTCGCAATATAGCCCATTTCTTCAAGCAAAAAAGCGATGCGCTCACTGTCATGCGTGTTCATTTGACACCCATAGGTCTTGATGAGATAGCGTCGTTTTAAGCCAGTTTTATTTTCATATGCTCTATTCCAGAGCGCAATTTCCATGATCTTATCGTTCATTCTTTTCCTCCGATCATCTTGTTATTATACCATATAGGGCACTTTCATTGAGCGCATACACCACATGTGCTACAATATGACCGAAGGAGGAGACGATCCATGAGCAAAAACAAAAAGATCTTTCAAATACTTGCAGTCATTCTTGCTCTTCTGATGCTGGTTCCGACTGTACTCGGTATTTTCCAATGATCGTTACGGACATACGTTTTGATGATGAAAAAAATGTCTTTTTCGTAGAACTTGAGAACGGTGATGTGCTACGTCTCAGTTACGAGATCTATGAGAAATATAGGGTTGCACCCAAGAAAGACCTGAGCGAGATCGAGATTGCAAGTCTCAGTGCAGAAGATGCATATACACGCGCCAGAGGAGTCGCCTTGCGCTCCATCAACTACCGCATCCGGTCTCGCGGCGAAATCGAGCGCACTCTAGCGGAGAAAGGTTTTGACGAAGAGACACGAGAACGCGTCATAGAGAACCTCAAGGAGCTTCATCTCATTGACGATGACTCCTATGCAGAAACTTTTGCCCGCGATAAAATTCGCCTTTCCAATTACGGACCCGTTCGCATACGCGCACTTTTGAGAGAACGAGGCATCGGCAGCGCGACAATCGAAGATACGCTTGCAAATATTGAAGAAGAAGTGTTCCTCGAAGCTGCGAAAAAAGCCGTGGATAAGAAAAGACGATCGCTTGATAAATTGGAACCTCTCAAACGCAAACAGAAGATTTATGAACTTCTCAGTTACAGGGGGTTTCCTTCTGAAATGATTCGCGTCGTTCTTGAGGATCACGATGTGTAAAGTCTATTCCATCCAAGGCGTTGACGGGAGCATTTATACCGGCTGGACCACGGATGTGGAGCATCGACTGCAAATGCACAACGAGGGCAAAGGTGCAAAATATACGCGCGGTCGCGGTCCTTTTATCCTTCTATGTGTCTGGACATGTGAGAACAAGAGCGAAGCATTGAAACTGGAAGCGAAAATCAAGAAAATGACGCGATTACAAAAACTCGCCTATATTGAAGAGTCGAAAAAAAACTCCGTATCGCCGGAAAAATAACCGGTGTACGGAGTTTTTACATACTTTTATTATGCTTTGTAATGTGCGCGCTCCCCGCCAATGAGTTTCGGACGTGTTCTCGCAGCGGTGAGATGTGCGTGACCGATCTCCGTAACTGCTAAGCGAACCGGAACGGCAACCGGACGCAGATGCATGCCAACGAAAGTATCCCCTACATCCATGGCGGCGTGCGCTTGGATCTTTTCCACGACAACAGGATCTTCCATCAAATGATAGGCTGCGGTTGCACTGGAACCGCCAGCATTCACAACGGGCACGACTGTAACCTCTTCCAAGCCATACTGCTCCATGCAAGTACGTTCGACGACGATCGCACGATTGAGATGTTCACAACACTGGGCAGCGAAATAAATCTCATGCTCTTTGGCAATACGGAGAGCTTCTTTAATGATTGCCTCCCCCACTTCCGGCATTCTACCTTTGCCGATGTGTTCGCCTGCAATCTCGCTCGTACTCATTCCGAGAACGAGGATTTCCCCTTTCTTGATCTTTGAAACTTCGATCAACTCTTCCATAGATTTTGCAAAAGTCTCTACAATTGCTTGTGTGTTCATGACATACTCCTTTCTATAGATTCCAATATTTATCGTCCAAACTCCGAAATCGAATCGCCTCCAATAGATGCATGCGTTCAATCTTTTCTTTTCCTGCAAGATCTGCGATCGTGCGCGCAATTTTTAGAATCTTATTCATCGAGCGGGCACTGAAATGATATGTCTCATAGGCTTTCCGGAGAAGATCTTCTTCCGCAGCGTCCAGGATAATGTATTTTTTCATCAAGCGATTCCCAAGTCCACTATTATATCGAACCTTTTCACCTTCATAACGCTCGTGTTGAATCCGATGCGCCGCTTCCACGCGTGCACGAATCGCCGCACTTGTCTCTTCTGGTGTCGATTTTTGCAAATCGTCAAACGGAACCGCCTTGACTTCGACGTGCAAATCAATACGATCGAGAATCGGATGTGAAATCTTTCCGATATAACGTTGAATCTCTCTGAGTGAGCATTTGCATTCATGCTTCTCATCTCCATAATACCCACATGGGCAAGGATTCATACTCGCGAGAAGAATAAAATCGCTCGGATACGTAATCTGTGCATTGGCGCGCGAAATCGTAACGATGCCGTCTTCCAGAGGTTGTCTCAAAGCTTCGATGACATGTTTCGGAAATTCCGGAAATTCATCGAGAAAGAGGACACCGTTGTGCGCGAGACTGACTTCACCGGGTTTTGGTGTTGTACCGCCACCGATGAGAGATGCCGCACTTGCAGTGTGATGTGGAGAGCGGAAAGGTCTTGTGTGCAAGAGTCCATCTTGTTTTAAGAGATTGGAAACGGAGTAGATCTTCGTAGATTCGATGCTTTCTTCAAACGTAAGATCAGGTAAAATCGTGGGCATTCTCTTTGCCGCCATGGTCTTTCCGGAGCCCGGAGGTCCTATGATGAGAAGATTGTGATGCCCTGCCGCCGCGATTTCCATTGCGCGTTTGAGATTCTTTTGTCCGTGAATCTCTGAAAAATCGACATCATAGGCATTTTCATGCCGCACGACAAATGGTTCAATTGCCATTGGACGAATCTCGGCTTCTCCATTGAGATATGCGACGACTTCAGAGAGAGAATTTGCCGGAATGAGTTCAATCGTAGACAAGCCTTCACATTCATTGATGTTTCCTTTCGGTACGATCACGCGACGAAAGCCTTGCTCCGCAAGAGAAATTGCCATCGGCAAGAGTCCGGGAACACCGACGAGATCGCCGTTGAGATTTAGTTCACCGAGAAATGCAGCGTGTGGATCAATTTCGTCCGTAATCGTCCCTTCCGCCGCAAGAATGGCAAGAGCAATCGATAGATCCAACTGACTACCCTCTTTCCGTACGCCTGCCGGCGACAGATTGATGGTAATGCGCGCAACCGGGAAACGAAAGCCCGAGTTGATGATCGCGCTTCGTACGCGCTCTTTGGATTCTTTGATTGACGTGTCGGGCAATCCGACGATGGAAAATTGAGGAAGACCGTTGGATAAGTGGCCTTCGACATCGACGGCAGTGCCGATAAGACCTTGTAAGATACAGGTGTGAAGTTTGGAGTACATAGCTTTACCTCAGTCCGCACGGAAACGCATCTTCTAGATGTTCGATCGTCCCCGTATCCAGGGTAATGCCGATGACATCAAAGCGTTTCATCTTCGTAGAGTGATGGAGTGAAAGATAATAGAACGCCGTCTGGATCAAGCGATTTTGTTTGGGAATGTGAACAGCCTCAAAGGGATGCAAAAACCTGTCATCTGTCCTTGTCTTAACTTCTACAAAAACGAGATAATCCTCATTTTGCATGATCAGATCGATTTCGCCCCATGGAGAATGAAAATTTTTTTCAAGAAAATGATATCCCTTGTCTTCCATATATTTTCTTGCCATTTCTTCTCCCAATGCGCCGACCGTATTCAAAGCTCTCCCTCCTTCAGTATCTTGCTTAGAAATGTCCTTCTATGTAATGGAGTTAATCCGTATTTCAAAATCGCATCGCGATGTGCCTTCGTTCCATACCCCTTATTCTTTTCCCAATCATAATGCGGGTACATCTCCGCAAATTTTTGCATCAGTTCATCCCGAAAAACTTTGGCGACAATGCTGGCACATGATATCGGATAACAGACATCATCGCCATGAATAATGGAAAATTGGGAAATATCGAGATCAATCTTCTCCGCATCAATAAAAAGCGCATCCGGTGTAAGACTTGTACCGTCTTGTGTCCGTAGCGCAAGGACTGCATCACGCATGGCAAGTCTCGTGGCTTCCTTGATATTGACTCGGTCGATTTCATGATTGTCGCGCATACCGATCCCGACCGCGACCGCTACCTTGCGAATCTCCTCCGATAACGCAAGACGACGTTTTGCCGTAAGTTTTTTGGAATCTCGCACACCCTCGATATGTACTCCCTTGGGCATCACGACGGCGCAAGCGACAACCGGACCCGCAAGCGGTCCACGCCCGACTTCATCGATGCCGCATGCGTAGATAAAGTCATCGAGACGCTTATCCCACATGTTCATCCGGCACCTCCAAAGTCATTCTTCCTAGTCTACCGGAACGAAAATCATCGAGTATGATTCGTGACACGGCTTCATAATCGACATCTCCTCCGCGCACAAGTTTACCGGACTTTTTCGCAATCAGCTCCATGATATCGAGTGATGTCATATTCATATCGACCCCGTAACGATGCTCAAAACGTTCGGGATACAGTGAACGCATATCCTCCAGGAAATAAAATGCAAGATCCTGCGTGTCGAGAATCTCATCCTTAATGGCACCGGTATATGCGAGCTTTCGGCCTTGCAGTTCGGATTCGAACTTCGGCCACAGAACCCCCGGTGTATCCAAGAGCATGAGTTCGTTCGAGACTTTGATCCACGCGTCTCGCTTCGTCACGCCCGGTCGATTACCGACCTGTGCTCTCGTTGATCCGTGAATGGTATTGATCAGTGTAGATTTTCCAATATTGGGAATACCGGTCACCATCGCACGAACGGTCACCATGCGAACCCCTTTTTCTTTTTTTGGGGCATGTTTTTTTTGGATCACGTCCATCGTAAAACGCATAAGTTGATTGAGGGATGCCTTGGATTTGGCGTTGATTTCAAAATATGAAACATCGTTAGCATCAAAAGAAGCTCGCCACAAAGCCGTTTTTTCAGGGTCGGCGAGATCTGTCTTATTGAGAAGATAAATAAGCTCTTTTCCATTCGTAAGTTCTCGTAATATGGGGTTCGAACTTGATTGCGGGATGCGTGCGTCAATCATTTCGAAAACCACATCAACGAGACGAATGTTCTCTTTGAGCTTATCCATTGTTTTTTTCATGTGACCCGGAAACCAGTTAATATTCATAGCTTCCCTCCTATGGATATTATAGCATACGAAAAAATTCGCCCCTACCATCACATACAAAAAATGCCCCTTGGGGGCATCTTTTGATTTTAGGCTTGTTGGATTAATTGAGAAATAGATTGTAGACTGATTTCGCGATCCGTTAGATCGAGTGCATGCAAAATTTCGTGGAGGGTCTCGTCCGAATCTACTTCAATCTCGAGATACGCCTCGGGATAACCCGGACTCATCCACTCGTCAAAATCAAGCCTCGCACCCATGAATGCAAACGAATGTCGTTTTTTAACACCCCGATGAACTACTCTCATGCCGAGCTTTTCGAACAACGCGAGTGCCTCGTCTACAGAAGTTGCCATCATTGTTGTTTCGTTGCTCGTGCGCATATCCTCTGCGGTTTGCAAGGATTTGTAGGTGATTTCTACCGGTCGATCACCCGTTTCAAAAGCTCGGATTCGAAAGTAATCCCCTTTAGGAAACGGTCGATCGGAGAATTCCAACACAATATTGGTCTGGACTTCTTCACCCAAGTCAACCGCACCAAGTGCGCGAAGTCGAGGAAGAAGTTCTTCGACGTGCGTTGAGAGTATCTTAACTTCTTTCTCGAGATGATTATTCCCCATGGTAAGCGAGCTCATCTACAATGAGAGTCGCGTCGGGATGCAGGAACAGGATGCTTACAGGCGTCCATGTGGAAATAAACTCGCGTTCACACAGGCGTTTAATGACGTCGTGTTTTTTGAGTCCGTTGGCGACAATGATGACCTTCTTTGCGCGCATGATGGTACCGATGCCCATGGTGATGGCTTGTGTCGGTACATCCGCAGCACTGTCAAAAAATCGTGCGTTGGCGGCAATCGTCGAATCTGTTAGATTGACAAGGCCGGTATGAACCATGAGTTCATCCGCCGGTTCATCAAAACCGACATGTCCATTTTCACCGATACCCAAGATTTGGACATCGACGCCGCCCTCTTTGCGAATCATTTCTTCATATTTTGCTCCGAATGCAGCCGGATCTGCAGCATTCCCGTCAGGAACATGCGTGTTTTCCATAGGAATATTGACTTTCGAAAAAAGATTTTCTTTCATGAAAGAATGGTAGCTCTGCGGATCATCTTCAGCAAGACCGACGTATTCATCCAGATTAAACGTCCGAATTTTTGAAAAATCCAAGCCTTCTTCGCGATGCATACGGCAAAGTTCCGCATACATGGGAATCGGGGTAGAACCGGTGGCAAGTCCAAGAACAGCATCAGGTTTATTTCGTACAATTTCCGCTACCATCTTAGCAGCTTGAATGCCCATTTCATTTGCACTTTTTGTGACAATAACCTTCATACTTCATCTCCTTAACTCGATCGGTCTGAAATTCACATAATCTGCAGCTGCGCAGACATATTGAACCGTGCCGATCTTTCCTTCTCGGATATACTTATGCCCTTGTGCATGGAGATGCCCATACACACACAAATCGACATGAAATTGCTCAAGAAGTTGAGCAAATTCGTTGGGTCTCCCCTGTCTGTCAAACGGGGGATAATGCAACATAGCAATTTTAAATTCATAGCTTTCATTTGTCAAATCTTTTAGAGAGAGTTCTAAGCGGATAAGTTCGCGTCGAAAAACTTTTTTCTCATGCTCGGATTCTTCAAGTTCAAGGTCAATATTTGACCAGCCGCGCGTTCCTGCGATGATTGTATCGCCAACTAGAAATGCACGATTTTGAAGAAAACGAAGCGTCTTGAACGAAAGTGCCTCGATCTTGGAAATACTCTGCCACCAATAATCGTGATTGCCCTTGAGAAGAATTTTTTGTCCGGGCAACTCATCAATACGAATGAGATCATGATAGGCATCTTCGAGTTTCATCGCCCACGAAATATCCCCCGGAATGAGCACCACGTCATCCTCCGTGATACGTTCATTCCAGGCGGTAAAGATCTTTTCTTCATGATTTTTCCAGACCTCGCCAAAGATGCCCATCGGTTTTTGACCGCTATCATCCAAATGCAGGTCGGCAAGTGCATAAATCACACCATCACCTCAATTCTATGAGATTCACATCTTCATTCCGTTTCGCAAGGCATAGAGCTTCATCATGATCGCTCGTAAAGGTGATGACCTGTCGCGTGTTGTGGAATGTTTCGAGCAAAGCAAACGTGTTCATCAGACGATTCTTATCAAAATGGACGAAAGATTCATCAAAGAAGATCGGAAGACCCGGCGCGAGAATTTCCGTCAGTGCCATACGGATGGCAAGGTATACCTGTTCCTTCGTACCTTCAGAGAGTTGTCTTAACGGGGTTCTGTGGATGTCGTCGTAGAGATAGATCTCAAGAGATGGCGATATAAGAATATTTCGATTTTCCTCACCGGTAATGATAAAAAAGAATTTACTTGCCGTCTCAGCGACCATCGGCGTTGCTCTCGAACTTACCACTGACGCAGCTTCTCCCAAGTATTTTTTTGTCTTCTCAATCGTCTTGAGTTCCTTTTCGTATGTTTTAATTTCCCATTCGGTGCGAGCGATATCGGATTTGAGTGACTCAAAATGCTCATATTCGTCCTCCAAACTCTCGATCCGGCCTTTCAGTTCCCCCGCTTTGTGCTGCATCTCTTGAAGGAATTTTTGGAGTTCTTTTTTTTCATCCAGAAGTCCCTGCGTTTGAAGAAGACTGTTCATTCTCGATGCCGCATTCTCAGGACCTTGCAAAAGGGCATTGTAAAAATCATCAGTATATTGAGATTCGGATTCCAACTGTTCTAATTTCTTTTTGAGCAAAGGAAGTTCTTGAAACTCATTGATGCGAGCCTGCATCGATTGTTTGTCTGAAACATTGTATTTTTCATAGAGGTAGTGATAATCCTGACGATTCTCAGATCTCTCCGCTTCAATTTTTTTCTTGACTTCGGATACTTCCGAATAATCGGAACGCAGTTTTTCGAGATAGCGAATATTGGAATAGTAATCGAGTAGAGAATTCTTTTTATCAAGAGTAATCTGCAAGAACGTTTCCCGATCATTCGCACCATAACGCTGATAAATTTCTTCTAAACGTTTCGCATACCGTTCATCCGTAGATTCATCAATTTTTGCATCATGAAGCAAAAGTCCGATGACCAACATCAAAAAGCCGATGCCAAATCCGATCATAGCGATCGGATCATGATCAAAGTAATAGTAAAACACGCTTGCAAGGCCGATTGCAAAACCGAGTACATAAAGAGCCGTTTTGATGCCACGCAGTGTGCCGTGGGAATTTTTTGACTGCTCCACCTCGATTCGCTTCTCAAGTTCTTGAACTTCCGCTAAATCGGGATCCGGGTTTTCAGGCACTTTTTTCGCTTCAATCGCTTCGATATTTTTTTTGAGATCGGAAAGCCTCTCAGATACCAGGGCGTTTTTTTCTTCAATCCGTGTCTTATTCACATTGAGTTCGTCAAATAATCTAACATCTTCGTCTTCCACGGAATCTAATTCAATTACCGCAATGCGTTTTTTCGTTCGCGCGACATACTCCTCAATACGGATCTTTTCTTTTTCCAATAGGGCAAGCTGCGCCTTCACATTGCGCCAGATCGCCGTATCGGTCGTTTCAAGTTTCGCTTGTGTCTCTTCCATTTTTTTCTCAAGTACATTGCGCTCTAATATGATGGAAGTGCGATCCATGAGACGATTCTCGAGCAACATACGATTGGCTTCCATTTCTCGACGCTTCGATTCCAATCGACCGAGTATACGCTCCGGATTCTTTTTCGTACCGATTTCCGTACGTTTGCGATCAAGGTATTCCACCGCGCTTTCGAGCGAATATCCATTTCCATGAGATTCAACGAGTGTACGTATTGAGGATCGGATCATTTCCGTATCATTGATCGTAAAATCTCTGTGATTCTGAGCAAAATACAAGAGGTTCGAAAAGGCGGAAAATTCCAGTCCAAAAAATACTTTTCCCGGTGCATCGAGTCCCTTGTCCTGCATGCTGATCTCATGTGTTTTGTCCTCATGGGTTTCCGCATCAAAGAGCGAATATGTCTTCGCGCTGAAATCTCGCTCGAGTTCATAAAACTTACCGTTATGTTCAAATGTCACTTTTCCTTTATAGAGATTCCGCGCCATGGGTTCATAGTCGTAGTACGCATCCAAATATCGCGTATGTTTGAGATTCGGCTTCACAAAGCCGTAAAAGACTGCACCACAAAACTGATGGATCGTCGATTTTCCGGATTCATTATTTCCGAATATCACATTGATTCCATCTCGAAAGTCAATCCTCTGCTCTTGAAATTTTCCAAAAGATTCAAGATAGACGGATTTGATTTTCACATTCTCTCCCCCTTTGGATTGCTTCAAGACCCAGAATACGGATCGTTTCTTTGTCCTCGTCTTGCGACAGATTCACAACATCATAAAACGCTTTGATGAGTGCGTCATCATCATGAGATTTCGCTCGTGTTTCATTCTTAATATCCAATACCTGAGCACGAAAATTGGCGTGGCGAATAAAATCACAGAGGGCTTCCGAGACTTCACTCGAAACCTCTCCGCAGAGTATCACCTTTAGAAAAATATTTTCATCATAGGCTTCCAAAGTCTTTACTAAGGTCGCCTCCATTTGTCTCGGAGTTAAATGGGAGTCAAGTTCAAATGTTAAAGTCTGAAACTCTACGCGACTCATGCGTACAAAATTATATGTTTCTTCTCTCCCGAGTTCACCCATCACAACACCATGACTTCCTTCTTCGCGGAATGCCAACGGCTCGGGGGTCCCTGCATATCTTGCGCGCGCATGGATGACTTCGTGATTATGCACATGTCCAAGCGCAATGTATTGAAAGTCCGTATTTTCCAAAACTTCTGTTGATATTGGCATATAGGCGGTCCCGGGACGATCCAAAGACGTATGAAGCAAAAGCACGTTCGAAAATGCATCATCCGTGGTGAGATTTCGCAGTTCGGTTTCCGGATCCGCAGTCGGATCGTAACTCATTCCATATACGCGCAGATTCCTCGTTTTGTCCTCTATGAAATGAATTCCGGGTTTGTGAAATACGTGGACACGACTCTCCTCTGACAGCATTTCCAATATGTCACGACACATTCCTTGGTCGTGGTTTCCGTCAATCAAATATACATCGACATCGGCATAGCGTTCTGTAAGCTCAACAAATCGATGCAGTTCATAGGCTTTAGGACGATGGTCAAAAAGATCTCCTGCAATCAATAGGATAGCATTATTGTTTTTTGCAATCGCAAAAATATTCTCAAGTGTCATCCAGAGAGCATGTTTGCGATTTCTGGCAAGCTCCATATCCATACCTGAATATAAAAAATCTTTGCCAAGATGTAGATCCGCTGCATGAACGAATGTGGTACTCATGACGATTCTCCTTCAATCCTCTTTGCCCCCGCTTTGAGCAGAGTTTCTATCCAATAATTCATCTCATCGCCGGATGCCCATTCCTCCATTATGATTTTATCTGTCTCCTTCAGCGGAAAATGAAAGTCCGCTCTCGAATCAATATTTCCCTCTGAAGTGTGATAAAATTCCATTTTTCTCGGAGTTTGGATTGCAAGATAGCCTTTGTCGGGAGCACTCACGCAATCCACGGCAGATGGATCGAATCCCTTGACGTCACGCCAAGTATAGCCGCCTTTGGCAGGCAATACTTTAATGCGCGGAATAAGGTTCACTTGATATTCCTTATAGGACTGAACCCCTTCCGACTCCGCACGCACCAAGCCTGAAAAAACCCACTGACCTTCAGAGTGGGAAATCCCGATTTCGTAGGAGTTTGGCATGTGAATATTCTTTCCATTCATTTGATCGGTATTGGCATCCGAACGTGCGCGTGAAATCATTTCTTCATATTGCGCATAGCCCGGTTTGCCCCCATACTCCTCGACATCAAGCGGTGTATAAGACTCAAGATCATCCAGACGATAAATTCCGAGTGTTAATTCATGATTGATGGAAAGCATGTTTTTATTTTGTGTGGAAAGATAATCTCTCCCCACATATGTCAAGGCTTTTAAGATGCTTGACTCCGTGGAATGATAAGAGTCCCCTCCGACCGATTCCAATAAAAGACGATCGACCGTAAAATCTGTCGTCTCACGTTTACTCATAAGCTTTTGAAAGCTGCCCTTCCTCGGTATATATAGGTCCTCCAGACTGTACGCTCGAACAGGCCTCCCTGGGCCGTTAAAGGAGATAAGATACGTCCTATACCTAAAGGCATCCTCTTCATTCGGCTCTGACACCAAGCTCCGAATTCCCAGAATCAGTGCTTGCGAAACTTCAATCGCGCTTTCCGGATTTTTGATTTCCGTTTCTCTGGATTTTTCGATCACAGTTTTAGGAATACTCTTATCCGTACGTTTTAGAATATAATATTGCCCTTGATAAGGTAGGCAAATTGTTTCATCATCCAATTTGATTAAGTTCTGATAGAGTTTGTTATCCTCATCATAAGCGACATAGACGTCAATCAAATCGGAATCGATCGCCAAATTCTTGGCATAACCTGAATAATTGTTGATAAAAAAATCTTCTTTACGCACACGGTAAGACTTATATCGAGGGTTCGTCGAGATTAAAGATTCGAAGCGAAACAGCTCTTCGGATATATAGCAGTCCTCACGGACATCGACATGAATTTTCGCAGCAGAATCCTCTTTGATCGAGAATACGTTCTTGACTTTCCATGTGCCTTCAAGCGCAAAGGAGGAAAGTTTTGGCGGTTGGATATTTTCGACAACATTCCCGGTATTGAGAACATTTGTCCATGGTGGAAGCTTTTTGCACGAGGAAACGAGAAAAATCATGATGAAAAAAAGCAGTGCTTTTCTATATCGTCTCATCATCATCTACTCCTTTCGGCAAGTATACACGCATCGTGGTCCCTTCATTTTCACGACTTGTAATCTCCAAATCTCCCCCATGAAGCAAGATAATCTCTTCGGATATAGAAAGCCCAAGACCCGTGTGCGAACGTGCATTGTCGCCTTTATAAAAGCGTTCAGTGACAAGTTGCAGTTCATCCCCCTTGATTCCGACACCGGTATCGATGACTTCAAGGATGACATGGTCAAAGTGATCCTCAAGATTCAAAAAAACCGTCCCGCCCGGAAGAGTGAACTTGAGCGCATTATCAAGGAAATTGATGATGACCTGCTTGATTCGATTTTTATCGACATAAAGATAGACCGGCGTTTCATAAACATTGACGGCCAAGTCAATTTTTTCATTTCTTGCGCGGATCATGAACTGCGTTTGAATCGAACGAATCAGTTCACAGACATCCACCATTTCTCTTGAAAGTGAAATTCTTCCCGATACAAACCTTGAAAAATCCAGCAATTCCTCGACCATCTGCGAAAGTCTATCGCTTTCTTTTTCGATAATCTCAAGTCCATCCGAAATCAGTTCATTTTCTCCGAAATCTTCTTCTTTGAGTGTAATCGCCCAACCCTTAATGGAAGTAAGTGGCGTGCGCAATTCATGGGAAATCGAAGAAATAAAGTCATTCTTCAATTGATCCTTTTTTACAATGTTCTCCGTCATTTCGTTGATCGATCTTGCCAGGGTCCCAAGTTCGTCTCTTCTATTCATATCGACTTTGATGGAATAGTTGCCTTTGGCAATGCGTCTTGCTGCCGTTGTAAGTCGTCTGATCGGGCGCATGATGGAGCGCGTAAAGATGAGAATGAGAATATATGCAAAGAAGAGCACAAGGAATCCAAAGATCACAAATCGACGAATCAGGCTTTCAATGACTTCATCGGCACCTTTTAGGCTCGCGGAAAGTCTGATAAAACCGATCTGTTGTGTTTTGTTTCGTAGCGGTGCCGTAACGGACATGACTCTACCATCCCCGTAGGGAACGGTATGAACGGAACGAACGGTACCACCCTTGAGTGCTTCCTGGACATCCTCCGTATGCACCTCATTTCCAAGTTCTGAACTTGCAATGGAATCCATCACCACGACGCCGCTATTATTGAGCAGTTGAACCTGTGCATCGGTGCGTCGATAAAACATATCATAATCCTGCAATACAACCGATCCTAATGAATCGGAAAAATACGATTCAAAAAGATCCATCGATAGTTTGATCTCACTCATGAGGACGCTTTCGATTGAAGAGTAGTAAAAATAACGCACAAAATAGATCATCGCGGCTTCAAAAACCATAACGGCAAGCAAAAGGATGATCATAAAATTCCCTATGATTCTTGTGCGTATACTACTCACAAAAACTACCTATCCTTTCATTCGATAACCGACACCCCACACAGTCTCAAGGTACGCAGGCTTGGAGGGGTTCGATTCAATTTTTGCACGCAGTCGACGAATATTGACGTCAACAATCTTGGTTTCACCCATGTATTCTTTCCCCCACACAGCCTCGAGTAGTTCAGAGCGAGAAAAAGCACGATCCGGGTTCGTAAGAAAGATATGCATGAGAGAAAATTCTGTGGGCGTCAAATCGATCGCATGGTTGTCCTTGTAAAATAATCTCGAATAGAAGTCCATCCGGAAAGGAGCCGATTCAATGACTTCCTTTTCGTCATCCTCGCTTATCACGCGTCGTTTTAGCGAAGCAATGCGCAGCACCAGTTCTTTCGGATTAAACGGCTTTACCATGTAATCATCGGCACCGCTCTCCAAACCCAATATCTTATCGACATCTTGTGTTTTTGCGGTGAGCATGATGATGCCGATGTTCGGCTTTTCAGCGCGCAAGATCGACGCGACCTCATAACCGTTCATTCCCGGAAGCATGATATCCAAGATGACAATATGAACGATTTGAGTGCGTGCAATTTCTACGCCCTCTTCGCCGCTGCCCGCTTCGAGTACATCGAAACCTGCGCGTGTAAGATTGACTTTTGTAAATCGCCGGATACTCTCTTCATCTTCAACTAAGAGCACTCTACATTGACTCATGGTTAGCCTCCTTTTTGCGGTAACCGTCGAGCGCAAATTTTGCAGCACCATACAGTCCCGCATCATTGCCAAGCGTAGCGGGTTTTAGCGTGACACCTTGAAGGTTCGGAGACTCCTCCTTTATTTTGTCCTCTAGATGATGCCACCACAATTCCCTTGCATGCACCAAACCGCCTCCGATAAGAATCGCCTCGGGATCAAAAATATTAACAATAGAAACGACATAGCGTGCAAGGTAGGAAGTCCAGAGATCCAATGTTTTTTCTGCATACGGATCGCTTGTTAGTACGGATAGAATCTCGTGACCGGTTTTGCGTTTGCCGGTAAGTTCCTCATAGAAAAGAGTAAGTGCCGTTCCGGAAACATAGTTTTCCACACAGCCGCGCTGACCGCATTGGCATTCCCTGCCGCCCGGTTCTACAATTACATGACCAAGTTCGCCGCCTCTTGAGTGCGTGCCGGTAAGAATGCCCGTTTTTTCGTTATATACACAACCTCCGACACCCGTCCCCAAGGTTAACATCACAAAATTGTCATATGATTTTGCAGCACCTTTCCATCGCTCGCCGAGTCCTGCCAGATTGGCGTCATTGGCTACAAAGAAGTCCAATGTCGGAAATTCTTTTTTTAGAGCGTGTGATAATGCAAAATGTTTCCAGCCACAGATATTTCCACCAATTGCAAGGATACAGCCATCTTCATCTACTGTGCCCGGTGTCCCGATTCCGACAGATCGAATGTCATCTTCCAAATTCTCCGTAATCAATGCGACCAATCGTTCCATGACGGCTTCCCTCCCGAGGCATCCGTCACTCGGCATTGAATTGCGACGAAGAATTTCACCTTCCTCGGTGAAAACGGCTACATTGATCTTTGTCCCGCCCAAATCAATTCCAATCATCTTCATGATATTTTCCTTCCTTCCGCCAAAAGTTCTCGATAATATCTTGGTAAATCTGCACATACCGTTAGTCCGTCGTATTGAAATCCCGGAATGTGATCAAACTGCAGTCGATAACTAATAAGAGCTTGACCGCGTAGATGCTTGTAAATCGTATCTTTTGCCTTGTTCCCATATTTGGGATCGCCAAGAACGGGGTGCCCGATGCTCGAAAGATGCGCGCGAATCTGATGCGTTCTTCCTGTAATGAGTTCGATTTCCAAGTCCGTCATATTTTCAAAGCATTCTATGACGCGAATCTTGGTCACAATTTCTTTCCCGTCGTCGCCAATCGTGACCCGATTTTTCTCTTCATTCTTTTTCAATTTCCCGACCAATGTCATGTCGGTTTCAAATGTTCCATGGACAAGAGTTCTGTAATATTTGTGAATGCATCCATTTTTCAAAGCGGCATTCATTGAGCGCAAAGCTTCCATGTTCTTCGCCGCCAAAATGAGTCCTTCCGTATTACGGTCCAGTCGATTGCATGCCGCCGGAGTGAAGGTGTTCTCCAGTCTCGGTACATATGCTCCGCTTTCTATCAAATAGGCGATGACATGATCGATAAGTGTCTTGCCGTAGTCTTTTGGAGAGGCGGGATGTGTCAGTTCTCCTACGCGCTTATAGACGATCAAAATATTCTCATCCTCATATCGGACATCCGGCTTACCTTGTACCGGTGAAAATGACTTCATTTCCTGCCAACGCTCGAGGAGGTCATCAGGCAAGTAAATGGAAATTTCGTCTCCCTCCGCAATCATGCTTTGGGGATAAGCGCGTTTGCCGTTGATTCTCAATTTTTTGTTGCGCAACGCTTTTTGAATCTCGCCAAGCCGTGCATTCGCATAATATTTGCGCAGAAAACGATCCAGTCTTTGATCGGCATCGTTTTTTCCGACGATGAGTGTCTTCATGGTC
Source organism: uncultured Peptostreptococcaceae bacterium (assembly GCA_947283485.1). GTDB lineage: Bacteria > Bacillota > Clostridia > Tissierellales > Peptoniphilaceae > CAMYOU01. The sequence goes on from CAMYOU010000011.1 coordinate 26,833, forward strand.
TTCCCCCTTGTTCTTTATTATAGCAAATGAGTATATTGAAAACCAAAGAGTTTCCTCCTGTCCTTTCTTACGGCACTAAAAAAGACTGCGATCGCCCGCAGTCTTCCCAAATGATGATAGGGTTTTCTGTGTTCCAAAGCAGTCTATTTTCGATTTTCTTTTTCAAATACGATCCAGTGTTGATTGATGCACACTTCAATCGTATCGACATACGTAAATTGATACTCATAACCCGTTCCAAAATTCGATTCATCGTCTTTTTGAGGTTTCTCGGACGTATCGACGGTGGATTGAATCTCTCCATCCGGCGTACCGCATCTTGCCGTCAGTTCGCTCTCACGTCCTGTCGACTGATAGAGTTCACCGCGAACCATTACGTACATGGGCTGTGGCTGGACTTCCTCTGTCGTAGAAATCTCCACACCCGACTCTTGAGTAGACACACTCTTTTCCGAGGTCTCGCCTTGACAAGAAGCCAAAATCATAACTAGGCAAATCGCTAACATTCCAAGTCTTTTCATTTCACTTGCCTCCTTCTCCATCGTAGAAATAGATTATCTCTTCTCTTCGCTGTCCGTCAGGATCTTGATGATTTCGTCCAGTGTCATCCCTTTTTCAATTTTTACGGTACCGCCGCGAACATCATTGTCGAGTCCGAGCTCTTTGATGCGATCGACAAAGTCATAGATATCATCAATGAGTCCCTCATCTCTTAAAATTTTTCCGACCAAATACATGTCTTTTGTTTCTTTGATATTGACGTTGTGAATCTCAATCTTTACGATCGTGTCATCATCAAGCTTGGCCTCACGATACTCGATATTGTCCCCCGTTGCCAGCGGCGCGCGATTGTCGCTTTGCACTTCGTGTGCAGTCAGCTCCATCGATTCAGACGTCGCAACCGACCCCGTCTCGACACCGTTGTTTCCCGGCAGTTGAAAGATATTGTCAATGCCGAACATATTAGAAATTCTCCAATAGACAAGCAGAACGACAATGGCCAATACAAGAATGATCCATATGTATCGAATGATATCGTATAAAAAATCTTTGGTTTTCTCCCATGTTGTGTTCATAGTGTCCCCCTTACTGTAACATTATATCACAGGTAACAAAAACGTTTCAAAAAAATATTCACTTTATCAATAAAAAAAGCTCCTCGAAAGGAGCTTCATGGTCGGGATGACAGGATTCGAACCTGCGACCCCAAGTACCCCATACTTGTACGCTACCGGACTGCGCCACATCCCGACGAAGATACGAGCTTTCGCACGTATCCAGATATTTAATAATTGGTTCTTTCTTTAACCTTCGCCGCCTTACCCTGACGATCACGAAGATAGAAGAGTCTTGCTCGGCGAACCTTACCGCGACGAGTAACTTTGATTCCCTGAATGCGGGGTGAATGATACGGGAAAGTTCTCTCAACGCCGATGCCGTAAGAAAGTCTACGAACCGTAAAGGTCTTTCTTGCACCATTATTTTGCATCTTAATGACGGTGCCTTCAAAAACCTGAATACGCTCGCGTGTACCCTCTTTGATCAGATAGGATACCGCAATGGTATCACCCACGCGAAAATCAAAGTCCTCTTCGCGCAGTTGTTGTTGCTCTATTTCTCGAATAATATCCATAATTCCTCCTAATCATAGATGTTCATGTGTCACACACAGAGGACCATCCGTCTTCACGATACGAGAGTATATCACAAATCACTCTCTTTTTCAAATTTTTTATAAAGATCCGGGCGTTTTTTTCGCGTCCGTTCGAGAGAATCTTGATGTTTCCATTCCTCAATGTTTGCGTGGTGTCCGGTAAATAAAATTTCCGGCACTTTCAAACCCATAAATTCCCTCGGCCTCGTGTATTGCGCACATTTTAATAAGCCGTCTGATAGCGAGTCAGAAACAACACTTTCATCGTTACCGAGTGCTCCATCCAGCCAGCGAACAACGCCGTCTATGAGAACCATTGCGGGTATTTCTCCGCCGGATAGGACATAATCTCCAATCGAGATTTCTTCATCGACATCCAACTCAATCACACGCTCATCAATACCTTCATAGTGACCACACAGAAGAACAAGATGCCTATACGTCGACAACTCTTCGAGTTTGTTCTGCGTTAGCACGCTTCCCTGAGGGCTCAAGAAAACAACATGAGCTTCCTCGGATCGCTTTGCATGAATAGCGCGATGAATTGGCTCAGGAGTCATAAGCATCCCCGGACCGCCGCCGTAGATCTCATCGTCCACTTTGCGATGTTTGTCCAAAGTATAGTCTCTGATGTCTGTCGCCTCAAGTGAAAAAATGCCTGCCCGGTGTGCTCTCCCGATGACCCCGTAATTTTTCAGACCCTCGAAAAATTCAGGAAACAAAGTCAGTACATCGATCTTCACGGCTCCATCCCCTCAATCAGCTCCACTCGAATAAATCCTTCTTCGACATTCCGTTCACGTATAAAATTCGGCACATTGGGAACAAGAATCTCCCCTTTGTCTGTCGTAATGACATAGACGTCATTGACCGCGCCCAGAAGAATGTCGGATAGAACACCAATTTCTCTACCATCTTGATCCAGCGCGCGCAGTCCGATCAGTTCGTAAATATAATGGCCTTCATCGAGCTTCGGCATATCCGCTTCATCAAGTGTTAGAGTTTTCCCCGTTAAACGCTCAGCTTCCGTTCTCGTGGTAATCTCGTCGATTTTGAGGAGATAGACACCTTTGTTTTTTTTGAAAGCGATGATTTTCACACCGTCTTTGTAACCCTCAATGTTTAGGGAATCAATTTTTTGATAAAAAGATTCTTCATTGACAAGCGGAAAAACACGCAACTCTCCTTGAATGCCGTGTGCACCGACGATTCTTCCGATATGAAGTCTCATCATTACTCAACGATCTCGACAAAAACCTTCTCGTTGCTCCTCATGGCATAAGATTTTACGACGGTGCGAATCGCTCTCGCGATACGGCCGGATTTGCCAATAATTTTCCCCATATCGCTGTCCTTGGCTTGAATTTTTACGACATACGTGCTGTCATCATTTTCTTCCAAGCTTACATGAAGTTCTTCAGGATACTCCACGAGTGCCCGGCAAATGGTCTCTACGAGATCACACATCGCCTGGTTATTCATGGCCTATTCTGCGCTTTCTTCTACTTGTGTCGTATTCTCAGCTTGGACTGCGTCTTTTTTCGATGCACCGATTCCGTTTACTTTGAAAAGATGTTCTACGATCTGAGTGGGTTGTGCGCCGGTGGACATCCAATACATCGCACGTTCTTCATTGATCTTGAACGTTTTGTCCTTGGAAATCGGATCGTAATAACCCAATTCTTCAATGCTGCGACCATTACGTGCAACGCGAGAATCTGCTACCACTACACGATAAAACGGATTCTTCTTTGCGCCCATTCTTTTCAAACGAATTTTTACTGCCATGTTAATCCTCCTTGATCATAATCATTTATTGAAAAAACGGAAATTTCATTTTTCCTTTTTTTCTGATGTTTTTACCCATGGATCCGATTTGCTTCATCATCTTACGCATATCTTTGAATTGCTTTAAGAGTTTATTGAGTTGAGGAACGCTCGCTCCGGATCCCTTTGCAATGCGTTCTTTCCTGGAAGCATTGATAATCTCAGGCTTTCTCCGCTCTTCATCGGTCATGGAACGAATCATTGCTTCCACATGAGCAATCTCTTTCTCATCAAACGACAAGCCCGCCATTGCTTTCTTGTTCATCCCTGGCATCATTGCCAGCAAATCTTCGAGCGGTCCCATATTTCTAACTTGATCCAATTGCGAGAGAAAATCATTGAAATCAAAGGTCTCTCGACGAATTTTTTCTTCCAACTCTTGTGCCTTTTTTAAGTCGAAAGAACTTTGTGCCTTTTCAATTAGACTCATGACATCGCCCATCCCAAGGATCCGACTTGCCATTCGATCAGGATGGAAGATCTGAAGATCTTCTACTTTTTCTCCAACGCCGATGAATTTAATCGGTTTGCCCGTGACTTCACGGATGGATAGTGCCGCCCCCCCGCGTGCATCGCCGTCTAATTTTGTCAGCACGATGCCCGTAATATTCATCTTTTCGTCGAATGTCTGTGCCACGTTGACGGCATCTTGACCTGTCATCGCATCAAGTACCAGTAGGATTTCATCGGGCTTTACCAGATCGCGGATGTTTTGGAGTTCTTCCATCAAGGATTCATCCAAATGCAAACGACCTGCGGTGTCGATAATGATAAGATCGTGATGTGTTCGTTTTGCTTCCTCCACACCTCGTCTCGCAATCTCAACCGGACTAATTTCCGTTCCCAGTGCGAAAACCGGCACATCGATGGATGCACCGACTACCTTGAGCTGCTCAATTGCGGCGGGGCGATAGACATCACATGCAACTAAAAAAGGCTTTCTGTTCTTGTCTTTAAGGAGTTTAGCAAGTTTACCAGCGTGCGTGGTCTTCCCTGCACCTTGCAAGCCGCATAAGAGAATAACATTGGGCCGAGGCCCGTCAATGGCAAGTTTTGCCTCACCTTCTCCCATCATCCGTGTCAATTCTTCGTTGACAATCTTTACGACCATCTGACCCGGCGTCAAGCTCTCCATTACGGATTGTCCGAGCGCACGTTCTTTGACACTCTTGATGAAATCACGTGCTACGCGGTAGTTGACGTCCGCTTCCAAGAGTGCCAAGCGAACTTCTCGCATCGCCACATCAATATCTGCCTCGGTCAACTTGCCTTTTTTGGTAAGTTTGGAAAGTGCGCCTTGTATTTTTTCTGATAAATTCTCAAACATTGCTATTTTGCTCACTTTCTATATTCTCAATCGCTTGTAAGAGATCTTTTTTCTCGGCACCGTTCAAAACGAGATCTTTGAGTATGCGAATCTCTTCGTCAAGCACTCGATTGCGTTCTCGAAGACCTACGACAGATTCAATATGCATGAGTTCGTTCTCGGCACGTTTGATAAGATCGGAAACTCCCTGCTTCGTAATGGTCAGTTCTTCTGCTATTTCACTCAAGGAGAGGTCATACATATAGTAGCTCTCGAAAGCATACCGCTGTCGATCGCTCAAGAGACCGCCGTATAAGCGAAAAAGCGCATCCATTGTTACGAGCTCGTTCATTATACATCACCACCAAAATAGGTGTCAAGTTTTTTTCTTGACACCTACCAGTATAGCATAATATTGAGTCTTCCACCTAATGAAAAATCGCATCGACAAATTCCTTGGCATTGAACGCTTTGAGGTCATCAATACCTTCACCCACTCCGATGAGTTTGACGGGAGTTTTTAGTTCATATTGCAACGGGAAAACGACGCCGCCTTTTGCGCTCCCGTCCAATTTCGTGATGACGAGTCCGTCAAGGCTCGTAAAACTATTAAATTCTTTTGCCTGTAGCAACGCGTTCTGGCCGGTGGTTGCATCTACGACCAAAAGGGTCATGAGTTTTGCATTCGGCATCTCGCGTTCGATAATGCGATAAATTTTGCCAAGCTCGTTCATAAGATTCTTTTTATTGTGCAATCTGCCTGCGGTATCGCATAACAACACGTCGTAAGCTTTCGCCTTGGCGCTTGCAATGGCATCAAATACCACGGAAGCGGGATCCGATCCCTCCGGTTGAGCGATAATATCGACCTCTGCTCGTTTCGACCATTCTTTGAGCTGATCGACAGCAGCGGCGCGAAATGTATCGCCGGCAACCATCAGAACTTTCTTGCCTTCGTTTTTCAAATTGGCAGCCATCTTGCCGATGGTCGTTGTCTTCCCCACGCCGTTCACCCCGACCACGAGGACGACGGACGGCGACGTCTCTGCGATGGCCTCTCCGCCATCAACAGATTCCAAGCGTTCTATGAGAATGGCTTTGAGCACATCTCTAATCTCAGATGGCTCTTTGATGCCTCCTGTCCGTACGCGATCGCGAAGCTCGTCGACGACGCTCATCGTCATTTCTACTCCGACATCCGCACCGACCAAAATATCCTCCAAATCCATAAAGAGATCTTCATCGATTTTTGCATAGCCCTTGAGCATTTCTTCCATGCGATCCGAAATGTTTTGACCCGTTTTCTTAAGTCCGTCCGTCAAACGCTGAAACCAAGATTTTTTTGGTGCATCCAAGTTCTGACCACGTTTTGAAAGTTCTTGATCCATCTTTACTCCTCCTATTCTTCGACATACCCTTGATCTGCTTCCTCGAGTGCCAAGGACATGACTTTGCTGATCCCGTCGGAAGCCATCGTGACGCCATAGATAAAATCCGCCATCTCCATGGTTCGCTTTCGGTGCGTCACGATAATAAATTGAATATCCTTGTGGTGCTTTTTGAGATAATTTACATAGCGTACAATATTGGGTTCGTCTAGTGCTGCGTCGATTTCATCCAGGATGCAAAACGGCGTCGGTCGTATTGAAAAAATGGCAAATAGCAACGCAATGGCGGTCAATGTCTTTTCTCCGCCCGACAAAAGGCTCATATGTGTGAGTTTCTTCCCCGGAGGCTGTGCCTCGATTTCGATATCCGGGGTCAGTCGACTACCTCCTTGCATGAGGATGCGTGCATCACCGCCACCGAATAAATCCTTAAAAGTAGCATTGAACCTCTCCTCGATCTCGGAAACGCTGCTTTCATAATTCATGCGAATGGTAAGTTCGAGATCTTGAATAATCTTCTCCAAATCGGTTTTTGAGGTCTCAAGATCCTCGTTTTGGGCTTTGAGAAAATCTCTACGCTCCTTGATTTCCTGAAATTCATCAATGGATGACAGCGAAAAAGAACCGAGGTCCCTAATTTTCATTTTTAGAGTCTCAATCTCCCGCACAGTAACTGAAGGAGCCGTTTCATCCTTGAAATCTTCGCACAGTCTTTCATAGTCTGTGTGATAGATATTCTCAAGACTGTTTTTCCATTCCGTTGTGCGGTCTTTGAGATCCGTCATTTCTGTGTCAAGGACTGAAATTTTGCCTTCGATCTCAAGGCTCTCTTCCCTACAAGCAGCCCTATTTTTCTCCTTTTCCATGCGATTGAGGACTGCTTCCTCAAACAGACTCCGATGGTTCTCCAGTTCGATTTGATTTTTTTCTCTGCTATTTTGAGCTTTTTCGTTTTGTGCTTCTATGTCTTCAATCAATCCTATTTTCTCATTCTGTCGATTCCGGTTTTCATGAAGCTTTTTCTCATTGTCAGCAATAAATGTCCCCAGTTCCGTTCGTTTTGATTGTAGTGACAACTCATCATTCAGAAACAGACGTTCATCTCTCATGTATGCACTACGAACGGATTCTTGCTTCGCTTTCTCTTCCGTGGCGGCAATACGCTCTTTCGTCAATTCTGCAATCGTTGTGCGCAAGTTTTGTTCTTGTAAAATGAGTGTTTGCATTTTCGCGGCGTATTCTTTCACTTCTTCCGTACGTGACGTTTCGGTGTGTACGTCTCCCTCAGACAGTGTAAGTTCGCGGAGTCGCGTATCAAGCATGGAAGACATGGTCTCTTTGCTCCTGCGTTCCTCATCGAGAACCAGTTTGTCTTTCTCCATCTGTGCATACCGCTCACGGCATCCGTGAAGGGTAAGCGCAAGTTCGTCCTCTTTTTGTTGAAGCATCATCTCTTCCTCGAGAAGAGCGGTAAGTTCTTTTTTTAGATCTTGAACACCGGCGGTGAGCGCCATAAGTTCCGTTTTGCGTGCCAAGATTCCATACTGATCCTTGCGAATAAAACCGCCCGTAATTGACCCTGACGGATAGAATATTTCTCCGTCTAACGTCACGATTCGTTTCTTCTCACCGCTCTTGGAAAGTCGCTTCGCTACCACCATATCCTCGACCACAATCGTATTCGCAAGCAGCGCATCCACAATTGCCCGCACCTTTTCTTCAGTCTTTACTACACCGGATGCGAGGACTCCTTCACCGTTATATTGCGATCCTCTTTGATTCCGATATGCCTCGATCGGTAAAAAAGTCAATCTTCCGATCTTCTTTTCTTTCAAAAAGCGGATGATCTCGGTCGCTTCTTGTCGCGAAGAAACGACAATATTTTGCGCTTGCGCACCGAGAGCAACCTCAATTGCTCTTTGATACTTCGGCTCCACTTCAATGAGTTCTGCCAAAATGCCCACAACGCTTTTTGTCAGCTCTGTCGGAGCTTTTTGAAATAGCAATTTCACGGGTACCATGTACCCCTCATAGTTCTTTTGTAGATTCTCGAGAATCTGTTTTTTCGTTTCTTGTCGTCTTAACGCATCTTCGAGAACATGTCTTTTATCCACGCATTTACTGCGATTCTTCTTGTGTTCTTCGAGGCGGATCTCTGTTTCCGCAAGAGTCTTCTCCTGCACGTTCATTTCTTCTTCCAGCGCACGCACTTTTTCTGCAATGCTCTCCATGGCAGTCCGATTTTTATGAATCTCTTCTTCAAGCGAATCCCGTTCTTCTTTGCGTTTTTTCCCTTGCTCTTCTCTTTCTCGCATCAAAGCCTGATCCGTAACATCGGCAAGTTGTGCTTCTTCGTGTATTTTTCGCACCTCATGGAGTTCTTTTTCGACAATGGCAAGCTCATCATTTCCCCTTCGTAAAAGGCGATCCACCGCGTCCAAATCAACCTCTTGGAGTGCATCCAGCACACGCTTTCTCTCCGCAAGTTCCTCTCGGGTCTCTTCCAGTGCAGAAAAATCCGACTTCACTTGTGCAAGCCGTTCTTGAGACAACGATGCTTCTGTCGTGAGTCTCTCATGATCCATAATTAAATGGGACAACCTCTCCCGCTCCAGAAGCAACGTGCGTTCCAGTTCATCAATGTTCTTTGAAAGGTTCCGTTCGTTCTCTTCAAAAAACTTGGTTTGTTCCTCCAAGTCTTTTTCGTTCTCTCGCGACTTCAAAATAGCCATATCCAATGTAGAAATGGCTTCACGATGTTTCTCGAGTTCTTCACGCAGAGCTTCTATTTTTACGCTTTTCCCTTCAAGCTTATCTGCTGCATCGCGTATTTTAGAATAGTAAAAAGCTTTTTCTTTTTTCTCGAGCTCCAGAGAAAAATCACGGCCTTTGATGGCGCGTGTGCTCTCTTCGCTTAAATATTCGTAACGATCTTCAATTTCGTGAAGGATATCTCTAATGCGCTCCATATCGGAGGAGACGCGTTCAAGCTTGCGCGAGGACTCGCCGAGTTTATAAAGGTACTTCGACACGCCCGACGCTTCCTCAAACAATCCACGTCGTTCCTCTGCCGTTCCGGAAAGGATTTTGTCGATCCGACCTTGTCCGATCAAAGAATACCCCTCTTTACCGATTCCCGTATCCATGAATAGTTCTCGAATGTCCTTGAGGCGCACGCGTGTCTTATTGATCAAATATTCCGAATCCCCATTGCGGTAGAGTTTTCTGGTTACCGCAATTTCATTGTAAATGGACGGCAATATGCCGTCTTTATTGTCAAAGCGCATTGTGACACGAGCGTAATTCAAGGGTTTTACGACGGAACTACCTGAAAAAATAATATCCTGCATTTCGTTGCCGCGCAGGTTTTTTGCACTTTGTTCCCCAAGTACCCACCATACCGCATCCGAGATATTGCTTTTTCCGCTCCCATTTGGACCGACAATTAAAGTAATATTGCGATCAAAGCACAATTCGGTGGGTCTTGCAAAGGATTTGAAGCCATATAGTTCAATCGATTGTAATCGCATCGTGCCCCGCCCCTTTACTTCACATGTACCGACTTGAGTGCTTCTTTCGCCGCCATTTGTTCTGCCGCTTTTTTATTGCGACCTTCGCCTTTACCAAGACATTTTCCCGCAACATAGAGTCCGATGACAAAAACGGGCGCATGGTCGGGGCCCGTAACGCTTTCCACTCGATATTCCATGGGATGTCCCGAAAATGTGTGCTGAGCAAGGCTCTTGTAGTCCGCAAAGACATTCGGCATCTCAATGGAAATGCCTGCTTTATGGTACGTGGACAAGATCACCGAACGTACCGATGCATAGTCGCTATCCATAAAAATGGCACCGAAAACTGCCTCCATCGCATCTGCAAGTACGGATGCACGCATGCGACCGCCCATCATGTCTTCTCCTTTGCCGAGGAGCAGTAAATTACCTACGTCAAAATGCGCACCGATTTTTGCAAGGGTGCGCTCGCAAACAAGATCAGCGCGCAATTTTGTCAAGTCTCCTTCGTTCTTGTGATCATAAAATTCAAAAATGAATTCACTGACGACCAAATCAAGCACAGAATCTCCGAGAAATTCAAGCCTCTCATTATGCGGCGTATTCGTCCGGGATTCATTTGAAAAAGACGAGTGTGTTAAAGCTTCCTCAAGTAATTTCAAATTTTGAAAAGAATACCCGAGTGAACGCGCAAATTCAATACGCGCGTTCAGGCTCATTTGGATGCCTTTTCGATATAAGACACGACGTCGTTGATCGTAATAATATCATTCATTTTATCGTCATCGACTTTCATATCAAATTCTTCCTCGATCGCCAAGACAAGCTCCAATATCCCGATGGAGTCCAGCCCGAAGTCCTCTCGGATCTTCATGTCCCCACGAACTGTTTCGATGTCAAACTGTTCCTTCATAATTTTTTGAATGCGTTCTAAAATCATTGTTCTTCCTCCTTTAATGATTGTGAAATCGTCTCGATAACTCCCTCCTGAATAAAACGAGCGAGTGTGAGTATTCCGGTTTCAATGCCTCTTGCCGTTGAACTGCCATGTGCTTTGAACACAGGTTTTTTAAGTCCCAATAAAGGTGCAGATCCATACTCGTTTGAATCAAACATCGATTTGAAATCATGAAACACCGGTTTCATCAGTGCGCCGCCGATCTTTGTAGAGAAAGAACGATAGACTCCCTCTTTCAAAAGCTTGGACATTGCCATCGCCGTGCCTTCAATCGTCTTGATTGCGACATTGCCTGTAAAGCCGTCCGATATGACAATATCCGCGTTTGTCACGAGCAAATCTCTAGCTTCGACGTTTCCGAAAAAGGTGTTTCCAAGGCTTGACTCCAATAAATCGAATGTATTTTTGGTAAACTGATTGCCCTTCCCGGGTTCTGTTCCAATATTTAGCAAACCAACCGTCGGTGAGGGTATGGACCGAATGACATCGGAATAGACAATCGCCATTTTCGCAAACGTAAGAGCCAGTTCCGGCGAAATATCTGCATTGGCTCCTATGTCAAGAAGCATGGTTCTCTTCGTGCGATTCTCAAAGGATGGTAACAACGCACTTAAAGCTGCTCGCGCAACGCCCTTAATCCGTCCAATGTATAGCGTCCCTCCTGCCAACAGTGCCCCTGTAGAGCCCGCGGAAAGCATGCCGTCGGCATTTCCCGATCGAAGTTCCTTGAGAGCGACGACCATGGAACTGTCAATCTTGGAACGTACTGCCGAGATCGGATCCTCCGTGTTGGCGATACCGTCGCGTGCCGGAAGAATCGTCCCTTTTCCCTCAGGAAAATCCTCTAGAAGGCGCATGAGTTTTTCTTCCTCACCGGCAAAGAGAAACGAAAGATCCGGCGTTTCTAAGAGTGCTTGTTTTGCACCTTCGACAAAAACCTCTGCGCCGCCGTCGGCACCAAAGGTGTCCAATAGTATTCTCATAAATTCCTCCCTAGTGTAATTCTACCACAAAAAATGTGAATGCTCTTACGGATCACCCCATACAAGGAAAGAACGACAACAGCACAGATCTTTCATTTCGTTCAAAATCATGCATCCATTGACACAAAAAAAGAAGGGAACCCGTCGGTTCCCTTCTTTATCGTGCGAAAAGTAAAATTCCGCTTAGTCTTCTACTTGCACGACCGCCTTACCATCATAATAGCCGCAAGACTTGCAGACACGATGAGGTAGCTTAGGCTCATGGCAATTCGGACATTCTTGAATCGTAGGTTTTGCAAGACGATATGCAGATGCTCTTCTCGAGTCCCTCTTCGCCTTGGAAGTTTTCCTTTTTGGTACTGCCATTGTTACACCTCCCTATGAAATTCTTCTTCAACAGGTTGGTTCGACGATGGCCTCCGTGCTGTTGAATCGTTCAGAAAATCAGTACATCGAACATTATAGCTTTTAACGTTCTGACTGTCAATTGTTTTTCGCTATTTTACAAGTGCAAATGTGTCACGCGCAATCATGAGTTCCTCATTCGTCGGAACAACATAGATTTTGACTTTGGAATCATCCGAAGAAAGAAGAGCTTCTTTCCCGCGTACGTCATTTCTTTCATCCGATAGATGAAGTCCCAGGTCTTCCATGTTCTCTACAATTGCTTTGCGCATCGTCTTGGAGTTTTCGCCAATACCGCCGGTAAACACGATTGCATCGACTTTGCCAAGCTCCGCCAAATAGCTACCGAGTGTTTTCTTGACGCTTTGGACGAACATATCGAGTGCCAGTGCAGCTCTCTCATTGCCCTCTTCTGCGGCATTTTCAAGATCACGGAAGTCGCTCGAAAGTCCGGAAACCCCGAGCACGCCGGATTTTTTGTTTAGGAGATTGTTGATGGCTTCCGGTCCCATGTGTTCGTTCTCCTGTAAGAACGTTACAACGGTAGGATCCAAACTGCCGGAACGCGTGCCCATAACCAGTCCTTCGAGCGGGGTAAGACCCATGGACGTATCGTAGCATTTCCCGTTTTTAATTGCACTGAGGCTTGATCCGTTACCGAGATGCAGAGTAACAATATTCATATCTTCACGCGCCTTGCCAAGGATATCGCTCATGCGTAGTGTGATGAAAGAATGACTCGTCCCGTGGAATCCGTATTTTCTAAGCCCATATTTTTCATAGTACTCATACGGAATCGCATACATGTAATTCTTTGCCGGCATCGTTGCGTGAAAAGCCGTGTCAAAGACCGCTACATTCGGCTTGCCGGGTGCAATCTCTTCGCAAGCTTCAATACCCATGAGATTTGCCGGATTGTGTAACGGTGCAAATTTGAAACAGTCTCGAATAACGTTCTTCACCTCATCATTTACAAGAACGCTCTTAGAAATCTTTTCGCCGCCGTGAACAACACGATGACCGATCGCGCCAATTTCATCCAAACTCTTGACAGCACCGTTCTTCGCATCCGTAAGGGCTTCAAATACGAGAGAAATGGCTTTCTTGTGATCTTTCATTTCCGTCTCGACCACGTATTTCTCTTTACCGGGCGTCTTTTGCTCAAGTCTGGATCCTTCGATGCCGATGCGCTCGACCAGTCCCTTGGTCAACACTTCTTCTGTATGAATGTCAATCAGTTGGTACTTGAGCGACGAGCTACCGCAGTTAATAACAAGAATTTTCACAAAACAACCTCCTAACGATCTTTTACGAACATTATAGCACACCCCATCGGGCGGAACAAAATTACATTCACCTATCTTCTATGGTAGAAAAGTTTATAATGATTGTAGAACAGAGAGAAAAATTACCGGGAGGATCCATATGGCAGTCGGAATCATCGCAGAGTACAATCCATTTCACAAAGGGCATCTTTATCATCTCGCAAAAACAAAAGAAGCTTTTCCGAATGAACCTGTCATCATAGCTATGAGCGGAAATTTTGTCGCACGCGGCGAACCGGCGATTGCTCCTGCAAGCATTCGTGCAAAGTGGGCACTTGATGCCGGTGCCAATCTCGTTCTCGAACTCCCCTCCGTTTTCGTTTTACAAAACGCAAATGTCTTTGCACGCGAAATGATTCGACTCCTCTCGTCTTTTTCGATCTCTCATCTTTCTTTCGGCGCAATGCGAACTCTGGATGATCTTCTTTCCATGCGTGACGAGGAGGAGACGAAGAAAGATACCATCGAACGCATCATTCGCCGCGAGAGAAAAAAAGGAGCTTCACTGCCACAGGCGTATGCACAAGCGCGAAAAGAAGCACTGCGATCCATGTTGCGACTCGATCCGAATGATCTTCTCGCCTTGATGTATCTCAAATATTTACCTTCGGGAGTCATGCCCTATACAGTCACGCGTATAGGCGCTTCTCACGACTCTCAGGATCATGACGCTTATCCTAGTGCGCTAAAAATTCGAAGGGATTTGCTCATGGGCAAAATGCCGGATCTACCGGAAGATGTAAAAAACGATCTGATTGGACGCCAACTCTTTTCTCAGGATCACGTGATACCGCTCCTCAAATATTCTCTTGCTTTCGATAGCGATGATCCGTCCATCCTCCACTATGAAAACGGACTTGCCGATCGACTTCGCAAAACGGAAGCAGATACTTTTGATGCTTGGGTATCAAAAGCCGCCAGCAAGCGTTACACGCACTCCAGAATCAGGCGATATATCTATGCCAGACTGGCGAATCTACGTCCCGTCCACGATGACGAAATATATACGCGTGTGTTGGCAATGGACGCAATCGGTCGTCGTCTTCTAAAGAACACGTCTGCGCACATGATCACCCACGGAAAAAGCATCGGTACTCATCGTGACTCACCCACCGTGCAAGCAATGCTGCGAACGTCGTTTCTTTCCGACATTCTTCTTGAGCGTCCCGTCGGTTCCATCTACCGAACACAACCGATCGTCAAATAAAAAACCGCCCGAATATT
>CAMYOU010000012.1 GCA_947283485.1 uncultured Peptostreptococcaceae bacterium
TTCGTGCCCCTCATACCTATTTTTCGTACCCCTGAGTATGAGTTTCGTACCCTAATCGGCGATGCCGTTAAAATATATCAAATATGTTGTTTTGTTCTCGGACTTCGTCAAAAAACTTTTTTTGATCATCTCGGACTTCGTCCAAAAACTTTTTTCGATCATCTCGGACTTCATCAAAAAACTTTTTTCTTCCCGTGATGCTTTTTTCCGGGACAAGCGACTTTTTTGAAAACGTGAAAAACACATCGCCGCACTACTGCGCATTCTTGCCTTTTTATGACTCTTTCAGTAGAATTTTTGTGGCAACAAAATTTTAGGAGGTAGATTGCATGAAAAAGAAAACTTTTCTTCTCATCGTGTGCGTACTCGCGCTCGTGTTCGCGGCATGCGGAAATGCCGATGCACCCGCGCAAACGACCGGTGAAGAAGCGGCAGGCGTAAGAATGGGTCGTGCGCAATATGCGGCACACGGAAAATCCGGCTGGGCGGATGTCGTCGTCGCCATGGAGGGCGACAAGATCGTCGGCGTATCCATCGACGAATACCAGTTCATGAACGTCGAAGACGCAACCCCGGTTCCCAATGCCCTCGAAGAAGGCGAACGAGCACTTTCGAACAATTTCAAGGATCCCAAGGTCGCTTTGGCATCGAAGAGAGTGAACTCCGAGATGTATTCCGCCATGATGACGCAACATGCCAAATCGACCGTGTCGATCGCGGCAAACTATGATGCCATCGAAGCGTTCTGCGTAGGACAGACGGTTGAAGATCTCAAAATCGCCGTCCAAGGTGAGAAAAAAGACGTCACGGATATGGTAACCGGCGCAACGCTAGTCGATACCAAAGGATATCTCGAGGCCGTTATCGCCGCTTGCGAAGCAGTCAAATAAAAAGTGGATCGGATAAGAGCGTTTCTCTTCAGAGAGACGCTCTTTTTATGTGCTTTTCGCGATGCAGGTACGACGCTCGTCCCTCGGACAAAAAACGCACAAAAAAACCGCCCGAATAGGCGGTTTCTTGTAAATTTTGTCTCGATTACAGGCTCTTCGAGTAGAACTCGATGATGAGCGAATCGACGATTTCAACCGGTACGCGATCTCTCTCGGGCATCTCTACGAGTTTACCCGTCATCTTCTCTTCATCTCTCGAAAGATAGGGAAGCGTGATCATCGTCGAACCGATGCTGTCTTTGATAAATTCAAGATTCTTGGAACGCTCGCGCAGTCCGATCTCGTCGCCGACCGATACGATATAGCTCGGGATGTCGACTTTCTTGCCGTTGACGCGGATGTGTCCGTGTACGACGAGCTGACGTGCCTGACGAAGCGATTTTGCAAAGCCGAGGCGATAGACGAGATTGTCAAGACGACGCTCAATCAAGGTGATGAGGATATCACCGGTGATGCGGTCGGATTTTCTCGATTCTTTCGTTGCGAGTACCATGTACTTGCGCATTTGTTTTTCGCTAAGGCCGTAGTATGCCTTGAGTTTTTGCTTCTCGAGAAGCTGTTTGCCGTACTCCGAAAGGCGCATGTTCGCCTTCGGTCCTCTCTTGAGTTCTTTAGCGTGTCCAAAAATGTTAACGCCAAATCTCCTGGATTGTTTGAATCTCGGTCCCATTGGTCTTGCCATGAGTGTTTCCTCCTCTTACAGTGATGTTGTTCTCTACACTCCGCCGGGGATCGTCTATGAGCGGTCGGAATGTCCCTTAGAACACTCGATCATTCTATCATCTCGGACGGAAGCTGTCAAAGAATCCTGCCGTTTTCTTTACATTTCTACCGATGAATTTTACAATAAAAAAAGAACAGAACCAAAACAAAACGAAAAAAGGAGTTCCGTCCATGAATATCGGAAAGTTCAAACACCTGCGCGCGCTCTTGACGGGGATCATCGCGGGTGCCTTCATCACCGCCGCACGGTATCTCATCCACCTCGGACACGGTACCATGCGCTCTCTCTTGGAACGACCCGTTGTCTTTTGTCTCGTGTACGCCGCGTTCGCGTGCATCATCTACGTACTCTTACAAAAAGAGCCGCTCATTGCGGGCGGCAAAATTCCGGACGTACGCGCAGAAACGGATGCCCTAAAGGGCAAATGGCGTTCCGTCATTCCGTATAAATTTTTGGGTGCGGTCCTCACTTTGAGTTCCGGACTTACCATGGGGATCGAGGGACCGAGTGTGCAGATCGGCGGTTTTACGGGGCAGATGCTCGCGGGTGAAGACGACGCGCGTCTGCGTCACGATCTCGTCGGCGCGGGCGTCGCGGGTGCGCTCGGCGCGGCTTTCCAAGCACCGCTCACGGGCATCCTCTTCGCGATGGAGGCCGTCCATCACTCCATGCGTAAGAGCGGCATGATCACGGCGATGCTCGGCGGCATCGGCGGCACCGTCGTCTCCTCCGCATTCTTCGGCGATCATCCCGTCGTCATGTTTACGGGACTTACGGAACTCGGTACGGAACACATCGTCCCGGTTCTCACCCTTGCGGTTCTCCTCGGCGGCGTCGGTGCACTCTTTCAGATCCTCGTCGTTCCCGCCGCAAAAATCATGGAAAAAGTGCCGCGGTTTTTAAGAACCTGTGTGCCTTTTGCCGTGACGGCGGCGACACTCCTTGCGATGCCCAAGCTTTTCGGCTCGGGCGAACATCTCCTTATGGATCTCGCGAACATCCAAACGATCTCGGGACGTCTCTTCGCGCTCAAATTTCTCCTTCTCATTCTCTGCGCGGCATCGGGACTGCCCGGCGGCATTTTCTTCCCCGTTCTCGTTCTCGGCGCACTCGGCGGCACGGCACTCGGCTCGTTCTTCGTCGGCGCGGGACTCATCGCGCCCGAGTATCTCCTGCCCTTTGCGCTCGTCGCCATGTCGGGTTTCTTCTCGGCGATCGTCCGCACGCCGCTTACGGCGGTGGCGCTCGTCCTCGAGATGACAGGTGCGTTTACCATGCTCTTGCCGCTCGTCACCGTCTCGATCGTCGCGGCACTCATCGCGAGACTCCTCGTCGAGCTGGCGCACGTTCCGCAACCCGTTCAGTCATTAAAAGAGGAGTGATCTCCACTCCCTCTCTCGCCTCCGGATCCCGGAGGTTTTTTTATGCGTTGAATTGTCTGAGTTTGGCAAAATCTTCGCAGAGCTCGATCATCGAGAACGTCCCTTGACCATACATGAACTTCCCCGCCTCGTGGAGAGAAAGCCCCAAGAGAAACGTCGTGAGTGCGGCAAGCGGTCCGTTGTGTGCGACAAAGAGTACGTGATCCTCGAGATGCGCTTTCACAAAATCGATCGCGCGTTTCGCCATCACGGCATAACTCTCGCCGTCCGGGATGTCACTCGCGATGAGCGACTGAAATCCCTCTTCGAACGTACGTCCCTCGATCTTATCAAAAGGCAAACACTCGTAAATGCCGAAGTGTTGCTCCATGAGTTCATCGTGTCTTGTGATCTCGACCTTGCGCCCCGCGAGAGCCAGTTCCGCCGTCGTATAGGCGCGGGCGAGCGTCGACGTATAGCAACGCGTGATCGGGAGGTCCTTTAATTTTTCACCCACACGTTTCGCGTCGCCGATACCTTTTTCCGTCAAAGGGTAATCCGTCGTGCCGTAGAGTTCGCGTCTCGCATTGCCCTCGGATTCCCCGTGTCTTACCAAATAAATTTTCATCGTTCCCCTCCTCTGAGTTCCTCTTCCGTCGGATAGAGTGCGGGTTTTTCCTCCGTCCAGCGTACGATCCGTTCGTAGAGTCGCGGCGCGACCTCCTCGATGATTTTTTTCTTGGATAGGAGTTGTTCCTTGGAAACCGGAATGTCCCGATAACGTCTTCCGACCGTAAAATACGAAAGCACCGGCTGAAATCCGTCCATCGCCTTCGCAACACGCGCGTCATTCGTCTCCATCGCCTCAAACTCGCGCCAAAGAGCCAGGAGTTCCGCGCCGTCCTCTCCGAGTAAACCGAAAATCCTCTGGGCCGCGCGTTTTTCTTTCTCGACCGCCGCAAGTCTCCCCGCATCGTCGTAGAGCGACACGTCCCCCGCGTCGATCTCCACGATATCGTGGATGAGAAGCATCTTCACCACGCGATCCGTGTCATACGGCACATCGATCCACGGTTTTAATACGAGCGCGCACATCGCCGCATGCCAAGAATGCTCCGCGCTGTTCTCGCGCCGAAAAGACTTCGTAAGATTCATCCGCTCGACGAGTTTGAGCCCCTCGAGTTCCTGCAAAAATAAAAATTCCTTTTCCATTGATCCTCCTAATCGATCATGGCGTCGAGCATCTCTTCCCGCGAAAACCCGGCAAAATACGACGCGACATCGTGTGACTCGAGAAACTTCCCGAGATCTTCACGCGTGTATTTTGTCCCCGTAAGTGCCGCAAGAAGTTCGTTCACATCACGCATCCCGAAGAAATCGCCCGTCACATGCGCGCGAGAAATGACCCCGCCCGTAAGATCGAACGACCAATCCATCGACCCCGCGGCGTATCTCTTCTTCCGCGCAATCGTAAGACCCGGACTTCTTCCGTAGTTCCAATCCCACGAGAGATACCGTTCCTTTACCTTCTCGATGGCTCTAAGATCCGCGTCGTCAAATGTGTAGTCCGTAAGTTCCTCCGCTTTTGCCACATGTGCGAGAATCGTCTCGCCAAACGTCTCGATCGTCATGGGTTTCTCGAGATGCTCGCACACATTCGTCACGCGACTCCTGACCGATGCGATCCCCTTGGACGCCATCTTGTCCCCGCTTACGCGTAGAGCCGCCGACAAAACCGATAGATCCACGTCGAAGAGAATCGCCCCGTGATGCAAAACGCGCTTCGCATCGCGATATTGTGCGTTGCCGCAACATTTTTTACCGTCGATCGTGATGTCATTCCGCCCGGAAAACTCCGCCTTGACCCCCATCGACGCCAGCGCATCCACCACCGGACGCGCAAAGCGTTTGAAATCAAAACCGACATCGTCCGAATCCGAGAGAATCGTATAGTTGAGATTGCCGTAATCGTGATACACCGCACCCCCGCCTGAGAGACGCCTCACGACATCAATCCCGTGCTCTCGCACGTAGCGTTCGTCGATCTCCGCGAGCGTATCCTGATTGCGTCCCACCACGATGACCGGGCGATTCACCCACAGCCAAAAAGCACTCCCCTCGAGATGCCGAAACGCATATTCCTCGAACGCGAGATTGTAATAGGGATCATTCGACGGATTCACAAGTCTTCGCATCATAATCCTCCTTGAGCATGCCGAAGCGTTTTTCATCGACCCATTTGCCGAGGAAAAACGTCTCTGCACGCAGAACCCCCTCGAGCTCCATCCCCGCCGAACGTACGAGAGCCTCTGCCGCAACATTCTCCGAGATCACCGTTGCAAAGAGTTTGTGCGCCGCGAGTTTCTCGAAGAAAAAGGTCATAAGCCCCTCGAGGACATCCCGCGCATAGCCGTTCTCCTGCACATCCCGCGCCATGATGAGCCGAAAACCGTACACCCCGCGCGCCTCGCCGCTCTCAAGCGTCAATTCCCCGATTACGCGCCCGTCCTCTTTGCGCTCGATCGCAAAGGTATCCGGCGACGACACATCGCTCTTCGTTCTGAGATATTCCATCGCACCGAATTCGTCGATCGGCATCCCCACATAACGCATCACATGCGGATCCGATAAATACATCGTCGCATGCTCGAGATCGTCGAGTCCGTACGGACGCACCCGCGTGCGCCGAGATTCCAATAAATACTCCATAGAAACCTCCTTTACCTCAATCATTATAGCAGACTTCGGGGGTAGAAAAAGAACCGCACTTCCGCATGAAAAGGCACAAAAAACTCGGGTGATGAAAACCCGAGTTTCTCATTTGCTTATTTTCCCGCGCCCGCCTTGGGAATCGTCGGAATCACGGGCAAAGATACGCGCGGTACGGGAACATACGGGCGCGGCGTCGGCTTCGGTTTCGGTGCGTCCTCGCCCTCCCACACGGCGACAAAAGTTTCTCCGCCGGGTTTTACGACATACGGATAGCCCGGTTGATACTCGGCATCCGTACCTTTCCACGCGATGAATTTGTACCCCTCGCGCGTCGGTGCCGCGGGCAGATGGAAAATCTTCCCGACCGCCACTTCAAAGAACTTTCTTCCCGTCGCGCCGTCCGAGAATGTTCCGCCGTTCGGATCGACGATGATCTTTTCGATGATCGGCGGTGCAGGGGGTTTTGGCGGTTTCTTCTCCCATTGTGCGGTGAAGGTATGATTGTCCTCTACAGTGTATTTATCGCCCGGATGGTGTTCCGAACCTTTCCAATACAGAAAATCGTAACCGCCCCGCTTCGGTGCGTCCAGAATGGTAATGCGTTCGCCCTTCGGATACTCTTTTGTCTTGATGGTGGAACCGTCGGGGAAGCGTCCGCCGTTGGCGTTGTAAGTGATGAGTTTGTTGTCGTTCTTGTAATTGACATCAAAATTATTGAGGATGGACTCGGCATAGCGTGCATTGATATGCGCCTTGTCCGCACAACTGTTTTTGCTGAATTTCAAGTTGTTGAACACATCGAAATTCGTCGGCGGCGCATAGGATCGCGACGCCGTATTGCCCGTGAAAATCGTATCTCCTGCGATCTCAAGGTTTGCATACGGTTTTTGTTCTTCGATCGGTAATCTGTTGTCGTTGAGTTTGATCAGATTGTTGTATTGGTATGGAATCGTGTAAATGGCACCCCCCTGACCGACTGTGGCTTCGTTGTATTGGAATGACGTTCCGCCTACAATCGCAAGTTTTGCCTCGGGTTTGATCCCTGTCACCTTGCCATCTTGATCCCGAGTCACTCCGCTGACGCCAATCGCTCCACCCGATCCGAATGCGGTGTTCTTATTAAATTTTGTCTCGCTAATCTCAGTCTTGAAATCCATCACATAGATCGCGCCACCGACACCCGATTTGTGCGGATTCTTTTTCTCGTCTCCCTCTGCCAAGAGTGCTTCATTTCCGGTAAAGGTCGTCTTCTTGATGAAAGTCGGGATCGCAGTCAAGAGTGCACCGCCCTGATAGGCTCTGTTGCCATCAAACAACGAATCTCCCGAGACGGTTAGCTGTGCTTTTGTCGCGTCGACCTTTTTCTCCACAGGAGTTGCAATCGCCGCACCTTGTTTGGCTTCATTCTTCTCAAATTTTGACCTCACAACGTCAAGCTTGGTGTCTACATCGAGATAGATGCCCGCACCGCTCATAGCTTTATTTTCTGAGAATGTAGAACCTTCGATTTTTTGTTCCTCTGTAAGAGCGTTATCAAAATAAATTGCCGCGCCCACGCCTTTCGGATGTGTCATTTTATTCTTCGTAAACGCAGTGTTTTTTACATCGAGTTTTCCTTTTGCCTGATAGATCGCCCCGCCGTGGTACATGCCTTGGTTCTCGGTGAAATTCGAAGCCGTTAGGGTGACGTTCCCGTCATTATAGAGAGCACCACCCCATTTTGCAAAGTTGTTTTTGAAAGTCGCTCCTTCGATTTTTGATTCAATGCCGGTGAATACTGCGCCTCCGTATGCTGTAGCGGTATTATCTTCAAACGTTCCTCCAGTAATATTCAACTTACCTTTTCTAAGGGAAGCGATCACGCCTCCACCCTGTGCTCTGTTTCCTTGAAAAATTCCACCGCTGATATTTACTTCGCTATCCCATGCGCAAATTGCACCGCCGTAATATACGGAGGTGTTGTTCTGTATGATCACTCCCTCAAGAATATTCAGTTTCGAGTTCCCTGTTAAATAAATTGCTGGTGCACCTTGCTTCTTCAGGTCGACAAAGTTTTGAACCACCGTGCCTTTTCCCAGTGTAATTTTGGAATTGTCTGCAATAGTAAATCGTGCCTTGCCCTTCCCGTCGAAAATAACATTCTGCGTTTCAAACGTTGAGCCCCTATCAAAAGTAACCATAACTCTTTCAAGCCCCGAAGATAGTGTGTGTGCTTGACTTCCCGCGGAGCGCAAAACGATATTTACACCATTTTTTCCCCAAGTAGTATCATCTTTTGTAATTTCATAATCTTTGTTCATTGTGACAATATAGAGATCACTAGGATTGCCATCTGTGCAGTTTGCCATCACATCCCAGAGCGTATCATACTTGCCGACGGATGTTTCCGGTGCATTCGGATTGTCCACCGGTCGTTTGGTGACGGTAAAAGTTTTTTCCGTGCTTGCGGGCTCACCCTGTGCAACCGGGGTGTTTTCCTTGGAAAGTTCAAGTGCTTCGGTCGTTTCCGTGTCTTTGCGTTCGCTCTCCGAGGAGGCCGTTTCATCCGTGTCGGGGCGTACCGCTTGCGCGTCTTCCGCCGCCGCTTGCGTGGGTTCACTCTGTGCCTGCACCGCGACGGGCGTAAGGGTCGTAAGGACGAGCATGCACGCCAAGAGGATCGCCGTCGCGCGTTTTCGGATCTGCATCATATTTCCTCCTTTACAAAGATTCGATTTTGAAATCATCTCATGGAACACTCTTTTGAAAAATGTTCTCGGATCTCTTCTTGTATGCTCAGTATATCACAAGCATTGGGAAAGAAATACCCCGCAAGCGGTTTCTCTTTTTCTCATCTCGAGTCTCGGGCGTTCGAGAAGCACGCGCGCACAAAACTCTTCGCTTCGTGTATCGATGTGCGCTCGGATGCTCTCTCCCGTTTCGTGTGTGTTTTTTCTTCGCGAAGCGGATGTGTCGCGTTCTCTTTCTCCATTTCTTGCGCGGACGTTTGCGCATCAAAAAAGCATCGTGGGGATCACGATGCTTTTCTTGTGTCGCTATTTGTTTTCGTTTTATTTGCGTTTCCACGAGAAGACGAGTACGACGGCGAGGATGCCGATGAGGACGATGGTGCCGCCGGGTCGCAATGCGTAGTAGTACGAGAGCGTGAGTCCTGCGACGACGAACGCCGCGGCAAATGCGATCGCGACGAGAAGCGTCTTCTTGAAGCTCGAGGAGAGCCGTAAGGCACAGGTGACGGGGATCACCATCATGCTCGAGACGAGGAGCGCGCCGATGATTTTTGACGCGACGGCGACGGTCACGGCGGTGAGGATCGTAAAGACGAACGAGAGCACATCGCGACGGACGTGCATGAGTTTTGCCCGTTCCTCGTCGAACGCATAGATCATAAGCTCCGGATAAAAATAAAAATAGAGGAGCATGACGGCGACGGAGAGAACGAGGATGAACACGGTCTCGCCGGTCGTGATGGAGACGATGGAGCCGAAGAGGTATTGGTGAAAACTCCCCGCGCTCGGGACGAATCCGGAGAGCACGCCCGCAAGTCCCACGCCAAAACTCATGATGAGTGCGATCGAGAGTTCCTCATAGCCTGCAATACGTCTGCGGAGCCATTCGATCGAGAGTCCCGCAAAGATCGAGACGAGGACGGCACCCGCGATGGGATTGATGCCCATGAGAAGTCCCGCGGCAACGCCGGCGAGCGAAATATGCGAGAGCGCGTCGCCGACCATGGAGAGCCTTTTTAAGACCATAATGAGTCCGAGCGCGGGTAGGATCACGGCGAAGATGAGTCCCACGAGGAACGCCCGTTGCATAAAAGCGTAACTAAGCATGGTGCTCACCGAGCCTTCCGTCGATGAGAAAGAGCGTACGATCAACGACATTTCTTAGCCATGTGGCGTCGTGACTGATGACGATCGCGGAGACGGCTTCGCGCCGTTTGAGTCCCGCAAAGAGATGCTCGAGTTCTCTCGTCGCGCGTTCGTCGAGTCCCGTCGTCGGTTCGTCCATGAGGAGAAGTCTCGGATGCGCGACGATGGACTGCGCGATCTGCACTTTTTGTCTCTCACCGCCCGAGAGATCCGAGATCTTTTTCTTCGCAAAACCGTGAAGTCCCACAAGGCGCATGGCGCGTTCGACTTCGGCATGCATGGCTGCACGCGTCATCTCGCGTTTGCGCACGGGGATCATGAGCGGCATGGAGATGATTTCCTCGACGCTTGCTGGAAATGCACGCATCGTGAGGAAACCCTCTTGTCTCATATAGGCGATCTCGTGCCACGCTTTGAAATTCGGATCGCGAAAACGCGTGATCGTCCCCGCGTCGGGTTCGATGAGTCCGAGGATGAGTTTTAGGAGTGTGGATTTGCCCGCGCCGTTTGCTCCGACGATGCCGAGCCATTCTCCGTCCGCAAGGGCGAGGTCGATATCGCAGAGGACTTCGCGCGTATCGTATCGAAACGACACGCCTTTCATTTCGAGCATCATCGGCGATCCTCGAGGAGTGTCGCGAGATTCTGTTTCATGATGGAAAGATAATCTTCGCCCGCTTCGCGCCGCGCGGTATCGAGATTCTCGACCGGATCGAGCACGCGCACTGTGGCACCCGTCTCGCGCGAGACCGTCTCGGCGGTCTTGGGTGAGAGTGCCTCAGCGGCGTAGATCACGGGGATTTTGTGTGCCTTCACAAAGTCGATGACCCGACGCATGGTTGCCGCATCGGGTTCCGTTTCCGAGCCGAGTCCCTCGATGGGCACTTGCGTAAAGCCGATTTCATCCGCGAGATAACCGAATGCCGCATGCGTCACGACGAGCGTGCGATCCGTAAGATCCGCGGTTTGTTCGATATAGTCCGCTTGGAGTGCGGCGAGTTCCCCGACAAAACCGTCCTTGCGCGCGTGAAAATCCTCCGCTTTCTCCGGGACGATCTCGGAGAGGGCGTCTGCGATCGTCTCCGCCATTTTCTTCGCATTCTCAAACGAGAGCCAGATGTGCGGATCGGTCACGCCGTCGATCTCGTGCGTCGTGATGCCGTCCGAGAGTTTTACAAAACGCACATTCGGGAAATTCTTCTCCGCATTCTCGAGCCACGGCTCCATGTGGAGTCCGACGGCAAAGACGAGTTGGGCATCCCCGAGTTCTCCCATCGTCCGCGCATCGAGTTCAAAATCGTGCGCCTCAACTCCGGGCGGTGTGAGGTTGATGACCTCGAGATCATCGCCCGCGATTTTTTTC
The DNA here is from genome assembly GCA_947283485.1 of uncultured Peptostreptococcaceae bacterium. GTDB lineage: Bacteria > Bacillota > Clostridia > Tissierellales > Peptoniphilaceae > CAMYOU01. The sequence goes on from CAMYOU010000012.1 coordinate 10,986, forward strand.
GTGAAATCATAGACAGGATAGAACGAGGTGTAGATCTTGGGCGTTGCGGATTTTTGCCCGCAACCGACCAAAAAGAGCGCGAGGATCACAAGCGCATACTGTACTTTCTTCATGGTTTACTCCGTTTCTTGTTCTTTGGTCTCTTCGGACGCATGGGCAAATCGTCTCGTATGCGTCGCGAGCACGAAATTTCCGAAGACGATCGGATAATAGAACGTCACAAGCCGCCAAAAGACGACGATGAGTCCCAGACCCTGCGTTTCGGGGAAAAAATAGGAAAAAATGATGTAGAATCCGCCCTCCGCGCCGAGACTCGCGCCGGGAAGCGGGATATACGAGGTGACGAAAGCGACCGCAATCGTCCCCATGATGACGAGGTGCAGTGGATAGTGCATGCCGAACGATCGGAACACCCAATACGGCACGATGTAGAGTGCCGTGAGCGCGAGAAAATAGTAGATGCTTGCGACCAAGACGCGCCCGAGTCCCTCTTGCCGCAAGAAGCGAAACGCGTCGTTAAAGCTCTGCATTTCGTTTGCTACTTTGGAAAATGCCTTTTCCTCGTCCTTGACGAGATGGAGTTTCTTCGCGAGACGGACGAGTTTCCGAAGGATCGCGAGGGTCTTCTCCTCGGAGACGATGATGGCGACAAACACGCCCGTCGTCACGAGATTGAGGATGTAACCGCCCCAGAGGAACGGTGCCACCCGCGCGAGCGTCGCACCCTGATGCGCATAAAAGGACGCAATCGTAACCGCGCCGAAGAGAAAAATATAGAGATGGTAGATGAGTGTGAGCATCATCATTGCACTCATGCCGAGACCTACCGGAATCCCCATTTGATTCAAAACATAGATTTCCATCGGCTGCCCGCCCGAGGAGAGCGGGGTGAGTTGATTGAATAGAATCCCCGTCGTCGTCGCGCGAAACGCATCGCCGAGACGGAGCTCGTAATTTCTCACATGCACGAGTCGCTTGAGCGCACATGCCTCGAGAAACCACGCAAGCGTCACCGTCGCCAAGGCGCAGATGAGATATCGCACGTCGAGATTTTTCACGGTTTGCAAAATCTTTTCCGGCCCGTCGACAAAAAATACGGTGAGAAGAATAAACACCGCCGAGAAAATGACGATGCCGATATTGATTTTCTTACGTGTCGATTTTTTCATAAAACCCTCCGAGGCTCAGTATATCAAAGGCGGGTTTATTTTGAAAGTTGAAATCTTACAGGAAGATTACTATACTGTCTTTCGGAAAGGGGATGAAAGTTTGCAACTCTACGAACTCTTACAAACCGGCTCCGCGTTCGAAGCCGCGGATCGATTGGAAAGCTATTTTCGTTCACTCGGATTTCTACCCTATCACGGCGAAGCGCGCGGGAAATTTTTTGTCCGCAAGCGCGGATTCTTGACTGCATTTTCGCTCGACGGCGACAAGATGAAACTCGCCGCAGCGCATCTTGACAGCCCGACGTACAGACTCAAAGCCCTTGACCCGATCGTGCGCGAAGACGTGCCCGTCCTCAATGTCGAAGTCTACGGCGGTCCCATTCATCTTTCGTTCTGGAATCGGCCGCTCGGTCTCTCCGGCGTCGTCGCGTACGAAAAAGACGGCGCGATCGCGGAAGAGACGGTCGTCCTCCACGAGCCCGTCGCAATCTTTTTGCATCAGGCGATTCACATGGAGCGCACCGTGAACGACGGTCTTGCCGTGAATCCTCAAAAAGAACTTCCCGTGTACACCGGAAGCACGCCGCTTCGCGAACGCATTGCCAAAGAACTCGGGACGATCCCCGAGCGCATTCTCGGCACGGATCTCTTTCTCTACGATCTCGAGGGACCCGTCGAGATGGGAGACTATCTTCTCTCTCCGAGACTCGACGATCTCGCGATGGCATACGCGATCGCACACGGCATGCAGTTTGCGAAGAATACCATGGCGATCTTCTACAATCACGAGGAGATCGGATCCCTCACCGATGAAGGCGCGGAGAGTCCGACCGTCTTTCACATCCTCCGGCGCATCGCCGAGGCAAACGGCACGGACGTGAACGCACTTCTCGACGACGCATTTCTCATGAGCGCGGATATGGCGCACGCCGTCCATCCCGATCATCCGGAGACGCACGATCCCGTCTATCGCCCAAGTCTCGATGGCGGCATCACGTTAAAAATCGCCGCCAACGGATCGTACACCACCCACGCCGAGACCGAAGCCGTCGTTCGCATGGTTGCCAAACGTGCGGACGTACCCGTCCAGACGTTCTACAATGCGTCCGACAGACGCGGCGGCTCGACCATCGGTCCCCTCCGTGCACGCACGCTCCCCGTCGCGAGCGCGGACATCGGCATCGCCATGCTCTCCATGCATGCGGCGCGCGAATACATGGCACGCGTCGGCATCACGCAGGCGGAACGATTCTTCCGTTCCTATTTCGAGGGCGCATTGCCTGAAATCACACACATCACCAAGGAAAGAAAGGAAACAAGATGAACAAACGTACAGCAGCATTCCTCATCGCCATCGTCGTCGTCATCGGCGGCGCATTCATCGGCATCAAGAAACACCGCCCGGTCGAAGAGACCTCGAGCGAAGTTCGCACGCAGATTCAAGATTATTTCTCCTCGTGGAGCCCGTTCCAAGAAGAAGACGTCCTCGTCCCGGGAGATCATGAGAACCGCATCGCCGTCCTCTCGGTCGAAGGTGCCATCACCGGATCAGGCGGCATCAGTTTGGACGGAGGAAGCTACAATCACGCAAATTTTATGGGAGAGCTCCAAGCCGTCTACGATGATCCCACCGTCAAAGCGGTCTTTCTCACCGTCAATTCTCCCGGCGGCGGCGTGTACGAATCCCGCGAGATCCGCGACGCCATTCAGAAGATCCGCACCGAGAAAAAAATTCCCGTCTATGTCTATATGAAGAACATGGCGGCAAGCGGCGGCTATTATATCTCCGCAGAGACCGACAAGATCATCGCGTCCCCCGAGACCCTCACCGGCTCCATCGGCGTCATCATGCAGTCGATCAATTACAAGGGACTCCTCGACAAATACGGCGTCAAATACGAAGTCTTCAAATCCGCGGCGAAGAAAGACATCCTCTCCCCGACGCGTGAGATGACCGACGACGAACGCGCCGTCATGCAGAGCCTCATCGACAACAGCTACGCACGTTTTCTCAAAGTCGTCTCCGACGGCAGAAAAATCCCCATCGAGAAATTAAAACCCATCGCCGACGGCCGCATCTATGACGGCGATCAGGCGAAAGCCATCGGACTCGTCGACGTACTCGCCAATCGCGAAGAAGCCCTCGACATGCTCAAGCAAGAGCAAAATCTCGAAGACGCGGAAGTCTTCTGCTACACAAGCACGGACAATCTCTTCAAACAATTCTTCGGCGCACTCGGATCGAAGAGCGAACTCGGTCAGATCATCGGACTCCCCAAAGCCAACAGTTCCCTCATGTACATCTATGAAGGTGCGCTATGAGTCCGTATAAAAAACTCCCCTCGGTCTTCTTTGCCGGCTTTTGGCTGCGACTTGTCGCCTATACTATTGACGGCATCGTCCTCTGGGGTATCAAGAGGATCCTCATTAATCCCCTCTCGGCACTTTTCGCATTCCCCGTCGAGAAACACTTCCCCTCCGTCTACTCCGTGCTCGCGCTCATCACGACGCTCGCCTATTTTGTCCTTATGACCCTCTACTGCGACGGACAAACCCTCGGCAAAATGATCGTCGGTGTGCGCGTCGTATCGCTCAAGGATGAGAAACTCGGCTGGAAAGACGCGCTCGTGCGCGAAGGTGCCATGCGCGCCGTCCAGATTCTCATCTGGCCTCTCTATCTCATGATCCCCTTCACCGAGCGACATGCTTCCATCGGCGACCTCTTCGCCGACACCGGCGTCGTCGTCGATCGCATGTTCCTCGCCAAACCGTATTTCAGACGGACATTTGAAGAAGAGACGAACACGAGCGGAACGAACACCCTGGACACGATGACGGAAGAAACAACAGAAGAAACAAAAACATGCTAATACAAAACGGCGACGCACGAAAGCATCGCCGTTTTTCATTTGCTTTTGAATCAAAAAACGCGACCGCCACGGACAGGCGAGCGCGACCGATCGGGCACAAAAAAACTCGGGGATATGCCCCGAGTTTTTGATTTTGCTATTTCCCCGCGCCCGCTTTCGGAATCGTCGGAATCACGGGTAAAGATACGCGCGGTACGGGAACGGTGAGACGCGGTGTCGGCATCGGTGCCGGTTTCGGTTCCTCGCCCTCCCACACGGCGACAAAAGTTTCTCCGCCGGGTTTTACAACATAGGGATAGTCCGGTTGATACTCGGCATCCGTGCCTTTCCACGCGATAAATTTGTACCCCTCGCGCGTCGGTGCCGCGGGCAGATGGAAAATCTTCCCGACCGCCACTTCAAAGAACTTTCTTCCCGTCGCGCCGTCCGAGAATGTTCCGCCGTTCGGATCGACGATGATCTTTTCGATGATCGGCGGTTTCGGCGGTTTCTCTTCTTTTTCCCATTGTGCGATAAACGTATGATTGTCTTTTACCGTATAGTCATCGCCCGGACGATACTCGGAACCTTTCCAATACGTAAATGTATATCCGCGTCTCGTCGGTGCTTCCCTGATCTTGATGTTTTCATCGACCGAATATTCTACCGTCTTGATTTTTTTGCCGTCGTTAAATCTTCCGCCGTTGGCATCGTAAGTGATGAGTCTCCGATCGTTTTGATAATTGATGTCGTAGTTGTTTAGGAGACTCTTCTTCGTCAGTTTCCCATGCTCCACATCCGAGTCCGGATGAAACTTGAGATTTGTAAATGCTTCATGGTTCCTCGGCGGCGTGAAAAGTCCATTCCCAGCCGTATTGCCTTGGAATAGCGTCTTCTCGTCAATCGTTACATTCTTGTAGGCGTTGGGGTCATCGATTTCATATGCGTATTGATGCCGGTGATCTGCAATTGCCCCGCCATCACGTTGCGCATAGTTCATAAGAAAACGCGATCCCTTGATATCCAACGAATCTTTCGCATAGATTGCACCGCCATCTGTTGCTGCTTGATTTTTCTCAAAGAGCGAATCAGATATCGTCATTTCTTGATTCGCCATGATAGCACCGCCAAAAAATGCCATGTTGTCCTTGAACTGAGCCTTTTGAATGGAACTTTTCTTTGCTAGGATGGCACCGCCTTGAGCTGCACGATTTTCCATAAAAGTGCCACCCGTAATATAAAGTTCACCATAAGATGCAATTGCGCCTCCATAGGTAGCTTTGTTGCCCTTAAAAGTGCCACCGCTGATATTTACGGTTCCCCTAGAAAAGATTACGCCGCCAAACTTCTTGCTCTCATTGTTCTTAAATGTTCCGCCATTGATATTTAGTGTGCATCCAGCGTCACGGAGGCTTATTACGCCGGGTTGATTCCCTGCTTCATTTACACTGCGATTGTCCCAAACCATAACCCCGTCCTCAATATTGAGCGTTGAGTTGCCGGATAAATAAATCGCCGGGCCGTCCAGATCCGGATTGTCTACAAAATTTTGAAATACAGTTCCTTTGGCAAGTGTCAGTTCCGCATTTCCCGTCATAAAAGTGAACTGCGTCTGATTGCCGCCGTCAAGAATCACATTTTTTACCGTGAGTTTGCAGTTGTTATAAAGGCTCAAAAAGTCTCTCCGAGGTTCATCGGATAATTTTCTCGTAAGTTGAAACCGATTCTCCCCTGCTGATTGCAAGAGCATATTGACATTACTTTTTCCCCAGAGTGCTTCTGTTCCCGGAATTGTATAATCGTGATTCATCGTGATGATATAGAGATTCTCAAGTTTTTCTTGCTCGCATGCCCCAACCGCTTCATAAAACGTATCATACTCGCCGACGGGTTCTTCCGGTGCGTTCGGATTGCCCACCGCCCGTTTGGTGACGGTAAACGTCTTTTGTGCGCCTACGGGTTCACCTTGTGCGGCGGTGGTATTCTCGTCTGCGATTGCGAGGGGTTCCCTCTCGGTCGTCTCCGTCGTCTCCGTCGTTTCCGTCGTCTCCGTCTCTTGTGCTTTGATCTCTTGGGGTGCGCTTTCCTCGACAGCTCTTTCCTCCGCCCGTGCCGTGGCGGGTGCGAGTGCGCCGAAGAGGAGCATCAGTGCCACGAGGATTGCGGTCGTTCGTTTGATCCCTTTCATTCCTTACCTCCTTGTACGAGCGTCATGTCCGATCGCCCTTGCCGATCGGGCTTTCAGATTGATTTACACTGTCCTTTTGTGCGTACAGTATATCAATTTTCTCGCCAATTGAATACCCCCCCCCGGTAAAAATCGCATTTGAAGATGTTTTCGTTCTATCGTTTGGAACCATGGCGTGTGGGTCGGTCTTTTTGCGATCTTTTTCTGATGCCCGATGTGCGTCCGTTGAGCCTCGAATTTCGCGGGGTACGTTTTCGCTTGCGGTTTTTTCCGTTATACTATAGGTATCTTATAGTTGAGGTGATGTCATGGAGCTTACGAGGGAACAGGTGATGCGGATCGCGCTCTCTGCGGGGGAGGTTCTCATCGCTTCGGGTGCGGAGGTCGTGCGCACGGAGGGGACGATTCATCGGATTCTCGTTTCGCGCGGTTACGACAAAGTGCAGGCTTTTGTCACGCCGACGGTGATTTTGCTCACGTCGGACGGCAAGGAGTCGATGAGTTTTCTTCGGAATATCAAAGTGCGCGGGAGTGATCTCTATCGCATTGCGCTCATCAATGATTTTTCGCGTTATTTTGTACGTCACGAGATGTCATATGAGGAGGCGACGGCGCGTCTGGAGCAGATCGCGGGGGCGCGTACGTATCATCCGCTCGTGATGGCGGCGGGCGGCGCGGTAGGTTCAAGCGCGTTCCTCCTCTTAATCGGCGGGACGACTGCGGATCTCATCCCGTGCTTTCTCACGGCGTTTCTCTCGGTGCTCTTGCTCTTTTACATTCCGTCGAATGCGCCGGTGCTCATGTATCTCGTGGTCGGTGTACTGATCGGGATCATGGGGCATGTGCTTCCGTGGGTGGGGATCGGACACGATGCCAATCGCATTATCATCGGTGCGATGTTGCCGTTCTTGCCGGGTGTGCCGTTTACGAACGGAGTACGCGATTTTATGTACGGGGATCTCATCAGCGGCACGAGTCGCATCAACGAGTCGCTCATCATGATTGTGGCGTTAAGTTTCGGCGCGGGTCTCGTGGTTGCGGTACGCGCTTTTCTGGGAGGTGCGCTATGAGTTATCCTTTGCAGTTTTTGATCTCGTTTATCACGACGCTCGGGTTCTCCTATTTTTTCCAAGTGCGTCGTCGCGCGCTCCTCAGTGCGTCGTTCGCAGGGGCGATGGGCTGGGTCTTGTGCGCGTATTGTGTGGATCACGGCATGAGTCTCATCTTCGCAAATTTTTTCGCGGCACTTCTCATCGCATTCTTGGCGGAGATCTTCGCACGATTTGAAAAAAATCCGGTCACGATCTACATCGTGCCGGGGATTCTCCCTTTGGTGCCGGGTTTTCGCATCTACTATATGATGAATTTCTTCGTCGAGGGGAATCTCGAGGCGGGGATTGAGCAGGGGATCTCGGCGTTCTTCATCGCGCTCGCGCTCGCGCTGGGGATCATTGCGATTTCCGCTTTTGCCAAAATTTTATTCCCTGCACCCCCGATCGTGCGGTACAAAAAGGAGGAACTCTCATGAAACTTGTCGTCATCGAACCGATCGGCATTGAGAAGTCGCGAATCGAAGAAGTGCTCGCCGAGGTTCTGCCGGACGTCGAAGTCGTCGTCTATGAGGATCGTGCCGAGGGAGATGCGCTCCTTCGCCGCGGGATGGATGCGGATTGGATCCTCGTTGCCAATCAAAAAATCGCGCCCGAGATCTATCGCGCGTGGACACGTCTTTCGCATCTCTTCGTCGCTTTTACGGGGCTCGATCATATCCCGATGGAGGAACTCCGCTCGCGCGGGGTCTCGATCGATCATGCGTCGGGATATAGCGACATCGCCGTCTCGGAGCATGTCATCGCGCTCGTACTCGCGTATTTTCGTCGAATTCCCGAGAACGACACGCGGACGCGGACGGGCGGCATAGAGACCGTTCCGGGCGAAGAGATTGCGGGGAAGACGGTCGGGATCATCGGTCTCGGAAACATCGGCAGGCGCACGGCAAAACTTTTTCTTGCGTTCGGCGCGCGCGTTCTTTTCTACAATCGCTCGGAAAAATCGCTCGACGGTGCCGAGTCGGTTTCGCTCGATACGCTTCTTCGCGAGAGCGACATCGTAAGTCTCCATCTCCCGCTGAGTGATAAGACGACGGGTTTTATTGGCGACGCGGAACTCTCCAAGACGAAAGCATCCGCCGTACTCGTCAACTGCGCTCGCGGGGCAATCGTCGAAGAAGCGGCTCTCACGCGTGCGCTTTCTGAGAAACGGATTCGCGCTGCCCTCCTCGATGTCTTCACGGACGAACCGCCGATTGCCAAGCGACCGCTTCTCACATCGACCGATACGCTCTTGACGCCGCATATCGCGTTTTTCACACGAGAGGCACTGGAGAGAAGATTTGCGATTCTCATCGAAAAAATGCGTGTCGCTCGTTAAATCCACATGCACACAAAAACCGCGTTCTCGAAAACGCGGTTTTTGATTGGTTCTAATGTTGCGATTCGTTCGTCTTAGTCGATGCGGATGTGCATGGTCTCCGGCATGATCGAGAGAATCTCGACGTTCGGAATCTTTTCGACGTGGATCGAGACGCGATGTTCGCCTTTCCCGAGCCCCGCGGCGTTCACTTTCATCGCGACGTTCTTACTCGACCAATTGTCGATGAGCGATTTGTCGCCGCGAATGCGCACGCGTGCAAAACCTTTGGACAAGATCTCGGGCGTCGTCGCGCCTTCGACTTTGATCGCCGAATACGGCACGAGGATGTCTTTCTCGATTTCCTTGTCGACGACAAAATCACAGTACACGGCTTCGCCGTCCCCGTAGAGTTCAACGCCGTCGGGGAGTACGAGTGCGAGTTTGACTTTGGTATCGTCGCGAATCGACGAAAGATCGATCGGTGCGCTCTTGAGAAGTTTGAGTTTGGATAAATCGTCGACGCTGCCCATGACCTTCACGGTCTTCGGTGTCACGGTCTTACCGATAAGTGTCACGCCGTCGGGGAGCGTCCCCGTGGTCACGACTTCGACCGGCACTTCTCGCATATGGCGAATCTCCGCCGTCACGCTCACGTATTCCTGAGACAAAGTCACGCCGTCAACGGGATTGCCGTCTTCATCGAGTGCCGCAAGCTCGACGTTCTGGGTCTTCGATTTGGTCTCCCCCTGGAGATCGAGGGTCGCCACAACTTGCGTGACAAGTGCAATCTTCGAGGAAGGACCTTCGATGCGCACTTCTTTGGGCGTCGAGGTCGTGCTTTTGAGGATAAAATCATCCGGCAGTTTCTCCGCCAAACGGACGGTAATCGGGATCGATTTTTTGACGACGCTCTCGAGTTTCACCGTGATTTCCGGCTTGTCGATACGTTTGATATCGACGGCGGAAGGTTTGTCCACGCGCACGCGAAGATTGTGCGAGCCTTCTTTCATCACTTCGGAAAGGTCGATCTTCGGTCTGAGATCTTTTGCAGACATGCGATTTAATTCATTGCGTTTTGCCTCGACGAGGACATTGACCGTGGGGTTCTTCGGTTCCATGAGGACGAGCCGCGCATCCGAAAGGCGTCCGACGCCCGTGATTTCCACGGGTACGGCGGTAAATTCAAAGCTCTTCACGGGGTTCTTATCCTGCATGACGTAATACCATGCGAGGATGGCGATGAGTAACGCCATGAGTTTGATGCTGAGATTATTCCTGAGGCTTTTCATCGTCATTCCTCCTCAGACTCCCGAATAGGAGATCGTCCTTGCGAAAGGCGTCAAAGAGTTGCTTGCGGAGCGTCTCTTCATCGAGATGTCGGCTGATCTTGCCACGCTCGGCAATGCTGATGGCACCCGTCTCTTCGCTGACGATTAAAGAAATCGCGTCCGACCGTTCCGTCACGCCGATGGCGGCGCGGTGCCTCGTCCCGAGTTCGCGCGGGAGATCCTTGTTTTCCGTCAGTGGCAAAATGCACGCCGCGGCGATGATTCTGCCATCCCTGATGATGAGTGCTCCGTCGTGTAGAGGCGTGTTGGGGATAAAGATATTGATCAGTAGCTCCATCGAAATGGACGCATCGATCGCCGTACCCGTCTCGATGATTTCTCCGAGTCCCGTCTTCTTCTCAAAGACGATGAGCGCGCCGATTTTTTGACGCGAAAGACTCAGGCATGCGCGCACGATCTCGTCGACATCGCGCTCCGTCGAGGTTTCGCCCGACGATCGGAAGCCCTGCTTCCAGACATTGGATCGTCCGAGATTCTCAAGCGCACGTCTAAGTTCGGGCTGAAAGACGATGATGATCGCAATCGCGCCCAAATTGAGCAATTCTTCGAGTAACCAGTTAATCGTATAAAAACGGACGAGATCCGAGCCGGTGATCTTTGCAAACAGAAAGAGAATGATGATGCCCTTCATGAGTTGCTCGCCGCGCGTCTCTTTGAGCATCAAAAACAGGCGGTAAAAAACCACCGCCACAATGAGAATATCGAGGATATCGCGGATGCCCACACCGCGTACGAGATTGAAAAAATGATCCATACCGTTTCTCCTTTGTTTTATTGTACCACAGCTCAATCAATCCGCAAAAAAGCATGTGCAATTCTTTTTTTGCATGAGTGTTGCACTCTGCACGTGCTTCTTTTTTCCGAATGTCGCGCATTGTTGTATACTGATGAATAAAGGAGGGATTCGATGGATTGGAAAACACTCATCGAAGCGCGCAAGAGTACGCGCGCGTACGAGTCCACGCCCGTGGACAAACAATTGCTCAGGGAAATTTTGGAAGAGGCGGCCTATGCGCCGAATGCCATGCACCGCAACACATGGCAGTTTACGGCACTGACCGACGAGAAAAAGATTGCAAAACTCGTCGATGTTGTAAAATGCGCGACGGGACGAGAGGACTACACGATGTATCATCCGCCCGTGGTCGTCATCGTCTCGGACGAGAAGGACGACGTGAACGCGCGTGAGAACTGTGCGTGTGCGCTCACCTATCTCTTCCTCGCGGCGGCGAATCGCGGACTCGGCTCGGTCTGGATCAATCAATTAAAACATGAAGACGAGAAGGAATGCGTGCGCGCGTATCTCGACGAGATCGGCGTGCCGAAGGATCACATCGTGGGCGGTCTCGCCGTGATCGGATATCCCGCGCCGAGTGAAAAACCGCGTGCGGAGAAAAAAGCGACGATCAAGATTTTGTAAAAATTTGAAAAAAGCAGGTCTCTTTTTCGAAACCTGCTTTTGTTTTATCGAGATGCTTCCTGTATAATAAATTTGTTTAGAATATTACGGAAAGGGGGTCATCGTATGGATGAAAGAATGCTCGAAGAAACTCGGAAGAAAATCGAACGGTTAATCGAGGAAAAAAACCTCGCCGAGATCTGCGATACATTGAACCATCTCAACGAAGTGGAAATTGCGGAGTTACTTGACGAAGTGGATCCCAAGACGACGTCGATACTCTTTCGCAGTCTGCAAAAAGATGTCGCGGTCGACGTTTTCACGCGTTTCAGCTCGGAACAACAGGAGGAAATCATCCGATCGTCGACGGATAAAGAAGTCGACGAGCTCATGGGTGAACTCTATTTCGACGATATGATCGACGTCATCGAAGAGATGCCTGCCATGATCGTCAACAAAATTCTCAAGGCCTCCACCCCCGACGAGCGCAAGCTCATCAATCAGTTTCTCATGTATCCCGAGGATAGTGCCGGGAGCATCATGACAATCGAATACGCGACGGTGGGGCGCGAGATGAACGCCAAAGAGGCGCTCCTTCATCTCAAGAACACCGGTGTCAATATGCAGACGATCTTCACCTCCTACGTCACGGACGCGACGAGAAAGCTCCTCGGCACCGTGTCGTTAAGAAGTCTCGTGCTTGCGGACGACAATGCGAAGATCGAAGATCTCATGGAGACGGACGTGCTCTATGTACACGCGGGAGACGACCGAGAGGACGTCGCGCAACTCTTCCAAAAATATGACTTCGTCGCGATTCCCGTCGTCGATAAAGAAGAGCGCATCATCGGCATCATCACGGTCGACGATATCATGGACGTCATGGAACAGGAGGCCACGGAAGACTTCCAGATCATGGCGGCAATGACGCCTTCGGAAGAAAAATACACGGACGCGTCGGTCTTTTCGCTCGCCAAGGCGCGCATCGTGTGGCTGCTCCTGCTTATGATTTCCGCGACGCTTTCCGCGTCGATTCTCGGACATTTTGAAAACATGCTTGCACAGGTCACCTCGCTCACACTCTTTATCCCCATGCTCATGGACACGAGCGGAAACGCGGGCAGTCAATCGTCGACGCTCATCATCCGCGGTATTTCGACGGACGATATCAAATTCTCGGATCTCTTCCGCGTCCTGTGGAAAGAATTTCGCGTGGCGATTCTCGTCGGCGTCGTGCTCTCGTGCTTCAATTTTGTGCGCATACTCTGGATGCACAATGAATCGACGTCGATTGCGGCGACCGTGTCGGTCACGCTCTTCGGCTCCGTCATCATCGCAAAACTCTTAGGCGGACTCCTGCCGCTCCTTGCGGAGAAACTCGGCGTGGATCCGGCGGTCATGGCAAGCCCGCTCATCACGACCATCGCGGACGCCTCGACACTGCTTCTCTATTTCACCATCGCGAAGATTTTCTTACGTTTCTAATCGAAACAACGAAATTTGGACAACAGAAAACCCCCGTCCGGGAATCGGTACGGGGGTTTTTTCATGCAAACATATTTTTTTGTTAGTGAGGCAGTTCTTGGAGCAATTCTCTCGGAAAAGCATTCACCATACTGCGTGCGCAACTTGCAATGATGAGACCGAAGATGACGATCACAATGACTGCGATGACAAGACGCACGGTGATGTGTTTGCCGAAAAATTTCATCTCTTCGCCCTCGAGGAGCGCATAGCTCATGAACGTCGTCGCAACGGTCGCTGCGGCAAGAAGAGAGAGGATGGTCGGGATCAACAAGCCGCGGAACAAGCTTCCCAGTACCCAGCCGACGATGCCTGAAACGGCAAATTCCCAAGCGATGTGAAGATTGAGATCTTCGACCTCATCGTTTCCACGGACGGATCGGAGACAGTATTTCACGATGGCGCGTTCGATGACATAGGCGACCAATGCGTAGATGAGACCTTTTAGAATCCCCAAACCGCCGATGCCGAGTGCGATCCCCGCGAGACCGGTCGTCCACGATTGCAGGACCTGCACCAGTACGACAATACCCAGCGCGAGATAAATCCCGCCGTAGCCTTTGCTCCATGCGACGAGTCTTTCCGCATAATGCGACATCTTGCGCATCCAGCCGACAAAACCGCCTCCTGCACGGTGTGTGCGATTCGGCTCGTCATGCACTTCCGTCCACGTCCCCGAAGCGCGTTTCTCCCCGTCGGAGGAGAATCCTCCCTCCTCGTGTGCGTCCCTCTTCGGCACCTCGACCTCCGTGTTCTCACGGTCTTCGAGCGGTGCACCGCAATAGGTACAGAACTTACTCATTTCTTGTTGTTCCGTACCGCAGACTTTACATTTCATCTTTTTCTCCTTTCTCCTTTGCTCGGGCGAATCAGACGTGCTTTCGCATCCTTCACAGTTCGCGAACGCACTCGCCTTTGGATCGTGCGAGACCTCACGATTCGCCGTTTTTGCGGTCTCGTATGTTAAAAAAAAGATTCACCGAGATTGGTCCAGAAATAAAAATCGGAATTGTCTCTCGCGACTTCATAGAATACGCGGATGACGTCCGCGCCGTATTCGGGCATCGCGTCGAGTGCATCCTGCGCGTAAAAGAGATAGACCTCCTCTTTCATCCCCGCGAGAAGATCCGCGAGTGCGTCGAGATTTCGCCCGTAATAGAACGGAAAATCAAATCTCTTTGCGAGATACGTATGGGTGATTGCTTTCGTCTTCATCCGTCTGCCGTCAAGTACAATCATTCGGATTCCTCCCAGCGGTTCATGGTTTCATAATGGTCAAGCGTGTAATAAATGAGTCCGTCACTTGAATAGAGAAGACGCTTCGCTCCTCTGTATCCGCCGTCGTAATCGAGATCCGCTTCATACCAGACTCGATTCGGCGCGTCGGGCAAATGCTTTTCGCGATTCCCGAAGAGATCGCCGCCGATCGCCTTGCCCGGTGCGACTTCCGAGAGATTCCCCTTGCGTTCCTCCCAGCCGAGCGCACGCGCTTCTTTCTTCGTAATATACCCATCCGGGAGTTCTCCATGCGTCGCAACATAGTTGGCAACCGTCTCAAGCGAAAAATCATGCTTTCCCGTCTCGTGCGGTCGCACGAAGTATGCGACGAGAACGAGCAGAAGAACGAGGATGGAACGCGTGATCTTTTTGGATCCCTTCATCGTCTTTTCCTTTCATAGGCTTCCGCCAGTCGTTCGCCGTACGTACGAAACGCGGGTGCTTTCTCCACCAGACGCTTCTCGCGCGGCAGGTGTTCTTCCCCGAAAAGTGCGCCGAAGAAAGCTCCGTAGATCGCCATCGTCGCGCCGTCCGCGATATAGAGTGCTTTTTTCGCGGCCTCGTCAAAACGATGCTCCTCTTCGATGAGTGCGCGCGCCATGAGATAAGCGCGTGCGCCCACGCTTCCCGTCTCGCGAGAGAGCGTCGACTGCACGTTCTCGAGTTCCCGATCCGCCGTCTCGCCCGCCCTTTTTGTCGAGCGCGTGAGGATGAGCTCCGAGAGATACGCCGCCAAGGCTCCTGCCGCGTCCACGGTATCCTCGTCGCCGTGCGTGAGTGCCGCCGCGTATCGCGCCACGCGAAACGCCCTTTCCGCGTCCCCCGCATAGAAAAGTCCGATCGGAAGCACACGCACCACCGCATCCGGATCGTCCGCGTCGTTGATCGGGCGATCGACACTCCCGAAAAAGCCCGAGGAAAGCACCTCGATCGTCGTCTCCGATCCGTCGTACGCATTGCGAAAATCAAGATCCAGAATCGAACCCGCACGCTCGTGCGACTGCTTGCGAATCCAGATCTGATCGCCCTCGGTCGGGACGAAACCCGTCGCCGAATAGAAGAAGCGAACGAGACTTCGCTTGATCGGAAGATCCGGTGCCATGCCGTATGCCTCCGCCCACAAAAGCGCATCCGCAATGAAGAGTGCCTCCTTGGGACTCCCTCCCATCGCACAAAAACAGAGGGGCTCGAGCACTTTTGGCGATAGACGCACGCGATTTCCGTAACGCGCACGAATCGTATCGACATCCATGTCTCTTGTCATGTAGGCAAACGCCTCGCCCGTTGCAAGACCGAGCATCGATCCCGAAAAAAACGAACGCATGATTTTCCCCTCCTTTTTCGTACAGTATAGCAGAAAAAGACACCTTGTTCCACGCATCCCGAGCCGGAGCGGACGGATTTTTGAAAACGCATCGGAAAGATTTTTCGCAAGATGATTTTCCGTCGAAACCGCTTCCATAAAAACCCCGCAAACAAAAATTCCATCTTGAAAACAAAAAGAATTTCTGCTATTCTTCTAATTGAGAACAGTTATCAAAGGAGGTTTGTGATGACGATGAATCCTCTCGTTGTATTTGCTCCAACGAATCAAAAAGAGCAGGAAAATTTCATGTATCTTACATATTTTAAGGACGCTTGCGGCGAAAGACTCTTCTACTCGAGAGATATCATCCCGGGTAAAACGCACGCGAAGATGGTACTCGCCCTTCCGTTCCAATGTGATTGTAAGAGCCTCTGTCTGGAGACAAAAGAGATTGTACGCGTTCCCATGCACACGGAAGAACGCGCGATGATTGACGCGCTCATGACGCATACGCACGATGACTTTTCGGGGTCGATCGAGATGAATCGAATCGTCTTCTCCCTCTTTGCGCACGCCATCGAAGCAATCGCGACGAAGAGCGTCTGCCCGCTTGAAGAAAAAATCAAACAGGCGATGAAGGAGATTCTCTCCGCACCCGAGAGCGCACCCGAAGTGGCGGCACTCGCAGAGAAACTCGATACGTCGATCTATCTTTTGCAGAAAGGTTTCAAAAAATTAAGCGGTATGACCGTCTATACATTTGTGCGCAAGGCGCGTTTTACGAAAGCCGTCCATCTCCTCGAGACGACGGAGAAGAACGTCACGGACATTGCGCTTGACGTCGGATATGAGAATCCGGGTCAGTTTGCGAAGATGTTCCGCGAGCACGCCGGCATCACGCCGCTCGCCTATCGCAATCAATATCTGCGGGATGCACTTTCCTTTTCGGAGTAATTCTTTCTTTTTTTGAGTAGTGGTTAGTCATTGCTAACGCTATGATGGTTCTTGAAAGGAGGAATTCCCTTGACAACAACGATTGTTTATTGGTCCGGTACGGGCAACACTGAAGAGATGAGTCTTCTCATCGAAGAAGGTCTCAAAGAAAAAGGTGCGACCGTCAACCGCGGCTATGTCGGAGAGGTGGATGACGATACGGTATTAAATTCCGATCTCATCGTCCTCGGTTGCCCTTCGATGGGAGATGAAATTCTCGAAGAATCCGAGTTTGAACCTTGGATGTCGGAAATCGAAGGACGCCTAAGCGGCAAGAAAGTTGCTCTCTTCGGCTCTTACGATTGGGGCGACGGACAATGGATGCGCGATTGGCAAGAGCGTCTTGAAAATGCACTCGCCGATGTCGTCGCAACGCACATTTGTCACTTGACGCCCGAGGGCGAGACTGCGGACGCATGCAAAGCATTCGGAGCATCCCTCGCATAAGTTTCCGGGACGATCCGGCGCGCAAACTCTCAATCCTCTTAGCGCCTCTCATCACCGGTGCAAAACCCATGACGCTCTTGCGTCTGTCGCAAGACAACGGCATGAAAGAATATTTCGAATGCCATGGTGAGCATCTGATGAGTACGCTCGGTCTTCGTGCCAAACTTTTCCGCGCAGATGCTCGCGGAAATGTCTACCTCTTCTATGACGAGAAAAATCTTGCAACTACACTCGAGGATGAAAAATCCAAATGCATTCTCACCGAGTGTGGATACACCGGTTTTTCCGTCGAAGATCACATAAGTCGCCTGATCGCAAGATCCGGCAACTCCATAAGCCATGAAAGCGGCATCTTTTTCGGCATCCCCGCCGAAGATGTTCGCGGATTTTGTCAAAACAAAAAATGCCTACTGCGAGGTTATTTCTCCGTCTATTCCGATGTCGAACGTGCCGAGAAAATTTTTCGACAATACGGAGCCTCAAAAAAACTCATGACCCTTCCGGGGGTCGAACCCTCTACCTTCAAACACCTCTTTTGTAAGGAGACAAACTTCGCAAATACCTATTCCATGTAGAAAAGCAAGCCATGCCATAGCTTGCTTTTTTACTTGTCAAAAACTCTTTCATCGTCGCTTTTACGCAGTCTTCGACGGTGCCAATTCTTTCTCAAAGCTCTTTTTCTGTACGACGCGTACGAGAACCCTCTTTTCTCTTAGAATGGCTTGTTTTCGCTTTATCTCGTACTTTTTTATTTTCTTGATTACAATATGTAGTGATTCGTCTTGATTTTTGTTGCATTTTGATACTATATATAGTATACTCGTGCTATCAGGGAGGAATGAACTATGACCTATGTTGTGAAGCGCGACGGGACGCGAGTACCCTTCGATCGAGCAAAAATTCGTATCGCCATTGAAAAGGCGATGCATTCATCGAGCGGCGTCTACGAAGAGGGTCTCGCCGAGCGAATCGCCGAGGAGATTGAAGACTTCGCATCGTCGTTGAACAAAGAACTGACGATCTACGGAATTGAGGACCAAGTTTACTATAAACTCATCCAATACGGCAATCCCGCGACCGCGCGTGCCTACGAGGGCTACAAAGCCGTCCAGGCGTACAAGAGAAAAGTCAATACCATCGACCACGACATCGTGGGGATTTTGAACCGCCGCAATGTCGAGGTCATGGACGAAAACTCGAACAAAGATGCAAAAGTCGTCTCCACGCAGCGTGACCTCATCGCGGGCGAAGTCTCGAAGGATATCGCGAGAAGACTCCTCATCCCGACGGACATCGTCGAGGCGCACGATTCGGGCGCGATTCATTTTCACGATATGGACTACATCATCCAGCCGATGTTCAACTGCTGCCTCATCAATCTCGAGGACATGCTCACGAACGGCACGGTGATTAACGGCAAGAAGATCGATTCGCCGAAGAGTTTCCAAGTCGCTTGCACCGTCACCACACAGATCATCGCACAGGTTGCAAGCGGTCAGTACGGCGGTCAGTCAATCAACGGCATCGACCGCATCTTGGCACCTTTTGTCAGAAAGAGCTTCAACAAATATCTCGACGCCGTCGTCGAGGAGCAAAAGGATATCTACGGCATCGAACCGGATATGGAAAAAGCCGAAGAGATCGCGTGGAAACGCACACGCAAGGAGATCAAGGACGGCATCCAGACGATTCAATACCAGATCAATACGCTCATGACGACGAACGGGCAGGCCCCCTTTGTCACGCTCTTCATGTATTTCAAACCCGGCTATGAATATGAAAAAGAAGCCGCGCTCATTGAAGAGGAAATTCTTCGTCAGCGTCTCGAAGGCATCAAGAACGAGCAGGATGTCTACGTCACCCCCGCTTTTCCGAAACTCATCTACGTCCTCGACGAACACAATATCCACAAGGATTCCAAATACTACTATCTCACCAAACTCGCCGCACGCTGCACGGCAAAACGCATGTATCCTGATTACATCAGCGCAAAGAAAATGCGCGAGAACTATGAGGGCAATGTCTTCGCACCCATGGGGTGCCGGAGTTTTCTCGCGCCATATCAGGATGCGGACGGGGATTACAAATTCGACGGTCGTTTCAATATGGGCGTCGTATCCCTCAATCTCCCGCAGATCGGCATTCTCGCACGCGGCAACGAGGACAAATTCTTCGAGATCCTCGACAAACGACTCACGCTCGCGAAGAAAGCACTCATGCTCCGCTATGAGCTCTTAAAAGACGTCACGAGCGATGTCTCCCCCATTCACTGGCAATACGGTGCCATCGCAAGACTCGAGCCGCATGAGAAGATCAAACCCTATCTCATGGACGGATATTCCACGATCAGTCTCGGCTACATCGGCATCTACGAAGCGTCCATGCTCATCACGGGCAAGAGCCACACCACGCCCGAGGGCAAGCGCTTTGCCATGAAGATCATGGATCGCATGAACGACGCCGTCAAACGCTGGAAAGCGGAAGAAGGCATCGGCTTCGCGCTCTACGGAACGCCCGCCGAGAGTCTCACCAATCGCTTCGCATCAATCGACCGTGCGCGCTTCGGCGTGATCAAAGACATCACAGACAAGGGCTATTACACCAACAGCTATCACGTCGACGTCCGCGAAAAAATCAGCGTCTTCGACAAATTCGATTTTGAATCCGAATTTCAGGCGCGCTCCACGGGCGGTTGCATCTCCTATGCCGAGATCCCCAATATGACGCAAAATCCCGAGGCGATCGAGACGATGATCGAGTACATCTACAATCACATCACCTACGCAGAATTTAATACCAAGAGCGACTACTGCCACGAGTGCGGATACGACGGCGAGATCAAAGTAAACGACGATAACCAGTGGGAATGCCCGCAATGTCACAACACCGACCGCACAAAACTCACCGTCATTCGCAGAACCTGCGGCTATCTAGGCGAAAATTTCTGGAACGAAGGGCGCACCAAAGAGATCAAAGACCGCGTCCTGCACATCTGATGCGCTACGGGCAGATCCGACGCTACGACATCGCAAACGGACTCGGCATTCGCACGTCCATCTTCGTGACGGGCTGCACACATGCCTGCGCCGGATGTTTCAACGAGGAATATCAGGATTTTCACGCGGGAACGCCGTGGACGGAACGCGAGACGGACGAAGTCGTCCGCTATCTTGAAGACGATACGATTGCGGGACTCACGCTTCTCGGCGGCGAACCGTTTCAGAACGTGCCGGAACTTACCGCAATTGTCCGTGCCATCAAGAAGAAGAGTCCCAAAGACATCTGGGCATACTCGGGCTATACCTTTGAGGAACTCGTGGAGAATCCCGCAAGACTCGATCTCCTGAGGGAAATCGACGTGCTCGTCGACGGACGCTTCATCGAGGCGCAAAAAGACCTCACGCTCCGTTTTCGCGGGAGCGCGAATCAACGCATCCTCGATGTGAAGAAAAGTCTTGCGGAGATGAAAGCCGTGCCGTACACATTGGAATAAAATAAAAAAAAGAGAGCGACGGAATATTCCGAACGCTCTTTTTTATTTCTCGTTTGGATTTTCTTTTTTTGCGGGTCTTTTTTGCAATGGGTCCATGGCGGCGCGGAAGAGTTTTTCCGTGTAGGGGTCGTGCGGGGTCGACATGTATTCCTCGGGTTTGAAAAGCTCGACGAGTTTGCCGCGGTAGAGGACCGCCACGCGATCGCAGAAGTATTCGATGACATTGAGATCATGCGAGATAAAGATATAGGTGAGATTGTACTTCGCCTGTAATTCCTTGAGGAGATTTAAGATGCTTGCCTGGATCGACACGTCGAGTGCGGAGACGCCCTCGTCGATGATGACGATCTCGGGCCTCAGAATGAGTGCCTGTGCGATGGCGACGCGCTGTCTCTGTCCGCCGGAGAGTTCCGACGGAAAACGCGTGCTGTACGTGCCTGGGAGTCCGACCTCGAGAAGCAAATTTTCGACCGCTTCGCGCCGTTCTTCTTTCGTGCCGACGCGATGGATGTCGAGTGCCTCTCCGAGGCTCCAGCCGATGGTTTTTTTCGGATTGAGCGAGGAATAGGGGTCTTGGAAGACGATCTGGATCTTCTTTTTCATCTCCTTGCGCGCCTGTCCCTTGAGTGTGAGGAGATTCGTGTCCTCGTAGTGGATTTCGCCCGCGGTGGGTTTCACGAGTCCCATGATCATCTTCGCGATCGTCGTCTTGCCGCTTCCCGATTCGCCGACGAGACCCAAGCTCTCGCCCTCATAGAGCGAGAACGAAACGTCGTCGACGGCATGCACGGCGCGTCTTTTGTGAAAAATCGATCGTGCGGGCGGGCGATAAATCTTGGTGAGATGATCGATGCGCAGTAGTTCTTTCATCGCGAGCCTCCATAGAGATGACAATAGACTCTGTGTCCGTCCTCTTCGGTCATTGCGGGCGGGGTCGTGTGGCAGATCTCCATCGCCTTGTCACAGCGCGGCGCAAAGGGGCAACCCTTGGTTTCGCGCTCGTCGATGGGCGGAAGATAGCCGGGGATATTGTGAAGTTTCTTCCCGCGTTGTTTGTACGTCGGAATCGCACGCATGAGGCCCTTGGTGTAGGGGTGCTTGGGCGACGTTGCGATGACGGTGCTCTTCCCCTCCTCGACGATTCTCCCGGCGTACATGACGATCGTGCGTTCACAGATGGCGGAGACGACGCCGAGATCGTGGGAGATAAAGACGATGCTCCCCTGATAGACCTCTTTCATCTTGTTAAAGAGCCGTAGAATTTGCGCGCGAATCGTGGCGTCGAGCGCGGTCGTCGGTTCGTCGGCAATGAGGATCTCCGGCTCGGCAATGAGTGCCATGGCAATCGAGATCCTCTGGCGCATGCCGCCCGAGAGTTCGTGCGGATAGGCGTTGTAGAGTTCTTCGACATCGCGAAGACCGACATCGCGCATAATGCCGTAAGTGCGTTCGAGTGCGTCGGACGCGTTGCGATTGTGCTCCTCATAGGCTTCGCGGATTTGTTTGCCGACTTTCATAACGGGATTTAACGCCGTCATCGGCTCTTGGAAAATCATCGCGATCTTGCGTCCGCGAATCTCCGCGAGTTCATTTTCAGTTTTCTTTATAAGATCCTCTCCGTGGAAAATGACTTCTCCCGAGAGGATTTTTGCTTTGGGATGTTGAATGCCGAGCATGGTCTGTACGGTCACACTTTTGCCGCTGCCGGATTCGCCGACGATGCCGAGGGTCGTGTGATCCTCGACCATAAAACTGACGTCTTCGACGGCGGGATAATGCCGATCGCCTTCCGGAAAGGCGACGGTGAGATTCTTGACTTCGAGCATCTCTACCTCCCCGTCTTCTTGACGCGCACGTCTCTAAGTCCGTCCCCGAACAAGGTGAAGCCGAAGACGAGTAATGTGATCGCGGTGCCCGTCGCAAGCATGTACCACGGTGCGCGGGTGAAATACGCCTGCGATTCCTTGAGCATCCGTCCCCAGGAGGGATCGGGCGGCACGACACCGAGTCCGAGATAGGATAGACCCGCCTCGGAAAGCATCGCGGTGGAGAATGAAATCGTCACGGCGACGATGATCTGTTCGATGAGATTGGGGACGATGTGGTGCACGACGATGTGCAAGGTCCCCGCCCCGCGTGCACGTGCGGCTTTGACATAGTCCATGGTCTTTAACTGCATGAAACCGGAACGCACAACGCGCGTAAAATACGGGATCCCCATGAACGCCATCGCAAAGATCGTATTGCGTCTGCCGGGGCCCGAGATCGTGACGAGCATGATCGCAAAGAGAATCCCCGGAAAACTCATGAGGGCATTCACAATATGCATGGAAATTTCGTCGGCGACATTGCCGTAATAGCCCGCAATCGCCCCCAGGAGAAAGCCGACGGCAAGGGCAAGCGCGACCGACGCCCCCGAGATGAGAAACGCAGTCTGACTCCCCACCATGATACGCGAGAGGATATCGCGCCCGAGATTGTCCGTCCCCAAGAGATGGTCGCGCGACGGCGGCAAAAAACGCGCACTCGACACGCCCTCATTGGGCGGATACGGCGTATAGAAAAAACTCACCACCATGATCACGAGGAAAAAGAGGATGAGCGCACGCCCGAATTGAAACGATTTTCTACGTAGATGCATCTTAATCCCCCGTTCTCATACGCGGATCGATCAGTTGATACGTAAGATCCACGAGCAAATTGATGACGACGACGAGCATCGCGACAAAGAGCACGAGCGACTGCATGAGCGGAAAATCGCGATACGAGACGCTCTGCACCATGAGGCTTCCGAGCCCCGGGAGCGCAAAGACGTTCTCGATGACGATCGAGCCGCCGATCGACGACGTCGTGATGATCCCCATGACCGTGATGACAGGAATAAGGGCGTTTCTTAAGACATGGCGCATCATCCATTCGCGCTTCACAAGTCCCTTCATACGCGCCGTGCGCACATATTCTTTCTTGAGTTCGCCTAAGATCGTCGAGCGCAAGAAACGTACAGCGATGGCGATATTGCCGATCGCAACGGCAAACGCGGGCAAGAAAAACTGATGGATGACATGCAAAAATCCGCCTCCCAGGACATTGCTCCCGAACGTCGGAAACCAACCGAGTCGGACGCTAAAAAGGCGGATGAGAAAAAAGCCCACCCAAAAAGCGGGGATCGAAATCCCGAGTTGTGTGAGCGTGGCAAAGAACGACGCATACCACTTGCCGTCCGATGAAGCGATCCACACGCCGAGCGGCAGTCCGATGAGAATCGTTAAGACCAGCGCATAGACGGTAAGGACGAGCGTCACCGGGAAACGGTCGCGGATGAGCGTCTCCACTTTGGTATTGTATTTGAGACTCGTGCCGAAATCCCCTCTCGAGACACCGCCGACCCATTCCATATATCGTTCGGTGAGCGGTTTGTCGAGACCCAGCTCGCGCTCCAGACGAGCGACTTGCTCGTCTGAAGCCTCCACGCCGAGGATCGACCTCGCGGGATTGCCGGGCAGAATTTGAAACACCGTTAAAATCATGAGAGAAACGAGAACGAGCGTGAGGATCGAGGATAACAGCTTGCGCAAGATCTGCACGCATAGCTCCTTTCCGGGAGTCTATTCGAAATAGACATCCTCCATGTTCATTTTTTGTGTGAGATAGATATTGAGTCCCTTAAGCTCCGGACGTACCGCAATGATGCGATCCGGGTCTTGGATGTAGACCATCGCGGCATCTTCCATGATGAGTTTTTGGACTTCGTCATAGATCTTGACGCGTTCTTCGTCCGTCTTCGCGGTGACACCCTCGGCGATGAGTTCGTCGACGCGCGCGTTGGAGAAGTTCGCAAGGTTGCCGGAGTCGCCGGTCTTGTAGCGACCGATGACTTTGTCGGGATCGACGTATCCGACAAAACCGCAGAGCGTCGCATCGTAATTGTGATCCGTGTAGACGCGCGAGAGCCACGTTGCAAATTCGATCGGTTCGATCTTCATCGTGACGCCGATTTTCTCAAACTGGTTTGCCATGACCTGTGCGGTATCCACATGGAATTGATAATCCGAGGGAACGACGGCGGAGAATGTCAGATGCTCGACACCCGCTTCCTTGAGGAGGGCTTTCGCCTTCTCGGGATCGTAGGTGTAGCCTTTGAGATCCTTGTTGTAGTATTTTTCCATCGCGGGACTCATCGCCGTGATAAGCGGTGCGGCGTGTCCCTCGGCGGTGACTTCGATGATTTCGTCGCGGTCGATCGCATAGTTTAGTGCCTGACGAACGCGGACATCCTTGAAGAGTTCGCTCTCGTTGTTGAGCGAGAGATATTGAATTAGGTTCTGCGGTTTCGCAAGGACGGTCACACCCTCTCCGATTTCCGCCGCATTCTGTGCCGTGATGCCGGGAACGACATCGACTTCACCTGCGCGGATCGCGGAGATCATCGTCTGAACGTCGCCCATGTGGATCCACTCGAGATTCTTCACTTTGGCAACGTGGTCTTTGCGATAATAATCGTCAAAACGTTCCATCACGAGTTTTTCTCCCGGACGATATTCGACGAATTTGTACGGACCGCAGCCGACCGGTGCAGTGGCTTGATCGTTGTAGTCCTTCGGAACCATCGCGATCATCATCTTCGAGAGGAACGACGCGTCGACAGCTTTGAGCTTCACGACGACTCTTCTCTCGCCGTCTGCCGTGACGCTCTCGATGCCCTGATAGCCTTTGCCGCCCATCGCCTCTTGACCGTTGAGACCTGCAAGACGCTCGAGCGAGAAGACGACATCTTCCGCGCCGAAGGCTTTGCCGTTGTGGAACGTCGCTTCCGCAAGATCAAAGGTATAGGTGAGACGATCGTCCGAGATCTCCCATTTCGTTGCCAGATTCGGAACGATTTCGCCCGCTTCGTCGATGTCGACGAGACCGTCGAACATATTGTCGAGGACTGTTACCGTATCGCCGGCAACCGCCACATACGGATCAATCGAATCGATCTCCGTGAAAAGCGCAACACGAATGGTGTCTTTCGTGTTCTGTGCTTCGCCGGCGGTCGCTTGCTCCGACGAACTGCCCGTGCCATTCGCACCGCATGCGACGAGTGCCAATGCCATGAGCGCAATCCAAATTTTTTTCATTCCAATTCTCCTTTATTCTCTTTTACCTTGTCCGTTCGCAAGGGCTTCTTGCGGGTAGTATACAGCGGGTTTTTCACGAAGTCAAGGATATTGCGGATTCTTTGGCATTCATAAAAATCGCACGCAAAAAATCAAATCGAGAAGAAGTTTTTTTCATCGGCGCGCTTCTGTTACAATGGAGAAAAGGAGGTTCTTATGAAAAGAAACGAAGTCGAAGAAAAATATACATGGGATCTTAGAGATCTCTTTGCAACGGAAGAAGACTATGAGGAAGCGATCCGGAGCCTCTCCGAGGATGCCGAAGCGTTCGCGAAAAAAGATTGGGATCTATCGAGTGCGGAAGCGGTCCTCGCGTCCGTGCGCGAGATGGAGGAATTTACCGTCCGTCTCGATCACATCATGAGCTACGCGTCTCTCGATTTTTCCGTCGATATGTCGGACAGCGTGCGCAGTGCACGCTATGGAAAAGCCGGACTTTTCTACGGCAAGATCTCCGGGATCTTCACCGCCTTTGAAAATGCGCTCAAAAAAGTGCCCGACGAGATCTTACTCGAAGCCGCAAAAGACAAAGGCTACTATATGTATCTTACGAACATCGTCCGCGCGAAGAAACATGCGCTCCCCGACGATGTGGAGAAAGCTCTCACTGCCCTCTCGCCCGTCCTCGGTGCCCCGATGGACATCTACGAGCAAGCACTCCATGCGGATCTTCGCTACGACGAGATCGAGGTGGGCGGCAAAAAAGTCCCGATGAGTTTCGTCGCGTTCGAAAACGAATACCAAGTTTCATCCGACACGGAACTTCGCAGAAAATCGTTCGAAGCCTTCTCCCGCGAACTCAGAAAATATGAAAATGTCATCGCCGCCGCGTACAACACGCAAGTGCAAAAAGAAAAAATCATCGCGACCATGCGCGGATTTGACAGCGTGATCGATGCGCTCCTCTTCGAACAGAGAGTCGACCGGGAACTCTACGATCGTCAGATCGATACGATCATGGAAAAACTCGCGCCCGTCATGCGCCGCTATGCGATGCTCGTAAAACGCGCCTACGGTCTCGACGAGATGACTTTCGCCGATCTCAAGGCACCGCTCATGAAAGATTTTGCCCCGACGCTTACCATCGAAGAATCAAAAGCCTATGTCGACAAAGCCCTCTCCGTCATGGGGAAAGAGTACATGGCGAAGATCGAGAACTATCTCCCCGAGCGTTTTGTCGACTATGTCCAGAACGAAGGCAAGACCTCCGGCGGATTCTGCTCGAGCCCCTACCGCGTCCATCCGTACATTCTCCTCTCTTGGACGGGCGTGCTCGGCGAGCTCTTCACCCTCGTGCACGAACTCGGACATGGCGCGCATTTTGCACTCGCCCAGGAGAAATGGAACAACCTCGCGACCGACATCTCGACTTATCTCGTCGAATCGCCCTCGACCTTTAACGAGATGCTCCTCTCGCATTCACTCCTCAGGGAATCCGACGATCCCAAATTCCGCGCGTTCGTCCTCTCCTCGATGATCGAGAACACCTACTATCACAATTTTGTCACGCATCTCCTCGAGGCGCACTATCAACGCGAAGTCTACAAGCTCGTCGATGCGGGCGAAGTCCTCGACGCGGCGAAACTCTCCGAGCTCAAACGTGCAACGCTCGAGAAATTCTGGGGCGATGCCGTTACGATTAACGAAGGCGCCGAACTCACCTGGATGCGCCAATCCCACTATTATATGGGACTCTATTCCTACACCTACAGCGCGGGACTCACCGTCTCCACCGTGGGCAGTGAAAATATTCTCAAGGAGGGCGAACCCGCGGTCAAACGTTGGCTCGACTTCCTCCGCGCAGGCGGCACCGACGATGTCATCGGCCTTGCCAAAATCGCCGGCGTCGACATCACGACCGACAAACCGCTCCTCGAGACCATCGCACATCTCGACGAAATCGTCACCGAACTCGAGTCGATGGAAAAAGCATTCTAAAAAAAGAAAGAACCCGCATCGTGCACTGACCCCCAAAAGTTGGACCAAGAAATCCAACTTTTGGGGGTATTTTTATGGCAAAATACAGTTATGAATTAAAGAAGAAAATCGTCGAAGAATACCTGTCAGGGAAGACAAGTTACCGTGTCTTAGAATCAAAGTACCATGTCGGAAATTCGCAGATTTTGAAATGGGTCAATCATTACAAACATTTTGGCGATAAAGGCTTCATGCGCTCTAGAAATAATCACGAGTACAGTGTAGAGTTTAAGGTAGAAGCCATTACACGCTACGAAACGAGCGAATGCAGCTACCAACAATTGGCCCTTAAACTCGGTTTAACAAATCCATCCATGATCGTTAACTGGCGCAGGAAATACCGAGAGGAGGGCATTGAGGGCCTACGACCACATAAGCGAGGAAAACCTATGACAAAGAAAAACGACCGCCATCAAACACCAAAGACGTCAAAGAAAAGCGAACCTCTTGATACATCCACACGGGAGACGCTTGAAAACCGCATCAAAGAATTAGAAGCGGAGAATGAAAAACTCACCATTCAAAAGATGTTCTGGGAACAGCTAAGGAGTTTGGAGAAGGAAGAAGCAATGAAAAAAAGGCGAGGATCGTCGCCAAGCTCCGGAAAGAGTTCCAACTAAGAAAGATTCTTGCCGCCATCCACTTTCCAAAATCCACCTTCATGTACTGGCAGAAAAAATGGAACGAAGAAGAGAAAGATCAAGC
>CAMYOU010000013.1 GCA_947283485.1 uncultured Peptostreptococcaceae bacterium
GATCAAAAGCGGCACGGAGATCTCGGCGTGCGAGAGGAGTGCGAGGAAGACCATCGTCATCGTGTACGCCGCGGGGTCGTTGGAGCCGCTCTCGAGTTCCAAGAGCGGTGCGGTGCGATACTTGAGATTGAGTTTCTTCGAGACGAGGATGGACGAGACGGACGCGAAGTCGGTCGAGCCGACGACCGATCCGAGGAGCATCGCTTCGTAGAAATTCATATCGAGCACCATGTACGCGAAGAGTCCCGTGCCGAACGCAGTGGCGACGACGCCGAGGCTCGAGAGCACGATTGCGGGTTTCGCGACCGGTTTTGCCATGGGCCAATTCGTACCGAAACCGCCGTAGAACATGATAATCATGAGGGAAACATTTGCGATCTTATCCGCAAGCGCGTAGTTCGCGAACTCATAACCGAAGAGATTGAAAGACATCCCGAGGAGAATAAAGAAGAGAAGGGACGGCAGACCGATTTTATCCGAGAAACGCCGCGCGAGCATCGCGAGGATGAGCACGGCGGTGATGATCAGTAGATTCATAAGGCATCCTTTCGTCAAGCGAACGAAGACCGACCAGTCGTCCTCGCGGTCTTTGTGTCGCAGAATTCAAATTCTAAGGTTTTTTCTATTATATCAAAGACAGGCGCATGGGGCGGTTTGCGAACTTTTTCGATCGGGGTATTCTTTTTTTGTGTCTTTTTGACACAAAAATCGAAGCGGCGGACTGTCTAATCTATACTAATTGTGGTATAGTAAATGCGTTGATTTTGTTTTGGAACACTATATATAGTACAGGAGGCAGTTTTGAAAATCATCAAGAGAAATGGCGAAGTGGTCGATTTCCGCCCGGAAAAAATCAAGAATGCGATTGCCAAAGCCTTTCGTTCCGTGAGTCTCGAGGCGGAAGAGGCGACGCTCGACAAACTCGAGCGCGAGGTCGAGGAGCGGATCGCGTCGGGCTTCCCCAAGGATCACACGATGACGGTCGAAGAGGTGCAGGATCTCGTGGAGATCGCACTCATCGAGAACCGCCACTATGCCGTCGTCAAGTCCTACATCCTCTATCGTGCAAGTCATCACAAACTGCGCAAGGTCATCGAGGATTTTGCACAGGAAGTCGCCGACGAGGAGATTCTGAAACTTATGCGCGAGATCCAGAGAGATTTTTCGGAAGACGCGTATGATCTCTCGCTCCTATACAAGAAATTTCTCTCGTTTTCCAAGCCGAACGCGACGGAGGAGGAGAAACTCCGGAGTCTGAGCCGTGCCGCATTGGAGCTCACGAGCAAAGAGGCGCCGAAATGGGAATACATCGCGGCGAGATTTATGGCGCTCCACCACCGCCGCGCGGTCGAAGCGGAGGAGACTCGCCTCGGAGTGGTCGACTTCTATTCCAAACTCGAGACCTTGACGAGGGACGGCCTCTACACGCCCGAGATTCTCGAGCACTATACGGCCGAAGAGGTGCGCGAACTTGAGGAGACGATGGATCCCGAGCGCGACAAAAAACTCAATGCCAGCGGGCTGGAACTGCTCATCAAGCGCTACACGATGCGCGACGGAGAGGGTAGACCGCTCGAGCAGATCCAGGAGATGTTTATGGGGATTGCGATGCATCTCGCGATGCCGGAAAAACACAGAGTGGAGTGGGCAAAGCGATTTTATGATATGCTTTCGCTCCTCAAGGTGACGATGGCGACGCCTACGATGTCGAATGCGCGCAAAGTGTTCCACCAGCTCTCGAGTTGCTTTATCGACACGGTGCCGGATTCGCTCGACGGGATCTATCGCTCGATCACGAATTTCTCGCAGGTGTCGAAACACGGCGGCGGCATGGGGCTCTATTTCGGTAAAGTGCGCGCGATGGGCTCGGATATTCGCGGTTACGAAGGCGCGGCGGGCGGCGTCATCCGCTGGATCAAACTCGCGAACGACACGGCGGTCGCGGTCGATCAACTCGGCGTGCGTCAGGGTGCGTGTGCGGTCTATCTCGATCTGTGGCATAAGGATATGCCGGAGTTTCTCGCTCTCAGGACGAACAACGGCGACGATCGCATGAAAGCACACGATGTTTTCCCCGCGATTGCGGTGCCGGATTATTTCTACGAACTCGCGCGGGAGGATCTCAACGCGGAGTGGGCGATGTTCTGCCCGCATGAGGTAAACCGCGTGATGGGCTTCCATCTCGAAGACGCCTTTGGCGACGAATGGAAAGAAAAATACCTCGCATGCGTCGCGGAGCCGAGACTCTCGAGACGTGTCCTCTCCGTGAAAGACGTGGTGCGCCTCATCATCAAGAGCGCGGTCGAGACGGGCACGCCCTTTATCTTCAACCGAGATCCCGCGAACGCGATGAATCCGAACGGACACGCCGGCAAGATCTATTCTTCCAATCTCTGCACGGAGATTATGCAGAACATGGCTCCGATTGAGTCGATCTCCGAGGAGATTACGACGGAAGACGGCGACACCGTCGTCGTGACAAAGACGAGACCGGGCGATTTCGTCGTCTGCAATCTCGCGAGCCTCGTACTCGGCAATCTCGATCTCGCGGAAGACGGCGATCTTAAGGACACCGTGCACGCCGTGGTGCGTGCGCTCGACAATGTCATCGATCTCAATCTCTATCCCGTGCCGTATGCGAAGATCACGAACAAACGCTATCGCGCGATCGGACTCGGGACGAGCGGCTATCATCACGCGCTTGTGAAAGCGGGGATCCGTTTTTCCGACGAGGAGAAACATTATGCCTGGGCGGACGATGTCTATGAGCGCATCAATTACTATGCGATTGAGGCGTCGAGCGAACTCGCACGGGAAAAAGGCAAGTACGAGCTTTTCCCCGGCAGTGACTGGGACACGGGCGCGTATTTTGACAAACGCGATTACACGGACGACAAATGGACGCGTCTCAAGGAAAAAGTCCACGCGGACGGCATGAGAAACGGCTATCTCCTCGCCGTGGCACCGACGGGTTCGACCTCCATCATTGCCGGCACGACGGCGGCGGTCGATCCGGTCATGAACCGTTATTTCCTCGAGGAGAAAAAGGGACAGATCACCCCGCGCGTGGCACCGGAACTTAGCCCCGCCAATTTCTTCCTCTACGAGAATGCGCACGAAGTCGATCCCAAGATTGCACTGCGCGCCTGCGGGGTACGCGGACGACACATCGACCAATCGCAGTCCGTCAATCTCTATATCACGCCTGATTTTACGATGCGGCGCATTCTGGAACTCTATCTACTCGCGGACGAACTCGGCATCAAATCGCTCTACTATGTCCGCAATCGTTCGCTTGAGGTGGAATCTTGCGAAAGCTGTGAAGCCTAAGGAGGCAGTATGGAACTCAAAAGAAAAGCACTCTTCAATGAGCATGGAGACATCGAAATTTCCAAACGCCGCATGATCGGCGGTAACACGACAAATCTAAACGACTTTAACAATATGAAATATGCATGGGTGAGCGATTGGTATCGCCAGGCGATGAACAATTTCTGGATTCCGGAGGAGATCAATCTCGCGCAGGATAAGAAAGACTATCGCATCCTGACGCCGGAAGAGAAGACCGCGTACGACAAGATCCTCTCGTTCCTCATCTTCCTCGACTCGCTCCAGACTGCGAATCTTCCCAATGTCGGCGAATTTATCACGGCGAATGAAGTGGGGCTGTGTCTGCACATTCAGTGCTATCAAGAGGCGATCCACTCCCAGAGTTACGGCTATATTCTCGACACGATCTGTTCGCCCGAGGAGCGCACGGAGATCCTTTACCAATGGCGCGACGATCCGCTCCTACTCCATCGCAATAAATTTATCGGTGACAAATACAATGATTTTTACTACGAACGCACGGCGGACAATCTCGCCAAGACCCTCGTCGCCAACTATATTCTCGAAGGCGTGTATTTCTACTCCGGTTTCATGTTCTTCTATGCGCTCGGACGCATGGGTAAAATGCCCGGCACGATGCAGGAGATCCGCTATATCAACCGCGACGAGAACACGCATCTGTGGCTCTTCCGCTCGATGATTCAGGAACTCAGAAAAGAAGAACCCGAGCTCTTCACCGAAGAGAAGAACGCCATGTATCGTCAGATGATCTACGAAGGCGTCGAAGAGGAACGCGCATGGGCGCGTGCCATTCTCGGCGATCGCATTGCGGGACTCACGCAGGAAATGGTCGAGGACTATCTCATGTATCTCGGCAATCTCCGTGCGCGCGGACTCGGCTTTGAGCCGATCTACGAGGGACACGACGAAGAACCCGAGTCCATGGCGTGGGTGAGCGAATACTCCGATCCCAATGCCGTGAAGACCGATTTCTTCGAGGCAAAAGTTTCCGCCTACACCAAGAGCTCCGTCGTCGAAGACGATCTCTAATATTCAGAAACATAAAAAAAGCCTCTCCGGATTTTCCGAAGAGGTTTTTTGATGTCCCAATGATTGGTGTGCGCGACTAGGAGAGACATTCTCCGCGTGCTTTGCGTCTCTTATAATCGAGATAGAGATTGATGCACTGTCCGAGGAAAATGAACGCGCCGCCGACGGCACTCTTCACGGAGAAACCTCCGCTTAGGATCGCATCGACCGCAAGCGATCCGAAGATCTGCCCCGAGAGCGTGAGGATCGTAAGGTAGAGCTGCGAGATATTGAGGACGAGGACACTCGAGAGATAGACGAGGATACAACCGATCGCGCCGCCAAAATATCCCCATACGGGGATCTCGTTCCACGGAAGCGTGCGAAATCCGCCGGCATCGAAGACGAGGACGAGGACGAGAGACGCGAGAAGCCCGCCCACGTAGTTTACGAACGTCGAACTCCACACATCCGTCTCTTTGGCGAGCGCGGCACAGATCGTGCGCGACCAGACGATCGTGATCCCCGTCGCAAACGCGGCGAGAATCGGCACGAGTTGCCACGATGTCCCGATCATAAGGACGACAATCCCGATCATCGAAAAACCGATCCCGATCAGTTTCACCGGTTCAAAGGGATGCTTCTCCATTCCCCAGAGACCCCACTCGTCGATGGCGAAGCTCGAGAGCATCATGCCGAGAAGTGAAAACGCAGTGATCGCCGAAAGAGAAATCCTGCCGAATGCGAAATTGTTAAAGAGTACCGTAAAAATACCCACGACGCCGCCCATGTAGAGCGACCACTTGAGACGGGCGAATTTTATTTTTTGCCGCGACAAGAGAAAAATGACGCTCACCGTCACGAGACCCGCCATATGCACCACGAGACCCGCGTACCACACGCCGAAAGACACGGTGAGAATGCCGTTGATCGCGACCATCACGGCGATGAGTAAACCCGACAACAGTGCGAGAGAATAATACATCTTGGTCCCTCCATTCCCATTTATTATATCCGAGGAAGGGGAAAAGAGATAGCGTTTGGGTATCTAACTTTTAGAGAAACGCACCAAACGGTGTGCTTGGCACGTTATCACCAACACGCGCAAGAGATATTGGACAAAAAAACCGGAAAATGCTATCTTAGAGATGAAGTACATTGCATCGGGAGGGTTCGAGACAAGCATCGAACGGAGAAAGAAAGCAAGAGCAAAAGAAAGGAAAAAGAAAGGAGTAAAGGATGAAGAAACTTTTGATGGCAATGATCCTCGGAGCGCTCGCGCTCACCTCGTGTGCAGGCGGCGGCGAACCGGCACCGGTGACGAAAGAACAAGTACCGGAGACGGCGGCACAGGAAGCCATGAAGATCGACACCTACACGACGTGGAAAGATATCACGGCGTATTTCCATCCGGAGACGAAACTCACCGAAGACGAGGAGAAACTCCAGTCGCAGATCAAACTCTTCCAGGTCCTCGGACTCGCGAACGGATCGGAGTCGCGGGAGATCACGCACGATTCCTGGGGTGCGATTGTCAATGCATTCTATCCGGATTTCGCCGCCGATTTGGCGGAAGAGGACATGAAACGCCTCGAGGAACTCC
Organism: uncultured Peptostreptococcaceae bacterium; assembly: GCA_947283485.1. Taxonomy (GTDB): domain Bacteria; phylum Bacillota; class Clostridia; order Tissierellales; family Peptoniphilaceae; genus CAMYOU01. Next base: position 5,963 of record CAMYOU010000013.1, read on the forward strand.
CCTACGGGGAGGATCCGTACGGCGCAGTGGCAAGAGGACTCGCACGGGGCGAGAAGGACGTCAAGCCGCTTGCCGTCACCACGACGACCACGGGCGCGGAAGTGCTCCAAGCGGTCGATTCCGAAGCCTATGCGGCGATGTCGGAAGAAGAAAAGAGTGCGCTCGGAAAGGCGACCGTGCTCGACGGTTTTGCCTGGGGAAGTCAGCGTTTCGAGTTCAAACCGACGAAATAAAACCCAATCGAAGAAGAAAAGACGGGCGTAAGGCGTCCGTTTTTTTCGTTGGAAAGGGGAGATGAACCAATTGCGAAATGTGGAGAAGTCGGGCTTGAGTGTTTTGGAGAAGTGTACGGGCGGTGAAGTTTTTGGAAGAACGGGAAGATGGGAGAAGAAAAGGAAACGAGTGAAGTCGGCGATGACCCCGTTTCTCACGCGCTGCGTCGGATTTTTTTCACAAGGAAGGTCGCGTTTTTCGAAAAAAAGAATCACGAGTCGATGGGATACGCAGATCAGCATGGCGGATTCTTCGAAAAAAGGCTAAGATTTAGCGGTTGCGAGCGGGAAAGCGTGCGTTTTGAAAAAGATTTTGACCTTTTTTGACCTTGGGTGTTGACAGGGAGAATCGGAGGGTTTATACTTGTATTAGCACTCGGGGTTAATGAGTGCTAAAGAAAGAGGTGAGATCATGCTCGACGAACGAAAACTCGCGGTTCTCTACGCGATCATCAACGCCTATATCACGACGGGTGAGCCGATCGGTTCGCGTACCATCTCGAAGAACTACGGTTTGGGCGTGTCGAGCGCGACGATCCGCAACGAGATGAGCGATCTCGAGGAACTCGGGTATCTCGCGAAGACGCACACGTCTTCCGGGCGGATTCCCTCGACGAAAGCGTATCGTTTCTATGTGAATGACTTTATGGCGGAGCATTTTCACCGTCTCAAGGTCGAGAACGAACGGACGCTCGGTCTCATCGAACACAAGATCGAGGCAAACGACCGCCTGATGAAACGCGCCACGGAGATTCTCGCGGGGCTTACGAGGTATACGACGGTGGGGATGGTAAAGGAGCGCGAAGATGCAAAGATCGTGCGCATTTCTCTCATCGGTCTCTCGGAGAAGACGGTGCTCGTCGTCCTCGCGCTCGAGGACAAAGAGGCGATCCACTTTCCGATTGAACTTACGGATCCCGTGAACGAAGCGGAGCTCGGGGACTTGTCCATGCGTCTGAGTGCCATGGCACAAGGTCTTAGACCCGTGGAGGCGGCGAAGAAAATGGAGTCGGCTTGGATGGGTGAACTTCGCGAATCGTCGAAACTCCTACGGGCGATGGTTCCGAAACTGCGCGAGGAATGTCTCGCGAACGAACGGATCGAGCTTACGCTCGGCGGCGTTTCGCACATCTTTAACTATCCTGAATACAACGAGCCGAACAAAGCGCAGAATTTCCTGCAATTTTTGGAGGATCGGGAGAAAGTCTTAAAGCTTCTCGACGAGACTTCGGACGATCTCATGATCAAGATCGGCGGGGAGAACGAGCACGAGGTGCTTCGCGATTCGTCGGTTCTGCTCACGACACTCCATGAGGGCGGCGACGTGGTCGGGAAAATCGGCATTATCGGGCCGATGCGCATGGATTACAAACGCGTGATCCGCGCGATCTGGGATCTCAACCGCGAGCTCGAACGGTTTTTTGACACGACGAAGGAGGAATGACCTTGGCGAATCATAAAAAGAAGAAACAGGACGAGAAGGAATTTCTCGAAGAGGAAGACATGACGCCGGAGACGGAGACGGATCTTCCCGAGGCGGAGGCGAGTGAAGAAGATGCACCCGCGGTCGAAGCGGAGAAAAGCGAAGCGTCCCCTGAGACGGAACTTTTACGTGCGCAACTCCTGCGTTTGCAGGCGGATTTTGAAAATTTCCGCGCACGGACCGAGAGACAACGTGCCGAGACGGTCGCTTTTGCGAACGAGGGACTCATCACGAAGCTTCTCGGTGTGCTTGACAATCTCGAGCGCGCGATGGCGTCCGGTTCGCCGGATGATCCCGTCATTCAAGGGATCAAACTCGTGTACGACGAATTTCATCGCATTTTGAAAGCGGAGGGGCTCGAGGAGATCCCCGAGGACGGCGAATTTGATCCGAATCTCCACCATGCGGTCATGATGGAGGAGGTCGAGGGCGTCCCGTCCGATCACATTACGGAAACCCTACAAAAGGGCTATCGCTTGAAGGATCGCGTGATCCGTCCGGCAATGGTCAAGGTTGCAAAATAGAAGCTTTACTTAAAGGAGGAATTGACAATGGGAAAAATTATCGGAATTGACTTAGGTACCACCAACTCTGCCGTCGCGGTTATGGAAGGCGGCAAACCCACGATTATCACGAATACGGAAGGCAATCGCACGACGCCGTCGATTGTCGCATTTACGAAGAACGGCGAGCGCATCGTCGGGGAAACGGCAAAGAGACAGGCGATCACGAACCCGGATCGCACGATCTCGTCGATTAAGCGTGAAATGGGAACGAGCTATCGCAAGTCCATTGACGGCAAGGAATACAGCCCCGAGGACATCAGTGCGATGATTCTGCAAAAACTAAAGAGCGATGTCGAGAGTTATCTCGGCGAAACTGTCACGGAAGCGGTCATCACCGTTCCGGCATATTTTACGGACGCACAGAGACAGGCGACGAAAGACGCAGGGCGCATTGCAGGTCTTGATGTCAAGAGAATCATCAACGAGCCGACTGCGGCGGCACTCGCATATGGCATGGACAAGGAACACGACCAATCGAAGATCATGGTCTTCGACCTTGGCGGCGGTACGTTCGACGTATCGATCCTCGAAGTCGGTGACGGCGTCTTCGAGGTTCTCGCAACGCGCGGCAACAACCGTCTCGGCGGCGATGACTTCGACAAACGCCTGATGGACTATATCGCGGAAGAATTTAAGAAAGAAAACGGCGTGGATCTCACGAAGGACTCCACGGCAATGCAAAGACTCAAGGACGCGGCTGAGAAAGCGAAGAAAGAACTCTCCACCACGATGAGTTCCAATGTCAATCTGCCGTTCATCACGGCGGTCGACGGCAATCCCGTCCACCTCAATATGGACATCACCCGCTCGAAATTCGAGTCCCTCACGCAAGACCTCGTCGAAGCAACGATCAAGCCGGTCCGTGAAGCATTAAACGATGCAGGGCTCAAGGCGAGCGACATTGACAAAGTCCTCCTCGTCGGCGGCTCGACCCGTATCCCCGCCGTTCAGGAAGAAGTCAAGAAACTCATCGGCAAAGACGCACAGAAGGACATCAACCCGGACGAATGCGTCGCCATGGGTGCGGCAATCCAAGGCGGCGTCCTTGCGGGCGAAGTAAAAGACCTGCTCCTTCTCGACGTTACCCCGCTTTCCCTCGGACTGGAGACTTTGGGCGGCGTCACCACGCGCCTCATCGAGCGCAATACGACGATCCCGACCAAGAAATCGCAAGTCTTCACGACGGCGGCGGACGGACAGACTTCCGTCGACATCCACGTCCTACAGGGCGAACGCGAAATGGCGGCCGACAATACCACGCTCGGACGTTTCCAACTCGACGGCATCGCACCGGCACCGCGCGGCATTCCGCAGATCGAAGTCACCTTTGACATCGACGCGAACGGCATCGTAAACGTCAGCGCGAAGGACAAAGGCACGGGACGCGAGCAACACATCACCATCACCGCCTCCAACAAACTTTCCGACGACGAGATCGAGAAGAAAGTCAAAGAAGCGGAGATGCACGCCGAGGAAGATAAGAAACGCAAGGAAGTCATCGAGGCGCGCAACAACGCGGAGAGCATGGTCTACCAGACCGAGAAATCTCTCAAAGACCTCGGCGACAAAGTCACCGCCGATGAAAAATGCGAGATCGAAGACAAGATCGCGGACGCGAAGAATGCCATCGCAGGCGACGATCTCGATCGCATCAAGAAGACGACCGACGCACTCACCGAGGCGTTCTATAAAGTCAGCGGCAGACTCTATGAAGACAAAGGGAATGCACAAGGCGCAGATGCAGGCGCACAGAACCCGAACGAAGACGTCGTCGACGCGGACTACGAAGTCGTCGACGAAGACGAAAACAAATAAAGAGCATAGAAACGGCGTTGCCCGCAAAGCGCGCCGTTTTTTTGTACCCGAACGGAGGCTGCCTCTTTGCCGTCCTTCTCAAAGCTAGAAATTCTAAGATCCCACGCGCAACTTTGTTTCCGATGGGGTATACTAAGAACAAAGGAGGCTATCATCATGAAAAGAACACCTCTCTATGAAGAACATGTACGGCTCGGTGCGAAGATGAGCGAGTACGCGGGCTACGAAATGCCGATCGAATACGCGGGACTCGTCGCGGAGCATCACGCCGTACGCAAGGATGCGGGCGTCTTCGACGTCTCGCACATGGGCGAATTTGTCGTGCGAGGAAAAGACGCGGCGCGTTTTGTCGACTATGTCGTGACGGGGAAGGCGAGCAAACTTGCGACAGGCGCGATTCTCTACACCTTTTTCTTAAACGACCGCGGCGGGGTCGTGGACGACTTGCTCGTCTATCGCGAGGGCGAGGATGCGTATCTCTTCGTCGTCAACGCCGCAAATCTGGAGAAAGATTTTCGCCATCTTGAGGGACTCACGGAAGGCTTTGACCTCGAACTGCAAAATATTTCGGACGCAGTCGGACAAGTGGCACTTCAGGGACCGAATGCGGAAAAATTCCTAGCGAAATGTACGGACTACGATCTTCAGAGCATCAAGCCGTTTCATTTTGCACACGGCGTGGAGATTGCGGGCGAGCCGTGTCTTGTAAGCCGCACGGGGTATACGGGCGAGGACGGCTTTGAGATCTATACGAAAGGCGATGTGAAGAAGATCTGGCGCGCGCTTATCGATGTCGGCGTCACACCGGTCGGTCTCGGCGCACGCGACACGCTCCGTTTTGAAGCGGGACTGCCGCTCTACGGGAATGAACTCGGCGAGGACATCACGCCGCTCGAGGCGGGACTCGGCTTTTTTGTGAAACTCGACAAGGACGATTTTGTCGGGAAGGATGCGCTCGTTCGTCAAAAAGAAGCGGGCGTTCCGCGCGCACTGGCGGGGATTGAACTTACGGGTCGCGGGATGCTTCGGCACGGTTTTGTCGTGAAGAAAGACGGACGCGAGATCGGCACGATCACGACGGGCTATCTCTCGCCGACGCTCGGGAAAGTCATCGCGAATGCGCTCATCGAGGCGGACGCGAAAAAACTCGGCGCAACAGTTGAGATCGAGACGAAACGCAAGACGCTCGAGGGCGTCATCATCGATAAGAGATTTTTGAGGAAAAAATAAGGAGGACAAGATGGACAAATTATTTACGAAAGAACATGAATGGGTCGTCGTCGAGGACGGCATCGCCACCATCGGCGTCACGGACTACGCGCAGAAGAAACTCGGCGAGATCGTCTATGTGGAACTCCCCGAGGAGGGCGACGAGATCGAAGCGGGCGACAGTGTGGCAAGCCTCGAGAGCGTCAAGGCGGCGAGCGACATCTATGCGCCGATTTCGGGCGAGGTCACGGAAGTGAACGAGGCACTCGAGGACGAACCGGGACTTGTGAACTCCGACGCGGAGACGACATGGATCGTCAAGATGACGGTTGCCGACGAGTCGGAACTCGACGATCTCATGGACGAGAAAGCCTATCTCGAGCTCATCGAGGAATAGACCATGCATCCGTATATTCCGTCGACCCCCGAAGATCGGAAGGCAATGCTTGAGACTGTCGGGGCCCGCAATATCGAAGCACTCTTCTCGGATATTCCGGAAGCGGTGCGCTATGAAAAACCGCTCGCGCTCGACCCGGGCATGAGCGAACAGGAAATCGGGGCGTATTTTGACGCGCGTGCTGAGGAGAACGACGCTGTAAAGCCATGCTTCCTCGGCGGCGGCTCCTATGACCATCTCATTCCGTCCGTCGTGGGACATATGACTGGGATCAGCGAGTTCTATACATCCTATACGCCCTATCAACCCGAGATTTCGCAGGGCACGCTCCAGATGCTCTTTGAATATCAGACGATGATCGCGGATCTTTCGGGTATGGACGTTGCGAACGCATCGATGTACGACGGCGGCACGGCACTCATGGAAGCGGCGATGCTCGCGACCACGGTCGGGAAGAAAAAGAAAATCGTCGTCTCCGAGGGCGTTTTCTCGTCCTCGCGCGAGATTCTCAAAACCTATGCCCACGCACGCGGCATCGAGATCGTGGAGATTCCCATGAAAGACGGCATCACGGATCTCGAGGCGACGGATGCGCTCTATACCGACGACGCGGCGGGCCTCATCGTCCAATCGCCCAATCGACTCGGGTTTCTCGAGGACATCGCGGCATATGAACCCATTGCCCATCGCAACAAAAAAGCGAGCCTCATCGTGAGCGCGGATCCGTGGACGCTCGGCACGCTCAAGAGACCCGGCGATCTCGGCGCGGACATCTATGTCGGTGAGGGACAGAGCCTCGGTCTCGGCATGAATTTCGGCGGACCGTATCTCGGAATTTTGGCGGTGAAAGAACCGTATCTGCGCAAAATGCCGGGCAGACTCGTCGGCGAAACGGTCGACATGGACGGGAAACGCGCCTTTGTCCTCACGCTCTCTGCGCGCGAGCAACACATCAGGCGCGAAAAAGCGACGAGCAATATCTGCTCCAACGAAGGACTTATGACCCTCGCGGCATCGGTCTATCTCGCCCTCATCGGCAAGAATCTTAGAAAAGCGAATCTCATGGCGATTGCCAAGGCGCATAGACTCTACGAGGCGATCCTTGCGATTCCGGGTTTTGAGAAAGTCTCGGACGCGGATTTCTTCTCGGAATTTGCAGTGCGCACGAAAGGCGCGAAAGAACTGCAGGCAAAACTCTACGACGCGGGTTTCCACGCGGGGCTCTATGCGGGCGACGACATGGTGACCTTTGCCGTCACCGAAGCGCGCACGGACGAAGAAATCGACGCGCTCATCGAGGCAATCGGAGGTGTATCGGCATGATGGATTACAACAAAATGCTCTTTGACCTGAGCGTTCCCGGACGCGCGGGCTATGTGCTTCCGCCGATGGAAGAATCGTCTTCCGCCGCGGACTACATCGATCCTAAATATCTAAGTGACGAGGAACTGCGTCTTCCCGAGATCTCCGAGGTCGATGTCGTGAGACATTACACCAATCTCGCAAATAAGAATTTCGGCGTCGACACGGGCATGTATCCGCTCGGCAGTTGCACGATGAAATACAATCCCAAGATCAACGAAGACGTTGCGGCGAAGAAAGAATTTACGAAGCTTCACCCCCTGCAGGACGAGCGCAGTGTGCAGGGAGCCCTGAAGATTATGCAAAAACTCGAACACGCACTCGCCGAGATCAGCGGTATGGATGCGATCACACTCCAACCTGCGGCAGGCGCACACGGCGAAATCACGGGGATTCTCCTCATCCGTGCGTATCACGAATCGCGTGGCGAAGGTGACAAGCGCACGAAGATCATCATTCCGGATTCCGCACACGGCACCAATCCCGCGACTTCGACGATGGCGGGTTATGAGATCGTCGAGATCAAGTCGAACGACGAGGGTCTCGTCGATGTCGACGCGCTCAAACGGGCGGTCGGCGACGATACGGCGGGTCTCATGCTCACGAATCCCAATACGCTCGGACTCTTTGAGAAACACATTCTCGAGATTGCGAAGATCGTGCACGACGCGGGCGGTCTCCTCTATTACGACGGCGCGAACGCGAACGCGATCCTCGGACACGCGCGTCCCGGCGATATGGGTTTTGACATCTGTCACTTCAATGTGCACAAGACCTTTTCCACGCCGCACGGCGGAGGCGGCCCCGGCGGCGGACCGGTCGGCGTCAAGGCCTTCCTCGCGGACTTCCTGCCCGGCGATCGCATCGTCGGAGACGAGGTGCTCCATCTCGAACCGGCCAAACATTCCATCGGGCGGGTCAAGGATTTTCACGGCCATTTCGGCATTTACTTGAGGGCACTCGCCTTTATCCTCACCATGGGCGGCGAGGGACTCACGGATTGTGCGCGTATGTCGGTATTAAATGCCAACTACCTGCGCAAACGTCTCGAGGAGGCGTACGAAGTCGCCTATAATGTCGTCAACAAACACGAGGTCATTCTCGCGGGGCTCAAAGACGCACCGGAGGGCATTCACACGCTCGACGTGGCAAAACGTCTCATCGACAAAGGCTATCATCCGCCGACCGTGTATTTTCCGCTCGTCGTCCCGGAAGCCATCATGATCGAACCTGCGGAGAGCGAATCCAAGGAAACGCTCGACGAGTTTGCGGACGCGATGCTCGAGATCGCAAGAGAAGCGCGCGAGAACCCGGAACTTCTCAAAGAAGCACCGCATCACACGCCCGTACGCAGACCCGACGAAACCAAAGCGGCACGTGATCTCGTGCTCACCATGGTACGGGAATGATGCGCGTCGGGATCATCGGCGCGGGACCCGGCGGATACGAAGCCGCCATCCGCGCGGCACAACTCGGCATGGAAGTGTGGCTCTTTGAGGAACGCGAACTCGGCGGCACTTGTCTCAATTGCGGGTGCATTCCGACGAAAGCCCTTTGGCAAGCCGGCAGGGTGAAAAAGACCGTGGAGGAGGCGGGAACGTTCGGCATCGATGCGACAGAACCGACCGTCGACTCCGCGCGTCTCTACGATCGCATGGACGAGGTCGTGACGACGCTCCGCGGCGGGATCGAGGAACTCCTGCGCGATCGCGTGACCGTCGTGTCTGCGCGTGCCTCGCTCAATGTGGATGCGAACATCGTGGCGGACGGGAAAATCTACGAAGTGGATCGCGTGCTCCTTGCGAGCGGATCGCAACCCGTGCGCCTGCCGATCGCGGGCGGTGAACTCGCATGGACGAGCGACGAACTTTTACATTCGCGCGAAATCCCGGAGAGACTCGTCGTCATCGGCGGCGGTGTCATCGGACTCGAGTTCGCGTCGATCTACGCCGCACTCGGGAGCAAAGTGACCGTCGTCACCGACTATCTCCTGCCGCAAGCGGACGCGTGGATGATAAAACGCCTACGTCCTCATCTCAAGAAGCAGGGCATCACCATCGAGGCGGATTATCTCGTCGAATCGATTGAACGTGCGGGCGAGGAGATGAGCGTGCACGCCAAACATATAAAGAAAGAGAAGACTCTCACCGTCACGGCGAAACGTGTCCTCATGGCGACGGGAAGACGCCCCGCCACCGAGGGCATGGGTCTCGAAACGGCAGGCATCGAATGCACGCGCGGCATCGAAGTCGATGCAAGTTTCAAGACCGCGCACGACAAAGTCTACGCCGTCGGCGATTGTGTACGCGGCAACACCATGCTCGCGCACGTCGCGTCGAGTCAGGCGATTTCCGTCGTGGAGACTTGGGCGGGGAAAGCGCACGAGAAAAATCTCGCGCTCATTCCCTCGACCGTCTTTCTCTATCCGGAACTCGCGTGGGTCGGCATGAGCGAGGAGGAAGTCAAAAAGCAGGACATTCCCTATCGCAGCGAAACCTTCCCCATGGCGGCGAACGGCAAAGCCCTCACGCTCGGAGAAACCGCAGGCGTCGTGAAAGTCATCGCACGCGAGGACGACGGCAAACTTCTCGGCGTCCACGTCTTCGGGGCGCACGCGGGCGATCTTATTGCCTCCGTGACCCCCGTGATGGCACGCGGCGGGAACGTCGACGATTTTCTCACGGCGATTACCGCGCATCCGTCGCTCGGCGAAGCCCTGAGCGAAGCCATGGAAAAATTCCGCGGCAGTGCGATCCACGCACGCTAGTGCTTTTGGCAAAGATGATTTTTTGAAAAAGGTCGGAATGGATTCCGATCTTTTTTTGTGGGGATGTTTGAAAGTGGACGACTTGGGTATCTATAGAGCGTACAGGTTTAGAATGGAGTCGTGACTATGAAAGACGTACTACTCATACACCGTATGGACGAGAGCAATCGAATACGACGCATGCACTTTGTCACCGACGCGGGGATTCATGACCGTGCGGATCAAATCCTCGGCTTAATCGACCAAGTGAATCTCTTGGAAGAAGATCTCATTTTTCTCAAAGACGGCTTCACCGTTCGCTTGACGAGGGAAGACATTCCGCGCGTCTTGCGCCTTGTGCTTGCGGCGGGGATCGATGTTTATAACGTCTACGAAGTCTATGAACTCTATGAATCATAAAGGAGGAAAAGATATGTACAAGAAAATTGAAGGTCAAATGAATTTTGAAATTGAAAGCGCGTACATCTATTTGGCGATGGCATCCTATCTCAAACACGAAGGTTATGACGGCATGAGCCATTTCATGATGGAGCAGGCAAAAGAAGAGATGGAACATGCGATGAAATTCTACGAATTTCTAAACGATGTCGGCGAACACGTCGTCTTCGCAGCCGTTCCCGCACCGCAAGTCGAATACAAGAACGTGCTTGACGTCTTCAAGAGCGCATTCGAACACGAAAAAGAAGTCACCCGTCGCATCCACGAACTCTACTGGGCAGCGGAAGAAAAGAAGAATCTTCCCGCAATGCGCCTTCTCGACTGGTACGTACACGAACAAGTCGAAGAGGAAGCCAATTTTGACGATATCGTCACCAAACTCGAACGCGCACACGAGAACTTTGGCGCACTCTATATCCTCGATCAAGCGCTCGGACGTCGCGAATAATCGAAACAAAAAGAGAGGGCAAGACCCTCTTTTTTTTGATCTTTTTTCATTTGGGATACCCTTTTCCCAAGCTTTGTGATATAATCAATGCATCGTACGGGAATGAACCCGCACCGGAGAAAATAAAAAGGGGGAAGTCGTCATGACGGAGAGACCTGTTACCATTCATAATAGAATAGGACTGCACTCACGCAAAGCGAGCCGATTTATCAAAGAAGCGATTCAGTTTAAGAGCGATGTTTTTGTCCTCAAAGATGGCGTAGAATACAACGGAAAGAGCATTATGGGCATCCTTTCCATGAGCGCGTTTCAGGGGGATACGATCACGATTCGGGCGAACGGTCCGGACGAAAAAGAAGCGGTCGATCATCTCGTCGCGCATATCGAAGAAGACGTCGACTAGAAAATCCGTCTTTCCCGAGGGGAAGACGGATTTTTTTGTGCCCGTGTGCGGGAAAAAGTTTCCCTCGACCGCATGGTGCATCATCCTTGAAAAATCGGCATTTTTTCAGTAGAATAGACGATTGAAGGTTGGTGATGATCGTGCGCGATTTGTACGAAATTCTTGAAATCGATCGCGATGCTTCTCAGGAAGAAATCAAGAGACAATATCGACTCCTTGCAAAGAAACATCATCCGGACTTGAACCCGGACGACGACACGGCGCAGGAGAAATTAAAAGAGATCAATTTGGCATACGAGGTGCTCGGCGATCCGGATCGTCGCGTACAATACGACACATACGGCGATGCGATTTTTGAAGGCGGTAGGAGCGGTACGGATTTTGGCGGATTCGGAGACTTCTTCTCGGATCTTTTTCGCGGTTTCGGCTTCGACTTCGCGGGCGGCGCGACGGGAGGCATGGGAAATGCGGCGCGACGCGGTCAGGACATTCGAAAACCCTTATCGCTCACATTTCGTGAGGCGGTCTTCGGTGTCGTGCGCGAAATCTCTTTCGATCGCATGGAAAAATGTCCGGCGTGTGATGGAACGGGCGCGGAGAAGGGGCACGATCCAGAGACATGCCCCGATTGTCACGGAAGCGGTCGCATAAGGAGAGTTCAAAATTCGATTTTCGGACAGATGATGACCGAAGGAGTCTGCCCGCGTTGTGAAGGCACGGGCAAGATCATCACGCACAAATGTCCCGACTGCAAGGGCAAAAAATTCGTGCGCGTGAAGAAAAAGATGAAAGTGACGATCCCCGAGGGTGTCGATCGCGGTATGGTGTTAAATCTCCGCGGTGAAGGACACGAGGGTGAGCCGGGTGCGCCGAACGGCGATCTGCTCCTGTATCTCGACGTAAAAGAACACGAGATCTTTCACAGGAACGATCTCGACATCGAGTTCGAACTCCCGATCGGGATGGCACGTGCGGCACTCGGCGGCGAAGTCGAGATTCCGACGCTTCACGGCACGGAGAAATATACGATTCCCGCAGGCACGCAGGGCGGCACGATCTTTACGAAGAAAGGCGGCGGCGTCACGCGCGGTTCGCGCACGGGCGATCTTAGGTTTATGGTGCGCGTCGAGATTCCGAAGACGTTGACCGAGAGAGAACGCGAGCTCCTCACCGAGTTTGACGAGGGCGAGACCAAAGCCCACGAGACGCGCAAGAAGAGCTTTTTTGAAAAAGTAAAGGATTTTTTTGAAGATGAAAGAGATTAAGATCACATTGGACCGCACGCTTCTTGCCGAAGTGGAAGCGGTCCTTCTCGAATATTCAGAAAACGGCTGGGACGTCTCAGACGACGTGACGGCGAAGGATCTCACGGATCCCGCGCTCGCTTGGGGTGCGCTCATCGATCCCGAACTCGTCGGCAGGGAGAAAGACCGACTCACGATTCTCGCCTATGCCGAGGACGAAGAGAAGATCGTGGACGCGCTCGCGAAGGTCGACGTGACCTGTGAAGTGCGCGTGCTCCCGGAGATCGACTATCAGGCGGAGTGGAAAAAAACTTGGAAAGGCATCGTCGCGGGCGGCTTTCATATCCGGCCGAGCTGGGAAGAACCCGAGGAAGGTGCCATCCGCATCGATCCCGGTATGGCATTCGGCACGGGCACGCATGAGACGACGAAACTCGCCCTCACGCTTCTCGCTGAGACGAAACCGCGCCGTTTCTACGATGTCGGCACGGGAAGCGGCATCCTCGCCATCGCGGCGGCAAGACTCGGTGCGACGGAGATCCTCGCCACGGACATCGATCCCTTGGCGGTGAAGCAGACGGAGGAAAATTTTGCATTAAACGGTGTTGCGGGCACGGTGCGGACGAACGATCTCTTAAAGGGCGTCACCCGGACCGCGGACACGATCGCGGCGAATCTCCTCGCCGAGCTCGTCGTGCGTTTTCTCCCCGAAGCCAAGACCCTGCTCGAGGAGGACGGTGTCCTCATCGTCTCCGGCATTCTCGCCGAGAAAGAGTCGATGGTGCGCGAGGCGGCGGCAAGATCGCACTTTGTCGTGACGGAAAAGGCACACGAGGGCGACTGGATTGCCCTGAGATTGGAGCATGACCATGCGTTTTCTCGCTGAGACGAAGTGGGAACTCTCTCCGGAGGAAAGGCATCACCTCGAGGTTTTGCGCGTGCGCGAGGGAGAGGTGTTTGAGATCCTCTGTGTGGACGAAATCGCCACTGCAAGACGCACGGGGGACGGCTACGAGATTCTCTCGACCCGACTCGCCATGACGGACGCCCATACGATCACGCTCTATCAAGGCTATCCCAAAGGGACGAAGTTCGACGAAATCGTTGAAAAAGCGACCGAACTCGGGGTCGACGCGATCGTACCCGTCTACATGGCGCGTTCCGTCGTGCGACCCGCGAAGAACGAAGACAAAAAACGCGCACGGCGCATCGAGATCGCCCGTTCCGCGACCAAACAATCCCGCGCCGATCGCATTCCCGAGATCCGAGAGGCTGTAGATTTTGAAACCGCACTCGCATCGGCACAAGGCACGATCCTCGCCGCCTACGAAGATGCGACGGAACCGCTCGGGGGCGTGCTCAAGTGCGGCGTCGAGTCGGACATCGCCCTCTGGATCGGACCCGAGGGCGGTTGGGAACCGGAGGAGATCGAACGCATTCGAGAATGTGGCGGACACATATTCTCGCTCGGGCGACGGATTCTCCGCACGGAGACCGCAGGACCCGCGACGATCGCCATTTTGCGCTACTTGGAAGTGAATCATGCGCTATAAAACACACACACTCGGTTGCAAAGTCAACTTCTATGAGACCGAAGCGATGGAGGAGATCCTAAACCGCGCCGGACACGAGAAGACCGACGGCGTCGCCGATCTCTATCTCATCAATACCTGCACCGTGACCGCGCTCGCCGAGCAAAAATCACGTCAGTTTCTCCGTCGTGCCAAACGCGAGAACGCGGACGCCATGGTCGTCGCCGTGGGTTGTTATGCGCAAGTGAACCCTGACGAAATCACCGCACTCGGCGTGGATCTCGTCGTCGGGACGCAAGACCGCATGCGCATTGCCGAGCTCATCGAAGACGCATTGCGCGGCGGGGAGAAGAATGTCGTGCGCTCGCTCGAATCCGATATGGATTTCGAAGCACTTTCGATCTCCGACACCGACGCGCGCACCCGCGCCTTTATGAAAATCGAAGATGGATGTGACCGCTACTGCGCGTATTGCAAAATCCCCTACGCCCGCGGCCCCGTGCGTTCGAGAGATCTCGTCTCCATCCGAGAAGAAACCGAGAGACTTGTGCGCGAAGGATTTCGCGAGATCGTCCTCACGGGGATCCACGTCGCGAGTTTCGGACGCGGTACGGACACGGATCTCGCCGATGCCGTCGCCGCCGTCGCCGAAGCCGGGGCACAACGCGTGCGCTTAAGCTCCATGGATCCCATGTGGATCACGCGCGAAAGACTCGGAAGACTCGCGGCCATTCCCGCCTTTTGCGATCACTTTCACCTTTCGCTTCAATCCGGCTCGACCGAAATTCTCCGCGCCATGGGAAGACACTACACCCGCGAAGATTTTCTCGAACGCACGCGGATGATCCGGGAATTTTTCCCCGACGTGGGACTCTCGACCGATCTCATCGCCGGTTTTCCGGGCGAAACCGAAGAAGACCTTGAGGATTCGCGCACGATCATCGGTGAAGCGCGCTTTCATCGCGTCCACGTCTTTCCGTACTCGAGACGCGAAGGCACCCGCGCGGCGAAGATGACCGAAAGGCTTACGACCGCCGAGAAAAAATATCGCGCCGGGATTCTCTCAGAAGAAGCGGAACGCGTCCGCATTACGGAAGAAGAGAAGCGTATCGGTACCGTCGCCCGAGTCCTTACGGAACGCGCGAACGAAGACGGTGCGGAAGGATTTTCCACGCAGTACGAACGGATTTTCGTCCCGCATGCGCGTGAGAACGCGCTCATACGGGTACAAATAGTAAAAAGAGATGGGGAGAGACTCATCGGAAAGGAGATCTGATGGACTGCTTATTCTGTAAAATCGCAAACCACGAGATACCGTCCACGCAAGTCTATGAGGACGACAAAGTCTACGCATTCTACGACATCGCGCCCCAAGCACCCGTGCATTTTCTCGTGATTCCGAAAAAACACATCGACTCGCTCGATGCGATCGAAGGCGAAGAAGCACTCGCGGCACACATGCTCACCGTCGCCGCGAAACTTGCCCGCAAGCTCGGTCTCGATGAAAAAGGCTACCGCGTCGTCACGAACATCGGCGAAGACGGCGGACAGAGCGTCAAGCATCTGCACCTGCACGTCCTCGGCGGCCGTTCACTCAATTGGCCGCCCGGCTGATCCCAACTTCATAAAAATAAAAATCGACATGCTCCGCGCGTGTCGATTTTTTTGTCCGGACGGACGAAAAAATTTTTGCATGGCAAAGAGGGTGTGAGAAAATTTTTTGCCGTCGCCGCGAAGAAAAATTTTTCGGGCGCGGTCGGGTAAAAAACTCCGGACGCGCTCTTTTCTTGTTCATCGGCGGGTAAAACGCTATAATAAATCTGTACAGAGATGCAGTTTTTTGCATACTTTTTTTAAGGGAGGTAGCTATGGGAGAAGTAAGGCTTCGCTTTGCGCCGAGTCCGACGGGCTTTTTGCATATCGGCGGACTACGCACGGCGCTCTACAACTATCTCTATGCCAAGGGGCAGGGAGGTAAATTCATTCTACGGATTGAGGACACGGATCGCACGCGTTATGTCGAAGGGGCGATCGAGAGTCTCATTCGTTCGCTCAAATGGGCGGGGATCGATTACGACGAGGGCGTCTATATCGAGGATGGCAAGCTCGTCGAGCACGGCGATTACGGTCCGTATATCCAATCGGATCGCGTGCGTGCAGGGATCTACAACAAGTACATCGAGAAGCTCCTAGAGGAGGGTAAGGCGTACTATTGTTTCTGCACCAAGGATCGTCTCGAGCATCTTCGCGCCCAACAGGAGGCGGACGGCAAGATCTCGAAATACGACGGTCTGTGCCGCGGAATTTCGCTCGAGGAGGCGCGCAAACGCGTGGCGGCGGGCGAGGAGTATGTCATTCGTCTCAAGATGCCGGAGAACGAGCTTATCACGTTCGAAGATGTGGTGAAGGGCACGGTCACGGTCAATTCCAACGATGTCGACGATCAGGTACTCATCAAGTCCGACGGCTTCCCGACGTATCATTTTGCGGTCATCGTCGACGATCATCTCATGGGAATCACGCATATCGCACGCGGGGACGAGTGGGTCTCGAGCGTACCGAAACACGTGGTGCTCTATCGCGCGTTCGGCTGGGAACTTCCGAAGTTTATCCATCTGCCGACGATCTTAAACGAACAACATAAGAAACTCTCCAAGCGTCACGATGACGTGAGCGTGGAGGACTTTATCAAACAAGGGTATCTTCCCGAGGGGCTCGTGAACTATCTTGCGATGGTCGGCTGGTCGCCCGGAACGACGGAAGAACTCTTTTCATTGGAGGAACTTGTAAAAGCCTTCTCGTTCGAACGCGTCAACGCGACGGGCGGGATCTTCGACCGCAAGAAACTCAATTGGGTAAACGCGCATCATATGCGTGAACTCTCGGATGAAGAGCTTGCAAAGAGACTTACGCCGTTCCTCGAGGAAGCGGGTCTCGCAGATGTCGATCGCGAACTCCTCCTCCATGTCATCGCGACGTATAAAGAGGGTGCACATACCCTTTGCGATCTCATTCCGCCGCTTAAGATGGCACTGGCACCGGCGCCCGAATACAGCGACGAGGCACGAGAATTTCTCAAGACGACGGATTCTTCGGCACTCTATGACGCACTTATCGAGGAGATGGATGCGAAAGACGAACTTGACGAGGCATTCGGCGATACGATTATGAAAAAACTCCAGGAGAAGACGGGTCTCAAGGGCAAGCATCTCTACATGCCCCTACGCGGCGCGCTCATCGGCGAACTCCACGGACCCGATATGAAGAGCATTTTCCTCATGCTCGGCAAAGCGCGCTCGATCGAGAGAATCGAAGCCGCAAAGAAATTATTCGGGTGATTGTATGAAAATTTACAATACGCTCACGAGAAAAAAAGAGGATTTTCGTCCGATTGAGGAGGGGAAACTCCGGATGTATGTCTGCGGACCGACGGTCTACAACTACATTCACATCGGCAATCTCCGCCCTCTCGTGGTCTTTGACACATTCCGCCGTTATATGCTCGAAAAGGGCTATGACGTGCGCTACGTCGTGAATTTCACCGATGTGGACGACAAGATCATCAATCAAGCGAAGAAAGAAAACATCCCGATCGACGAGGTGACGGCGTTTTACATCAAGGCATTCATGGAGGACGCGAAGAGGATCAATCTTCTCGAGGAAAAGACGATTCACCCGCATGCGACGGACTATGTGCCGAAGATGGTCGAGTTTGTGAAAGAACTCGTGGACAAGGGCGCGGCATACGAAGTGGGCGGCGATGTCTTCTTCGACATCACGAGAGCCAAGGATTACGGCAAACTCTCCAAGAAAAACATCGACGAATTAAGGAGCGGTGCGCGTATTTCCGTCGACGAGAAAAAGAAAAATCCGCTGGATTTTGCCCTATGGAAAGCGCAGAAGGATGCGTTTGAACCCGCATGGGAGAGCCCGTGGGGCATGGGGCGTCCGGGGTGGCATATCGAATGCTCGGTCATGGCGCAGAATCTCCTCGGCAAGACCATCGACATCCATGCCGGCGGCGCGGATCTCGAGTTCCCGCATCACGAGAACGAGATCGCGCAATCAGAGGCGCACAACGACTGCACCTTTGCCAATTATTGGATGCACAACGGCATGATCACCGTCGACAAGGAAAAGATGAGTAAGTCCAAGGGGAATTTCTTCCTCGCGAAGGACATCGCCCAAGAATACTCGATGGAAGTCGTGCGTCTGTGGCTCCTATCCGTCCATTATCGCAATCCGATCGATTTCTCCGAGGCGGTGCTAAAGCAAAACGAAACCGCGCTCGAAAGGCTCTATACGGCACGCGAACACGCTTTGACGCTTGCGAAGACCGCGAAAGACGGCGAGGCGAGCGATTTTGTCAAAGAGACTGAGAAAGCACGTGCGGACTTTGACGCGCGGATGGAAGACGATCTCAACACCGCGGATGCGCTCTCCGTCGTCTACGACTACGTGCGCCTCGCGAACAGCCGTCTCGACGAGAACTCGGCAAAAGCGGATGTCGAGGCTGCCGTCACATTTTACGAAATGGTCGCTCGCGTGCTCGGACTTTTCTATCGCGAAGACGACGCGATCACCGATGAAGAGATCTTAGCCCTCATCGAAGAACGCACGAAGGCGCGCGCGGAGAAAAATTTCAAGCGTGCAGACGAGATTCGCGACGAGCTCGCGGCACGCGGCATTGAACTCAAGGACACGAGACAAGGCGTGACCTTCTCGCGGACACGGTCGTGAGTCGCCTCATCTTCGGGCGCAAGCCCGTACTCGAAGCCCTCGAGGCGCACACAGCGATCACGAAGATCTATCTCGAAAAAGGCGAGAAGAAAGGCAGCATTCTAAAGATCGAAGGCAAGGCGCGGGCAATGGGCGTGAGACTCGAAGCCGTCGACGCGAGGGAACTTGCCGTTTTGACAGAGGAGAACCATCAGGGCGTCGTCGCCGTCGTCGATGACTACCGCTACGCCGATCTCGACGCACTCATCGAGGAGATGAAAAACCGAGACAATGCCATGCTCGTGCTTCTCGACTCCATCGAGGATCCGCACAATCTCGGGGCGATCGTGCGTACCGCCGAATGCGCGGGTGCCGTGGGCGTCGTCATTCCCAAGCACCGCGCCGCGCTCGTCACCGACACCGTGACCAAAGTCAGTGCCGGGGCGACCGAGTATCTTCCCATCGCCAAAGTCACGAATCTCGCCGATGCGATCGACAAGCTCAAACGCGAGAACATCTGGGTCTACGGACTTGCGAGCGAAGCCGACGGGACGATCACCGAGACCGATTTTCGCGGCAAAGTCGCCGTCGTCATCGGGAATGAGGGGCGCGGGATCCGAAAAGGCGTTCGCGAGGCATGTGACGCGCTCGTATCGATTCCGCTCCGGGGGAAAATTGAGAGCCTCAACGCGAGTGCCGCCGCCGCCGTCGTCCTTTACGAGATCGTAAGGCAACATGCGTGCTAAGACGCTCTACGTCGACGGCTACAATATCCTCGAGAACTGGAAAAGCCTCGAGGAAGCGCGCAAAGCGAGCCTTGAAGAAGGGCGGGAAAAACTCGTCGGACTCCTGCAGGAATACATCTCGTATTCCGGCTGGAAGGTCGTCCTCGTCTTCGACGCCTACAATCTCAAAGGCGTCGAGAACATCGAGCACCGCGGCAAACTCACCGTCGTCTATACGAAAGAACGCGAGACCGCCGACAGTTATATTGAACGCATGGTGGCAAATTACGAGGGCAAAGACGAGATCATCGTCGCGACCTCCGACGCGCTCGAGCAGATCACGATCCTCGGAAAAGGCGCGACACGCATGAGCGCACCCGAGCTCGAAGCGCGCCTTACCGAAGCGCACAAGATGTATCGCCTGCGACGCAAACGCGCCCATCTTCCATTCGAGGAAAAAATCCTCGACGAAGACCTCGCCGACGCGTTAATCGCAAATCTCAAAGAGAGAGAAGACCATAGAAAAACTCCGTAGCGAATACGCCGCGGAGTTTTTTGTCGTTGATCGAAAACATGCACGAAAAATTTTTTGCAAAAGAACTTTACTACACAAAAACTGTATTAAATGTAGATAGATTGACAACGATATGAAACGGTGCTACAATCGTTACAGGTATGAGGCAATGCAATACGAGATGAATACTCCAAGTTTTACCATGCGGCAATATTACCCATTGGGATGTTTGTGACCGCGACTTTTTTGCGTCACGGGAACGACTTCGCAAAGGCAAAAAAAGAAAAGGAGTGTATCAAATGAAAAAACGGATCAGATGGATTGCATTGCTCATGGTCATGATGCTCGTGCTCGTCGCCTGCGGGAGCGGCAATGCGCAGAAAGAGAAATATGCCGACAGTCCCCATCTCGGAAAATGGGTAGCCGTGGAAGCGACGGCTCTCGGCATGACCATGTCGGCGGATGAAATCTTCGACAAAGGATTCTCCATCGACCTCAAAGCCGACGGGAAATGCGAATTTTTCGCAGATGGAGACACGGCAACCGGAACTTGGGAGCCGACTGAAGACGGCATCAAATTCAAGGAAGGTTCTGACGAGTTTGACGCGAAAATCCACGACGGACAACTGAAGTTCTCATACGAAGAAGCGGAAATTGTTCTCGAACGAGAAAAATAGGTATTCAAAAAGGGTGTGCCCGATACGGAGCACGCTCTTTTTTTGCGCTCGAGGATTTGTGCCGGAAGGGTTCGTGTTTCTATGTGCTACGATGATGTCCGAAAGGCTATGCTATAATCAAATCGAGAGAAACACGGCAACAGAACGCAGTGCGCCATCGTCTACGCTCGGAACGGACATCGCTTGTGAGAGGAAACGCATTGGACGTGAAAAATGGTAATCATACAGTCCCTTTCGGGAGCTTCCTTACGCAAAAGGAGAACGAATGAAACTCATCACCATCTATGAAACCCTTATGAATCATTACGGCGATCTCGGCTGGTGGCCAGCGGACACGCCGTTCGAAGTCATGGTCGGCGCGATCCTCACGCAGAACACCGCCTGGACCAATGTCGAGAAGGCAATCGCGCGCTTCGACGGCGAACTCACGCCTGCGCGGATCCAAGCCCTTTCTCATGAAGAACTCGAAAAGATCATTCGCCCCGCGGGATTTTACCGCCAAAAAGCCGATTATCTCAAGAATCTCACCACATGGTTCGCGCGCTACGCATGGGACACGGAGAAAGCGAAAGACATTTCGACGGAGGAACTGCGAAGAGAACTCCTCGCCGTGCGCGGCATCGGGAACGAAACTGCGGATAGCATCTTACTCTATGCCTTTCATCGCGCGACTTTCGTCGTCGACGCCTATACGAAACGCCTCTTTGCGAGAATTCCAGTCGACGCGGGAAAAAAGTATTTGGAAATCAAACGCTATTGCGAGCGCAATCTCCCCGAAGACGCCGTCCTTTACAATCATTTCCACGCCCTCATCGTCGAGAACGCCAAGACCCATTGCCGCAAAATCCAGCGCTGTACCGCTTGCCCGCTCGAGGAAATGTGTGCGAAAAAAGATTGGACATAAGAACGCAGGCAATTGCTGTGTTGCAGGCGATAGAAGCAGAGAACTTCATAATCGGGCGAATTTGGATGCGTCATGCTGCCGACGATCGGCATAAAAACGGAAAGGATGCTTCATGGAACGGAAAGAATTGTTGAAACGATTACGTGCACAAATCAATGTCAACGGACATATCATCGGAGCTTCGGTCGGCTCGGGCATGACGGCAAAATATGCAGCCATGGGCGGTGCCGATATGCTCTTGGCTCTGGCGGCGGGCAAGTATCGAATCATGGGACGCAGTTCATATGCCGGCTATCTTTGCTATGGCAACAACAACGATCTCGTGATGGAGATGGGGCAAAGGGAACTTCTACCCATCCTGCGCGAGACACCGCTCCTTTTTGGCTTGTTCGCCAATGACCCGCAGATTGACCTCTATGATTATTTGAAAAGGATCAAGCGAAGTGGCTTTTCGGGTGTTGTCAATTTTCCGACCATTGCACTCATCGATGGAACATTTCGTCAGGCGCTGGAAGAAGAGGATACGACATTTGCACGAGAAGTGGTCGCAATCAAACTTGCAAACTATCTTGACATGTTTACGATCGCCTTTGTGACGAATATCGATGAGGCGAAGCTCATGATCGATGCAGGTGCGGATGTTCTTTGTGTCCATTTGGGACTGACCAAAGGCGGTTTTCTGGGCGCAAAAAAACAAATCTCGATCGATGAGGCGAGAATGATGGCGGCGGACATATTCGAGCTGTGTGAACGTATGAATCCTCAGATCATACGGATGATCTACGGAGGACCGGCAAATACGCCGATGGACATGCAGTATATGTATCAGAATACGAAGTGTCAGGGCTATATCGGCGGCTCCACCTTTGACCGCATACCGAGTGAACGCTCCATCTACGAGACCGTGAAAAAATTCAAGAGCTATGACGGCAGTCTTTCGAACGACAATCCGATGAACAAACTCGTAGAGGGAGAATGGAATGCGAAAAACGTCATTCCGTTCGTGAAAGAATACATTGCTCGTCACTATATGGAGAAGATTCAGCTGGGAGATATCGCTTTGGTCATACATATTTCTCCGTCCTATTTGAGTACGCGTTTTCGTAAAGAAACCGGCATTCATTTTACGGAGTATCTCATTCGATATCGAATGAATCAAGCGAAAAAACGTCTCAAGGATGAAACGTTGATGTTCAAAGACGTTGCACAAGCGGTCGGCTACGACGATTATGTTCAATTTTCCAAGATGTTCAAGAAATATACCGGCAAAACGCCGTCCCAATGGCAAGCGGAATATGTGGACAAGAAGAGAGCCAAGACGACGGAGTCGAACGACGCATTCTCACAAATCTAATATAAACACAAGTACAAGAGAAATGAAATCGAAATAGAAAGATATAAACACAATCAAAAAGAATATAAACTCATTTATAAAAATCTATCAATATAATAGAATTGAATTGCAGTAAAGGCGTGGGCAGTATTCCAATTTGAGTAAAGAGAGGAGATGTAGATGAAGACAATTGCACTTGCGGGAACATTTGACACAAAAGGCGTTGAATTTTCGTATGTCAAAAACCTGATTGAAGAACTGGGGTGCAGAACTTTTACCATTCACACCGGGACATTTGAACCGACTTTTTCGCCGGATGTCGGCAATGAAGAGGTTGTTCGTGCGGCAGGTTACGATATCAAAGAAGTGGTAGCGAAGAACGATCGCGCACTCGCAACGGAGGTTCTTGCAAACGGCATGAAAACGATTGTGCCGAGATTATATGAAGGGGGAAAATTTGACGGTATCATCTCGTTTGGCGGCTCGGGCGGAACGGCAATCGCCACGGCGGCGATGAGAATGCTTCCGATCGGCGTGCCGAAAGTCATGGTCTCGACCATGGCTTCGGGAAATGTCACGCAATATGTGGGGACCTCCGATATTGTGATGATCCCCTCCATCGTAGATGTTGCGGGCCTAAACAAGATTTCAAAAACCATTTTTAGAAATGCCGTAGCTGCGATCGTCGGCATGGTCAAGGCACAAGAAGAATACGCACCGGAAGTCGAAGAAGAGAAACCGCTCGTAGCGACCACGATGTTCGGCGTGACGACTCCGTGCATCAAAGTCGCGGAGAACTATCTGGAGGAACAAGGATACGAGGTATTGGTTTTCCACGCGACGGGCACGGGCGGCAAGACCATGGAAGCGTTGATCGATGCAGGCTTTTTCAAGGGCGTCCTCGATCTTACCACGACGGAATGGTGCGATCAGATTGTAGGAGGCGTGTTGGCGGCAGGAACGGATCGTTGCAGTGCCGCGATTAGGAAGAAAGTACCACAGGTCGTCTCCGTAGGAGCTTGCGACATGGTCAACTTCGGACCGATCGAGACCGTTCCGACGCAATTCAGCGAAAGAAAGTTCTACAAACACAATCCGAGCGTTACGCTCATGAGAACTACTCAACTCGAGAATTCTAAAGTCGGCGAAGCATTGTCCGAGAAATGGAACAAAGCTGAAACCGAGATGTTGATTCTCCTACCGGAAAAGGGCGTATCGATGATCGACGCGGAAGGACAACCCTTTGAAGGCGAAATTGAAAGAAAGACTCTCTTTGAATCCATTCAAAACGGGATTGACAATCCCAAAGTAGAAATCAGAACCTTGGAATACAATATCAATGACCCCGAATTTGCAATCACGGCGGCAAAAGAGCTCATTCGACTGATGGAAAAAGAGTCGTAAAGAAAGCATAAGAAAAGGAGTGAATGACTATGTTAAAGAAAACAAGAACGGAAATTATGAAAGATTTCAGAGCGCAGGTAGCGAAAGGCAATATCCTGGTAGGCGTCGGTGCCGGCACGGGCATCACCGCAAAGTGCTCCGAACAAGCCAATGTCGATATGTTAATCATTTATAACTCGGGACGTTTTAGAATGGCGGGACGCGGCTCTCTATCAGGACTGCTCGCATACGGGGATGCCAACAAAATCGTACAGGAAATGGGACAGGAAGTTCTTCCCATTGTCAAGAAGACACCGGTACTCGCAGGCGTCTGCGGAACCGACCCTTTCCGCGTGATGGAGATTTTCCTCAAACAGTTAAAAGATCAGGGATTCAACGGCGTTCAGAACTTCCCGACCGTCGGACTCATCGACGGTAAGTTCCGCGCGAATCTTGAGGAAACAGGCATGGGCTATGAACTGGAAGTGGATATGATTCGTCAAGCTCATGAACTCGATATGTTGACATGCCCGTATGTCTTTGACCCGGAGCAAGCGAAAGCCATGGCGGAAGCCGGCGCGGACATTCTCGTCGCGCACATGGGTCTGACGACGAAAGGCTCTATCGGAGCCGAAACGGCCGTCACACTGGATGATTGCTGCGTAAAAATTCGTGAGATTATCGCTGCAGGAAGAGCCGTAAATCCCAACATCATGGTCATTTGCCACGGCGGACCCATCGCAGATCCGGAAGATGCCGAATACGTCATCAAGAATGTCCCGGAAATCGACGGCTTCTTCGGCGCATCTTCGATCGAACGCCTCGCTTCCGAAAGAGGTATGACGGCACAGGCGGCGGCATTTAAGGCGATTCAAAAATAACACCCAATTCACGGAAATTGTGAAGCCGAAGAAAAAATGCAGAGAGCGTTGATCTTTGATCCTCAGTCAAGGACAATCTAAGAGACAAAAAAGGCGTCGCAGCAATGCGACGCTTTTTGTATGATGGCGTATCGTACGGTTTTCTTCATGCCTAAGGAACGGAAATGATTTCAGGAAAAAAGCAGAAAAAAAGCATCGGAATGGTGAAATTCCGATGCTTTTACTGGAGCTCGTGAGCGGACTTGAACCGCTGACTTCTTGCTTACCACGCAGAAGTGTCTCCGCTAAATTCAAGCAAGAGTACAAATTTTGTTAGTACCTGTTAGTAGCTTTAAAAGAGAAATTTTTAATCGAACCAAAACAGCCTATGCGAAAAAACTTCAAAAAAGATTCACTTGAATAAACATAAAAAGAAAGTTCATTTTCAGACTTAAAGAAAGGGAGAGTGAAGTCTCGAAAAATGAATTTGCCGGTGTTGTCTTTATGGCTGCACCGGCATCTTTTTTTGAGATCCGGAATACGGAAATGCACGATGGTGTGTGCTATAATCTGGTAAACGGAAAATTCAAAAATATGGAGTGAAGGAAAAGAAAAACGAGGTTTAACTACAACCGTTTATGGAAAGCCTCAATCGATAAGAAAAAGGATATGCATGTCGTCAGCGTCACGGTAACGGTTGAGGATAAGAAATCGGCAAGGCTGTATGTGGAGTTTCAGGAAATGGTGGACGGTGACGGCTTTTGATAAAACTCGTCTGCCAGCTCAAACTTTGTTCAACATGTAGTCTGTAAAGTGAGTTATAACATAAAATGAAAGGTTAGAGATGACAAACTAAAATTTGAGGTGATTGAATATGATTATGCATGATTGGAACAGCGAAAAGAAAGACGTCATTCTGCTGATCCATCCGATGCTTTCGTCAGCAAATGGAATGAAAACTTACGTTGCCGACAATATCGGGAATGGATACCGCTACCTCGCACCGGATCTTTCCGCACATGGTGATGCAATTAAAGACACCTACAAAAGTGCTTTTGACGAGGCAAGGCAAATTCATGATTATCTGGTCAAAAATCAGGTTAAGAAGATTAAGCTTGGCTTTGGAGCCTCCTTGGGAGGTGTGATTCTTCTTCAGCTTCTCAAGTATGACGATATTCAGTTTGAGCATGTGTTCTTTGAGGGAACGAGCTTTTACACTAACGCGAAACTTCTGGAACGGATCCTCAGATTCGTATTTCTTAAAAAACATAAAAAGGCCGTGGCAGATCCGGCGCTCAGTGTTAAGAGGATGTCTTCAATGTTTGGAACGGAAGCCGCTCCGCTTCTGGCAAAGCATTTTATCGCCATGAGCGAGGAAAGCATAAGGAATATAGTTCACGACTGTGCATTTGTGGAACTGCCGCCATTATCCGATACGATTCAGAAGAATTGCCTGTTTGCCTATGGTGATAAGGATTTCGACTACAAGAAGGCAAGGAGAATGCTCCATAAAACATATCCTCATGCAAGAATGAAAGTGTGGGGAGGCTACGGGCATTGTGAGAGGATGACGAAGGATCAAAAAGGTTATTGCCATGACATCGAGGACTATATTCGTGCATAAATACAATGCGAGTTGAGGGTTTTAATGAAGAAAGAAAAACAGCCATGCTTTGCGTCGTCATCGCAAATGTCATCTTCATGATTGGAGATTGCCTTATGGATGCGTTCGGGGCAGGCAGCGTTGAAATCGGGCTGGCGGCAGGAACCGGATTTTCCAATACGGAAGGACACCCTGATTATGAATTGGTGAATTTTTGTCTTTGAAGAAAAAAGATCTGATCGCACGGAAAGGATGCTTCTTATTCTTGCTATGAGAACAAAACAACATATTTGATGCATTTTAACGGCATCGCCGCTTATGGTACGAACCTAATACCAAGGGGTACGAAAATTTAGTATGTGGTACGAAAATCAATAAGCTCACAGCGATGT
>CAMYOU010000014.1 GCA_947283485.1 uncultured Peptostreptococcaceae bacterium
ATCGTTTTTCAGCATGTCTATCTGTTTCATGACACGATATTGAACAACATTCGTTTCGGCAGACCGGAAGCCAGCATCGAAGAGATTAAAGAAGCTGCCAAAAAGGCGGCTTGTCATGAATTTATTGAGAATTTACCAAACGGCTATAACACGATGCTTGGCGAAGGCGGATCGACACTTTCAGGAGGAGAAAAACAACGCTTATCCATTGCTCGTGCCATACTAAAAGATGCACCTATCGTTATATTAGATGAAGCAACTGCCAGTGTTGATCCTGAAAACGAGCATTTAATTCAACAAGCCATATCCGCCTTGGTCAAAGGAAAAACATTGATCGTTATTGCCCACAGGCTAAACACAATACAGTTCGCTGACAATATTTTAGTTATAGACCAAGGAAAGCTGGTACAGCAGGGAACGCATGAGCAGTTAATAGAAGAAGAAGGAATATATAAAGATTTCCAGAAAATACTCAATAAGACAAGTAACTGGCAACTCAGTTGAACAAATTTATTTTAATTTAGCAACTCCAATTATTATGAAAAGGGGGACTCCTGCATGCTCATGTTTGCAGTCAGTCCCTTTTGTTTTAGGGTTAGCGCATTAGTTTTCGTACCCCTTGCTCATTTTCGTACCCCTGAGTATGAGTTCCGTACCCTAAGCGGCGATGCCGTTAAAATGTATCAAATATGTTGTTTTGTTCTCAATGACTTGAAATAAGATTGGAGGATAGGATGGGACAAGGAACGTGCGCCCTTTGTAGCGGCAGATTGACGGATCACGATCTCAGCATCGTATATAGCGTTTATAAAAAAGAAGATTTATTGGATTACAATCAAAAATATCTCAACTCAGACCATTCTGAATTAGATGCAATCATATTCGGAGATGAAATGCTGGACGATGTGAATCTATGGCTTTGCGACAAATGCAAAACTGCGAATACATGGTCATTCAGCTCCAATACATATAGAGCCTATCAGTTGAAAAAAGAAATTCGTGAAGATGTAGATTTGGATCAAATTAGAAAACTGCAGGAGATCTTTATCATTCACGCTCTGGAAGAGACCGAGCATATCTATCTCGCAGACTTTATCGAGCACAATCCCTTCCGACCGTTTAAGTACTATCTATCGGAAGACTATAGATATGTATATATCGTCGATATTGATAAAAATCGTTTGGATAGAGTTTATGAACGTTTCTTAGAATCAGATTTATAAATGCGCTGTTCGAATGGAGACCCAATCGAAAAAGCATCTACGGCGGTGGATGCTTTTTTGGTGTCGAGATGAAAGGGAGATGAAATCGAAATCAAGGGGGAGTAAAATTTTTCGCACCGAGGTCTTCGCGCGGATACGGACGCGTTTTTTTCGTGTACGGCGAGGGTTTCGTGCTTTTCGGCATCGTAGAATTGGGGTATACTCATAGATAGGAGGGGATGCTATGGATACGACAATGCTTACGGTGCTTCTGACACTGTGTCTTACCTGTGCGCTCATGTCGCTCGTGGTCACGGTCTTTTTTCCGAGGCAGAGCGTTTCGCGTTACACGGCGGTGATTTTCTTTGCCCTCTATTTCTTGACGGCGCATTTTGCAAATGCACTTGAGGTACGGACGATTCTTTTCTTCGTCGCGGGGGTGTTTCTGCTCGTGGTGGAAGTGTTCATCCCGGGGTTCGGTCTCGCGGGGATGGCGGGGATCGGTCTGATTCTCGCGTCGGGTGCGCTCGCCGCACCGAATCGCCTTGCCGCGTGGCTTGTTCTCTCGGTATCCCTCTTCGCGTCGGGGATCGCGGTGGCGATTTTTATTCTCCGAGGTCGGGAGACGATCTTTGCGCAGTATGCCCTGACGACGGCACTTACGTCGAAGCGGGGCTACACGGCTTCGTCTTCGAAATCGGCACTCGTCGGGAAGAGCGCATGGACGACGTCGCCGCTCCGTCCGACGGGGACGATCCGCGTCGGGGAGGAATTCTATTCCGCCCTTTCCGAGGGCAACTACATCGCGCAGGACGAGGAGGTTAAGATCGTTCGCGTGGAGGGAAATCAAATTTTTGTAAGGAGGAAAGCATAATGCCACATATCGTTTCGACGACGCTCATCATCGTGCTCGTCATCGTACTACTGTCCATCTTTTTCACCATGGTGCCGGTCGGTCTATGGATCACCGCATTTTTCAGCGGGGTGAAGATCAAACTCGGGAATCTCATCGGTATGCGTCTAAGACGCGTTGTTCCGAGTCGCATCATCAATCCGCTCATCAAGGCGACGAAAGCCGGGCTCGATGTCAATGTCAACGAGCTTGAGGCGCACTATCTTGCGGGCGGCAATGTCAACGCGCTCGTCGATGCGCTCATCGCGGCTCAACGCGCCGAGATTCCGCTCGAGTTTGAACGGGCGGCGGCGATCGATCTTGCAGGGCGCAATGTCCTCGAGGCGGTCCAGGTATCCGTCAATCCCAAAGTCATCGAGACGCCGGCGATTGCGGCGGTAGCGAAGAACGGCATCGAAGTCATCGCGAAGGCGAAAGTCACCGTCCGTGCGAATATCGACAGACTCGTCGGCGGTGCAGGCGAGGAGACGATCATCGCCCGCGTCGGCGAAGGCATCGTCACGACGGTCGGCAGTGCGGAATCGCACAAGCAAGTCCTCGAGAATCCGGATTCCATCTCGCAGGTCGTCCTCGAGAAGGGGCTCGACAGCGGTACGGCGTTTGAGATCCTCTCGATCGACATCGCGGATGTCGACGTCGGACGCAATATCGGTGCGAATCTCCAGACCGAACAGGCGGAAGCGGACAAGCGCATCGCGCAGGCGAAAGCCGAGGAACGTCGCGCCATGGCGGTTGCAAGCGAGCAGGAGATGATTGCGCGCGTTCAGGAAATGCGTGCCAAAGTCGTCGAAGCGGAGGCGGAGGTCCCCCGTGCGATGGCGAAAGCCTTTGAGGAAGGCAATCTCGGTGTCATGGACTACTATCGCATGAGAAATGTCCAGGCTGACACCGACATGCGTACGTCCATCGCCAAAGAAGAAAAACAGTGAGAGCGATTGTCCTCGCCTATTTCATTTTCTGGGTGATCAGTAAACTTGCCGGGCAGAAGAAAAATGAGGGGCAGGAGGAAGAAAAAGAAGCGTCCGGGCAGAACGAATCGCCGCGGACGACGATGACGCGGGTGTTCGGACTCGACATCGAGGATCCCGCGGACGCACCGACGCACGCGCCTTCTTCGCTTGAGCATTGGCTCGAAACCGAGGATCTCGCCAAAGCGCGGGCAAAACACGCGAAGAAGAAAAAGGCGAAAGAGAAGACCGAGTCCGACGCGCCCATGAGTCTCACCGAAGAACTCAGAAGGAGCAGAGAGGGGAAGTCGAATTTTGACATGAAAGCGGAGCGACTACGAGATCGCGCCGAGGATATGAAAGTCGAGCATCTCAGCGAACTGCCGCGCGATTTTATGAAGCCCGAGAAACTACGGGACGAGCACCGGATCGAATATGCACCGATCGCGAAAGACGCGGACGTTCACCAAGATGCGTACGAAAAGAAAGAAAAAGACAGGGACAAAGTGCGCCGTGCCGACCGTTCGTGGGCAAAAAAGGCGATGCTCTATCGCGAGATCATCGACGAACCCGTTTCGATGCGCGAATCGCGCATGTTTTAGCACGGTTGTAGAAGGAGGATTATGGCAAAGAGGGTACTCACAGTAGAGAGCATGGAAGAGATTCGCCAACTCTTCGGCGAATTTGACAAGCATATGGAGATCGTGTCGACGGAACTCAATGTCGGGATCAAACTCGACGAGGGCGGCATTCTCTTGCGCGGCGAGGAGCTCCTACTCGATCTCGCCGAACGTACGATCGAGAAAATGAAAGAGCGTCTCGCCGACGGCTCGCTCGATGAAATCGCGGTGCGTCAGATCATCATGATGGTGAAAGAGGGGCACGAGGAGGATATCCGCAAGGTCTTAAACGACGTCGTCACGGTTACGGTGCGCGGCAAGGCGATCAAACCGAAGACACTAGGACAAAAGGCGTATGTGGATCTCATCCGCAGTCGCGACATCGTCTTCGGCATCGGGCCGGCGGGTACGGGGAAGACCTATCTCGCCATGGCGATGGCGATTTCCGCTTTTAAGAAAAACGAAGTCGAGCGCATCATTCTCACGCGTCCGGCAGTGGAGGCGGGCGAGAGTCTCGGCTTCCTCCCCGGAGATCTCCAAGAGAAGATCGATCCGTACTTGAGACCGCTCTACGACGCGCTCTTTGATATTCTCGGTTTTGACGCGTACGATCGCCTCAAGGAAAAGGGCATGATCGAGGTCGCGCCGCTTGCGTATATGCGCGGACGAACGCTTGACAATGCCTATGTCATCCTCGACGAAGCGCAGAACACGTCGAACGAGCAGATGAAGATGTTCCTTACGCGCTTAGGTTACGGTTCCAAGGCGATCATCACGGGCGATATCACGCAGATCGACTTGCCGCGCGGTAAAAAATCGGGGCTCATCCACGCAAGACGCGTGCTCGCCGGCGTGGACGGGATCGGTTTTGCTCAGTTTTCGACCAAAGACGTGGTGCGACATCCGCTCGTACAGAAGATCATCGACGCCTATGCCAAGGCCGATGAAGCGGCGGAGAAAGCACCGGACAAGATGGCAGAAGAGACGAAGGAGGAAGAGCATGCAACTCTCCGTGGACATTCGAAATGATTTTACACCGAGCGAGGATCTCATCCGCGAGATTGCGGCGGATCTCAGAACGGGACTTTTTGTAGAGGGCGTGATGGAACCCGAGAACGTCGAGATTTCGCTCTCGTTCGTCACACCTGAGGAGATTCGGATCCTCAATCGTGACTATCGCGATAAGGACGAGGAGACGGACGTGCTCTCGTTCCCCGCGGACGAGGAGACTCCGGATGTCTATCTACTCGGAGATATCGTGATCTCGACCGATCGCGCAGAAGAACAGGCGCGGGAGATCGGACACGGTCTTGACGAGGAGATTCGCTATCTCGCGATCCATTCACTCTTCCATCTATTGGGTTATGACCATATGGACGACGAATCAAAGAGGATCATGCGCGAGCGCGAGAAAGAGACTTTGGCGCTCCGAAAACGCATCGACACGCTCACCGAACGCGCACTCGAGGCGAAGACGCACGCCTATATCCCGTATTCGCATTTTCACGTCGGCGCGGCTCTCGAGACCGAGGACGGGGAGATCTTCACGGGTGCGAATATCGAGAACGCAAGTTACGGCGTCACGCGCTGTGCGGAACAAGTCGCGATGTTAAAAATGGCGTACGAGGGCGCACGACGCATTCGCATCCTCGCCGTCACGGGCGACGCGGACTATACGTATCCCTGCGGCGTTTGCCGACAGATGCTCCGCGAATTTGCGGACGAGGACACCGTAATCGTCATCGCAAACGACCGTTCGGATTTCAGACTCCACACGCTCGACGAAATCCTCCCGTATTCGTTCGGTCCGGAGGATCTCGATGTTTAGATCCGGTTTTGTGAGCGTCGTCGGACGACCCAATGTCGGCAAATCCACGCTCTTAAATCAAATCATCGGCGAAAAAGTCTCGATCATCTCGGACAAACCGCAGACCACGCGTACGAAGATTCAACTCGTCTACACGGGCGAGGACTATCAGATCGTCTTTCTCGATACGCCGGGGATCCAGACGCCGAAGAACGCCCTCGGCGAAGCGATGTTAAAGATGAGCCGTACCGCGCTCGAAGACGTCGACGCGATCCTCTTTCTCGTGGATGAATCCGAGGAGATCGGGAGGCTCGACCGCTACATTCTCGAGACGCTCGCGCCCATCGAGACGCCCAAGATCCTCGTCATCAATAAGACCGATCTTTTGAGCGAGGAGGCCCTCTTGGGAATCACCGAACGATACCGTGCACTTGGGTTTGAGCGCATCGTCCCCATCAGTGCGCTCCATGCCGAGAACATTCAGGCACTCATCGACGCGATCGTGGAACTCTTGCCCGAGGGACCCAAGTATTTTCCCGACGATATGATCACCGATCAACCCGAAAGACTCATCATCTCGGAGATCGTGCGCGAGAAGGCACTCCTCCATCTCTCGGAGGAGATTCCGCACGGCATTCTCGTCGAGACCGAGCGCGTGGCGAAACGCGAGGGGAAAGAGCTCGTCGACGTCTTTGTGACGCTCTATGTCGAGAAAAAATCGCACAAACCGATCGTCATCGGCAAAGGCGGCTCGATGATCAAGATCATCTCGACCGAGGCGCGACACGACATCGAACGCCTCATGGGGAGCAAGATCTATCTCGAGATTCACGTGAAAATCGCCGAGAACTGGCGCAAGAACGAGGCCAAAGTCAAGAAATTCGGCTACAAATAGCCGAGATTTGAGAAAAATACAAAAAGTTTTGCCGAGAAAGAGGGGAACAGAGTGGAGACGCGCGGGATCGTCCTGTGGGAACAAGCATATAAGGAACACTCGCGCCTCTTACGGGTTTACACCGAAGACGCGGGAAAAATCTCCGTCCTCGCGCAAGGCGTCTTAAAACGCGGCGCGAAGCACGTGGCTCTCACGCAACCCTTTACGCGGAATCTCTATGAATTTCGCGAAGGCAAGACTTTTTTTTATATCCAAGACGGCGAAGTGGAGAGAGCATACGGGCTCGAGCGGGACTACACCAAGAGTCTCGCGGGCTCGTTTCTCATGGAACTCGTCGATCGCGCGACCGAGGAACACAATCCCGACGCGCGGATCTTTCACCTTCTCGACGAATCGCTCGAGGCCCTCACAAAAACCCCCGTCCCGACCGTTCTCCTCGCGTTCGGCATGCGGCTCCTGCGGATCCTGGGATTCTCTGCGAGCGTGGCGGGTTGCGTCGCGTGTGGGAACACGAAGATCCGCGAACTCCATTACAGCGTCGAGGCGGGCGGCATCCTCTGTGAACACTGCGGACACGACGCGATGACGATGACGAGAGAAGAGTATCGACTCTTTTTTCTCCTGCATACCGCGCCCGTGGCGTCGCTCCCGGCTCTCGGGAAAGTCACGGAGCAAAAATTCTTACACATACTCCTTAGGAGTCTCGATGTCCATCTCGGACTCGGGAGACTCGCGACACTGGGATCCCTCGAATCGCGAGGCGTTTTTTGACCGATATGGATCGGTCTTTTTTCTTGCCCGCACGAAACGGCGGCATCCGTGCTCGTGCATCTCGACGATTCAACCGTTCCATCCTCTTCGCGATGACGGTTCTTCTGCAATGCGCTCATCTTCACGATGACACGGATTTACAATGCGCTCATCTTCGCGGTGACACGGATTATTCTTACATCTCCATGCCGTACTCCCACCTTTATATTCTGGATGTACATGAAATCTCCAATAAACACACCCACATTCGGCACAAACGAGTTTTTCAGAAAGTTTATCATTCTTATGGTAAAAGCATTTATCTGAAGTAAGTCTCTGAACTGTCTCATGTAAATGTTTTGGTATTATAGCCTCATGGTTATCTTCAACATAATACATAGGCAACTCACCCTCATTAAGCTTTTTCCTTTTTGCTAAATAATCAATAGTAAAAGATTTTTGCAACAGTGCATCGCCTCTATATTTTTCATTACATAATATCCCTCTTACAGAACGGAAGTGCCATTTTTCTCCTGAGTCCCCATTTGATATTCTCAGATATACTCCTACTTTCTTCCTGAGCAAAGCATGACATGAAAGTTAATACAAGCTCTCCTTTAGAATCCATTGTATGTATATTTTCCTTCTGAAAATATACACCGATAGTATTCTCTTTGAGTTTCCTTATTACTTTAATTGAATCTACAGTATTTCTCGCAAATCTACTTATGGATTTCGTTATAATCAAATCTATCTTAACGTTGTCTTTGATACAATCCCATACAGGGCAAAGTCAAAAAGTACAGCAAAACAGGGACTTTTCGGGCTATATCTGAACCCATCAGTCCCTGTTTTTATTTTGCTTATTTTACGGTTCGAATGGTGACCACGGAAATGAACCTATTGAACCCATTGAATGCAGGCGGGTGCAAAAATGAACCCGTTTGAACCCGCCAATGTATAAGATTAAATGAAAACTTATCTTTCAAATTGTGGTAATTCCTCAAACAGGGTAAGAATGCACTCTGTTAGTACATGAGGACTTTCTTCCATTCCGCTTGCTATCCAGCCGATAAGAATCTGCCATAACCCTCCGACCATAAAATAATAGGAATAACGTGATAAAACGGATGCCGCATCAATATCATTTGGAATATCAGGCTGGACGGACTTGCCTACAATCTCATAAAGCATCTTACTGTGTTTCTGTTCCAAAAACGGTAGGAGGCCGTTCTGGCTTAGGAGGGTCAGAAAAGGCTGGTATTGCTTCCAAAATATAAAGTAATCCATAATTCCTCCTCTGGGCGTAAGCGGCAGATGGCTTTTCATTGCTTGAGACATATCCTGAAGGATTACCGAGCAGTACAAAAGCAGGACATCTTCCTTTGTTTCAAAATAGCGGTAATAGGTACGTCTGTCATATTCGGCGACCTGTGAAAGTTCGTGTATGGTAATCTTATGAAATGGTTTTTCCTTCATAAGATTAAGCAAAGCATCGATGAAATGCTGTTGCGCTCTGTTTATTTTTATATCTTTCATGAATGTCACACTTTCCTTGTTTTGTAGCGTTTTTGCCGGAGCTATTGACTTTCTCCATATTTATTATAAAATGAAAGAAGCAATGTCGCAAGTGTGACATTTTATTTTTGAGCATGGGTTAGCAAAAGCTAACCACAGGAGGTGTCTTAAATGGATGAAAACAAGAAACAGCAGCCTGTAAAAACGTCATATCTTTTCAGGCTGGCAGAGAATAACAGAGCAGCCTTATTTGTTGCGGTCTTTTTGAGCATCCTTTCCGGTCTTATGATGTTCGTACCCTATGTGATGGTGTATAAAACAATACTGTTTTTGTTTCATGGAAATGGGGATTTTAATAGTGCCATATGGTATGGCGTTATCGCGATGGCAGCAATTCTTCTTCGTTTTGTGTTTCAGGCTCTGTCGATGGCACTTACGCATGTCGGGGCATACAATCTCCTATATGCTGTAAGAAAAAAACTCTGCGGGCACATCGGAAAAATTGAACTGGGATTTTTTACGGACAACAGCACAGGGAAAATCAAAAAGGTACTTATGGAGGACGTGGAACGTCTGGAGAACTTTTTTGCCCATCAAATTCCGGATATTACGGTAGCGGTGGTTGTCCCGCTTGTAGTTTTGGTCTACCTGTTTACACTAAACTTTGTCATGGCACTGGTTTTAACCCTTCCGATTATCATTACTTTTGCGGTTCAGGCCATTGAGATGGCTCTGGCAAAGCCTGCCATGGAGGAATATCCAAAAATACTGGCGCGCAGCAATTCCGCCATCATGCAGTATGTAAACGGAATGCCCGTGATGAAAGCATACAACCTGACAGCGGATTCCTATCAGGATTATTCCCGGGCAGTGACGGATTATCGGGATTTGTGGAAAAAGGTGGCGAAGGTGCTGGCACCAATCAGCGGATTTTCAAAAGTTGTCATTGAGTCGGGGATCTTTTTCACGCTTCCTGTGGGCGGACTTTTATATCTTAGCGGACGGCTTGCGCTAAGCTCTTACCTGTTTTTCATCATCATGAGCATCGTGTTTCTGTCATCTTTTAACAACCTTTTGAATTTTGCCCAGATCTTCAGCCAGATTTCATCGGGGCTTGGCGAGATGAAGGAGATTATGGACATCCCGGAGACAGAGTCGGAAAATGTGCAGGTAGAGGTCGGTGCATCCCATGATATACGGTTCGAAAATGTCAGCTTCTCCTACGGTGAGAAAGAAGTATTGAAAAATATAAGCATTGAAATGAAAAGCGGAAGTCTGACAGCCTTTGTAGGTGCTTCCGGGGCGGGAAAGACTACCGCCGCACAGCTCATTCCCCGTTTTTGGGACGTGAATGAGGGCAGGATTCTGATTGGCGACGTGGACATCAGGGAGATTGCCACAGAGGATTTGATGGATATGGTGTCTTTTGTATTTCAGGAAACGTTCATGATAAGCGACACCATCTACCAGAACATCGCTATAGGGAAAATGGGCTGCACACAGGCAGATGTGGAGAAGGCCGCAAAAGCCGCACAGATACATGAGTTCATTATGTCCCTACCGAATGGATATCAGACCAATATAGGTGAAAGCGGAATCAAAATGTCCGGCGGTGAGCGCCAGCGAGTGTGTATCGCACGGGCAATCCTGAAAGATGCTCCTATCATTGTTTTTGACGAGGCCACCAGTTTTACGGACGGGGAAAATGAGCATAAGATTCAGGCTGCTTTGAACGAGCTACTGAAAGGAAAAACGACTATTATGATCGCCCATAGGCTCCACACCATCGTGGATGCCGATAAGATTGTCGTATTTGACAATGGAGAGATAAAGGAAACCGGGCGGCACGATCAACTGATCGCACAACATGGGCTTTATGCAGAAATGTGGGATGTGTATAGAAAGCGGGGTGAATCCAATGATTAAGATAATACGCTATATCCGTGAACTGGCCGGGAGAGACTTCAAAAGGCTTGTGATGCCGATTGCTCTGTCTGTGACAGATTCTCTGCTAAACTCCTGCATGTATGGCGTTATGCTTTTCCTCCTGCTGGATTTGTCTTCGGAAACATTTTCGTCCGGCAGGCTGTGGGTGTATAGTATCGCACTGGCATTGATTTTCGCTGTCCGCTGTGTGATTCAGGCTGTCAGTTTTACCCAAGCGCAGTGTATCGGTCCGGATGTGACGCACCGGCTGCGCCTGCAGGCAGGAAACCATCTCCGTGGCTTGAACCTGGGTTTTTTCAACAAGAACAGCATCGGCAGACTGACAGGCGTTCTGATAACGGATATAGGGGAATTTGAAGCCATTGTTACCCATTGCCTTTGCGACTTTATCAAAGTGGTTTCCTTTACTGTGCTTTCGCTGGTTGTGGCGTTTATGATAAACTTCAAATTCGGGCTTGTGCTGGCATTGCTGGTGGTTATCGCATTCCCGCTTCTTATGCTTAGCGGAAAAATTTCAGCCGATCATTCCGACAGGCTTCGCACAGCGAACCAAAATGTCACATCAAGGATTGTTGAGTATGTGAATGGGATGAAAACATTCCGCTTATACAATCTGACCGGCAGCCGCTTGGGACGTCTTGATGATTCCCTGCGTGAACTGCGCAGATCATCCGTAAGGGCAGAGGTGGCGGTGCTTCCGTCTGCTATGGCTTTTTCGGCAGTCACATCTCTCATTGTTCCCGCATCGTTGGTTTTGGGACCTTATCTCTTGTCGGACGGTGAGCTTAATGTAGCAGGCTTTTTGATTGTCCTGCTTCTTTCAGTCTCCGTGTCGAGTATTTTAGGGGTTTTAAGCTCGCTCTATCCACAAATCCGCTCGATTGCAAAAGCGTCAGAAAGTATTCTGTCCGTTTTGCACGAAAAGCCGCTGCCTTATCAAAAAGCAGATGTGGATTTTCGAGGGTTTGATATTGAATTTTCTCATGTTTCATTCCAATATACAGACAATACGCCTGTGTTGCAGGACATATCCTTCCTAGCAAGGCAGGGCACGACAACCGCTTTGATTGGTCCCTCCGGTTCGGGAAAGACCACGGTTGTAAGCCTCCTGGCAAGATTTTGGGATGTGCAGGACGGCGAAATTTTGATAGGTGGGGAAAGGATAAAAGACATCTCACCAGATACGCTGACAAGGCATATGTCCATCGTCTTTCAGGACGTCTATCTTTTGAATGACACGGTTTTCAATAATATTCGGATTGGGCGTCCGGACGCTTCAGAGGAAGAAGTCATAAATGCGGCAAAAGCTGCGAATTGTCATGCGTTTGTTTGTGCGATGGAAAATGGCTATGATACAGTGATAGGCGAGGGCGGCTCCACATTGTCAGGTGGTGAGAGACAGAGAATTTCCATTGCCCGTGCGCTTTTAAAGGATGCCCCAATTGTTTTGCTTGATGAAACAGCATCCAATCTTGACGCGGATAACGAATACGAAATACAAGCGGCATTTGCCAGATTGATGAAGGGAAAAACGGTTCTGGTAATCGCCCATCGTCTCGGTACGATTCTTAATGCGGACAATATTATTGTGTTAGACAAGGGCAGGATATTGGAAAGCGGCACGCACAAAGAACTGATGGATAAAAAAGGCTGGTATGCGCAACTTTATGAGGAGCAGCGGAAAGCCCGGCACTGGAAAGTTTAAATTTGAGGAGGTTCATGATGGATAATAATAAATGGAAGGCGAAGGATTTTATTACGTTGGGGATTTACAATGTAATATTTATTGTGACTATGTTTGTGGCGGCGGTCACAAACCTGACACCATATACATATCTTTTTTATCCGTTCACAGGCGCATTGTTCAGTGGTTTTGTCTTTCTGATGACCATAACGAAGATTCCGAAAAAAGGGAGTATCGTACTGATGTCACTGGTTACGATCGTTTATCTGTCAGCTACCGGCGTACAGGGGATGATAAGTGCTGCCAGCCTTTTGGTATTTGCCGTAATTGCAGAAGTGATTTTAGGGAGCAGCCGTAAAAACAGCAGGCGTATCAGACTCTCCTATGTTGTCTTTACCTGTTGGATGTCTGTGGGCGGGGAATTCAGAATCTTCGTTTTCCCGGATTCGTATTTTGCGGAAGCACTGCAGAGCGGTTTGAGTCCTTCTTATGTGGAAATTCTTAGGGGGATGTCCTCCTGGGGCTGGTGGGTGGCCAGTATCGCTGCGGGACTAATGGGGGCGTTTTTGGGGATGCTGCTTGCCGAGACTATGATGAAAAAACATTTGCAACGTGCAGGGGTTGTGTGATATGGGGGTTCATTTTGATGTTAGGACAAAAACAGTATTGCTGTTAGTGACGGGGATCTGTACTTTTATCGTTAACACATTGTCATTTGAAGCTGCGATGGTATTGTTAATCTCCGCTTTACAACTTGTATCCAACAGGGAAACCTTGAACATAAGATTTTTGTTGTTGTATTTTGTTTTAGCAGCGATTCAGCTTGTTCTGTTTCCCATCCTGCCGGATACGGCAACAATGATTCTGTCGGTTCCAATCGTAAATTTCCGTAAAATGTTCCCTAGTATTATGGCAGTTCTCTTCCTGATAAAGACAACAAGAGTCAATGAGACCATTGCTACCATGACCAAAATGCGGATCCCAAAGGCTGTTACGGTTACATTTGCGGTAGCCTTGCGGTATATCCCTGTGTTGGGTGAGGAGTGGCGTCATATCCATGATGCCATGAAAATCCGCCAGCTTGATTTCCGTAATCTGGGCCTGTTTCGGGGAATTGCAAAAAGAGCGGAATGCTGCCTGGTGCCGATTTTGATTTCCACAACAAAAACCGCAGAAGACCTGTCTGCGGCTGCAATTACGAGAGGAATTGAAAACCCATCTCCCGGAACATGCAGGGGTTATAAAAAAATGGCATGCCAGGATTATGTATTGCTGACCTTATGCACGGCTTTAATTCCGTTGTCAGTTTTCATAAGGGGCCGGAGGTAAAATGCGATGGGATTTGTTTCTATACAGAATGTCTCTTTTTCTTATCAGGCGGATTCACAAGGACATGGAATTTCAGAAATATCTTTAGAAATCCAAAAGGGTGAATGCGTACTGCTGTGTGGGAAAAGCGGAAGTGGAAAAACGACCATCAGCAAGCTGGTAAACGGCCTTATTCCGCATTTTGAAACTGGAAGAAAAACCGGTGTCGTGTTATTAGACGGAATGGATACAGAAAAAATTCCGATATATAAAATTTCCTATAAAGTGGCATCCGTATTCCAAAACCCTAAATCACAGTTTTTCAATATTAACGCGGAGGACGAGATTGTTTTTTCTTTGGAAAACCATGGAGCCGATTTGAGTAAGCTTGAGGAACGACTTAGGGCTACGGTGAAAGAATTGCAAATTTCAGGACTGATGAAAAAGAATCTTTTTGAAATGTCAGGCGGAGAAAAACAAGTGATAGCCTTTGCCTGTGCGTATGCTTTCAGCCCGGATATTATAGTGCTGGACGAACCATCCTCCAATCTCGATTTGGGTGCAATAAGAGCCATTCGGGGAATTATCGGCAAAATGAAATGTCAGGGAAAGACCGTCATTATTGCAGAACACCGTTTTGCTTATTTGAAGGAGTTGATTGATTCAGCGGTATATATTGAAAATGGCAAGATTAAGAGACGCTACAGTGCAGAAGAATTCTATTCTCTTTCAGAACAGAAGAGAAAAGAAATGGGGCTGAGGCAGCTTCATTCATGCCATGAGATTTCTATTGTGCCTTCGAGATGTCGGAGTGCTAATCGGACCGCTCATTCATTGGAATTGAAAAATGTTTGTATTTCCTTTGGCAAAAACACTATTTTGAGAAACATCTCTTTTTTACTTTGCTCTGGTGATATCGCCGCCATCATTGGCACGAACGGTGTAGGGAAATCCTCTCTTTGCCGTACCATCTGCGGTTTTTTTGAATGTAGTAGCGGAGAAATCATAATAGATGGCACTGCATTAAAAAAAAGCAAGCGACTGAAAAAAAGTTATATCGTTATGCAGGACACAAATTGCCAACTCTTTGCGGAAAGTGTTTATAATGAATGTGAATTAGGTAATTCGTCAGTTTCAAAAGAAAAAATAATAGAAATACTTCAACGGCTGGAGCTTGCGGATGAGATGGAAAGCCATCCCCAAAGCCTGTCAGGCGGGCAAAAGCAGAGATTGGCCATAGCGGTAGCAGTTCTTGCAGGCAAACAGATCATTATTCTGGATGAGCCTACCAGTGGATTGGACTTTGCCGGCATGATGAGTGTGAGCAGGCTCATCAAAGAATTATCTGAAATGGGTTTGATAATTCTTGTGATTACACATGATATGGAATTTTTAGAGGCTGCATGCAATAGATGCTTTCAATTAAACTCTCAAGGGATTAGAGAGGTTTGCTCAATTCAAGTCGAAAAATTTTTCTGTGAATAAATTTCGGATGTGCATAAATGGATATTCATGCGTCAGGCGAGGATTATCTGGAAGCCATACTGATGCTGCAAAAGAAAAACGGCATGGTGCGCTCTGTCGATCTCGCCCGGCACATGGGATTCTCGAAACCGAGCATCAGCCATGCGGTGGGCGTGCTGAAGGGCGGCGGCTTCCTGACAGTCGATGGGGCGGATATCTCAAGATTCCCTGCTAAAGCCATATCTATCATGGGATTAAACCCATGTCGATTTTTAGTAGAAAGTCCTGAAATGCTCTTGTCATAGTATAATCCGGCAAAAATCCACTCAGCTTTAGATTCAATATATTTTTTAAAGTGTTTTTTGTGTTTCCAAATTATTTATCTGTTCTATTTTATCTGTAGACACACGAGCATAAGCTGCCACTCTTTTTAATTTATAACGTTCAGATAAAAAGCTATCTTTTCTTATCTCTTTTATCTCTTTTGCCATCAACCTCCTCCAACATAAAACTGGGAGGATCGTATTTTTCTTTCAGAATATCACATATAGATATCGCTTCTTCCGGTGATACTATATTTTCATGAACTAGATACTCCAAAACAAATTTAGAAGGGGAATAGTTAAATTCCACATTTATTAAATCCTTGATTTCTCGCATGATGCCCTCCTAAGCTACATTGATCACTCAGATGATACGAAAAGTCAAGTTTTATATATAGAATATATCGTGGTTATACTTTAACCCTTTGATTTTATTAAGAGATATGAATTCTAAAATAAAAAAAGGCTTAAATCCCTAGTATTTAAGCTGCTTTGACCTTATTCAAATCGTTAGATTGTATCAAATATGTGGTTTATACATTTGCAATGCGCTCATCTTCGCGGTGACACGGATTTGCAATGCGCTCATCTTCGCGGTGACGCAGTTTCAAAATGCGCTCCTCTCCGAGTCGGCTCGTGTGCGAAAGGGAGCATGTTCACGATCGGATCCGAAACGACGAGCGACGCCCGATCGCACTCGATCGTGAATTTCTCGCGCGAATCGTCGATTTTCGATCCCGCTTGTGATAAAATAGGGTTTTAGGAAGAAACAGGAAAGGGGAACGGTATGTACTTTCAAGATATGTACCTCAAGCTCATGGAGTATTGGGGGAAAGAGAACTGTCTCTTACTCGAGGCATACGATGTTGAAAAGGGCGCGGGTACGATGAGTCCGCATACTTTTTTGCGTGCGCTGGGGAAAAAACCGTGGCGCGTTGCGTATATGGAGCCTTCGAGGAGACCGGCGGACGGTCGTTACGGGGAGAATCCGAACAGACTCTATCAACACCATCAATTTCAGGTCATTTTGAAACCGTCGCCTGCGGATGTGCAGGAGAAATATCTAGGCAGTCTCGTGACGCTCGGCATCGATCCCTCGGTGCACGACATTCGTTTTGTCGAGGACAACTGGGAAGCACCTACGCTCGGCGCGTGGGGTCTCGGCTGGGAAGTGTGGCTCGACGGTATGGAGATCACGCAGTTTACGTATTTCCAACAGGTGGGCGGCATTGCCTTGGATCTCGAGAGCGCGGAGCTCACCTACGGCATGGAGCGCATTGCGATGTATCTCCAGGATGTGGACGATGTCCACGATGTCATGTGGAATGAGAACGTGCGCTATATGGACATTTTCGGGCTCGGGGAATACGAGCACTCCGTCTATTCGTTCGAGAAAGCGGACGCCGAGATGTTAAAAGGCCTCTTTGACACCTATGAACGCGAGGCGTCGAGACTTCTCGAGATCGGACTCGTCTTGCCGGCCTACGATTATATTTTGAAATGCTCGCATACGTTCAATGTGCTCGATGCGCGCGGGGCGATCAGTGTATCCGAGCGTGCGCATTACATCGCGCGTGTCCGCGATTTGGCACGCGGCTG
This sequence comes from uncultured Peptostreptococcaceae bacterium, assembly GCA_947283485.1. GTDB lineage: Bacteria > Bacillota > Clostridia > Tissierellales > Peptoniphilaceae > CAMYOU01. The sequence continues at coordinate 16,978 of CAMYOU010000014.1, forward strand.
TGCGAAGCTCTATCTCACGAAGACCGAAGGGGAAGGAGAAGCCCATGCATAAGTATCTCTTGGAAATCGGCATGGAGGAATTTCCTGCCGCATATGTGAAGAACGCCAAGAAAGATCTCAAGGAGAAAATGGTGAAACTCCTTGACGAATCGCGTCTTGCCCACGGTGCAATCCGGATCGACGTGACGCCGCGCCGTTTTGCCGTGCGGATCGAAGAGCTTGCGGATCGCGCCGAAGATCGCAAAGAAGAAGTGCGCGGACCGAAGAAAGCCGCCGCGTACAACGACGGTGCGCCGACCCGTGCGCTCGAGGGCTTCCTGCGCGGACAGGGTGCGGACGCGGACGATGTCTTTTTCAAAGAATCCAAAGGCGTGGAATACGTCTTTCTCGAAAAATTCACGGAGGGCGAGGACGTGCGGACGATTCTCGCGCGCGAAGTGCCGGAACTCATCCGCTCGATGGTCTTTCCCAAGTCCATGCGCTGGGGTGGGAAGAATCTCCGCTTCGCGAGACCGATCCGTTGGATCGTGTCGCTCCTCGATGACGAGATTTTGCCGTTCGAACTCGAAGACATCGCGGTCGGTCGCGTGACGAAAGGTCTACGTTTTGAGACGAAACCCGTGGAAGTCGCATCGGTCGATGTCTACGAGGATGCGCTCGCGTCCGTCGGGGTCGTGCTCTCGGAAGCGCGTCGCGAAGCCATGATCACGGAGGGCATCCGAAAACTCGCCGCCGAAGTGGGCGGGGTGCCGGACGAGGATGCGGATCTTCTCGATGAGATCGTCCACATCGTCGAATATCCGACGCCTTTGATCGGAAAGATTCGTCCCGAATATCTCGCGCTCCCCGTCGAGGTCGTGACGACGCCGATGAAAGATCATCAAAGGTATTTCCCTGTTTTTGACAAAGACGGCGCACTTTTGCCGTATTTCATTACCGTGCGTAACGGCGGATCCAAGGGACTCGACATCGTCGCCAAGGGCAATGAGAAAGTCCTTGCGGCGCGTCTCTCGGATGCGAAATTCTTCTACGAGGAGGATCTCAAGACGCCGCTTGCGGAGAAAGTCGACCGACTCGAGTCGCTTGTCTTCCATGAGAAACTCGGTTCGATGAAGAAAAAATCCGAGCGCGTCGAAAAACTCGTCGCGAAGATCGCGGAGGACCTCGGCGTCGATGAAAAGACCCGTGCCGCCGCCGTCCGTGCCGCCGAACTTTCCAAAGCCGATCTCACCACGCATATGGTGACGGAATTTACGGAACTCGAGGGCACGATGGGCGGACATTATGCGCGTCTCTCGGGCGAGGACGATCTCGTCTCGCGCGCGATCGGTGAACAATATCTCCCGCGCGGCGCAAAGAGCGCACTGCCTGCGTCAGAAGCCGGCATGCTTCTAAGTCTCGCAGACAAATTCGACAGTCTCGTCGGCTTTATGGCGGCGGGCGTACGCGCAACCGGCTCGCTCGATCCGTTCGGACTTCGCCGTAACGCGATCGGAATTCTACGCATTCTCGAAGGTGCCGGGCTCTCCCTCTCGATCGGGAAGACCGTCGACGAAGCACTCGCCATCTATCGCGCGGAGAACGATCTTGCGGTGGAGGACACGGTCAAAGACGAAATCCTCGCATTCCTCCGCGGCAGACTCACGACCATGCTCGAGAACGAGGGCTATGAGAAAGACGTGGCGGCAAGCGTGCTTGCGGCATCGGATGACGATGTCCCCGATGTCTATGAGCGTCTCGCACTCGTAAAGAACGTGCTCGCAGACGAAAACTACGATGTGGTCTTCACCGTCCTCGGACGCCTCAAGAACTTCTATCGCGAGGGACTTCCCTTGGTCGATTTTGATGCGGAAAACGAGAGCGAAGAAGCACTTCTTGCACGCAAGGCTGAGATCCTGGATCTTGCGAAAGCGACCGATGCGAAAATCTACGAAAGAGTGCTCGCGGGCTTTTTGAAACTCGCACCCGCGATCGACCGATATCTCGACGACACGATGATTCTCACGAAGGATGAGACGACGAAAAACGCGCGTCTCGGTCTTGTGGCGGCACTCTACGGACCTGTCGCACACATCTTCGATCCGGCGGAGATTCAAAGGAGTGAACGTCGATGAGAGAGATCCATGTGCTCACCGACGGACTCGGAGACAGCGGGGTGCGCGTCACCGAAGCGGTGATGAAACAGTTCCCGAGAGAGGAATATCGCACGCGCGTGCATCGTTTTGTGCGCAGTGAAGAGAGCGTCGATCGCGCCGTCCGGGAAATGCCGGAAGACGCGATCGTCTTTATGACCCTCATCGGGAAACGCATTCGCGAATATGCGCTCCGAGCCGCCGCGCCGAGAAAAGTCCTCGATGTGACGGGCTATGTCACCGAGGGCATCGAAGACGCAATCAAGGTGGCACCGATCGACTGTCACGATCCGTTCTTCCGCCGTCGCGACGAGAACTATTTTCGCCGCATCGAGGCGATCGAGTTTGCGGTGCGCTATGACGACGGAAAAGATCCCCGCGGGATTCCCAAAGCCGATGTCGTCCTCGTCGGCGTGTCGCGCACGAGTAAGACTCCGACGGCGATGTTCCTCGCGAACTACAGTCTCAAAGTCGCGAATCTCCCGCTCGTGCCGGAGATTCCCCTGCCCAAGGAAATCTTTGAGAAAGACAAGAATCGGATCTTCGGACTCGTCATCAATCCCAAGAATCTCAACGACATCCGCATGGAGAGATTAAGAGAGATGGGACTTACGACCGAGAACTCCTCCTATGCCGATCTCGATCGCATTCGCGAGGAGCTCGACTATGCGCGCGGCGTGATGGACCAACTCGGCGCGTATGTCATCGACGTATCCGACAAGAATATCGAAGAGACCGCGGTCATGATTATGAATCGGCTCGAAGCCTAACAAATGCCGCCCCCGATCGGGCGGCTTTTTCATTTCGCAGGTGATGCCAGAAAAGGCATTGTGACAAGGCGATCGGTGTGTGGCAGTGGCGGAAACGTCCGTCGCCGGTCGGACGCGCACGACCGCGCACGCGCGATTGGGTAGAATGTATGGGTAAGACGACAGCGGATGAAAAGAAGGGAGAGAGGCATTTGTTACTCCAACTCTATACGGTTTTTTTCAAAATCGGTGCGTTCACATTCGGCGGCGGCTATGCGATGCTCCCGCTCCTGGAACGCGAAATCGTCAACAAATATCATTGGGTTACGCTCGAAGAACTCATGAACTACTACGCGATCGGACAGTCGACACCCGGCGTCATCTCCGTCAACACGGCGACCTTTGTCGGCTACAAAAAAGCCGGGATCATGGGCGGCATCGTGGCGACGCTCGGCGTCATCTCGCCGTCGGTCGTCATCATCACGGCGATCGTCCGTCTCCTCTCGCAGATCGCGCATCTCGCGTGGGTCGTGCATGTCTTTGCCGGCGTGCGCGTCGCGGTCTGCGCACTCGTCCTCTCGAGCGTGTGGAAACTCGCGAAGAAAAGCGTCGTCGATACCGTGACGCTCGCGGTCTTTGCCGTAAGTTACATTGCGACGACGTTCTTCGGTCTCTCGCCGCTTTGGGTCGTCCTTGCGGCGATGGCAATGGGCATTGTAAGGAGGGTCGATCATGCTTCGAATGATCTATGAGTTTATGAAAGTCGGACTCTTCTCCGTCGGAGGAGGACTTGCGACACTGCCGTTCCTTGCGAAACTCGGCGAAGCGACGGGTTGGTTTACCGCGTCGGATCTCGCGGACATGATCGCGGTGAGCGAATCGACGCCCGGCCCCATCGGGGTCAATATGTCCACCATGGTCGGCGCGCGTGCGTACGGCACTCCCGGCGGAATCGCGGCGACCCTTGCCCTCGTCTTTCCGAGCATCGTCATCATCCTCGTCATCGCGCATATGATGGAGGCGTTCGAAGAGAGCAAACTCGTAAAATCCATGTTCTTTCACCTCCGCCCGGCGGCGACGGGACTCATCCTCGCCGCGGTGCAGTCGGTTCTCGTGATCACGCTCCTCGATCTTTCCGCATACCGGGCGACGGGAGACATCGCGACCGTCTTTCGCGTCCTTCCCATCGTCCTCTTCGCGCTCTTCTTTTTTCTCGTGCAAAAATGGCAGAAGCTCCACCCGATCGTCTTTTTGATCGCGGGCGGGATCCTCGGTGCCGTCTTTCAGCTTTAGTGCATAACCGCACGCCGAATTGGGTATAGAAAAAACCGAAGAGTCTATTCGCAAAGGGGGGTCAAGATGAACATTCGACAACAGAAAGAGATTTGGGAAAAAGAGAGACTCTCGCCCTATGCTTTTTACGCTGCGGATTCCGCCGGACGCGACGAGGCGGAAGAACCCTGCGAGATCCGGACGGCTTTTGAGAGAGATCGCGACAGGATCCTGCATTCCAAGGCATTTCGCAGACTCAAGCACAAGACGCAAGTGTACATCGCGCCGCGGAAAGACCACTACCGCACGCGCCTGACGCACACGCTCGAAGTCGCGCAGATCGCGCGGACGATCGGTCGTGCCCTGCGTCTCAACGAAGACCTGATCGAGGCAATCGCACTCGGTCACGATCTCGGACATACCCCGTTCGGGCACATCGGCGAAGACGTGTTCGATCGCCTGTCGCCCGAGGGATTTCGCCATTATGAGCAATCCCTTGCCGTGGTGGAATTCCTGGAACCGCATCGCAATCTCTACGGGATGAATCTCACCAAGGAAGTGAAGGACGGCATCGTCAATCACACCGGCGCACGACAGGCGGCGACGCTCGAGGGACGCGTCATCAAGCTTGCCGACCGCATCGCCTATGTCAATCACGACATCGACGACTCGATCCGCGCCGGGATCTTGCACGAGGAGGAACTCCCGCGTGCCTTTACGGATATTCTCGGACACACGCACGGGGAGAGGATCGATTGCCTCATCAAGGACACCATCTCTTGGAGCATGGACAAACCCGAAGTCGCCATGTCGACCGAAGTCTACGAAGCGATGATGGGATTAAGACGTTTTCTCTTCGAAGAAGTCTATGAGAACGAGAGCGTGCGGACGAGTGCGCCCAAAGCCGAGTTCATCCTCGAGACGCTCTATCACTATTACCGAGAGGATCTCGACCGTCTGCCCGTAGAGCACCGTAAGCTTTACAACAAGAAGAATCCGTACACCCGCTATCGCACCAAAGCGCAGATCGTCACCGACTATCTCGCAGGCATGACGGACGGGTATGTCACCGGCAAATTCAAGGAACTGTTTATCCCCGACGAATGGGGTGAATAAGGAGGATCTATGCGTATTCCCGAAGAGAAAATCCAAGAGATCAAGGATGCCACGGACATCGTGGATCTCGTCGGCGAATACGTGCCTTTGAAGCGTTCCGGACAGAATTATTGGGGACTTTGTCCGTTTCACTCGGAGAAGACCCCGAGTTTTTCCGTGAATCCCGAGAAAAAGATCTACAAATGCTTCGGTTGCGGAGAGGGCGGCGACGCGATCGGTTTTGTCATGAAGACGCGCAATTTCACGTATCCCGAGGCGATGGAATGGCTGGCGGAGCGCGCGGGGATTCCCTTGGAACTCCGTCTGGATCCTGACGCCGAGCGCAAGAAGAGACTCTACCGCGTCCTGCGCACGGTCGCCAAGCACTATTTTTTGAATCTCAAGGCTTCGCCCGTCGCACTTTCCTATCTCGGCGGGCGGAATCTTTCGCCCGAGATGGTCAAACGTTTCGGACTCGGCTACGCCAAGGACGCGTGGGACGATCTTCTCACCGCGATGACCGCGGAAAAGGTCACGACGGCAGAGCTCGAGGAACTCGGACTCATCCTCAAGAATCGCAACGGCGGCTATTACGATCGTTTTCGCAATCGACTCATGTTTCCCATCGTGGACAAGAGGGGGCGCGTGATCGGTTTTGGCGGACGCACGCTCGGAGATGACATGGCAAAATACATGAACTCGCCCGAGTCCGTTGTCTTTCACAAGGGAAACGAACTCTACGCGCTCGGCAATGTCGCGCGCTCGGAGGGCATGGTGATTCTCGTCGAAGGCTATATGGACACCCTGAGGCTTTATGCCTCGGGCATCGAATGCGCCGTGGCGAGTCTCGGGACTTCCCTCACGGAGAGACAGGCGGCGCGCATTGCGAAACTCGGCGTACCGATCTATGTCAATTACGACGGCGACACCGCGGGACTCAAGGCGGCGATGCGCAGTGCCGAGGTCTTTAAGACGCAGGGCGTGGAACCGAAGATCGTCGTCCTTCCGGACGGGATGGATCCCGACGAATACATCTCGGCATATGGCGTGGACGCGTATCGCGAAGCCTTGAGGTCCGGCATGCCGCCCATTGCATTTCGCCTCTCCCGCGCAAGGGAAGGGCTCGATTTTAAGACCACCGAGGGTCGCATCCGCTACATCGAGCGGGCGAAGAAGATCCTCGCCTCCATCGACCGTGCGCTCATACGCGACGAGTACATAAGACGCGTGAGCCTCGAGATGGGAATTGACGCCGATGCCTTACGGCGCGAACTCAAAGGCGAAGTCCCGCCGCCCGCAAAAGTCGAGACGGCAAAACGCACGGAGACGCGCACCGTAGATTTTCTCGAGGAGGACATCCTCTATTACGCATGGCGCGGACATGCCGAAGAACTGGAGCCCGTCGCGACGACGCTCTCGGACGAAGGGGCAAAACTATTTGCACTCATCGTACGCGCACGGGCGGAAGACATCTCCGTCGAGGAACTCATACAGCTTCACGGCGAGTCCGCACCGCTCTGGGATCGGATCCGCACGAAAGACGAAGCCGTAAGCGACAAGGGACTCGAGGAAATTTTTGCACGCACTCGGATGCGGACATTAAGACGTGAGCGCGAAGCGATTGAGAAGGACATCGCCGAGCTTGCGACGCTCGACACGGACGAAGAAGATAAGAAGCGTTTACTCAAGGAACTCCTTGAGAAAAAACGATTGATGGATAAAAAGCTGATGAGATAAGGGGACGAACGATGAAAGATCAACAAAAAGAGCTTTACGAAGCGAATAAAGCACAATTTATGGAAGAGATCATGAAGCTTGCCAAAGAGAGCGGAGAGCCGCTCAAGATGGAAGAGATCGAAGAGATGCCTTTTTTTGACGAGCTGGAGAAAGAGGACATCGACGAACTCTACGAACTCATCGGCAGCAAGGCGGCGGAGGAGGCGACCGAGGGAGAAGACGACGACATCGACGACGTGGATCTCGAGGGCGATGAGGACGTGGACGACATTCCCGACGAAAAAATCGTCGAGAAAGAGCCGACACCCGCGATCATCGACACCAAAGATGTGAATGTCGACGATCCCGTCAAGATGTATCTCAAGGAGATCGGGAGAATTGCGCTCCTCACCGCGGAGGAGGAAGTCGAGCTTGCCAAACGCATGGAAGCGGGCGATGTCCGCGCCAAGCGCAAACTCGCCGAGGCGAATCTGAGACTCGTCGTCTCCATCGCAAAACGCTATGTCGGACGCGGCATGCACTTCCTCGACCTTATTCAAGAGGGCAACATGGGTCTTATGAAAGCCGTAGAAAAATTCGACTACACGCGCGGCTTCAAATTCTCGACCTATGCGACCTGGTGGATCAGACAGGCGATCACGCGCGCCATCGCCGATCAGGCGCGGACGATCCGCATCCCCGTCCATATGGTGGAGACGATCAACAAACTCGTGCGCGTGCAACGTCAGCTCATTCAGGAACTCGGACGCGAACCGACCAACGAAGAGATCGCGGAAGCCATGGGCATCGAGATCGAGAAAGTCCAGGACGTCAGGAAGATTGCGCAAGAACCCATCAGTCTCGAGACCCCGATCGGCGAAGAAGAAGACAGCCATCTCGGCGATTTCATCGAGGACGACACCGCCGTCGCACCCGACGAAGCCGCGGATTTTACGATGTTACGCGAGCAACTCGACGAGATTCTCGCGACGCTCACCTATCGCGAACGCAAAGTCCTCGAGCTTCGTTTCGGACTCGTAGACGGCACGCCGCGCACCCTCGAGGAAGTCGGACGCGAGTTTGACGTCACGCGCGAACGCATTCGTCAGATCGAGGCGAAAGCTTTAAGGAAACTCAAACATCCGTCCCGCTCGTCAAAACTCAGGGATTTTCTCGACTGATGCTCAAGGCAAGACTCGGAGAAATTGCGCGCCGCATTCCCGACGGCGCAATCCTTGCAGACGTCGGCACGGATCACGGACTCTTAGCCCTTGCCGTCGCAAATCGCGTAAGACGCGTCTATGCGACCGATGTGAGTGCCGCGAGCCTACGAAAACTTGAGCTTGCACTCACGGAAAACCCCGTCGAGAACATCGTGCCCGTCGTGACCGACGGACTCACGGGACTCGAAGAAGCACCGATCGACACCGTCGTCATCGCGGGGATGGGTGCCGTGACCATCGAGGGCATCCTCGCCGCGGCGACCCTCCCGCATCTTAAGAAACTCATCCTCTCCCCGCACGTCGGCGTCGAGAAATTAAGACCCGCGCTCGGGCGCATGGGATACCGCATTGCCGATGAAACGATGATCGAAGAAGACGGCAAATTTTACCCGATCCTCGAAGTCGTGCGCGGCACGGAGACCTTTACCGAACGCGAAGCGCATTACGGGAAAATTCTGCCCCGGGAAAAGAGCGCGGTTTTTTTGCGCTTTCTCGAAGAGGAGAAACGCATGTTCGAGCGCGTCCTCGAGGCGGAGCTTCCCGAAGCCAGACGCGCCGAAGTGCTTTTAAGACTTCGATGGATCGAAGAAATGGAGGGATCTTGTGAAACACCGTGACGTATATACTTATCTCGACACCGTCGCACCGCTCGCGATCCAAGAAGACTGGGATCATGCGGGCTTCATGCTCGGATCGCTCGACGACGAAACGACGGGCATCCTCGTGACCCTCGATCTCACGAGAGAGACGCTCACCGCCGCCATCGACATCGGTGCGAATCTCATCGTCACCCATCACCCCGTGATCTTTGCACCGCTCGCATCCGTCGACCGCGAGACGGCAAAAGGCGATCTCATTGCACGCGCACTCATCGCGGGCATCACCGTCCTCTCGTGGCACACGAATTTTGACAAAGCGACAGGCGGTGTGAACGACGTCCTCGCGGAGAAACTCGGACTCACAGGCGTCCAAGTACTCGCGGAAGATGCGATCGGACGCGTCGGCACCGTCCCCGAGACGACAGCCGAAGCCTTTGCCGATACCGTAAGACGTGCCCTCGCCCTCCCGCACACGACCCTCTACGGCGACCCCGAGACCTCCGTTCGCCGCGTGGCACTCGTCGGCGGGAGCGGCATGGACTACATCGACGCCGCAAGAGAGAGCGGCGCGGACCTCTTCTTAACCGGCGACATCCGCTATCACAACGCGCAGGACGCGCTCGACATGGGACTCGTCCTCATCGACGCGACCCACGACGGCACCGAGAACCCCGCCATGGACGCACTCGCGGAGACCCTGCGGAAAGAATTTTCCGTGCCCGTTCATGCGAAGAACCCGACCTTTCCGCGACAGATCCGCTAGACGCGCCAAAAAACAGATCCGAAAATCAATCAAAAAGCGTCCGCCCGCTTGCGGGGAAGACGCTTTTTTCGTATACTGGGAAAGAAGTAAATCAGATGATCGCGTGCTTCGGCACGAGGAAAGTCCGTGCACCACAGAGCAGGATACCGGATAACGTCCGGCGGGGGCGACCCCAGGGAGAGTGCAACAGAGAGATACCGCCCGCACACGCGGGTAAGGGTGGAAAGGCGAGGTAAGAGCTCACCGGCGCATAAGCGATTATGCGGCCATGTAAACCCTATTCGGTGCAAGATCATATGGACCTTTGATGCGGCTGCTCGTCGCGCATGCTATGCAAGGTGGATCGCTTGAGCCTGCCGGTAACGGTTGTGCCTAGATAGATGATCATCCAATACAGAACACGGCTTACAGATTTACTTTCGCGTCGACCCTCGGGAAGACGCGTTTTTTTATGGTCAAACCAAACCGACACCGAACGAGACGCAACGCGCCCATCGTGTATATTGGTATCAAGCTTGGTGTGAAAATTTGCGAAACGCGCCTTTTTGGATTGAAGCGGGCAGCATGCGGGTCTATACTATGAGCAAAGACAAACGTCGGGAGAGGAATGGATGCTCTCCGGTCAACATTTTGGGAGGGGAAAGCATTGCTCATCATCGAAATCATTCTTTTGTGTGCGCTCTTTTTTCTTTTATGCTATCTCGGGACGGGTACGGATGAGAAAAATTTGAGAAATTACAGTTCGTATCCCGATGTCGTGCAGGCGCGGGTGCGAGAGATCAATGCGTATCGGGGAAAATGGAAAGAGACGTGGAAATTTGCCGTGTGGATGGCGAATTTCGCCCTCTTCGTCGTTTTGTTCCTGCCGTTCGGATATTTCATCCGCGAGAACGATTGGTTGCGTAATGTGATCTCGCTCTTTTTGCTCGGACAAAGTCTCAATGTCTTTGATCTCGTGGTGATCGATCTCTTGTGGTGGCGAAACACGGAGCGGATTCGTTTTTCGAAGATCCCGGAAAAAGCACTGTATCAAGATCCGAAGAAACATATCGCGGCGTTTTTGCGGGCGAGCGTACTATATCTTTTCGTGGCATTGGTGGACGGGTATCTCCTTACGCTCGTGTAGAAATTTGCACCATTCTCCTCCGATCAAGGTTTGCCGTCCCCACGGTGAGCCTTTTTGAATTGCATAAAGCACCCCTTGATTGCATATCCTGAAGCTACACGAAAACAAATGAGAGGATCACATTTTTTTAGAAAGTCGAGAAAGGTACTTGACAAGGAAGTTAGCGAACGGTAACATAAAAAAAGAACGAGTGTCGGTCAATAGGTGGTGAGCTTGTGACAAAGAGAAATATAAAAGATCCGGAAGAAAGAAAACGAGAACTGATCGAGATAGCATCCGAACTTTTTAAGAAGCGCGGTTATGAGAAGGTTTCTGTGCGAGATATTCTTGCAGAAGTTCATGGTGCGCCGGGAATGTTCTACTATTATTTCGAATCCAAAGAGGATATCTTCTTGGCGTGTTTGGAAACTTATTTTTCTGAAAAATTGCAAAGGAAATTGGATATTCTCCAGAACAAAGAAATTGATTACGAAGAGAGAATTCAAACGCTGCGAAGCTTCATTGCAGAAGATATCGGTCAGTTCACCGCGCGGTACCATTCTTCCAAAGAGAGTACCATTACGGATCAATCTTACAGGCTATGGGGGTTGGTTCACTATATCGGGAAGTTTGTAGATGTCTATAGCGACTTTATCATGGAGGGGATCGAAGATAAAAAAATCGAAAACCCTATGGGTATCGACAGAGAAAATGTCAAGGATTTTGCGGCGTTCATTTTATATGGAGCTGTCGGCACGATCTATCATGATTACATAATGACAGGAGAAAACAAAACACATGTGCAAGAAGCCTTCGGCGTGTTAGGAGAACTTTTTCAAAGATCGCATCCATAAAACAGAATATAGGTACTTTACAAGGGAAGCGTCGTAGATGTTTCCCTTGTATTCGTTTTAGGGGGAATGAACGAACTCGTTCGGTAAGGAGGAAGCTTGGAATGGAAAAAAAGTCTATGAAAAAGTCTGTGAAAGATCTTATCTACTATAGCGGGATCAAAAAAACGCGACTTATGGGGGGCATATTCCTTGTGAGTCTTGGAATGTTGGTAAGCATATGTCCAATCTTTGTGGTCTATCAAGTGATCAAGGCTCTATTTTTCTATGGCACATTGGGAGAAAGTACAATCCGGCTTTGTATCTATGGACTTCTAGCCGTGATAGCGTCATATAGTTTGACCTATATTGGCAGCATTTTATGCCATACATTTTCATATGTTTTGATAGCAGAGCTAAAAAAGAAACTATTAGCTCATGTCGGGAAACTCCCTTTCGGTTTTTTTTCGGGAGACAAGAAGTCCAAAATACGGCAAGTTTTGGGGTCGGATATGAATCAAATTGAAGGATATTTCTCTCATCAATTACCGAATCTCATTTCAACGTTCGTTCTTATCGTAGTCATGCTTGCGTTCATGTTGAAGATCCACTTGGGATTGGGACTTACAACTTTGTTCGTTCTGTTTCTCGGTCTGGGCATTCAAATTGCAATGATGGTCAAGATCATCAAATCGGGCGGACTTGAAAAAAGCTTTGCGACGCTCGATAGAATCAATTCGGCAACCACCGAATATGTAAGGGGTATGCCGGAAGTGAAAATTTTTGGAATTGGTGCAAAATCACGAAACGCGTTTTCGGAGTCGGTAAGTGAATATAGAGATTTTACAAGTCAAATGACATCGATGATCAGACCGGGGTTCGTTTCGTTTCGAATGTTCCTTTTATCGGTAGCGACTTTCATCGTTCCTGTAGGCATCTTGCTCATGTCACAAAGGAATAGCCCGGACTTCGTTACAGTCTTCATCTTTTACTTGATGTTTGCACCTGCCATGAGTGTACCCGCACTCAAACTCAGAGATTTTGCAGAAGGAATCAATTTACTGAATGAAGTTGTTGCAAGAATTTATGAAATCATCGATGAAAAAGAATTGCCCATTGAAAACAGTCACGAAGAGATCAAGGGGCACGATCTTGAATTCAGGAATGTTTGCTTTTCATACGGCGGTGAAGAGGTGTTAAAGAATATCAGCTTCTGTGCAAGGCAAGGAGAGGTTACTGCATTGGTCGGTTATTCAGGAGCGGGCAAATCGACGATCGGAACATTGATACCGAGATTTTTTGATCCTTTATCCGGTTCGATTACCATAGGCGGTGTAAACATCAAAAAGATTCCTACGAACGTCCTCATGGACAATATTGCCTTTGTTTTTCAAGACAGTGATCTCATTGCGGACACAGTCTTCAAGAATGTTGCTATGGCAAAGATAGACTCCACCAAAGAAGATGTGATACGTGCCTGCAAAAAAGCAAGATGTCATGATTTTATCGAAAAGCTTCCCAATGGATACGACACGATGTTAGGCAAAGGGACCTACTTGTCGGGGGGAGAGAAGCAGCGCATTGCCGTAGCAAGAGCAATTTTGAAAGATGCTCCGATATTGGTATTGGACGAAGCTACGAGTTTTGCGGATGCTGAAAATGAATACCTGATGCAGAAAGCCTTGTCTGAATTGGTGAAAAATAAAACGGTGATTATGATTGCTCATAGACTTAATACCATAGAACACGCACATCAGATCCTCGTCGTATCGAACGGGAGAATTGTAGAGAGAGGGAAGCATGAAGATTTAATCGCTACAGGCGGGATCTATAAGAGGTTATTTGACATCTACGAGAAGACCGACATTTGGCAAATGGATATTGCGGGGAGTGAGAATCGATGATTCGGAATATATCTTTAGGAAAGATGAATCATATAAGAAAATCCATTGTTTTCAATATTTTGGCATCAATTTCCAATCTGATACCATTTATTGCTTTGGCAAAAATGGTAGAAGCACTCTTTCTACACAGAGATGCAAATCGCATAGACACGAGCCTTTTATGGAGCTATTTCGGCATCATGGCGATCTTTTTCTTCATCACATTCTTTTTGGAGAATGTAGCCACCAAATACACGTATGAACTCGGCTATAAGATGAGTGCGGACGGAAGAATGGAGCTTGCTGATCACATTCGACAATTGCCGATCGGCTTGCTTTCTGGGAAAAGCTCGGCAGAGATCTTAGACGCCTTAATGCATGATTTCTTTACCATCGAAACGGCGATGACGCATGAGTTACCTCAATTTGCAAGCGGGATATGTGTAGCTGTTCTTAGCTCCGTTTTCTTTTTGATCGTGAATGTAAGAATGGGAATCGCAACACTGATCGGGTTTCCCATTTCTCTTTTTCTCCTCCGATTCATGCAAAGTGTTCAGAAAAAAATCTATGTAAAAACAAAAGATAAGAAGATCAAAGAGGAAGAAGATATTCATGAATATTTGGAAGCGATGAAGACATTAAAAGCTTACAACGGTTTAGAGCATGCACTCACAAAACTTGAAAAGGATATCGATGATTCGAGAGAGGCGAATTGCAAGCATGAGAAAGGTGTCGGCTCACTTACTACGATCGCAAGCATGATTTTAAGAATCGGGCTTCCTTTGATGAGCTTGGTCGGGGCGTACTTAATGATCAACGGATCCTTGGACATAGATACGTTTTTCATGTTTTTATTCGTGGGGACAAGAATTTTTGATCCCTTGGAGCTTGCACTTGTCAATTATTCCGGTTTGCAAGCGGCATCTGTGTCCGGAGAGAGAATCATGCAACTGCTACAAGTAAAACCTATGTCCGGAGATGGGGATGTAAAAGAAAGTAAGAAGATGGAAGTTCGCGATGTTTCATTTTCTTATCAAGAGTCAAAAGTTCTTGATCACGTGACAGTGGACATTCATGAAAATGAACTGACTGCTTTTGTCGGTTATTCCGGATCCGGAAAATCTACATTGATCAAATTGCTTTCCAGATTTTATGATCCGAATGAAGGATCCATCACAATGGGAGGAGTGGATCTTTCGACGATCGATCCTGCACGCGTCATGAGCCAATTTTCCATTGTGTTCCAGGATGTGTATCTTTTCAAAGATACGATTTATAACAATATCAAATTCGGAAATGAAGATGCGAAGGAAGATGAAATTATCAATGCCGCAAAAATGGCGGGAGCGTATGACTTCATTATGAAAAAAGAAGATGGTTTTCATACGATGATCGGACAAGGAGGCGTAACTCTCTCGGGAGGTGAGAAACAAAGAATCTCGATCGCACGAGCCATCTTGAAAAATGCTCCCATTATCCTACTAGATGAAGCAACATCTTCGCTGGATCCTGAAAATGAACTGATTATACAAAATGCAATATCCAATTTCATTCAAAAGAAAACGGTCGTCGTCGTGGCTCATAAACTAAAAAGCGTCATGGGAGCGGATCAAATTGTGGTGTTGAACAAAGGAAACGTAGCAGAAGTCGGGCGTCATAAGGAGCTCATGGAGAACAAAGGGATCTATTACGATTTATGGAATGCGCAAGAGAAGTCAAAAGAATGGAAAATTGTTCCGTGATCGTTCATCCCAAGGCAAAGAACGATTGTTTTCGAAAAAGCATCCTGCGGAGTCTGAAAAGAGTGAGTTCAAAGAATGTGTACGTACATCCACCGCCTGAGAAGAAGACCGTGAGGATCGAAGGCCAACGATCTACAAAGATGGGTTCCAAGAAATCTTTGAGATCTATGTAGAAACACAATAAAAAAGGAGGAATGAACTATGAAATTAAAAGATGTCATGATTGTCAGTTTGTTGGGTGTCGTGGGTTTTGTCATCTCAATGGTCTCGTCGTTGATTACGCCGATCTTCGGGACGTATGCGATTTTTGTACATGTGTCGATCGGCACGATTCTCTGTGCGCCGATTTATTTTGTCATGTGCCATCGGATCGGGAAGAGAGGGACGATCTTTCTTTACTATCTCATATCGGGGGTGATCTATTGCATCATCGGCTTTGTGCCGATGCTTCCGATCGTGTTGCTTGCGGGTCTTTTCGGGGAACTCTTGATCGGGAGGCGTGAACATTACGATAACGACAGGAGAATTGCCGTTTCGTATTGCATCTCGCAACTCATCTACGCGTTGCACGGATTCTTTTTTATACTCGTGCTCGGTGTGAGCGGACTGGTAAAGACATTCCCCAATCTCTTTACCGCCGAACAAGCGCAGATGGCAAAGGCTCTCTTCTTCAATCCCAAGACCATGGCGATCATTCTCGCGATCGAGATTGTGGCGGCTGTACTCGGTTCTCTATTGGGGAAATTCCTGTACCACAAATTCTTCAA
>CAMYOU010000015.1 GCA_947283485.1 uncultured Peptostreptococcaceae bacterium
TACACCCATAAGGTTTCGTCGGCAGCGTCAGATGTGTATAAGAGACAGCTTCGATGCGATGATCGCGTCGGAGTTTTTTTATTTTGATCGGGAAATCAATGTATGGGTACTTCGTACCCTGATTTTCAGGATGAATTGATAGGAGTAAGGATGAAGACTTATGAAAATGCGTTTCATCATGGTCATCTCTATATTGAGATAGAGGATGGCGACTTATGGGATGGCGTCGTTCAAAACATAGAAGCTCTCTTTCAAGAGACGAAAAGACCGCTGCAGACGGGTGTGTTTTCGGATGACGTTGAACGTATCCGTCTCCTCATGAAGTGCGGATTTCTTAGAAAACGTCGGTGTTATGAGATCGAGGTGCGGCGATCGGATCTCTTGGTTCAACCGTCCGAAAATGCTCGTAAGCTTCTCGAGGCGAATGAAGGCAGTGCGTCTTACGCGGCGTGCGCACAGATGATGTTTCGCGCGTATGCCCGCACACATGCCGAAGTGAATCCTCTCACGGCGACGTTCGAGGAATTCATCCAAATCTTGCCTGCGAACGCGGTGTTTATGGAGAGGGACGGCGAGATCCGCGCGCTTGCTTTTGTCGAAAAGAATGAAATCGCCTATCTTGCGTCCGATTCGCCCGAAGACCTGCCGAGTTTTTTCGCTTCGCTTCTTACGCGGATGTTTTCGCAGTATGAGTATATTTTCTTTGAAGCGGACGATATTGATCCGACGGCGATGGCACTTAAGCACCTCTTTGCCGTGCGACCGTCGGTCTCTTTTGATACGTATGTCAAGACGGGAGCAAAGACGTAAGGAAGTTGTGATCGCATCACGGACTCTCAAATAAAAAGCTATGAGGAGGACTAGAGCCTTTACCTCCTTTTTTTGTATCTCTACGGAGATGAATGTGGTACAATAGCACAGGTTCTATTCCGTGCATGGTATTTCGGGTTCGATCTCATCTTGCAATCGTGAGCTTGTGATCGATACCGCGTGAGCGTGCATATCGCAATGGACGAAGTTTTGATTGGAGGATCAAATTGAAGTATGTAAAACAATTCGGAATCATTCTCACGATTTCTTTGATCAGTGAGATGTTCCATGAATGGATTCCTCTCCCGATCCCCGCGAGTATTTACGGCATTGTCTTGCTCTTTGTATGCTTGCAAACGAAAATGATTCGCGTTTCGTCGATACGGGAAACGAGCATGTTTTTGATTGAGATCATGCCCCTCATGTTTATACCTGCCGCGGTGGGTCTTGTTGAAGTGTTGGACATTTTGCAATCGGCATTATTCGCCTACATAATCATCACGCTTGTTTCCACGTTTACAGTCATGGGTGCTTCCGGCAGATTGACACAATCTTTGATCCGTCGTAAAGCGGAAAGGAAGACCATCGATGAATGATTTTTTTCAAAAATCCGTCTATTTTGGCGTTGTCATTACGTTCATTTCGTACGGACTGGGTCTTTTCTTGAAAAATAAATACAAGAAGCCGATTTTTAATCCGCTTCTCTTCGCGATTCTTTTCACGATTTTCAGTCTATCGATCTTTCGTGTCGATTATCACCTGTATTTTGAGGGATCGAAATACATCAGTTATTTGCTTACGCCGGCGACAATCTGTCTTGCGGTTCCGCTGTATGAACAGTTTGAACGCATGAAAGAGAACGTTACGGCGATTCTCATCGGTATTTTTACGGGTGTCATTACGAGCCTTGGAACAGTCTTTTTGTTATCGTTCTTCTTCCGTCTGAATCATGCCTTCTATGTGACGCTCTTGCCCAAATCAATCACGACGGCAATCGGGATCGGAGTGAGCGAAGAACTCGGAGGCTATGTCCCGTTAACGGTTGCGGTCATTATTCTGACCGGTGTGCTCGGGAATATTTTTGCGGAGAGCATTTGTAAACTCTTTCACATCACGGAGCCGATTGCCAAAGGGATCGCGATCGGTTCTGCTTCTCACGCGATCGGCACGTCCAAAGCCATGGAAATCGGAGAAATCGAGGGCGCGATGAGCAGCTTGTCGATTGTCGTTTCGGGACTTGTCACCGTGATTTTTGCAAATCTCTTTGCACATATGCTCTAGTTTCTTCTTTGAAGAAAGGAATAGATGGAAAAATTTCGGCGTGATCGCGCGGCGTTGTCCTTTGTTTTATGAAATGCCATTGCAGGAAGTTTCCATTGCGAACTTTCGAGGGATGGCATTTTTGTTTTTTTGGTGAAAGCTTCATCTGCTTGACACATGAATGTGGTACAATACGGTAGGAATAAGGAGGTAAGAATGCGGTTTTTACGAGGACTTCTCTATACGCTGGCGTGGCTTGTGCTACCATTTTACGGGAGTGTGCGCGGCGCGAATCTCGCGGGTCTCTTGCCGGCGTTTGTTTTCATGTGGGCGATCGGGATTTTTCTCGCGGGATATTATGATAAGGAGGCTTTTTCAAAGTCCAAGCGTCTTCTTGCGATTGTGATCCTCTGTCTATGCGATCAGGCGGCGAAACTCGTCGTACATTTTTCCCTCACGGGGGCGAAAGTGCTCGTGCCGGGTGCGATGGCGATCGAGGAATTAAAAAATGTCCACAACAGTGCCATTACCTCATATCTCGGACTTACGGTGCCCGCTTGGGGGATGGCAATCGTGAAGATTGCGGGTCTTGCACTTCTCTACTATGTCCTCACGGAGTCGTTTCGCGAGTCGGGAGAGGATGCGAACAGTTCGATCGGCACGATTCTCCTCTTCGGGGGCGGTGTTGCAAGCGTCTTGGATACGGTTTTTTGGGGATACACACTCGATTGGTTCCGCTTGGACGGGTTTTTTACGATGGATCTCAAAGATCTTTGGATCACCCTTGCAATCGGTGCCTTTGTTCTCTATTTTTGGAAGCATCGAAAATCATCTCAAAGCGCATAAAATTGTGATTTGATGGTTTTTTTGGTAAAATATTTGTTTAGTGGTATAGAAAGAAGGGATACTTTGAGTTTACTAAAAAGTTTGTTCGGCGATTCCTCTGAGCGTGAGATTAAGAAGATTCGACCGCTTGTTGACAAGATTCTTGGTTTGGAAAGTGAGATGGCTGAGCTTTCGGATGAAGCGTTGCGCGGGAAAACGGAAGAATTTAAGAAACGTCTTTCCGAGGGAGAGACGGTGGATGATTTATTGGTCGAGGCGTTTGCGGTCGTCCGCGAGGCGGCATGGCGTACGCTCGGCATGAAGCACTATCCGGTACAGCTCATGGGCGGCATTATTCTCCACCAGGGAAGAATTGCGGAGATGAAGACCGGTGAGGGCAAGACGCTCGTAGCAACTTTGCCGGCATATCTCAATGCGCTTTCCGGAAAAGGCGTCCACATCGTCACGGTCAACGACTATCTCGCGAGCCGCGACAAAGAGTGGATGGGGAAAGTTTATGAGTTTCTGGGGATGACGGTCGGTTGTATCATCTACGGTCTCACCACACCGGAACGTCAAGCCGCTTACAATGCGGATATCACCTACGGAACCAACAATCAATTCGGCTTTGACTACTTAAGAGACAATATGGTGCTCTACGAGTCGGAGAAAGTACAGAGAGATCTCTATTATGCGATCGTGGACGAGGTCGACTCGATCCTCATCGATGAAGCGCGTACCCCGCTTATCATTTCCGGTGCGGGGGATGATTCGACGGATCTCTATGTGCGTGCGGATACCTTTGTGAAGACGCTCACGGGACGTACGCTGGATCCGGAGGAATCGGAGTCGTCCGATCCCTTTGATCGCACGATGAAAGTCGAGACGGTGGATTACATCGTCGACGAGAAAAAACGCACGGCAAGCCTCACGGAGCAGGGCACGGAGAAAGCGGAGCGCTATTTCGGCGTTGAGAACTTCTCGGATCCTGAGAACATGGAACTTGCACACCATGTCAATCAGGCACTCAAGGCGCATTATACGATGCACCGCGACATCAACTATGTCGTCAAGGATGACGAGGTGCTCATCGTCGACGAGTTTACGGGGCGCATTATGCAAGGTCGCCGCTATAGCGACGGACTGCATCAGGCAATCGAAGCCAAAGAGCATGTAACGGTTAAGAGCGAGTCGAAGACCCTTGCAACGATTACATTCCAGAACTATTTCCGCATGTTCACGAAACTTGCCGGCATGACCGGTACGGCGAAGACGGAGGAAAACGAGTTTCGAGAGATCTACAATATGGATGTCGTCGAGATTCCGACGAACCGTCCCGTTATCCGCGAAGATGCGAACGACGAGATTTATTACGATACGGATGATAAATTCCGTGCGGTGGTCGAGGAGATTATCCGTCGTCACGAAACAGGTCAGCCGATTCTCGTCGGTACGATCACGATTGAAAACTCGGAGAAACTTTCGTCGATGCTCAAGCGTCGCGGGATCAAGCACCAAGTTCTAAACGCCAAATTCCACGAGAAAGAAGCGGAGATCATCGCACAGGCGGGGCGTTTCGGCTCAGTC
Source organism: uncultured Peptostreptococcaceae bacterium (assembly GCA_947283485.1). Classification (GTDB taxonomy): domain Bacteria; phylum Bacillota; class Clostridia; order Tissierellales; family Peptoniphilaceae; genus CAMYOU01. The sequence continues at coordinate 4,483 of CAMYOU010000015.1, forward strand.
ACGATCGCGACGAACATGGCAGGCCGCGGTACAGATATTATCCTTGGCGGCAATCCGGATTTCCTCGCACGTCACGACATGCGTGCGAAACAATACGCGCCCGAGATCATCGAGCAGCTCGATAGTTTCCTCCCCACGGAGGATCCCGATATCCTCGCCGCACGCGAAGTCTATAAGAAACTCTATGATCGATACAAAGCGGAGACGGACGCCGAAGCGAAGAAAGTCGTCGAAGTTGGCGGACTCTACATTCTCGGAACCGAGCGTCACGAATCGCGCCGCATCGACAATCAGCTGCGCGGCCGTTCCGGCCGTCAGGGAGATCCCGGCGCGTCCAAATTCTTCATCTCGCTCTCGGACGATCTCATGCGTCTATTCGGCGGTGAAACCGTGCAGAAATTTATGGGCTCGGACTACGAGGACGATGGCAAGCCGATCAAGGCAAAAGTCTTTTCCACGGTCATCGAGCGTGCACAGAAGCGCGTCGAATCGAACAACTTTGCACTGCGCAAACACGTCCTCCAATACGACGACGTCATGAACAAACAGAGAAATGTCATCTACGAGGAACGCCGCCGCGTGCTCGAAGGCGAGAATATGAAAGACGATATCTTAAGAATGATCGAGAACGTCTTTACGCACGGCATCGCGTTCTACACGCAAGACGAAGCGCATCCCGACTACGAGGGACTCATGAATTTCCTCTCGACCCTGCATCTCGATCTCTCGAACATCGACGAGAGCAAAGTGAGAGGTGCATCGAGAGCGGAACTTACGAACTATCTCATCGACTATGCGAAAGCGTTCTATGCGGATAAAGAAAAGAAAATCACCCCCGCTGTGCTTCGTGAACTCGAGCGCATGCTCGTCCTGCGCGTCGTCGACACCAAGTGGATGGATCATATCGACGCGATGGATCAATTGCGTCAAGGCATTGGTCTGAGGGCATATGGACAAGAGGATCCCGTCCGCGCATATGCCAACGAAGGCTATGATATGTTTGAAGAGATGAATGCAGCCATTCAAGAGGATGTCGTGCGTTGGCTCTTCGCCCTTACGCCGGAGACCGACACCACGCGCAAACGCGTCGCACGCGAGGTTTCCAATGCCGACAAGGATCGCGCGACGGAACAGAAGACCGTCGTCAAAGGCAAACGCATCGGCAGGAACGATCCGTGTCCTTGCGGCAGCGGCAAGAAATATAAGAAATGCTGCGGCAAGAATCTCTAAGGAGGAACGATGGAACTTTTTGAAATCAAAAATCGCCTCGGGAAGATGAAAGCGGAGCTTGACGCGCTCAAGGTGTCTCTTTGACCTCGAGGCGAAAGAAAACGAACGCCATACGCTCGAACAAGAAACGCTAAGAGCCGATTTTTGGGATGATGCGACCGCCGCACAGGCGACGATGGCAAAACTCAATGGGGTAAAAGACGAGATCGAGCCTCTGGAATCTTTTGCGGAAAAACTCGAAGATGCCTTTCTCACTCTGGAACTCATCGAAGAGGAACCGGATGAAGGACTCGAGGAGGAACTTTCCGGGAGTGTGGAAACCCTCGAAAAAGACTACGACAAACTCTTTCTCGCGACACTGCTCTCGGGCGAATACGACAAGAACGACGCGATCCTGTCGATCCATGCGGGCGCAGGCGGAACGGAGGCGCAGGACTGGGCGGCGATGCTTGCCCGTATGTATGCGCGCTATGTTGAACGATCCGGGTTTACACTCGAGGAGCTCGACGAGAACAGAGATGTCGAGGCGGGGCTCAAGTCGATCACCTATCTCGTACACGGGAAGAACGCCTATGGCTATCTCAAGACCGAGAAGGGCGTCCACAGACTCGTGCGCATCTCGCCTTTTGACAGTGCCAAGAGACGCCACACGAGCTTCGCTTCCGTCGACGTCACCCCGGATCTGCCGGACGACGTCGAGATCGAGATCAACCCCGAGGATTTGCGCATCGACACTTATCGTTCGAGCGGTAAGGGTGGGCAACATGTCAACAAGACTGACAGTGCCGTGCGCATCACACACATTCCGACGGGCGTGGTCGTACAGTGTCAGAACGAACGGTCCCAGTTTCAGAACAAGGATCGCGCGATGAAGATGCTCTACGCCAAGCTCTTACAGATTCGCGAGGAGGAAAAACGGGAGACGATCGAGGACATCCAGGGGCAATACTCTCAGATTGCTTGGGGCAGTCAGATCCGTTCCTATGTCTTCCACCCGTATACACTCGTGAAAGATCACAGGACGGGCTATGAAGTCGGCAATGTGCAAGCCGTCATGGACGGAGAGATTCAGGGCTTTATCGATGCAAGCCTCAGAAAACAATTGGGGGACTCCTAGAGTCCCTTTTTTTGCAAGAAGGGAAAAGAAGATGAAGATAGAAGAGAGACTGATAGAAGAACTCGGACTTGCACCGTATCAGGTCAAGAACACGATCGAACTCATCGAAGAGGGGAACACGATCCCCTTCATCGCGCGATATCGAAAAGAGAAGACGGGTTCGCTCACCGATGAAGTGTTACGCGCCTTCGACGAACGCTATCGTGCCCTCAAGGCACTCGAGGAGAAGAGAGAATTTGTCATTGGGAAGATTCTCGAAGAAGATGCGCTCACAGACGAACTCCGCACGAAGATCGAAGCGGCAATGACGCCGACGGAACTCGACGATCTCTATGCGCCGTTCAGACCCAAGAGACGCACGCGCGCGACGATGGCGATTGAACGCGGACTCGAACCCGTCGCAAATGCGATCCTCGAGAAGAATTTCAGTGAAGCGGAACTCGACGCGTTTTTGGAAGCCTTTGTGACCGAAGAGATCAATGCGGATGCCGCGCTCCAAGGGGCGCAGGATATTTTGGCGGAGCGCATCGCCGATACGAGCGATTACCGCGCGATTGTGCGCACCGACGGACAGAAGAACGGACGCGTGGAGACGGCGGGCGTCGAGGAGGATCTTGGCGTCTATGAGATGTACCGCTCGTTCTCCGATACCGTGAAGGACATCCCCAATCACCGGATCCTTGCCATCAATCGCGGGGAACGCGAGAAAATGCTTCGCGTGAAGATTCTCTTCCGTGAGGAGGAATGCACCTTCCGTATCGCAAGGAGACTCGAGCGTGCGTATCCGAACGGCACGGCGAGACTGTATCGCGTAATCGTGGAGGATGCTTTGAAACGACTCCTCTTTCCGCGCATGGAGACGGAACTAAGAGACGAGATGACCGTACGCGCCGAAGACGACGCGATTGGTGTTTTCGGCATGAACTTGCGCGCGGTGCTCATGCAGTCGCCGATTCCCGGTCATGTGATCCTCGGCATCGACCCGGGGTATCGTACGGGTTGCAAAGTCGCCGTGATCGGAACGGACGGAGATTTCCTCGAGAGCGCGACGATTTACCCCACGAAACCGCGGGAAGACATCGCCGGTGCACGGAAAGTCGTCCAAAATCTCATCGAAAAATACGGGGTCACGCTCATCGCGATCGGCAACGGCACAGCATCGAGAGAGACCGAGGCGTTTGTCGCGGAACTCATGAAACCGTACGAGAAACTGCGCTATGCGATCGTGAGCGAGGCGGGCGCATCCGTCTATTCCGCGTCCGAACTCGGGACAGAGGAATTTCCCAATCTCGACGTCTCCATCCGCGGGGCGATTTCCATCGCGCGAAGACTTCAAGATCCCATGGCGGAGCTTGTGAAGATTCCACCCGAGAGCATCGGCGTCGGACAATATCAGCACGATCTCGCGCCGAAAAAACTCGAGGAACGTCTCGGCAATGTCGTCGAAGACTGCGTCAATGCCGTCGGCGTCGATCTCGAGACCGCAAGCGCGGCACTTTTATCCCATATCGCCGGACTCAATGCAAGGCTTGCCAACGCCATCGTCGAACGGAGAAGCGAAAGCCCGATCAAGAGTCGCAAGGAACTCGCGAAGGTGAAAGGCATCGGTCCCAAGACCTTTAAGCAATGCGCGGGATTTTTGCGCATTCACGGGGATGAACCGCTCGATGCAACCGCCGTACACCCCGAGTCGTATGACATCGCGCGGATGCTGATTGCCGAGGAGTCTTACGAGACCATCGAAGCCAAGACGGGCGCGGGGAAAGTGACGATCGACGCGGTTGCCGATGAACTCGCGAAAAAAGGTCGCGACATCCGCATGGACGTCGGAGAATCGATCCTCAGAACCGACGTCGTGGCACTCGAGGATCTCAAAAAAGGCATGGTCTTAAAAGGCACCGTGCGCAATGTCGTCGATTTCGGCGCGTTTGTTGACATCGGCGTTCATGAGGACGGACTCGTGCACATCTCGCGTCTCTCCGATCGTTTTGTGAAACATCCGAAAGAAGTCGTCCACGTCGGCGACATCGTGGAAGTGACCGTCATCGACGTGGATCTTGCACGCAAGAGGATCAGTCTCTCCATGGTCGGTGATGAATAGCGGGTACGTTGGGGTATAGAATAGCCGTACGAAAGATCTTCAAATATGGAAAGGAGAAATCCCATGGACTACACCCAAGAATATCGTGAGAAGTGCATCAGTGCCGAAAAAGCCGCAGCGATGGTCGAATCGCACGACTGGCTCGACTTCGGATGGTGCACGGTAGCCACGCGCGCCTTTGATCGCGCCCTGGCAAAACGCGTCGAGGAACTTCGGGACGTTAAGATCCGCGGCGGCGTCGAGATGTGGACACCTGAAGTCTTAAAAGTCGATTCCACGGGCGAGCACTTCGTCTGGAGCTCATGGCATGTCGGCGGGCCCGTGAGAAAACTCATCGGAACGGGGAATGCTTTTTATGCACCGCTCCGCTATAGCGAACTCCCGAGATACTATCGCGAGAACGTCGAGCCCATTCACATCGCCGTTTTCCAAGTTGCACCGATGGACAAACACGGGTTCTTCAACTTCGGTCCGAGCGCATCGCACATGAAAGCAGTGACCGAACGTGCAGAGATCGTCATTGTCGAAGTGAACCCCAATGTTCCCCGTTGCCTCGGCGGATACGAAGCCGACATTCACATCTCCGATGTCGACTATATCATTGAGGGCGTAGACGACCCCATGCCGGCACTCCCGGAAGGCACCTTCGGCGAGATCGATCTCAAAGTCGCCGAATATATCGTCGAAGAGATTCCGAACGGCGCATGCTTGCAACTCGGCATCGGCGGGATGCCCAATGCCGTCGGATCCTGCATCGCCAATTCCGACCTCAAGGATCTCGGCGTACACACCGAGATGTACGTGGACGGTTTTGTCGATATGACTTTGAAAGGCAAGATCAACGGCTCCAAGAAGAACATCGACCGCTTCCGTCAGACCTATGCGTTTGCCGCAGGCAGTCAAAAACTCTATGATTTCTTGGACGACAACCCCATGGCGATGAGCGTGCCCGTCGACTACACCAACGACGCACGCGTGATCGCGCAGATCGACAATTTCATCTCCATCAACAATGCGGTGGACGTCGATCTCTTCGGACAAGTTTCGAGTGAATCCTCGGGCAAGAGGCATATCAGCGGCGCAGGCGGGCAACTCGACTTCGTCCTCGGCGCATATCTCTCCAAGGGCGGCAAGAGTTTCATCTGCCTTGCATCGACCCTTGAGAAGAAAGACGGCACCAAGATTTCACGCATTCGCCCGTCTCTCATCGAAAGCTCCGCCGTCACAGCGGCACGACCCAATACACAATACGTCGTCACCGAATACGGCAAAGTGAATCTCAAGGGCATGAACCATTGGCAAAGAGCCGAGGCTCTCATCGGCATCGCCAATCCGATCTTCCGCGATGAACTCATTCGCGAAGCGGAAGCACTCGGCATCTTCAGACCCTCGAACAAGAGATAATCGTTTCGAAAAGCAGACTCTATGAAACAACAAAACCGCCCTGCGCTTGGTAAGGCGGTTTTTTGATGAAGAAAAGTGGGGGGTAGGAGGACACAAAAAAAACGACCGTCATCATGACGATCGTTCTGATGGTCGGGGCGACAGGATTTGAACCTGCGACCCCATGGTCCCAAACCATGTGCGCTACCGAACTGCGCTACGCCCCGTGAACTCTATTGTAGTAGATTGCGAGGGGCATTGCAAGCGCACGGGGTGCGGAGTTTTTTTATTGGGGAGATGACAAAAAAGAGCAAAAGGATGATCTTGAGGTCGTCCTTTTTTCTAGCCGGCAATGTTCTTGAGTTCTTTTGTCATGTCGAGTCTTGCGATCCGCATACGTTGGAAAAATTCGATCACGAAGAAGATGATGGCACTGTAGAGAATCGCCAAGAAAAAGTTATGGAGCGGGATTTGGAAGATGATGTACGCGTCAAGCTTTTTCATGGAGATGCGCGTGATGACTTGCAAGAGTTTATTGACGGCGGGAATCATGACGAGCTGGAAGACGATGAGAAAGACGACGAGACCGTTTACGTAGAGGCTCGCGACTTCCCGATCCCGAAACCCGAAGATTTTGAGATAACTCATATGACGTTCGGATTTATCGAGGATGACACTCGTGATCATCGAGACGATGATGATGTAAAAGGCGATGCCGATGTAGAAGAGCATGTCGAATACGACGCCGAAACTCTTGAGAAAATGTTGCGCATAATTGGTGACGAGGTCTTTGTCGAGTTCGGTTACGAGATTGTCCTTGGAGAGGGTAAGTTTTTTGTCGGAGAGATAGGCGTTAAAGAAGTTCGCGTCTTCGTCCACGATGTCGTTGAGATGTTCTCTCGTCGTAAAAATTTGGAACGCGGTGTTCTCGGGGAGGATGTCTTTGATCTTGAGTCTTACTTCTCTTTGATGGAATGGTTCGCGGATGCGGATGATATCGCCGACGGCGTATGAAAAACGCATGGCGAGTCCGCGCGAGATAACGGCTTCGTCTTTCTCGAGCGCGTCACGATGGGGGATGGTGTAATGTGAATGCGCGTCGACACCGTAGAGATCGACTTCCTTGTCGTCCTCATCGATGAGTTCGGTTTTGAGGATGGTCGCTTTCTCCGCATCGAGATTCGGTTCTTCCATTCTCACGAAATAGACATGCGCGTATTTGATCGTGTCGCTCATCTTGTCGGCATAAGTCATGAAGACGGGTTTCACGACGAGTCCGTAGATGAGGATGAGATTGGCGAGGAACACGCCGAAGATGAGTGCGGCGAGATTGAGTTTATTTGCCAGCGCGATGCGGACTCGGAATTTTTGCAAAAACGATAGTCCGTGAAGCTTGAGGCTCGATTTTTTCTTCTCTTTGCGCAGATTGTTTCTCAAAAACTGAATCGGGCGGTGTCCGAGGGCTTTGGAGATGACGAAGAAATTGATGACGAGATAGATGACAAAGGGGAAAACGGACGTGATGAGAAAGGATCTCGCGTTTAGGATCGGTTGAAACGCCGGCAGATCAAAACTGCCGTAATAGAGATCGGCATAGCCTTTGTAGAAATACGTATACGCGAGGACATTACCGATGACGGAGGCGATGACGGTCAAGAGGACGGGCGTTGCCATGTAGTTTGTGACGAGTTCTCTCTTGGTGTATCCGGAGGCGAGAAGCGTGCCGATGACGGGTGCTTCTTTTTCGATCATGCTCTTGACTTGCACGGCACTGATAAAGGCGAGCGCGATGAAGAGAATGACCATCGAAACGGTCATCATCGGGACGTCACCGCCCATATCGTCCATGATATACGTAATGCAGTGATTGTCGTATCTCGTAACGCCGTCGAGGACGCGGTTGTCTTCGTTTACAATCTCGACGAGTGCTCTTAATTTGTCCGTCGCGGCTTTTTTGTCGAGCGTTGTCTTCGTGTGATAGGAGTAGGTGTACTTCACGGGAAGATTTCGAAAACCGTCGAAACCGTCTTCGTGCAAGAGACAAGTGCCGAAGTATCCCGTGTCCATGAGAAGATCGCTCCGGTTTCTTAGAATCGAAGAATAATCGGGGAGCGAGATGATGCCCACAATGTCGAAGGTCTTTCCTTCGAGTTTGATGGTATCGGAGAGCATGATCTTATTGGCTCTCGCGTAATTGCCGGAGATGGCGACTTCGTGATCGTTCTTGGGGAGTCTTCCCTCGAGAATCTGCGCGATGTTGATGTCCGTGCGATTCTTAAACGCCTTGAGTTGTTTTTGTTTCGTCTCGGAGAGTTCGAGATTGAAATTTTCGTAGAGTGTTACGCCTTCTTCTTCGAGTTTGCGGACGGTTTCGTCGGAGAGGGGAGACATTGTTGTCAGTTCCCCGTCTTCGACTTTTCCTTCGGTGATTTGCTTCTCGTAAAGCGCACGGATGGAGTCTTGCGAGGTGAAAAAAGACGAGGCAAAGACGACCACGAAGACGAGCGCGATCAAGACGGGAATCATCTTCCACGGGCGGGCAAATTGCCGGAGTGTTCTCTTATGTAGGGGATTTCTCATTACCAAGCCACTTCCTCTGCCGGGATTTTGTGCGCATTGTTCTCGAGCGTTTTGATTCTTCCGTCGTGGATCGTAAGGATTACATCGCACATCTTCGCGATCTGCGTATTGTGCGTTGCGATGATGACGGTCGAATGATAGAGCGTATTGAGTTTTTCGATGAGGACGAGGACGTCCTTGGCACTTTCGTAGTCGAGTGCGCCCGTCGGCTCGTCGCAGATGAGAAGCTCGGGCCTCTTGATGACGGCTCTACCGATCGACGTTCGCTGCGCCTGACCGCCGGAGATCTCATTGGGAAATTTGTACGCGTGCTCGGTGAGTCCCAATTCGTCGATGAGTTTCTCGATCTCGAGCGGATTCTTGGAGAGGTATTTCCCGACTTCGATATTCTCGCGCACATTGAGGTCGCCGATCAGATTGTAAAACTGAAAGACGAAGCCGAGATGATTGCGTCGATACGCCTCGAGTTCTTTCTTCTTCATTGTGGCAAGATCCTTGCCGAGCACTTCGACACGCCCCTTGTCGATCGTTTCGATGCCGCCGAGGATATTGAGAAGCGTTGATTTTCCCGAACCGGAAGGACCCAAGACGCAGATCAGTTTCTCGTCCTCAAGCGTCAAGTCCAAGCCTTTTAACACGTCGATTTTTTTGTCGCCGTAACCGTATTGTTTGTGCAAATTTTCGATCCGAATCATCTGAGACCTCCTGAATCGTAAAAGAATGATATATATCATCAATGTAGCACGCGCAAGGCTTTTGCAATAGTCAAAAAAAGAAAATGGAAAGGAAAAATATCCCGAAAAGGAAATAGAAACTCCAAAAAGAAAAAAGGAGAAAAGTATTCGCCGAGTGCAGGCATTCACAGAGGGTTCATCGAGGACGCCGAGGCGTCGTACGGATCGCAAACCGCGACTTCTCGCATCTTCGTCCCGGCAGAGGTGGTTCATGCGATCCGCAGTGGATTTGGCAAAAGAAAAGCCCTGTGGTATACTTGGTATACAAAATATCTTCGGGGTTGGGTGCGATTCCCTACCGGCGGTGAAAGTCCGCGAGCGCAAGCTGATCCGGTGCAATTCCGGAACCGACGGTATAGTCCGGATGAAAGAAGAGTCTATTTTTATGATGACCCCGACACTCTGATGTCGGGTTTTTTCTTTTCACCGTACCCCGACTTTCAAGGAGGTCAAACAATGGAAAAGAATGCAAATGCAAGTCTCAACACGAGCGCAAGAGCGCGCACCTGGACGACGGTGACGATGGTGAAAGTATCCCTGCTATCGGTCATCGCGGCACTTCTCATGTTTGTTCAGACGCCGATTCCGATGGCACTGCCGTTCATGAAGCTGGATCTCGCGGATCTGCCGAGCCTCATCGCCGGCTTTGCGCTGGGACCGGTTGCGGGCATCGTCGTGGTGCTCTTAAAAAATCTTCTGCACCTCGTCATCCAAGGCACGACGACGGCTTATGTCGGCGAAATTTCGAACTTTTTCGTCAACGGCGTCTACGTTCTCGCTTCGGCACTCATCTATCGCGCGCACAAGACGAAGAAACGCGCACTCATCGGTCTTATTGTCGGCGGACTCGTGATGACGATTGCGGCAACATGCTCCAATTATTTCGTCATCTTCCCGCTCTATTCCAAACTCTACGGACTGCCGATGGACCAGATTATCGCCATCGGTTCGAAAGTCAATCCCTGGGTAGCGGATTATCGCACGATGATGCTCTTCGCGGTCGTGCCGTTCAATCTCGTGAAGGCGATCGTAACGGGTTTGCTCACGATGCTCCTCTACAAACCGCTCTCGCCGATTCTGCACAAAAAATCATTCCGATAACAGAGGAAAAGCTCTCCGGACGGAGAGCTTTTTTTAATGCTTTGTCATATCCGTTGGAGAACTATGACGAAAATGTTATAATGTCGGAAAGGAGGAATGGAATGAAACGCCTTTTCGCGCTCTTATGCGGATTCTTTTGTTTTGCAGTGACGCAGATTTTTACGAGGATTCCTCTCCTCGCGCATTTTGACTTTGAACTCTCGGTCATAGGTCTCCGTGCGCCGTATTTGATACTTCTTCTTCCGGCGTTTTCCGCGGGTCTTTTTGAAGAGACGGGACGGTTTCTCTTTTCAAAGACGGCATTGAAACACGCGGATTTCAAGGATGCGATCCTCTTCGGTCTGGGGCATAGTCTTATGGAGATCACGTATCTTTTCTACACGGCGGGGGTCTTTCATGGCGCGCCCCTTTCGCTCTGGGCGATTCTTGAGCGTATGAGCGCGACGCTCTTTCACATGGCGTCGGCGGTGTTCATGCTCGAGGGGATTCGACGCGGCAACGGCATCCGGACGCTTTTTCTCGCCATTCTTTTCCATGGAGCGTTCGATCTCGCGGCGGTCTTCTTCGTTCGCATGTCCGTCTCGATCGGCGAAGTGTTGCTCTTCGCAATTGCCGGATTCTATTTCTCGATGGTTGTGAGAAAAAGAGCTCTTCTCAAGGAGGCAAGATGAAAAAATTACTCTGGATCACATGTGCGCTCCTCCTCTTGGTCGCGTGCACGAATGACACGAAACTGAGCGATGCTTACGATGAGCATACGCTCGAGAGGAAAAGTCTCGACGCGGTCACGATCTTTCTCGAAGGCGAGTACGAGAAACTGCGCGCGATGGGCGACGACAATTTCAAGAAGGCGCTCACGGACGAGGCACTCGACGGGGCCAAGAAGGTCATCGAGCCCGCAGGTACGTGGCAAGCTATCACGGAAGTCAACATTTTCGGGCTCCATAAGGATGACACGGACTACGGCGTTGCGGTTCTCAAGGTAGAATTTGAGAAAGGAAGTCACGTATTTACGGTGGTATTTTTACCGGAATCCGTCGTGACGGGATTTTTTGTCAAATGAAGATTCATACGAGACATATAAGCGAGACGGAGATGCTTGGAAAGAGAATTGCGGAGGTTCTGCATCCCGGAGACGTCCTCGATCTTCGCGGGGAACTCGGCGCGGGAAAGACGGCACTTACGAAAGCGATCGTCGCGGCTCTGGGCGGAGAAGCCTCGAGTCCGAGTTTTGCCATCGTGAACCGCTACGAGACGGAACCCGGCATCTATCACTGCGATTTTTACCGCTTGGAGGACGAGACGGAACTCGAAGATCTCGACTACGAGCGTTTTCTCTATCCCGAGGACGCGGTGGCGATTCTCGAGTGGTCGGAGCACATCGGATCATATCTTCCGGAGGGCGTTTTGCGGATTGAAGTGACGAATACGGGTGAAGAGCATAGCTATCTCTTGCCCGAGGAATTGGAGGAGAGATTGTGATTCTACTCATTGATACGCACGGAAGTGAAATCGGCGTCGGCTTAGCGGAGTCCGGCGTGCTCGTTCGCGAGAGCCATGCGCCGCTTGCAAAAGACCTCGACGACGATCTGATCCCGCGGATTCGCACGCTCCTCGCGGAGGAGGGGCTTTTCTTTGACGCGCTCGAGGCTTTTGCCGTATCCGTGGGACCGGGTTCGTTTACGGGCGTGCGAATTGGACTCACGACGGCGAAAATCTTCGCCCAAGTGACGGAGAAACCGCTCTACGGTCTCTCAACGCTCGAGATTCTCGCCGCCGCATCGGGGAAAGAACGCGTGCGCGCGGTGCTCGATGCGCGGAGGGGAAATGTCTTTACGGGTCTTTACGAACGTGACGGTGCGTTCTATCGCGCCGTGGGCGAGGAGGGGTTTGCGCGATTGGACGAACTCGACGGACCCATGATTTCGACGAAGAATGCACTCGGCGTGCCCGCGGTGGGGGAAGAAGAACTCCTCGCGGCGATGGCGAAACTTGCCGAGGTGCGTAAAAATGCGGGAAAATCGGATCATCCGATGCTCCTTACAGCGCGATATCTAAGACCTTCGCAGGCGGAAAGGGAGCGGGCGTGCAGATCCGAGAAATGACAAGAGACGATCTCGACGGCGTGCTCGCAATCGAAGAAGCGACGTTTTCGCCGCCGTGGTCGCGCACGTCTTACGAAAGCGAACTCGAGAGTCCGGTCGCGTGTTATCTCGTGCTCGAAGATGAAGAGATCCTCGGTTACGCGGGGATGTGGATGATTCTCGATGAGGGGCATATCACGACGGTCGCCATTGCGCCGAAACTCCGCGGCGACGGCTATGGGAAATTACTCTTACACGCAATCATGACCCACGCCGAGCGCTGCGGTGTGAAGCGCATGACGCTCGAGGTGAGACGATCGAACAAAGCGGCGCGTTCGCTCTATGAACGTTCCGGTTTTGTCGCGACGGGCGAGCGCAAAGGCTATTACGAAGGCGGCGAAGATGCCGTCATTTACTGGAGAGGAGGGGATCCGAATGATCACACTGGGCATGGAAACATCCTGTGACGAGACGAGCGTTGCGATCGTCGAAGACGGCGTGATCCGTTCAAATATCATCAGTTCGCAGATTCCTGTGCATCGCGCCTACGGCGGGGTCGTACCGGAAATCGCGAGCCGTAAGCATCTCGAGAACGTCTCGAGTGTTTTGGACGAGGCGATGCGTGAGGCGAACGTTTCGTATGGTGACCTCGATCTCATCGCCGTGACGCGCGGACCGGGACTCATCGGCGCACTCTTGGTTGGCGTTGCCGCCGCGAAAGCAATGGGGCTCGCGCTCGACGTCCCCGTGATCGGCGTCAATCACATGCTCGGTCATATTCTCGCGAACGATCTCTCTCATCCGGGACTCAAGCCGCCCTATATCGCGCTTGTGGTCTCCGGCGGACACACGTACTTAATCGAAGTGGACTCGGACGAGGAGATCCACGTGATCGGCACGACGCGCGACGATGCCGCGGGAGAATGTTTTGACAAAGTCGCAAGGAAAATGGGTTTGCCATATCCCGGCGGACCCGAGATCGACCGTCTTGCCATGAAAGGCAATCCGACGGCATATGATTTTCCGCGGGCGATGATCCGCGAACCGCATTATGATTTTTCATTCTCGGGACTCAAGACGGCAGTCCTCACGACAATTCAAAACGCGAAAGGGAAGGGCGAGGAGATCGTGATGGAAGACCTTGCCGCATCGTTTTGTGAATCGGTCGTCGACGTGCTCCTCACGAAAGCCTTTCGCCTCATGGACGAGAAGGGACTTCCGACGCTCGTGCTCTCGGGCGGCGTGAGCGCGAATGAAAGGCTCCGCGCGGAAGCCTGCCGTCGCGCACAGGCAAAAGGCTATCATGTCTATTATCCGGATAAGAAACTCTCGACGGACAATGCCGCGATGATCGCCGCCGCAGGAGCAAAACTCTATCTACGCGGGGTGCGCACGCCCGATTTTAGCGCGTGTGCGAATCTCTCGCTGGAGGAGGAACGATGAAGAAGAAATTCCTCGTGCTCGTCGTCGCCGTGGCGTTTGCGCTTCTCTTTCGCTCGATCGCTGGCAATATGAACGAAGCCAAACTGACTCGCATTCGCAAACGAGCAGCGGAGATCGATCTCGTCAAGATCGAAGACGGCGAGACGATGCGCGAATACACCGCCCCCGGGGACGTGAACGACCTCGTTCATGGGTATTTGTACGGGCGTGAAGAGAAACCCTCGGGCAGGCTCACCGAGACCGGGAAAGTCTCGTTCTACATGGGCGCCCATCTCGTCACGAAAGGGAAACTCTATGAGGACGAAGCGCATAAGCCTTTCGTACGGATCGAACGGATCCTCATGGCGGTGCCGGAGGAGGGACGTTGATGCGCCTCGAGAGAAAAACTTGGATCTACATCGCCGTGGTGGTCGTGCTTGCAATCGTTGCGTATGTGCGGGAATACCAGCCGATTTCGACGCCCGTGCAGGGACTCGTGTCTCAGAATATCTCCGAAGAGTCGGGAAATATCATGGTCTACCTCGTGGGGGAAGTGAAAAACCCCGGCGTCATCGAACTCGCCTCGGGCGCGAGACTCTATGAAGCGGTCGAGAAAGCGGGCGGACTTACGGATCGCGCGGATGAAACGCGGATCAATCTCTCACAGAGGCTCAAGGACGAGGACAAAATCCTTATCCCTGCGATGAAAGGGGACGGCGAGAGCGAGACAACGGAGGACGAGGAAAAACTCGTCGACATCAACACCGCTTCTCTCGAGAAACTCAAGACGCTTCCCGGCGTCGGCGACGTGACCGCGCAGAAGATCATCGATCAACGGGAGAAAGAAGCTTTTTCGAGCATCGAAGACATCATGAAAGTACCGGGCATCGGAAAGAAGACCTTTGAGACGATCCGAGATCTCATCGTGGTATCCACGCACGGTTCCTAGGAGGTATGTATGAAACGATTACTCATCGTCCACCCCGAAAAAGACGCGGCGGAGACACTCGGCTATGCCTTTGAGACGGACGGATACGCGCTCGTCTACGCGCACACGATTGCGGAAGCGGTCGCCGTCGTGGAAGCCGAACCGCCGCAGATGCTCTTAATCGAGATGGCGTTTGCCGACGGCACGGGACTCGATCTCGTGAAACGGGTGAAAGAACTCACCGACGCACCCATCGTCGTCGTCTCCAAAGTCGGCGAGGATCTCAAGAAAGTCCTCGCGTTCGAGTACGGCGTCGACGACTATGTCGTGGAGCCGTACAATATTCTCGAGCTCAAGGCGCGGATGCGCGCGATTTTTAGACGCACGAAGAGTGTGGTAACCGATATGCACCGCGAAGAATACGGCGATTTTGTCGTCAATCTCGCGAAGCGCAAGATCTATCTCGGCGACCGAGATCTGGGTTTTACCGCGCGTGAATTTGATATTTTCTTTACGCTTCTTACGAGTGAACGCGTCGTCTTCTCGCGTGAAGAACTCCGCGATGAGATCACTGAAGATCCTGCGGGAGACCTCAGGGTTTTCGACGTTCACATCAAGAGACTGCGCAAGAAACTTGCCAAAGCCTCCGACGCGACCTACATCCAGACCAAATGGGGTGAAGGCTATTATTACCAAAAAATTTAAGGGCGATACGCCCTTTTTTGGTGAACGGATTTGGATTTCTCACCGTCGTTGGCTATAATAGGGGAATGAAGACCTCGTCTACGGGACGGGAGAACACGCCTCGGGCGTATCGAATGGAAGCGCGATGGCAAACGCGCGAAAAGGAGGCAACACATGCAGATTATGACCGTGTCGAACGAAGCGTTCAACGCGTTTATCAAAAATCATCCCAACGGGGACATGAGTGAACTTACCTATTGGGGCGAACTCAAGGGCATCAACGGCTGGGACTGGGAAAAAGTCGCCGTGGGCGACGGGGAGAAGATTACGGGCGCGACGCTCTTACTCTTTAAGAAAATTCCGCATTTGCCGGTCAGTTTTTGCTATTCGCCGCGCGGCTTGGTCGTCGATTGGGACGACAAGGAGACGGTGCAACTGCTCACGAAAGAGGCGGTACGCATCGCCAAGGCACGCAAGGCGATCATGGTGCGCATCGATCCCGACGTGGACGAACGCGAGGAGGGCATCATCGAGAAGATCTCCTCGTACGGATTCCGATACAAGGGCAGCGAACTCGGGCTTTACACGTACACACAGCCCCGTTTTCACATGGTGACGGATCTCTCGGGTACGATGGAGGAAGTGAAGAAGAGTTTTGCAAGCCGCACGCGCACCGATGTCAATCGCGCACTCGACAACGGACTCGTTTTTGAAGAAGGCGATCGCAAAGATCTCGCCATTTTCCACGAGATCATGAAAGAAACCGGCGAGCGGGACGATTTCTCCATTCGCGGCATCTCGTATTTTGAACGCATGTATGACACGTTTTCGCCTACGAACGATCTCAAAGTCTTCCTCGTAAGACTCATGCCCTCGCTTGCGATCGAGAGTCTCGAAAGACAACGGGAGACACGCGAAGCGGAGATCCGACGACTCGAGGCGAGAGAGCGCGACGCGAAGATCGAGAAACAACTCGAGAACGCGAACCGCTCCTTAGAGAGAGTAAGATCGCGCATCCAGGACATGGAGAAACTCTACGAGGAATTTCCGGGCGGGAGGATCCTCTCCGGTGCTATTTTTACGCAGTGTGGCAAAAAGGCATACTACCTCTACGGCGCAAGCTCCAACGCTTATCGCGAATTCATGCCGAATTATTTCATGCAGTACAAGATGATGGAGTATGCGAAGTCCGTCGGCTGCACGCGCTATGATTTCGGCGGCATCAGCGGCAAAGAGGGCATGCCGGACGACGAAGCACCGGGCCTCTACGAATTTAAGAAACGTTGGGGCACGATCAAACGCGGACGCGTGGGCGAATTTGATTATGTTCTGAAACCCGTCCTCTATCGCTTGATGGAATGGGCGATCGCAATGCGCAAGAAACGTCACGCCGCCATCGCATGAGAGACGGCGAAATTTTCCTCGTCGTCCTCCTCGCCGTGATTCTCTTTCTCTCGGGGAAGACTTTTCCCGGCAAAAATGCGGTCTTTGGATTGATGTTTTTTATCGCCGGCGTACTCGAAGGCATCGGCGTGCGGAGAAAAGAGAGACGCGCGAACGTCTTCTTCGTCATCTTATTTCTCGCGGCGGCAGGGATCTTTTTCGCACGCGCCGTCTAGAGGACTCGGAACAATAAAGGAGTATGGAAATGCAAATTTTTGAAGAATACATCGGGAAACGTGTAAGCATCGTCATGCGTTCGATCCCGGGAGAGATGGAACACATGACGCTCCTTGCGGTCGAGGATGCTTGGCTCAAACTCTTGAATCAAGAGGGCGTGTGGATCGTGCGCGTGGACGATCTTATCGCCATGAATATTGAAATTTGAGGTGTGTGATGGACTTAATCGTTGTCGATGCGCAGAATGATTTCATCTCCGGGAGTCTCGCCTGCCAAGGTGCGGGCGCGGCGATGGAGAAGATTTTGAATTTGATCAAGTCGGGGAAAGTCGACCGGGTGTACTACACCGCGGATCACCACAGTCCGACAAACGGATCGTTTCGCGAAAACGGCGGCATCTGGCCCGTACACTGCGTGGCGGGGACACACGGTGCCGCACTTTGGGCGGGCTTTTCGCAGGCGGGTGCGTTTGCGCCGAACCCCGAGACGACTTTTCTCAAAGGTCTCTGCGACGAGGTCGAAGAGTATTCGGCGGCGGCGGGCAAAAACGACGCCGGGAAGACGCTCACGGAGGTCACGGGCGATGAGGTGATCGTTGCGGGACTCGCGAGTGAATACTGTGTGCGCGAGACGGTACTCGATCTCGTGCGTGCGGGGAAGCACGTCTCCCTCTATCTTCCGGGTGTGGGCTATGTCGATCGGACGGATCATGAGAAAAACATCGCCGATCTTCGTACCCGAGGTATCGAAATCGTGGAAGCGTAAGAAGCGACGGATCGGTGAGACGCTTTCCAAATCGAACACAACAAAAAAGCACCCTCGACCCACGGTCGGGCGTGCTTCTTTTTTGATTACGGCGTCTCGAGGACGATGAGGTCCATGAGGGGTGCGGGCGCGTAGCGCGTCACGGTGTGTCCGAGCACATAGGGGTGGACGAGGACAGAACGCGCGGTGTACGCGATCGGGATGACGTTCATCTCTGCCATCATCGTTTCTTCAACGGCGTGCTCATCCGCGGCAGTATGCGCGGCAGAGAGCTTTGGCAGGAGTTCCGTTTTGAGATCGCCGGAGAGAAAACCGGCGAGCCACAAGGGAACACTCGGGCAACGCAATGCGCGACTTTCGTAGGCGAGTTCATAATCTTCCGACGAAAGGCGAAATGCGTACGTCTCGGCACTTTCGACTTCGAGACGGATTTGGATTCCGAAGAGATTTTCCCACATGGTTGCGAGAGCACTTGCCGCCTCGCGTGCAACGGCTTCGTCCGGCACGAGAAAACGCCAGACGATCGTGCTCTTGTCGATGCCCGCTTCCGTGAGCGTGCGGTTCATAAGCTCCGCACCTTCTTCGGCGTTCTCGGGTGCGTCCCAGAGATAGTCGCCGTTCTCTCGAAATTCCTTGCCCTCGGCGTCGTGCATGCCGGGGAGGACAAGTGCGGTTGCGGGTTTTGCGATTCCGTAGATCTCCGAGAGACTCTCGCGACTGATCGAATGGGCGAGGGCGCGTCTTACGCCGATGGAACGAAGTGCGTCATCGGACGCATGGACACGGACAAAGGTGAGTGCCGTGTCGTCGACAACGGAGAGATTGGGATTCTTCTTCTCCGTCTCTTCGGCAATCCGATCGTTCGACGGGATCATCCACTCGACTTCTTTGGCTGCAAAGGCCTCTTCGGCTTCGGACGTGCCGGGTAAGACTTGGAAATGGAGTGCAATTTTTCCCTCGAGCGTTACACTCGTTTCCGTGCATTCCGTGACGGCGGCACATTCCGCTTGGAGTCCTTGACGCAGTTCGCCGTCGTAGCCTTTCTCCACGGCGACAAAGAAAGGGTTTAGGAGCACTTCGGGACCGAAACCGGGGAGGACGGAGAAGACGAGTTCGTCTCCCTCGACGCGGATCGGAAATTCGTCCGACGTGCGATCGAGAAAGAGGAGTGTGTCTTTCATCTCGCCCGCATCGATGCGACGAAACGCCTCGAGATAGCTCTCGACATCGAGCACCGAGCCGTCGAGAAACGTTCTCGGCGCGACGCGCACGCGAAACGTGCCGTCCTCGACGCGCAC
The DNA here is from genome assembly GCA_947283485.1 of uncultured Peptostreptococcaceae bacterium. Lineage (GTDB taxonomy): Bacteria > Bacillota > Clostridia > Tissierellales > Peptoniphilaceae > CAMYOU01. Next base: position 23,530 of record CAMYOU010000015.1, read on the forward strand.
TTGGGACAGCGCCGCTTCGTCCGGAATGAGCGGACGATAGAGCGCATGGAGGAGGAGGAGATCCTCATCGTCCATCGCATGGGCGAGATCGATTGTCGGCATATGCGTAAGACGCACGCCGAGTGTGGGGGTCCGTTTGGCCTCCTCGGCGGTGGTCGCCGCGGGTGCCGGCTCCTCTTCCTCCGCGGTGGCGGGGAGTTTCGCCTGACAGGCGACGAAAACGAATAGAATCATGAGGATCGTAACGATCCTTTTTTGATAGCGCATAGAGCCTCCTTTGCTCACGAAAAAAAGTTTTCGGTGAAAGAATTGCTATTTACACATACCAATCATACAAAAGTGGGACGAAGTTGTAAAGAACGGCGCAAGTTTTGCACTTTTTCGTTCCACTTTCTTTTGTTTGACCGCGCTCGGGCGGAAATGGTAGGATACGAACGAGGTGATTTTTTGAAACGCTTAGCCATCTTACTCTGTCTTCTCATGGTAAGTTGCACCGCGCCGGAGAGTGCACCGGCGACGGGTGAAACCGCCACGGAGGAGACACAATATGAAAAAGTGGACGATATCAGTTACGAGACATTCGATACGGTGACGACCTTTGTCTATTACGACGAAACGGGCAACGGTGAGGAGATCGTCGATCTCCTACACGAGCGCATGCTCTATTATCACAGGCTCTTCGACATCTACAACGCGTATGAAGGTGTGAACAACGCCTACACGGTGAACGCCTCGCCGGGGAAAGCGGTCGTGGTGGATGAGGATCTCATCGAACTCATCGAACTCGCGAAGACGCTCTACGCTGAGACGGGAGAAAAGGCGAATATCGCGATGGGACAGATGCTTTCCCTGTGGCATGACGCGCGGGAGACAAAAGTCGACGGACATCATGTGTTGCCGACGCATGAAGCACTCGCCAAGAGTCAAAAACATATGGATCTCGCGAAAGTCGTCGTCGATCGGGAGAAGAGAACCGTCACCATCACCGATCCCGAGGTAAAACTCGACCTCGGTGCGATTGCGAAAGGTTACGCGGTGGAACGGACGGCACGCGCACTCGAAGAAGCGGGCGCGAAGAATTTTATTCTCTCGGCGGGCGGAGATGTGCGCACGGCGGGAAATCCACCGGGACGCACGGACTGGAAAGTCGGCATCCAAAACCCCAAGCATCCGCTCGATCAGTCGTCGCTCCTCCACGTCCTCTCGGTCGGTGCACCCGTGAGCGTCGTCACGAGCGGAGACTATCAAAGGTATTTTGAAGAAAACGGCGTACGCTATCACCACATTATCGATCCCGACACGATGGAACCGTCGAGACGCTTCTCCTCGGTCACGATCGTGCATCCCGATTCCGCGTACGGAGATTTTCTCTCCACGGCACTCTTCCTCGTGCCAATCGAGGAGGGACAAAAAATCGCCGATCATTACGAAGCCGCCGTGCTCTGGATCACGCCGGACGGCAAAGAGACGATGAACGACCGCATGAAAGCACTTCTAAGTGAGAAGAAATAAAAAAAGCCCCGCATCCGTTCGGAACTGCGGGGTTTTTGTGTAGACTAACGGAGTTTCAGCGTGCCGAGGATGCCGCGGATGATCTGACGACCGATCTCGCGCCCGATCTGGTTGGTTGCACTGTTCTTGACGCGCCCGACAAAACTGCGATTGAACGCGGCGTCGCGTTCGCGTTTGGCGCGCGCTTCTTCTCTCCTCGCGCGGTCTTCCTCTTTCATGCGCTTCGCGTCCTCTTCGGCATCGCGACGTTTTTCCGCCTCTTCCGTGAGCATTTCGTACGCACTTACGGGATCGTAGGCGTCGACGTATTTCTCATAGAGCGGCGAATCGGAGATGAGTCTTTCGAGATGCATGGGATCGACCGTGCCGATCTTCGAACGCGGAGGACGAACGAACACGCGCACGACTTCGGTCGGAGCACCGTCCGCGTCGAGCGTCGAGACGAGTGCCTCGCCCACGGCGAGTTCTTGGATCACGCGGGCGACATCCATGTCCTTGGGGGCGCGGAAACTGCCCGCGGCGGCTTTTACTTTTTTCTCCTCCCGCGGCGTATAGACGCGCAGGGCGTGTTGGATCTTGTTGCCGAGTTGCGCGAGCACTTCGTCGGGAATATCTGCCGGGTTTTGCGTTGCGAAGAATACGCCGACGCCTTTTGAACGGATGAGGCGCACGGTTAAGAGGAGTTTCTCGAGGAGCGGCTTCGGTGCGTCGTCAAAGATGAGATGCGCTTCGTCGAAGAAGAAGACGAGCTTCGGCTTCGGTGCATCGCCGATCTCAGGGAGTGCATCGTAGAGTTTCGAGAGCAGCGCGAGTAGGAACGTCGCATAGAGACGCGGTTTTTGGAAGAGCTTCACGGCGTTTAGGATATTGATCATGCCCATGCCGTTCGGAGCCGTGAGAAAATCGCGTACGTCGATCGCGGGTTCTCCGAAGAAGACATCCGCGCCTTCGCGCTCGAGGACGACGAGCCTACGGATGATCGCACCGACCGACGTCGACGAAATATTGCCGTAGTCGCGCTTGTAGAGTGCCGCATTGTCGGAAACCTCCGTGAGGATCGCCTTGAGATCCTTCGTATCGATGAGGAGGAGTCCGTCTTTATCCGCGACATCGAATGCGATATTGAGGACACCCTCTTGCACTTCGTTGAGTTCAAGGAGTCTCGAAAGGAGAAGCGGTCCCATCTCGGAGACGCCTGCGCGGATCGGAATGCCGTCGTGACCGAAGACGTCGAAGAGCGTCACGGGAAAGGCGGTGAACGCTTCATCGAGACCCATGGCGTCGAGCCTCTTCGTGACCTCCGGCGTCGGCTCGCCCTTTTCCGAGAGACTTGCAAGATCGCCCTTGACGTCCGCAAGAAAGACCGGCACCCCGCGGAGAGACAATTCCTCCGCAAGGACTTTTAAGGTAACGGTCTTGCCCGTGCCCGTCGCACCCGTGATAAGACCGTGTCGATTCATTTTGGAAAGCGAAAAATAGGCTTTTTGAGTCCCTTCGCCGATAAAAATTTGATCCATATGGAAACCTCCTTGAAAGTTCTATCAAAAGTATAGCACAGAGAACGAAAAATCGCGCAAAAGGACGGTTTTTCATTTGACACGGAACGCGAATCTGTGGTATATTTCAAGATGCTTATAGACGGGGCAAAGGCTCCTTTTTTTAAGCAAAAACGCGTGATGACGCAAATTTTTATGGCGAACGGGAGGTGTACACATGAGAGAACGGATTGTGCTCGCTTGCACGGAATGTAAGAACAGAAACTATACATCCACCAAGGAGAAGAAGAACACGCCGAACCGCGTGGAACTCATGAAGTATTGCAAGTTCTGCAAGAAACACACATCGCACAAAGAAACTCGATAGAAAGGAAGGAATTCATGGCTCAGAAACAAGACAAACTAGCCAAGAAGGCTCGACGCAACAGTTTCTTTCGCGGCGTGAAATCCGAGTACAAGAAGATCATTTGGCCGGACGCAAAGACGCTTCTAAACTATTCGGCGGTCGTTATCGTCGTCAGTTTGATCGTGTCGCTCATCGTCGTGGGACTGGACAAAGTATTCCACACATTGGTCAGTCTTCTCGTCCGATAGGAAGGAGGGAAGCCTCGGCGCTTCATAATCCCTATGTTTGAAGATTTCACCGATAAGAAAGAAAAGTGGCAAGAAAGAGCCCAAGAGGGCAAGTGGTACGTCGTACACACTTACTCAGGGCATGAGAACAAAGTCAAAGTAAACATCGAAAAAATGGTCGAAAATCGCGACTACATCGACGATATTTTTGAAGTCATGGTACCCGTGGAAACCTATGTCGACGGCAACGGTGCCGTCAAGGAGAGAAAACTCTTCCCGGGCTATGTCTTTATCAAAATGGTCGTCAACGACGTCACATGGTTTCTCGTCCGCAATACCCGCGGCGTCACCGGTTTCGTCGGACCCGGTACCAAACCCGTACCGCTCAAGGATCGCGAAATGCTCAAGTTCGGCATCAGAAAACCTCGTACGGAAACACTCGTGGTCAATGTCGGCGACAAGGTACGCGTACTAAGCGGACCGTTCCGCGATTTTACAGGCACTGTTAACAGCGTCACTCACGAAAAAAACAAACTCAACGCATATTTGTCCATCTTCGGCAGGGATACCCTCGTTGAGCTGGACTTCGACGATATAGAGATTTTTTAATCGTTTTCGTGGGAGGGGCGAACCCGTACGCACCACAAAAGGAGGATTTTACAAATGGCTAAAAAAGTACAAGCGATTATCAAACTACAGATTCCGGCAGGCAAAGCAACTCCGGCTCCCCCTGTAGGAACCGCACTTGGTCCGCATGGCGTCAACATCATGCAGTTCACCAAGGATTTTAACGCAAGAACCCAAGACCAAATGGGTCTGATCATCCCGGTCGTCATGACCGTTTACCAAGACAGAAGTTTTACCTTCATCACGAAGACTCCGCCCGCAGCCGTCTTAATCAAAAAGGCGATCGGACTCGACAAAGCTTCAGGCGAACCCAACAAGACCAAAGTCGGCAAGATCAAAAAAGCGCAGGTCGAAGAAATCGCCAAGACGAAGATGGAAGACTTAAACGCCGCATCGCTCGAGAGCGCAATGAGCATGATCGCAGGCACGGCACGTTCGATGGGCGTTGAAGTCATCGATTAGTGGGAGAGACATTTCGATTGGACCACAAGGAGGAGAAGAATGAAAAAAGGTAAGAGATATGTAGAAGCGGCGAAAAAAGTCGACCGCACTGAATTATACGAATCCAGAGAAGCCATCGCACTCGCCGTTGAAAATGCAAAGGCAAAATTCGACGAATCGTTGGAACTTCATGCACGCCTCGGCGTTGACCCCCGTCAAGCGGATCAACAGGTTCGCGGCACCGTCGTCCTACCGCACGGCACGGGCAAGAAACTCGTCGTAGCCGTCTTTGCGAAAGGCGACAAGGCAAAAGAAGCCGAAGAAGCCGGCGCAGATTTCGTCGGCGCGGAAGACCTTGCAGAACGCGTACAAAAAGAAGGCTGGCTCGGATTTGACGTCGCCGTTGCAACCCCCGACATGATGGGCGTTGTCGGACGCATCGCAAGAATCCTGGGACCCAAAGGCCTTATGCCGAACCCCAAGAGCGGCACCGTCACCATGGACGTTGCAAGCGCGATCAAAGAAATCAAAGCAGGTAAAGTAGAATACCGCGTCGACAAGGCGGGCATCGTACACGTCCCCTTCGGCAAGGCAAGCTTCGGCGAAGAGAAACTCCGCGAGAATCTTTCGACCCTCATGCAGGCGATCGTAGCTGCAAAACCCGCGGCATCCAAAGGCAGATACCTAAAGAGCGTCACCATCGCATCGACCATGGGTCCCGGCATCCGCCTCAACTCGCAGAAAATCTTCGAGAGCCTAACCGACAAGAAAGAAGAAGAATAGTTGACAGCGCGGGAGGATTTTGCTATACTCCCCATGTAATATGGCTACCGTAGAGGGCAGGAGCGTACGCGCTTAAAATTCCTGCAGAGGTGGAAGTAAGATCTTTATGAGGTCGCTCCATCTTGGTGCGACCTTTTTTATCGCTCACACGACAGTAGCCGAAAAAGAGGAGGTGAAATGTCGGTGAAAGAAAACGTACTTTTGCAAAAACAAGCAGTCGTCAAGGAAATTGAAGACAAAATCGATGCGTCGGACTCGATCGTCCTCATGGAATACAAGGGACTTACCGTTGCCGATGCGACCGAACTTCGCTCAAAATTCCGTGAAGCCGGAGTCGAGTACAAAGTCTACAAGAACACCATGATGCGCTTCGCCTTTGAGAACAAAGGCTACGAAGCACTGAAGGATTATCTCCAAGGCCCCAATGCCGTTGCATTCTCGCCCGCCGGAGACCCCGTAAGCGCAGCCAAAGTTGCGAATACCTTTGCGAAAGACAACGAAGCGATCGTCATCAAAGCCGGTGTTGTAAACGGCCAAGTGATCGACGTCGCGGAAGTCAAACGTCTTGCAGAGCTTCCGTCCAAGGAAACGCTCTTGGCAATGCTCCTAAGCGCAATGCAAGGACCGGTAAGAGGTCTTGCCGTATCGCTCAATGAGACCGTATCCGGACTCGCAAGAGCACTCAATCAAGTTGCACAACAAAAAGAAGCCTAAGGCAGAACACAGCCCCTTATGGGCAAAAAAATATTTGGAGGTTTATCATGTCTGAAAAAGTTACCCAACTCTTAGAAGAAATCAAAGCAATGAGCGTCCTCGAGCTTTCCGAGCTCGTCAAAGCGATCGAAGAAGAATTCGGCGTAAGCGCAGCAGCACCCGTAGCAGTTGCAGCAGCACCCGCAGCAGGCGGCGCAGCACCGGCAGGTGAAGCTGAACAAACTGAATTCGACGTCATCCTTACCGACGGCGGCGCTTCCAAGATCAAAGTCATCAAAGTTGTCAAAGAAGAACTCGGACTCGGCCTTAAAGAAGCAAAAGAACTCGTTGACGGCGCACCGAAGCCCCTCAAAGAGAAAGTTTCCATGGCTGATGCAGAAGCTCTCAAAGCAAAGATCGAAGAAGTCGGCGGCGTAGTCGAAATCAAGTAAGATCTTTACGATTCCAAACTCCTCGGAAATTCCGAGGAGTTTTTTTGTGCCGCAACGGCGGAAAGAGCATATGTATAAAAATGTGTATTTTCAGACACTCCTTGACAATTTCGGGGGAGGTGATACGATGACCTCAAACGATCTCGCTTGGATGCGTTCCTGAAACCCGCATTGGACCCCGCGCTCTTTTTTTGTATACGAGAAGGAAAAAAGAATGTTTGGGAAAGCATCGGCTCATCTTGGTTAAGGACATGCAAAAGGAGGGACTATGGAAAAAGTTTGGAGAACAGCAAGGATCGTGATTGTGACAGTGATTCTGTTGTGTCTGTCGTCCTGCTCGAAATTTGAAAAACCGATCGACATCAAAGATGCCAAATATCTCGAGGTGTACGACGGCACAAGTCAATATTCCTCGAAGGGGATCAAATTGCGTTATTTGGACAAGGATCGCAATGAGATCGGGGTGGTCAAAGTCGGCGTTCAAGGCGTTCTCTACAATCATTATTACGACGAGAAGGGGAAGAAATTCTTTTTCATGGGGGATGCAGGGGTCTTTGAGATCGATCTTACCGACTTATCCCATCGATACCGAACGGACAAGGAATTTGGACGGATTCATGAGATTGCCCGCGTTGGGGATAAGCTCTACTACTATGTCAACAACGGTCTCAAAAAAGAGGGGTATGATGCGAAAATCATCAATGACGAGGGAGAAGTCGTCTTCTCACTGAGAGCACCTGTCAATCATATGATCGGATATGGCGCCCACAAGCTCTTGGTTTCTACGTGGGATGATCGATCCGACCCGCCGGCAAATCAGGTACAAATCGGCGATGTCGAGACAGGAGAACTTCTCAAAGACGATCGTTTTATGCCGGAGAGATTCGGACATCGTTCCTTGCCGAGCTTTACAGACTTATCGGATCGCATCTTTGCGTTTTATCGTCTTGACGGCAAATTGGCGGACTATGAAACGGGAGAATTGGTGCCTGTCATCTTACCGGACGGGTCGGAGCTTCAGGAGGATTTTATAGAGCCGATATCCATGGGAGGCAAAAACTATATGGTGCTTCGACCCAATGGAGAGAGCGACGACATGATCGAAGTCTACCGTGCCGACGATGAAGACGGAGTCATTCGTCTGACAGAGAAAGTGTGTGACGGGAATGATTTTGACATCATCCACTATGGACCCGGCTACTTTTCTTTTTATAGAGGGGAAGATGTTGTCGTCGTTGACGCGGGCACCGGAGAAACGGTTTACAGCGTTCCGTGGAGGGAAGCCGCGGAAAAGATGGGGATGCGTTTACGCACGATCCTCATGTGGAGACCATAGCGTTGATACAAAAGATGTAAATTTAGAAATTCTGCATTTTAAGCAGTTTTATAAGCATTTTGTCTTCGATAAAGATGAAGAAGGATACGTCAAAAAGACCAAAAAAAAACTACATGGACGTAAGAGTAGTTTTGAGACTAGTATGAGGAAACACAAAAAATAAGATAAACTCATTTTGTACTTTCTACAAGAGTAGCTTAAAAGGCTGCTCTTTTTTATTAAAGG
>CAMYOU010000016.1 GCA_947283485.1 uncultured Peptostreptococcaceae bacterium
TCGGAAAAGAGAAAAAAATCGTACCGCCGCTAAGAGCACTCCCAAGCGTGAGTGATAGCATTGCAAGAAAGATCTCAAGCGAAGTGCAAGAAGGGGAATTCTTGTCTATTGAAGATCTCCAAAACCGCACCAAGGCCAATCGCAATGCGATTGATGCATTACGAGATGCAGGTTTGTTGCAAGGGCTGAGCGAGACCAATCAACTTTCTTTTTTCTAAAATGGCACGCCTCATAAGGGATATCTTGTGGGGCGTTTTCTATGTGTGCCAAAAGTCTACGTTCGTTGACTTTCAAATCTTTCAAGACTATACTTGAAATGAATCATTATATGCATTGTGAAGGAGGGGACGTTTTGTTCGGAATGGGAAACTTACGCAGGACCGATTATTGCGGGAACTTACGTAAGGAAGATATCGGAAGAGAAGTTACACTTATGGGTTGGGTTGCGAAGGAACGCGATCACGGCTCCCTTACTTTTATTGATATTCGAGATTATACGGGAATTACACAGGTTGTCGTTCATGAAGACGATGACTTCGCAAAAGATGCGAAATCCGTACGTAGTGAATATGTTATTGCCGTACGTGGCGTTGTGGAGGAGAGAGAATCCAAGAACCCCAATATGGAAACCGGAGATATTGAGGTAAGTGCAAAGGAATTTCGTATCCTTGCAAGCTCGAAAACACCTCCGATTTACGTTCGTGATGATGACGATGCGCAGGAAAGCTTACGCTTAAAATATCGTTATCTCGATCTTCGCAAACCGTATTTGCAGAAGAATCTACGCGTCCGCGCAAAAACAATGGCTGCCTTTAGGCATTTCCTTGATGGAAACGGTTTTCTTGAAGTGGAAACCCCGATCTTAACGAAACCGACTCCGGAGGGAGCCAGGGATTATTTGGTGCCGAGCAGGGTAAATCCACATATGTTCTATGCACTGCCGCAATCTCCTCAACTCATGAAGCAAATGCTCATGATCGGAGGTACGGATCGATATTATCAACTCGCCCGTTGCTTCCGCGATGAGGATCTGCGCGCAAACCGTCAACCGGAATTTACGCAGGTTGATATTGAAATGAGTTTTGTAGATGTGGAAGATGTCTTGTCTATGAATGAAAAGCTCATCAAACATGTGTTCAAAGAAGTAAAAGGCTTGGATATTGAAACGCCGATCCGAAGAATCCGCTACAAAGATGCGATGGAGAAATACGGCAGCGATAAACCGGACCTTCGATTCGGCATGGAAATTGAGAACTTTGACGAGCTTGCAGATTTCGTAGATTTTGAGGTCTTTACCGAAGCAAAACAAAACGGACGCATCAGCGGCATCATTGCAAAAGGTGCGGGCAGCAAGTATTCGCGTAAAGGCATCGATGCGTTGGAGGAACACGTGAAGACCTACGGTGCCAAGGGTTTGATTTGGGTTCGTTGTGAAGAAGATGGCTACAAGAGCTCCATGAATAAATTCATGAATGAAGAAGCCTTCAACTACATGAAAAAGCGTGGACTGGAAGTAGGCGATATTCTCTTTATCGTAGCCGGCCCTTACAAAAAGACGCAGGAAAGCCTCGGTGCACTCCGCGTTTTGCTTGGAAAAGAAATGGGGCTTTATGAACCGGATGCACTTGCAATGGCATGGATTGTAGAGTTCCCGCTTTTCGAGTATGACGAAGAAGAAGGCCGTTATGTCGCGATGCATCACCCGTTCACTTCGCCGATGATTGAAGACCTTGAGTTCCTTGAGACGGAACCTGAGAGGGTTCGTGCAAAAGCATACGATATCGTTATGAATGGCGATGAAATGGGCGGCGGTTCTATTCGTATCAATACGTCCGACTTGCAACGCCGCATGTTTACGGCGTTGTCTCTGGATGATGAAACGGTTCGTAGAAAGTTCGGTTTCTTTGTTGATGCTTTCCAATATGGTGCGCCACCGCATGGTGGAATTGCATACGGATTTGATCGTTTTGTCATGCTTCTTACGGGCACCGACAATATCCGTGACGTCCTTGCTTTTCCAAAAACACAGTCTGCTACATGTCCGCTTACGAACGCTCCGTCTATCGTAGACGAGGATCAATTAAGGGAAGCACACATTCGTCTTTCGGATGAATAGAAGCGATTTTGAGAGAACGGAGGCTCTCATCGGAAGTGCTGGCATGGATCGATTGCAGCGTGCAACGGTAGCCGTTTTTGGTCTGGGTGGCGTAGGCGGAACGGCTGCAGAGGCACTTGTCCGATCGGGGGTCGGTAGACTCTTTCTCTATGACGCAGATTCCGTGAAATCCTCCAATCTTAATCGCCAGATCATTGCAACGCGCAAGACCCTTGGCATGGCAAAAGTGGACGCCATGGCAGAGCGTCTTCGTACCATCAACCCGGAGGTGGATCTCGTACTTCACCATGTGCGTGTTACGCCCGAAAGTGAGATCCCCTGGGAAGAATTTGATCTTGCACTGGATTGTATTGACACCGTGACGAGCAAACTCTCATTGATTGAAAATGCTAAGAGGCATGGTATTGAAATTGCCTCTGCTATGGGTATGGGGAATCGCATGCATCCGGAGTATGTAACGATTACGGACATCGCAAAAACGCACCATTGTTCACTTGCGCGGGTGATAAGAAGAGAACTCCGACATCGCGGTATCGAGCATTTGACAGTCGCTTTTTCGACAGAGGAAACGTGCCCCATTGTAGTCGATACCGAGCACGCTCGTCACGCGCCTGCATCGAGTCCATTCGTACCGCCTGTTGCCGGCTATATGCTTGCGGCATATGCCGTTCGTAGATTAGTAGGAGAAGATGCTTTATGGAAAAAAGAGGAATAGTCTATCGCATTGACGGTGCTTATGCGTGGATCGCCTATGTAAGGGACAGTGCATGCGGTTCCGACTGTGCATCTTGTAAAGGTTGCGAGTCCGTGGATATGACGACACGCGTTTTTAATGACGTCGACGCTCGTTTAGGGGACATTGTTGCATTGCAAGCGGATGCTCCCAGAATGGCACGTCTGTCCAATGTATTTTACCTCATTCCATTCGGATTTTTTTTGGTCGGCATTGGAATTTCCTATGCGATCGCGCCTTTTCTATCTATCCATGTGGAAGCTCTTGCCATGATGATCGGCATTTTATTCCTGCTTGTTTCAGGCATCATCTTGCGAAGACTGGATCGATCATTGGGCAACGAACATACAATCCAAATGCGGATTATTAAGAGAAAGGAAGTAGAATAATGGATTTTTCAGATCTCAAGAGAGTAGATCCGGAGGTTTACACAGCTATTGAATCGGAACGCGCGAGACAAAACTCACATCTTGAACTGATTGCTTCGGAAAACTTTGTTTCAAAAGCAGTCCTTGAAGCCATGGGTTCTTATTTGACAAACAAATATGCCGAGGGATATCCCGGGAAAAGATATTATGGCGGATGCGAGTTTGTAGATATCGCTGAAGATTTGGCGAGAAAAAGACTCTGTGAACTGTTTGGTGCAGAACACGCAAATGTGCAACCGCACTGCGGCGCCAATGCCAATCTTGCCGTATTTCTTGCGGCCGTGAAACCCGGAGAAACGGTTCTCGGAATGAATCTTTCCGAGGGCGGACATCTCTCGCATGGCAGTAGCGTCAATATCTCCGGACGGTATTTCCACATTGTTTCGTACGGTGTAGATCCGAACACCGAACGAATTGATTATGATCAAATTCGTGAAATTGCCAAGAAGGAACAGCCGAAACTGATCATCGCCGGTGCAAGTGCCTACCCGCGGATCATTGATTTTAAGAAATTTAAAGAGATCGCCGATGAAGTTGGTGCGCTCTTCATGGTCGATATGGCTCATATCGCCGGCTTGATTGCAGCGGGACTTCACCCGAGCCCCATCGGACTGGCAGATTTTGTCACGACAACAACACATAAGACACTCCGCGGACCTAGAGGCGGTGCTATTTTATGCGATAAGCGAAATGCAAAACTCGTCGACAAAAATGTCTTCCCCGGTTTACAGGGGGGGCCGCTTATGCACGTGATCGCTGCAAAAGCCGTTGCTTTCAAAGAAGCACTGGAGCCGAGTTTCAAAGACTATCAAGCACAGATTGTCGCCAATGCAAAAGCACTTGCCGATGCATTGAAAGCGGAAGGTATGCGCCTGGTGTCCGACGGAACGGATAATCATATGATGCTCGTCGATACCAAGTCCATCGGATTAACTGGGAAAGCTGCAGAAGCGGTTCTTGCGGAATGCAACATTACGGTGAATAAGAACACTATTCCGAATGAGACGGAAAGTCCGTTTGTTACAAGCGGCATCCGTATAGGAACACCTGCAACGACTACCTGTGGACTTAAAGAAAACGAGATGACGATGGTCGGAAAGTTTATTGCGGATGCTTTGAAAGGCATTCGCCCGACAAGCGAAATCAAAAAAGATGTTGAGGAACTCATGAAGAGCTTTGCTCCCTATCGCGACTAACAAAGAAGGACGCACGACGCGTGCGTTCTTTTTTTACGCTCTTGCAATTTCAAAATCACGAAACTCTATGATAAAATCATTCTGAAAGGGGGATGCCCTATGAAAAAAGGAATCGTATCAATCGTCGGCAGACCCAATGTAGGGAAGTCCACATTGTTTAATAAACTCGTTCAAAAAAGAGTGGCAATTACAGAAGGAACGCCGGGCGTTACGAGAGACCGATTGTATCGAACCGTCGAATGGCAGAATCACTATTTTACACTGGTTGATACAGGAGGACTTGAAACATCCAGCGAAGACGTTTTTCTCAAAAATATACGCAAACAGGCAGAGTTGGCAATTGATACGTCGGATCTGGTTTTATTTGTCGTGGACGGAAGAGCCGGCATTCAGTCAGAAGATCTCGAAATTGCAAAAATTTTGCGTCGTTCAGGTAAGCCTACGCTTGTTGTCGTGAACAAAATTGAGCATCCAATTATCCCGCATGAAGTTTACGAATTTTATGAGATGGGATTTCAAGATATGGAAATTATCTCAGCCGAGGACGGGCGCGGGCTTGGAGATCTCTTAGATAAAATCTTGGATTTTCTGCCTGCCACGATAGAGGACGAAGAAGAAGAACAAACGAAGATCGCGATTATCGGAAAACCGAATGTCGGCAAATCATCCTTAATCAATCGACTCCTGAACGAAGATCGAATGATCGTTACCGATATTGCAGGAACGACCCGAGATGCAATCGAAACGACATTGGTTCGGAATGGAAAAGAGTACTTGTTCGTCGATACGGCAGGACTCCGAAAACGCGGTAAAATCACGGAAGATTTGGAAAGATATAGTGCCGTACGCTCTTTACGCGCTATTGAAGATGCGGATATTTGTCTACTCATGATTGATGCCAAGGAAGGCGTTAGCGAGCAAGACTCCAAGATCCTTGGATATGCGCACGACAATGGCAAGGCATCTATTATTCTCGTAAACAAATGGGATCTCATCGAAAAGGACAATTCGACTGTCAAAGTCTATGAAAATAGAATTCGAGAGGAGCTTGGATTTGCTCGTTATGCGCCGATCCTCTTTATCAGTGTGGAAACGGGTCAGAGGGTAGAGCGCATCTTCCAATTGATCGATGCCGTTGAGAATAATTACGCTATGCGCATCGATACGAGCGTCTTAAATCAAGTGCTCCGCGAAGCGGTTCTCTCAAGTCCGCCACCTAGTGATAAAGGGATACGTCTCAAAATTTTCTATATGACACAAGTCTCTACGAGACCGCCCAAGTTTGTTTTCTTTGTCAATCGCAAGGACTTGTTCCATTTTTCTTATCTAAGATATATAGAAAACAGGTTAAGAGAGACATTCCATTTTGAAGGAACACCGATTCAGTTTGAAATAAGGATGCGTGAGGACTCATGAACTACGGAATCCTTGCCCTCATAAGCTATCTTATCGGCTCCGTCTTATTTGCATTTATCTTCGGAAAACTCATTTGTCATAAAGACGTTCGTGACTATGGAAGCCACAATCCGGGAAGCACCAATGCCTTTCGTGCATTTGGAAAAAAAATCGGCACACTGGCGTTCGCTTTTGATTTTCTAAAAGGTGCTCTCGCCACCTATCTGGGATACCTATTCCTTAAAGAGAGCGGTATGTTTTTGGCGGCACTCATGGTCGTGATCGGTCATGATTATCCGATTTTTATGCGATTTAACGGAGGGAAGGGAATTGCGGCTTCTGCAGGATCGTTGCTTGTCATCGATTTTCGTTTGTTATTGGTAGCGGTGTGTGCTTTTTTGATTGTCTTTGTTGCGACACGCATCGTATCGATTTCCTCCATGTTTGCCGCCGTTTCAGCTGCGATTGCGGGATTCTTTTTTGTACAGGTTTGCTACGGAAAATATGTTTTGGTTTTTTTGGGATGCTTGGCACTTTGGAGGCATCGTGCAAACATCGGAAGACTTCTACGAGGAGAAGAGCAAAAACTCAGCTTATAAACGCATTTCCTTGTGAATTCAATGCATTTATGTTACAATGATCGCGTGGGATTAGAGGATTTCATCCTTAACATCGGAATGAAAACTTTGGAGAGAGTGGGTTATCCCACTCTCCTTTATTTAGGGAGGGATTATGCAAAAGGATTTAATAAGTCGCTTATTTACGCAATATGCTGCGCCACTTCAGAATATGGGATATGCACTTGTTGAGATCGAATGGACGACGTTTGATCGCAGAAAGACTTTGGTTTTCTATGTGGATCGTCTGGATGGCGGAATTACGATGGACGAGTGCGAAAAAATTAGCGTTTACCTCTCTGAAGAATTAGACAATGTCGAAGAATTGAATTTCCCGTATGATCTTTCTGTCTCATCACCGGGATTGGATCGACCGTTATTGACAGATGCAGATCTTAGACGCAGTAAAAATAAGTTATTGGAGATTAAACTCTATCGCAAAATCGATGGGAAAAAGCAGTTTGATGCGTTCTTGGAAGATTATGACGATAAGAGCATTACAATTACGTACGATGAAAATCGGGAAGTAATCCCAAGGAGCGATATCGCAAAGATGACACAGAAAATTGTATTTTAGGAGGCAATATGAACACCGAATTTTTACAAGCCTTGGATGATATCCAAAGAGAGAAGGGGATCAGCAAGGAAGCTATTTTCGATGCGATTGAGCGTGCATTGCAAAAATCGTACGAAAAAAACTATGACGACAATCAAAACGTTTCGGTCAATATCGATCATGAAACGGGAGCGATTGATGTATTCTCTGAGAAGGTTGTCGTCGAAAACGTCGAAAACCCAATCACTGAAATCAGTCTCGAAAAAGCACGGGCAATTAAATCCGGCTACGAACCCGGAGATATCGTATTGGAAAAAGTAACACCCCTAGATTTTGGGCGCATTGCCGCACAAACCGCCAGAAACATTGTGCTTCAAAAAATCAGAGATGCCGAACGTTCCATTATCTATGATGAGTTTGAACAGCGCGAGCACGAAATTATCACAGGGATCATTCAACGCATCGACAGAGGATATCTATATATAGAGCTGGGTAAGACTGAAGGCATGGTGCCGCCGTCGGAGCAAGTCCGTACGGAACACTACAGGCAGGGAGATCGGATCAAACTCTATATTTCCGAGGTGCGCAATACGGCAAAAGGTCCGCAGGTGATTTTGTCCCGCGCAAATGCGGGACTTGTGGTCAGACTTTTTGAACTGGAGATACCTGAAATAACGGATGGTGTCATAGAGGTTTATTCCGTGGCTCGTGAGGCCGGATCTCGAACAAAAATTGCCGTATTCTCGAGAGAGGAAAATGTAGATCCGGTGGGAGCGTGTGTCGGTTTCAAAGGAAGTCGCGTACGCACAATTGTGACAGAACTCGGCGGAGAAAAAATCGACATCATTGTGTGGGATAAAGATATCAAGACATTCATTAAGAATAGTTTGAGTCCCGCTCAGATTCTCGATGTCGTAATCGATGAAACAACGAAATCTGCCGTCGTCATTGCACCGGAAGATCAATTGTCCTTGGCGATCGGCAAGGAAGGGCAGAATGCACGCTTGGCTGCAAAACTTACAGGGTGGAAAATTGACATCAAGTCAGAATCCGATGCCGCAAAATTAAATCTTCATGATATCTATCTAAAGAATCTTGAAGAGGGTAAGGAAGAAAAATCGGACGATTTTTTGACGCATGTTTCAGAATCGGATGATGAATCTACACCGGCAGACGAAATGACAGAAGAAAATCTCACTACGACGAAGGTAGATGAAGATGGCGAAAGAGCGTAGAGCGCCCATTCGCAAATGCATTGTTTGCGGAGCGCAAAAAGACAAAAAAGATTTGATCCGGATTGTCAAAAGTAAAGATGAGGGCGTCTTTGTTGATCAAAGCTATAAACGAAACGGACGCGGAGCCTATGTCTGCAATAATCAAGCATGCTTCGAAACTTTGGTTAAGACAGGAAAGCTCAAACATGCGTTTAAGACAATGATAGATGACAGTATTTACGACGAAATTAAGGAGATCATCGAGATGGAATAGTGCAGGAGGTGCATGATGAAGAAAATGAGAATTTATGAACTTGCAAAAAGTGTGAATAAAGAGACAAAAGAAGTTTTGAAAGATCTTTCGGACATGGGCATTGAAGTGAAGAGCCATATGTCGAGCTTAGAAGGAGCGGAACTCGAAAAAGCGTTGACATTTTATCAAGACGGGAATGTAAAAGAAGCTCCGAAAGCTCAGAATGAAAAAAAGCATGAAAAGATTGAGGAATTAAAAAAGAAAGATACGGAGCAAGCCGAGCAGCCGAAACACCCGCAAACGAAAAAGAAGACGGAAGATAAATCGAACTCTGACTTGGGAGCTCGAAAAGCTCCGGAGAAGAAGTCAATTGATCGCGAAGAGTCTGAGGGGAAAAAGGAATCAAACGTCCACTCGGGTAGATCGAACAAGTCAAAAAAAGCAAAACCCCAAGGTAAAAAAGGGACAACGAAGAAACAAGATCGTTCTCCGAAATCTTCAACCGAAATCAAAGATGTTGAAATTGAAGACGAAATTACGGTATTGGATTTTGCAAAGCTTATCGGTAAGAGCGTTGCCGAGGTCATTTCCAAATTGATCACACTGGGCGTGATGGCAAATCAAAATCAAAAGATCAATTATGACTATGCAAGTTTGATTGGGGAAGAGTTCGGTGTGACGGTACATCTCAAAGAAGCCGAAACGGATTCGGACGATCCCTACGGTTTGGACTATGAGGATCGCGAAGAGGATCTTGTGCTTCGCTCGCCTGTCGTAACAGTCATGGGACACGTTGACCACGGCAAGACCTCACTGTTGGATGCGATTCGTAATACATCCGTAACCAAACGTGAGGCCGGCGGCATCACACAACATATCGGTGCATCCACTGTCAATGTGAATGGGAAGCGCATTGTATTCTTGGATACTCCGGGACACGAGGCTTTTACTGCCATGCGTTCCCGCGGTGCCATGGTTACCGACATTGCTGTACTCGTAGTTGCTGCAGACGACGGCGTTATGCCGCAGACGATTGAGGCGATTAACCACGCAAAAGCAGCCCATGTTCCGATCATCGTCGCTGTCAACAAGATGGATAAGCCGGAGGCAAATATCGACCGCATTCGCCAAGAACTGACGGAACAGGATATTGTAGTAGAAGCCTGGGGCGGCGATGTGATCGATGTACCTGTCAGTGCTCGTAATGGAGATGGTATTGACGATCTTCTGGAAATGATCCTTATGGTCGCGGAGATGGAGGAATTGAAGGCCAATCCGAATCGAAAGGCAGTCGGTACGATCATCGAAGCACAGTTGGATAAGGGCAGAGGTCCTGTCGCGACCGTATTGGTACAAAAAGGCACGCTAAAGTCCGGCGACATGGTGGTTACAGGCAAAGCAAGCGGTCGCATTCGAGCAATGTTTGACGATAAAGGCAAGAAAATCAATAAAGCGAAACCCTCCACGCCGGTTATCATCTTGGGGCTTTCCGATGTGCCGGAAGCGGGAGATATGATTTATGCCGTGAAAGATGAGAAAACGGCACGTGCCATCGCTCAAGCTCAAAAAGAACACGAACGCGAAGAGAAGATGAATGTAACACGTAGAGTTTCTCTGGATGATATCTTCTCCAAGATTAAAGAGGGAGATCTCAAAGAACTCAACATCGTTGTGAAAACCGACGTTCGAGGAACGATTGACGCCGTAAAACAGTCACTTGAGAAACTTTCCAATGACGAAGTGCGCGTCAACATCATCCATGGAGCAGTAGGCGGCGTAACGGAGTCCGACGTCATGCTTGCAAGTGCATCGAATGCCGTTATTATCGGCTTTAACGTACGTCCGACTCAAGTCGCTATCGATATGGCGAAACAGGAAAATATTGATATCCGCACCTATCGAGTCATCTATGATGCTATCAACGACATCGAAGCCGCAATCGAGGGCATGCTCGAGCCGAAATTCAAAGAGGTCGTTTTGGGTAGAGCCGAAGTCAGGCAAGTCTTCAAAATTCCGGGTGCCGGAAATGTGGCGGGCATCTATGTCAAGAGCGGCGTGATTCGTCGTAGTGCGTCTGTGCGCTTGATGAGAGACAATGTCGTCCTCTATGAAGGTGAAATCAATTCTCTCAAGCGTTTCAAAGATGATGCAAGAGAACTTGCTACCAATTATGAAGGCGGACTCGGTCTCGAAAATTACAATGACATTAAGGCAGGCGACGAAATTGAAGCCTATGTCATGGAAGAAGTAAAGTAGGGGTTTCATGAGAGAAACGAGAGTAGCACGTATTGAAAGTGAAATCTTAAAAGTTGTTTCTTATGTGATCACACACGAATTAAAGGATCCCGGCATCGCGCCGATGACGAGCGTGACCGAAGTCAGAGTGTCGAGGGATGTTTCGTATGCAGATATTTATGTGAGTGCGTACGGAAACGATACGGATGTCAAAAACACGATGGATGCGTTGGAGAGATCCAAAGGGTATATTCGTTCAGCCATCGGCCGTGAAGTTAAGCTTCGTCTGACACCCGAGGTTCGAATCCATCTTGATGAATCCATTGCAAACGGTGTTCGAATGAATAAAGTTATTATGGATACGATTCGTGCCGATGAGGAGAGAAAACATGCAGATGGAAATGAATCGAGCGATTGACATCATCAAGAATAGCAGCCGTATTGCCATCGCATCACACATTGCTCCGGATGGAGACAATGTGGGTGCGGTTTTGGCGTGCGCAGCTTTCCTGGAATCCCTAGGCAAAACGGTTACCGTGATAAAAACGGACGATATCCCGGAGTATTTGCAATTTTTACCGGGATTGAGCCGTTACGAGGATCCATGCGACAACGGTGCTTCCTATGATCTTTTCATTGCGCTTGACTGTGCAGATCGTGTACGACTCGGTGTGGCGGAAGAAATTTTTCTCAATTCCTGTAGTACTTTACAACTCGATCACCATAAGACGAATCCGGGCTATGCCATGATCAATCTGATTGAACCGGAAGCCTCGTCCACCTGCGAAGTCCTCTATGAACTGATTACGGAGATGAACTGTCCGATCACATCAGAAATGGCAACTTATCTATATGTCGGTATCGGCATGGACACAGGGCGGTTTCTCTATTCCAATACTTCCAAAAGAACGTTGGAAATCGTAGAAAATCTGATAGAGACGGACTTCGACCGAAATTTTGTAAATCAAAAACTCTGGCAGTCCAAAACGTTATCGGCCGCCAAGCTCTACATGATGGCTCTGGCAGATGTGAAGTTTTTCAAAAATAATACCGTTGCAGGAGCATGCGTTACACTGCATATGGCAAAAGAATGTGGGACGGGTGTAGAGGATACGGAAGATATTGTGCATTTTATCCGCGATATTGATGGCGTGCGAGTCGCTTACCTTATGAAAGAAAAGAAAAACCGTGTCTTCAAGGTCAGTCTTCGAAGTAAAAACGATGTCGATGTTTCGAAAATCGCTCAATACTTCGGAGGGGGAGGACATGCACGCGCTTCAGGACTCACATTTCACGGGGAAAGAGACGAACTGGAAAAACTTTTGCTCGAGAAAATTGAAAAAGCGCTATGAATGGAATTCTAATCATTGATAAAGAGCCGGATTGGACTGCACAAGATGTCGTTTCGAAACTTCGTGGCATCACGGGTGAGCGCCGAATCGGACACACAGGAACTTTGGATCCGATGGCAACGGGTGTTTTGCCAATTGTAATCGGCAAGGCAACGAGAATCTCCGATTTCCTAATGGCGGATGATAAGGAATATCTCTGCGAAATTGCCTTCGGGCAATCGACGAACACGGAAGATATTTGGGGCGATGTCATTGCGACCACGGATCAACTTCCAACTGAGGAATCATTCCTTGAAGCTTTGTCATCTTTTGAAGGACCGGCGCTACAGATCCCTCCTATGTATAGCGCGATTAAGATTGGCGGGAAAAAACTATATGAATTGGCGCGTGCCGGAAAAACCGTGGAACGCGCACCGCGAAAAGTTGTTTTCCATGAATTGGAGCTCATCGATTTTTCCCGTGAGCATGCAACCTTTCGTGCCAAAGTCTCGAAAGGGACCTATATTCGCACCCTGTGTAAGGATTTGGGAGAAGCGGCACATTCGATGGCAGTAATGAGCGCGCTTAGGCGGATACGTAGCGGATCTTTCTCGATTGAAGAGGCGATGACTATCGGAGAGTTCGCCGATCTTACAAAAGAAGAACAATCGAGGCGACTGATACCCATGGAACAAGCTCTTGATTTGCCATCCATCCAACTGGATTCGACGGAAGCTTCCAGGGCTCTTCAGGGGCAGCGTATTCCGACAGATGTTCAATTCGAAGATTGGGTGAAAGTATATAGTGAAGATTGCTTCATCGGTCTGGGAAAAATTACTGATAGCGTTCTGCATGTTAAAAAAGTATTGGCGAGGTAAGAATGAAAATCATTAATCTAAATGAAGAACAATTTGACGGCGCATGTGTTGTCGGACTCGGCAATTTCGACGGTTTTCACATGGGGCATCAATCTCTTTTCAGCAATGTGTGTATGTTGGCTCGCAAGCTTGATGTTGCACCCGCGATTTTAATTTTTCGCACGCATACAAAGAGCATTGTGAAAGGGAAAGTGCCGCCCATTCTTACCACTTTTGACGATAAAATTGCGATTGCCGAAAAATTAGGCTTGGATCTTGCATTTATCATCGAATTTAACAAGGAATTTGCATCTAACACGCCGGAAGAATTCATTCAAAAAATTTTGTGTCAAAAACTCCATGCAAAAGGAGTGGTTGTCGGTCCTAATTTTCATTTCGGCAAAAATGCGAGTGGCAATACCGAGACACTCATTGAGTTTCAAGGGAAATATGGGTATGAGACGCTCGTAAATCCCCCTGTCTACTACGACGGAGATATGATCAGTTCTACGCGAATCCGAAAAGCCTTGGATTTAGGAGATCTCAAAACGGTCGAAGCATGTCTCGGACGTCCCTATCGCGTTTACGGCAGAGTCATCCACGGCGCTATGAGGGGACGTGAACTTGGTTTCCCAACGGCAAACGTTGAATTGGATGCTCCTTACCACGTACCTCGCGAAGGGGTATATCACACCTACACGAGTCACAATGGTAAAAGGTATAATTCCATCACAAGTGTCGGGACGAATCCAACGTTTGAACAAGACGCACATGATATCAAAATAGAGACCCATCTCATCGATTTCTCGGAAGGAATTTATGACGCGCGTGTGCGTGTAGAATTTATGGAGTATATCCGACCGAACTACAAATTCGACGATGTCGGAATGTTGATCGAACAGATGAAAAAAGATAAAGAATTTGCCATCAATCACGCATAATGACTTGATTATCGCAAAGATTCCTGATATACTATCCGTTGTTACCGAAGCGTTGGTATGCGTTTCTCCGACGGTGCCAATAGTTTTGGCGAATTTTAATTCATGGAGGCTACTATGATTACCAAAGAACAAAAACAAGAGATCATTAAAGAGTATCAGTTGTTTGAGGGAGACACCGGATCTTCTGATGTCCAGATTGCGATTCTTACCTATCGCATCAACGATCTTACCGAGCATTTGAAAGCAAACCCCAAAGATCACCACTCTCGTCGCGGTCTTTATAAGATGATCGGACAAAGACGCGGACTTTTAAACTATTTACAATCTAAGGATATTGAACGTTACCGCGAACTCATTAAAAAACTGAAAATTAGAAAGTAAAAGGAGCGGACAAACCGCTCTTTTATTTTTATATCGAACAAGAATCAAAGAACGATGTAGGAGGGAATATGGTTAAAGAATTTAAGTATTTGCTGAAAGGTGAAGAATTGACAATCACCATCGGTAAATATGCAGAACAGGCAAATGGAGCCTGCATGGTAAGACATGGTGACACCGTAGTTCTTGCAACGGCGACATGTGCAAAAAAGCCAAGAGACGGGATTGATTTTTTTCCGTTGAGTTGTGACTTTCAAGATAAGCTCTATGCCGTAGGGAAAATTCCGGGAGGGTTCATTAAGAGAGAGGGGAGACCGACTGATCGCGCAATACTCATTTCGCGTTTGATAGACAGACCGCTTCGTCCGCTCTTTCCGGATGGATTCCGTAATGAAGTTCAAGTCATTGCAACTCCTTTTTCTGTAGACCCCGACCACATGCCGGACGTACTTGCAATGACCGGTGCGTCGATTGCACTCACGATTTCCGACATTCCGTTCGCAGGGCCGACCGCTGCGGTGAGCGTCGGTTATATCAATGGTGAATACATCATCAATCCGACGGAAGCAGAAAGTGCCGCATCGGATTTACATCTTACTGTAGCCGGTACCAAGGATGCCATTATGATGGTTGAGGCCGGAGTGAACATTCTATCCGAAGAGCAAGTTCTTGAAGGGATTCTCTTCGGACATGAAGAGATCAAAAAACTCTGCACGTTTATTGAAGAGATCCAAGTCGAAGTTGGCAAGGAAAAGATGGAAATTGTGTTGCCTGAGCCGAATGAAATGCTTGAGTCAGATGTACGTGCCTTTGCAACGCCAAAAATTATCGAAGCATTAAAAAATGCGGAGAAAATGGCACGCCAAAAAGCCATCGATCATGCCAATGATGAAACAAAAGAACATTTTGCAAGCATCTATCCTGAAGAAGGCAATATGATTGCAGGAATTCTTGATGATATCTTGCAAAAAGAAATTCGCCGTAAGATTATTCATGAGCATGTTCGTCCGGATGATCGTGCGCTTGACGAAATTCGCCCCATCACCTGCGAAGCGGGCGTCATGCCTCGTACGCACGGATCTGGGCTCTTCAAGCGTGGACAAACACAAGTCTTGTCTCTATTGACGCTTGGAGCACCCGGGGATGCACAGATGCTTGACGGTATGCTTGATCAAGATGAAAAGCGTTATATGCATCAATATAATTTCCCGCCTTTCTGCGTGGGGGACACGAGACCGTTAAGAGGACCCGGTAGACGTGAGGTCGGACATGGGCATCTCGCAGAAAGGGCACTTTTGCCTGTCCTGCCGGATGAAAAAGAATTCCCATATACCATTCGTGTCGTATCCGAAGTTTTGAGTTCCAATGGTTCCTCTTCGCAGGCGAGCGTATGCGGATCTACCCTAAGTCTGATGGATGCAGGCGTTCCGATCAAAGCTCCGGTTGCGGGAATTGCGATGGGACTTATTGAAGATGAAGATACCAAAGATATTGCGATCCTGACAGATATCCAAGGACTCGAAGATCATTTTGGCGACATGGATTTCAAGGTTGCAGGTACAAGTGAGGGTATTACGGCAATCCAGATGGATATCAAGATCCATGGGATTTCGAAAGAAATCCTAACCGCTGCCCTTGAGCAAGCTCGTAAGGGAAGACTTTTTATTCTTGGAAAAATGCATGACGCAATCGAAGCTCCTCGTGCTGAACTTTCCTCGTATGCTCCGCGCATCCTAACCATTCAGATTGAACCCGAAAAAGTTCGCGAGGTCATTGGACCCGGTGGAAAAGTCATCAATGACATCATCGCCAAAACGGGCGTAAAAATCGATACCGAAGATGATGGATTTATCACAGTAACAGGACCTGACGGCGCATCCGGAGAAAAGGCGATTGAGATGATTAAAGCCATCGTAAAGGAAGTGGAACCGGGTGAAATCTATGAAGGACCTGTCAAGAGAATTATGAACTTCGGTGCTTTTGTAGAAATCGCGAATGGCAAGGAAGGACTCGTCCATATCTCGAATCTCGCACACACTCGTACGGAAAAAGTTGAAGATGTAGTCAAGGTTGGCGATGTCGTTCGTGTCATCGTAACGGAAATTGACAGCCAAGGACGAATCAATCTTTCGATGAAAGATTTACTTCCGAAACCTGAAGGAATGAAAGAAGAAGACGCACGCCAAGGGCGTAGAGACACTGAAAACCGGAACAAAAGACGCGGAGGCTATGATCGCAATCAAGAAGAACGCCGTCATGCTCCAAGAGATGAAAAATCGTCGAACAACGGTGAGAAAGATCCTTCAAAAAAGCCGTTTTTCCGTAAAAAACGCTTTGAAGGAAAAGATGAATAAAAACATTTGAGAAAAACATAGCCAGTCTATGTTTTTCTTTCTATGGAAAATTTTTCTATGAAAAAATAGGGAGGTAAAAATGCAAATCAAATTTTTGAATCGATCCAAGCACGCACTTCCGGAGTATAAAACAAGCGGTTCGTCGGGCATGGATGTACGTGCTAATCTCGATAGCACATGCATCATACTCGAACCGCACAAAACCGTACTGATACCCACGGGTTTATATCTTGAAATTCCACAAGGATATGAAGTTCAGATTCGCGCGCGTAGCGGCCTTGCGCTCAAACATGGGATCGGGCTGGCGAATGGTATTGGAACCATAGACAGTGACTATCGTGGAGAGGTCGGCGTCATTCTTATCAATATGTCCGATATTCCATTTGAAATCTGTGATGGGGATCGAATTGCACAAATGGTGGTCTCGCGTGTCGAAAAAATGGAATTGGTAGAGGTAGATTCCATCTCCGATACAGAACGCGGTGACGGCGGATATGGGCACACTGGAAGATAGGCTATGGTATAATAAAAGCAAAAGGAGGGGTGAGTTCATATGACTTTTCTCCAGTCTATTTTCTTGGGATTCGTGCAAGGCGCGACTGAGTTTTTACCGGTATCAAGTTCAGGCCACCTTGCAATACTGACAAATATATTCGGTGTCAAAGAAGGCAATCTTTTCTTTGCCGAAATGCTCCATCTGGGTACTTTGCTTTCCGTCGTCGTTGTATTCCGTAAACGGATTGCAAATTTGCTCGTAGAGTTTTTGCGTTATTGTAAGAAAATAGTTTGCACTAGAAATTTCCGATTTGAAAATGCTTATCAAAAACTATCCATCATGCTTATTTTTTCTGCCATCCCCGCAGGATTGGTGGGTGTTTTTTTGAACGATTTTTTTGAATCTGTATTCACCAAATTTTATACGGTCGGCATCGGATTTTTAATTACCGGATGCCTGCTCTTTTTCGTGGGACACATGCCGGGCGGTAAAAAAGGTCCGAAAGAAATGTCATTTGTCGATGCTTTATTTGCCGGAGTTGCGCAGTCTATTGCCATTCTCCCAGGAATTTCAAGATCCGGTTCAACAATCGGCGCCCTTTTAATGCGAAAACTGAATCGCAAGCTGGCCACGGAGTTTTCTTTTCTGATGTCTTTGATTCCGATTTTTGGCGCGGCTCTACTGGGTATCGTAAAGACGGTGAAGACGCCAACGGCAACCATAGAATTGAATTTTACTTTACTGGCGGGAGTTTTGACGTCCTTTATCGTAGGTATCTTAGCGATTGGGATGATGGTACGGCTTCTGCGCGAGAAAAAACTTTATTATTTCAGTTATTATTTGATACCGCTTGGTGTTTTGGTCATTTTTGCCGATCTGGTAGGAATTGTTTAGGAGGATGGAATGACTCGAAAGAACACGAAAAAGAGATCAAGAGAAAAACCGAGATTCAAAAAAGATTTTCCGTATAGACTCTTTATCATCCTTATCCTTTTGGTGGTCATGGTGTTCTCTTTTCTTCCAGGAACAGGAATAATCGGTAAATATCTAGGCAATTTTTCAAGGAACTCTTTTGGCATCTTTGCAATTCCTGTCTATTTGTTTCTTCTTTTGCTATGCGCTTTTATGCCTGCCATGAAGACTCGGCCGAGATTTCGAAAGAACATGATCTATGTCGGACTCCTTTTGATGATGCTCATGGTTTTAATCGACGTTACATTGATTCCGGCAGCAAGTTTTTCAAAAAGAATCGAAGGGGCACGACATCTTGCTCAAGATTCTATCGGCGCAGGGCTTTTTGGGGATCTGATCAGCTATGTTTTTGCCTTATATCTTGGTAAGATAGGCAGTTTTTTTATCTTTGCTGTTTTGCTATTTTTTGCAAATCTTTCATTTTTTAACTTCACGATCAAAGAGTTTTTTATTATGACACAGGAAAGAATTCTTGCCTGGAAGAATCGACGTGCAGAGAAGGCGGTCTCAAACAGCATGGACGACGAAGGGTACGATGTAGAGTTTGATCCGATGGTTGAACAGCAACCCCCGTTCATTCCCTTAGATGCAGATCATCTTTTTGAAGAGAAGAAGTTTGTATCCGGAGAATCGGAGCCTCTTATTGTTCGCAATCACAACGACTATATTTTTCCGCCTTTTGAAGAGGGAGAGTCGGAATCCGGTGAGAAACAACTCACGATTCTCAAGCAACCAAGAGAAACACATTTGCAGTCCAACTTCCATCCCCATACCGAAAAACAAAAGGAAGATACCGCTGTCTATGAACCTCCGTCGATTGAACTTTTGAGTGAAGTCAAGGAAACGGGTAAACGCAATCGTAAACAACTTGAAGAGAATGCACACAAAATTATGCAAACCCTGTCGAGTTTCGGTATCGAAGGGAGTATTCAACAAATCAATCAAGGTCCGACGGTTACCTGCTATGAATTAAGTCCGGCTCCGGGAGTGAGGGTAAGCCGCATCGTCAATCTTGCAGACAATATCGCACTGAATTTGGCAAGCTCCGGCATACGTATCGAGGCTCCGATGCCGGGCAAGGCGGCTGTTGGCATAGAAGTGCCCAATCTCACAAAAGATACGGTTTCAATTCGAGAACTTCTCGATCACTCTGCTTTCAAAAACGCTGACTTTGCTCTTCCTTTTGCCGTAGGCAAAAACATATTCGGAGCACCGATCGTTGCAGGCTTGGAAAAAATGCCTCATTTGCTGGTTGCGGGAGCAACCGGTTCCGGCAAAAGCGTTTGTATCAATACGCTGATTCTGAGCATTTTATATACCAAATCCCCGTCAGAATGCAAACTTCTTCTCATCGATCCCAAGGTCGTGGAGTTATCCATATACAATGGCATTCCGCATCTTATTTCACCTGTTGTCACCAATCCAAGAAAAGCAAACAACGCCCTTGGTTGGGCAGTAGGTGAGATGGATCGACGGTATCGTCTGTTTGCGGAAGAGGGCGTAAGAGATTACGCAGGATATCAGGAAAAGGCAAAGAAAAACGGCCTGGAAGAAATTCCCTATGTTGTCATTATTATTGACGAGCTCGCGGATCTCATGATGGAAGCTGCAAAAGAGGTAGAAGCAAAGATTTGTCGTATTGCGCAGCTTGCGCGTGCGTGCGGTATTCATCTTGTACTTGCAACGCAACGTCCGTCGGTCGATGTTATTACAGGTATCATCAAAGCAAATATTCCGTCGCGTATTTCGTTCCAAGTATCTTCACAAATTGACTCACGAACCATTTTGGATGGCGCGGGAGCGGAAAAACTTCTGGGTAAAGGGGACATGCTTTTTTCTCCGAGCAATCTAGCAAAGCCAATCCGTGTACAAGGTGCTTTTGTATCGGACGGTGAAGTTCAAAAAGTTGTGGAGTTCTTAAAATCCAAGCATGAGCCGATATACGATGAAACTGTAGAGAAAGATATTGAATCTGGTGCCGCAGTTTCGGATCCTGCCGCGGAGGAAGACCGAGATGAACTCATTCCGGATGCGATTGAAGTCGTCTTGTCCGAAGGACAAGCCAGTGTATCGCAAATTCAACGTAAGTTAAAGGTGGGCTATGCCCGAGCAGGACGTATTATCGATACGCTTGAGAACATGGGGATCGTAGGTCCTCACGAAGGATCAAAACCACGCCGTGTATTGGTTGATCGGGGATACCTGGATGAACAAAGGGAGGCAAACGATGAATCTGCCCAATAAGCTTACTTTAGCAAGAATCTTATTGATTCCGGTTTTTGTAGCCTGTATGGAGACAATCGGTACCAAGTACTATATCGCACTCTTCGTATTCGCGATCGCATCTTTTACAGACTTTTTGGACGGGAATATTGCAAGAAAGCGCGGTCTCGTCACTACGTTCGGGAAGTTCATGGATCCTTTGGCGGATAAACTACTCGTGTTATCAGCTTTTGTATTATTGTCGACACACGGTTCAGTGCCGGGCTGGATTACCATTGTGATCTTGGCAAGAGAGCTGACGATCACCGGCTTTCGCACCATCGCCGCGTCCAAAGGCGTTATTCTGGCTGCCGGAAAATCCGGAAAGATCAAAACTGTCACGCAAATGATGACCATACTCATCATGCTGGCTGATGATCTGCGTTTTTTGGCTTTGCCGATTTCTCTTGGTAGAAGCTTTATGTATTTGGCGTGTATCCTTACGATTTATTCCGGAGCAGAGTATATCATCAAGAATAATGATGTTCTGGACCTTCAAAACATTTAAATCTTCATTTGATTCGTATCGAATCATCACAGGCGTTACGAAAGAAAGGAGCTTTACATGGCTAACGTAATTGATGAAAACAAAAAGAAAGCATTGGATGCCGCTTTTCTAAGGATAGAAAAGCAATTCGGGAAAGGGAGCGTCATGAAACTTGGCGATCACCCCGTTTCTCAAATTCAGGCAATTTCAACAGGTGCCTTGAATCTGGACATTGCTCTAGGTATAGGAGGACTTCCGCGTGGAAGAATTACTGAAATCTTCGGACCTGAGTCTTCCGGTAAAACCACCATTGCACTTCACACTATTGCAGAAGCGCAGAGACATGGCGGCATGGCAGCTTTCATCGATGCCGAGCACGCGTTGGATCCGATCTATGCGCGCAATCTTGGAGTAGATATTGATAATTTGATCGTATCTCAGCCCGATACGGGTGAGCAGGCACTGGAAATTGCAGAAGCCTTGATTCGCTCCAATGCCATCGATATCGTGGTCATCGACTCCGTCGCAGCGCTGGTTCCGCGCGCTGAAATTGAAGGGGAGATGGGGGATGCACATGTCGGTCTATTGGCACGCCTTATGAGTCAGGCTCTCCGAAAACTCGCCGGCGTAATCAATAAAACCAATACTGTGCTGATCTTTATCAACCAGCTGCGTGAAAAAGTTGGCGTTATGTACGGAAATCCAGAGACAACGCCCGGCGGCCGAGCACTCAAATTTTATTCCAGCGTGCGTCTGGATATTCGTCGTGCAACGATCATTAAAGACGGAGATCAAAATGTCGGCAATACGACAAGAGTAAAAGTTGTCAAGAACAAAGTCGCTCCGCCTTTCAAGACGGTCGAATTTGATATCATGTACGGAACAGGCATCTCGAAAGAAAGCACGGTACTTGATATGGCGGTGCAAGAGGGGATCGTGGACAAATCAGGATCTTGGTATAGCTACGAGAACGAGCGTTTAGGTCAAGGAAAAGAAAAAGTAAAAGAATACCTCAAGGATAACCCCGATGTAATGGCAGAACTCGAAGAAAAAGTACGTGCAGTCTATTCACCCGATGAACCTACTGAAGAAGCATAAGATCTCCATTGCGAGATCTTTTTTTCAATATCATGAAATTACTATACATTACAGATACGCATTTCCGATATTATGCTCCACGATCGCGAACGGATGCATTCTTCGATACGTTAATCAATAAGATGCAGGAGATTGGTGATATCATCAAACGTGAGAATGTGACTGCTCTTCTCCATGGAGGAGATTTATTTGACCGACCGGATGCTCAAATCGCAGTAGCCGGAAAATTCGCGTCCATCTTCATGAACTATGGAATCCCCATTTATATCATCAGCGGGAACCACGATAGCTTCGGACAGAACCCAAACACCATTGATCGCAGTATGTTGGGTCTCTTTTCATCGATCGGCGTCGTTCACTTGCTGGACAATAAAAGCGTGCTACTTAAGGAAGATGATCTTCACGTCGAAATCCACGGAACACCGTTTCGTTTTGATCTGGATCGTGATCCGAAGAATTATTTTTATGAAAGAGATCCAAAAGCAGATTATTCGATCCAATTGGTGCACGGATTTCTCCTGGATCGTCCTTTTATTAAGGGAATCCATTTTACTTTGGTTTCGGATATTGAGGATACGGATGCGGATCTCGTCCTTGCCGGTCACTATCACAGTGGTTATCCGACATGTGTACGGAAAGGAACAACGTTTATAAACCCCGGCAGTCTTGTACGGATGACCAATACGAAGACGGAACGTGAAAGGACGCCAAAAGCAATTTTGATAGAGCTAACGAAAGAAGAGGATATCGTAAAGCATCACATCACAGAAATACCGCTCCAGTCCGCGAAGCCCGGAAAAGATGTCATGGTTGACAAAGAGTCCATCAATTATGAGCGGAAAAATCAAGCGATACGATCTTTTGAGGAAATGCTTGTAAAAGACCCCATCTCAAGTGATGGAGATCTTATGCACGCACTCAATACCATGGCAAAAAAAATCGATCTTCCATTAGATCTGTTGGCAGAAGCTCACGAACGTCTTGATCGCGCGAAAAAGGCGGTGCTCAATGACAATGAAATTTAGATCCATTCGACTTGAGAATTTTCAATCCCATGTGGATACCACTATTGAGTTAAAAGATGGACTCAATGTTTTTGTCGGTCCCTCCGATTCCGGAAAGTCCGCCATTTTTCGTGGAATCAAATGGGCGCTTTTTAACGAACCTGCCGGGACTTTTTTTATACGAAACGGAGCGAAAGAAGCGCGCGTTACCATTACGTTTGATGATGGGCGAGTCCTTGTCCGTGGAAGATCTACAAGCAGTAATTATTATGAATTGCAGCATTCTGATGAAGTTCTGCGACTCGAGTCTTTCGGGACAGTAGTCCCCAGAGAAGTCACCGATTTTACGAATATCAGAAAAATGATTCTAAAAAATGGGGAAGTTTATGCCCTTTCCATGCAGGATCAGCTGGAGGGACCGTTTCTTTTGATCGGTACCGGCACGCAAAAAGCCACCGCCATTGGAAGATTATCGGGTGTGCATGTGATTGATTATGCCGTCTCTGAACTGGCACGTGAACTCGCAAGTTCCAAACAAATAACAAAACGCAATGACGACCGGATTGTGTCACAAAAAGAGAGTCTCAAACAATTCGATACCTTGGAAGATGAACGCATTGCTATTGATACTGCAAGCAATGAAATGAAGAAAATCGATGCGAATGAAGCATTGATTCGTAAAATCACCGAGGTAAAGCAGTCGCTACGTGAAAACGGATATCGGATGCATCGGATTTCCCTTTTGCTACAGGGATTAAGTTTTCTTGAAGAGGCGAAAGATCTTGCGCTTACTCTGGAGGATCAAATAGAAGCTCGTAAGACACTGCATGCTTTAAGAGAAGGCTTTTCCAGTCTGCTTGCGGAGGATATGAAGACAAGAGCCATACTAGAAGATCTTCATGATTTACCCGAGGTGCAATATCACTTTCAAACAATCGAAGAGGCATATCGCAAACACAATGATTTGGAAGTGTGCTTACATCTTAGAAATAAAATAAGCGCAGCAGCGAAAACACTCTCATTTTATGCCTCCCTTCAAGTGGAAGCGGCAAATGAGCGCATACGCGAAGTGCAAACGAAAGAAAACACTTTGGACGCGCTCTATGATCTTAGGAAAAAACTCCATGAAAATATGAGACGATTAGAGATCGGCGAAAAATACAGACATGCGTATAAGGATCTTGAGTCGGCAGAGGAAAGATTGCAAATGATCACTTCAACTGTTACCAAAGAGAACCGGCTAATACGGATTCAAGCGCGTCTACAAGATATTGATGCGGAACATTTTGAAAATGCGGGAACGTATGAAAAGTTTAGTTCATATCAAGAGACTTTATTATCCAAATATCAAAGTGTATTACAGAAACTCGGACGTTGTCCGTTTTGCCTACAACCCATTCACGGACACGCTGCTAATCACATCTTATCTGAATTAGAAGGAGAAGAACATGGATTACTCAAAAGAACTGATGGAGCTCAAGAAAAACATTGAGAAAGCTTCCAAATTCAAAGTAGAAGCACAGGTCAGACTCGAAGCATTAGATCGTGAACGAGAGAAACTTCTGGAAGACCTCAAACAGTATGGCATTGATCCTGCTCAACTGGACGATGAGATCGAGCGTCTGGAAAATGAAATTAAAGACGGAATCGACAAAATCAAGAAGCTCCTACCCATGGAAAAATTAGAAGGTAAAAATGACTAGTGAAGAGATCCGGAGATATCTGGATTCTGCCAAAGAGCGTTTCAATGAGCGCAGCTATGAAAAGAAATCCATCGAAGCACACATAGAATCCATCAAAGACGAGAATCATGAAGAATATGCAAAACAGGAAAAACTCGAGACGCTTCTGACCTTATTTAACCAAACGGCTCAATACGCAAGGCAAGATACCAAAGAGCAGATAGAAAAGCTGGTCAGTGAATGCCTCCGTATGATTTTTGAAACAGATATCGGCTTTCAAATTGAACTTCATGAAACAAGAGGGAAGGCCAGTGCGGAGTTTTATGTAACGGAAGAGAATGACGGTGTAGTAGAGCTATATCGCCCGGAGCAATCAAGAGGCGGGGGAGTCGTCGACAGCGTTTCTCTTGCTCTTAGAATTGCATTTTTATTGAAACTGGGTGATCTCGCAGACGGACCATTGATGCTCGATGAGCCTGCCAAGCATCTGAGCGATGATTTTATCATGCAGATTGCTGAATTTCTCAAGCAAATTTCCAAGATGACAGGTCGCCAAATCCTATTTGTTACCCATAATGTCCATCTCTCAGAAGCTGGGGATGCAACCTTTTTTGTAGACAAAAGAATGGGCCAAAGTGAAGTGATTGTGAATGAACTTGACACTCTTTTGCATGAAGTATAGAATGATATAGGAGTATACCAATTTATCGTATATTCATAAATTTTTTTGTAATTTGAAAATTGAATAAGAAGGAGGTGTATTGTGAATTTACCCATTGTTATCGGGTTGGCAGCTGTAGGGCTTGTGATAGGCGGCATTGTCGGTTATGTGATTCGAAATTATCTTACGAATCAAAAACTTGGCAACGCCAACGAACTTGCGGAAAGAATTATTCGTGACGCGAATTTCGAAGCGACGACCACCAAGCAAAACGCAGAAAATGAAGTAAAAGCCAATCTGTTGGAGGCAAAGGATGAGATTCATCGCTTGAGACAAGATCAAGAACGTGAAAATAAGGAACGCCGTTCTGAAATTCAGCGAATGGAAACAAGACTTCAAAAACGCGAAGAAAGTCTGGATCGCAAGTCCGAAGGACTGGATCTCAAGGAAGAAAAGCTCGCTCAACGCAATAAAAAGCTTGAATCGAAAGAAAAAGAGCTTTCAGAGCTGATTGAAAGACAAGCGTCTGAGTTAGAACGCGTAGCGGAGCTTTCTCGAGATGAAGCCAAAGATGCGCTTCTTGCTGATGTTCGCAAAGACATCGTACACGACACGGCACTCATCATTCGCGAAAATGAACAAAAAATTCGTGAAGAATCCGAAAAACGTGCACGCGATATCGTCGTTTCCGTCATTCAACGCTATGCAGCCAATCACGTTGCGGAAACCGCTGTCTCTGTCGTTCCGCTTCCAAACGAAGAGATGAAGGGACGCATTATAGGTAGAGAGGGTAGAAACATCAGAGCGTTGGAGACACTGACCGGGATTGATTTAATCATCGATGATACCCCGGAGGCCGTTGTACTATCCGGTTTTGATCCTGTGCGTCGTG
>CAMYOU010000017.1 GCA_947283485.1 uncultured Peptostreptococcaceae bacterium
AGATTAGAATAACGGTCTCGTGGGCTCGGAGATGTGTATAAGAGACAGAGCATCGGCTTCCCAAGCCGTGTGCGAGGGTTCGATTCCCTTCACCCGCTCCAGTAAGTGCATGGTGGGCGTGGCCTAGCTGGTAGGGCGTCAGATTGTGGCTCTGAAGATCGCGGGTTCGAATCCCGTCGCTCACCCCATGCGGGAATGGCGGAATTGGCAGACGCGCTAGACTTAGGATCTAGTTCCGATGGAGTGGGGGTTCAAGTCCTCTTTCCCGCACCATGACGCATAGGCTCGAGGGCATTTTATGAGTTCGAGCATTGCAACAAAAAAGCGGAGCAAGTCTCCGCTCTTTTTGTGCCTATACGTGATCGGGTTTGTTTATACGCCGATGAAGATTCGCCATTTCAAAGAATCGGTGTTATAATGAAATACCGAAGTCGTCCTTTTTTATGTACGTTTCATGCGCCGGTCGTCTAGCTGGATAAGATTTCAGATTCCGAATCTGAAGACCGGAGGTTCGAGTCCTCTCCGGCGCGCCATGGTTCTTCTCTGTCGCTTCTAAAGAAGCGGAGGAAGAAATAAAAAAGCGGAGTATCTCTCCGCTTTTTTTGTGCTTCTTCGTCGATTTTTCATTGCGCAGACCATTTTGCCTTATTTTTTTCTGCGCCAGATTTTCCAGTCTTTGGTTACGCGTTCGGTTTCGGGGAGGACAAAATCGTCTTCGGAGTCCTCCTCATCGTCGCGTACATCTTCGCTTGAGATTTCGCCGCGTTTCTTTTTTTCGAGACGTTCGATTTCGTCGAGGTAGATGGCTTTGGTCTCTTCTGCGTCCTTCATCTCCGGTTCAGGGATTTTGGGGATGGTGCGCGTCGCACCGAAGCGATCCGCATCGTCTTCCCGCATGTCTTCGTCGAAGGCTTCTTCCGGAAGTTCTTCAGCGAGCTCTTCGGGGAAATCTTCCCATGTTTTTTTTCGTTTGTTGTAGATGCCGAGGATCCAGGCAAAGACAAGACCGTTAAAACCCGCGACGAAATAGATGCAAAAATCCCAGATGCGATCGAGTCCGCTACGTGCAGTGAGATTGGCAAGTCCAATCGTCAGGCAGAAAACGCCAAGTCCTGCGAGGATCAGTCCCGGGAGATATTTGTAGAGTTTGCGCCTGCCGGTGACGCGATAGACGATGTAGACGACGATGAATGTAGCGAGTGTCATGGCGGGAAGAAGAATGAGACCGTTGCCGTATTCACTCAATAATTTCATAAAGAATTGAAAAAACTTGATGATTTTCATAGTAGGCTCCTCTGATATCGATATGTCTATTATAACATGGATTTTCCAAGAAGCGGAAATTTTGACCGCATGCGGCTTAGATAGTATACTGAGAAAGAACAAAAGTTCAGATTGGAGTGCGTATGGATTTCAAACTGGTGTCTCATTTTCAGCCGACGGGCGACCAACCGCAAGCCATTGATGCGCTGACGAAAGGACTCCAAAAGGGTCTTCATCATCAGGTTTTGCGCGGCGTAACGGGGAG
Source organism: uncultured Peptostreptococcaceae bacterium (assembly GCA_947283485.1). Lineage (GTDB taxonomy): Bacteria > Bacillota > Clostridia > Tissierellales > Peptoniphilaceae > CAMYOU01. The sequence continues at coordinate 1,529 of CAMYOU010000017.1, forward strand.
CGGCAAGACGTTTACGATGGCGAACATCATCGCCAATATCAACAGACCGACGCTCGTCATTGCACACAACAAGACGCTCGCCTATCAACTCGTAGGGGAGTTCAAAGAATTTTTTCCGCACAATGCGGTGGAATATTTCGTATCGTATTACGACTATTATCAGCCGGAGGCGTATGTGCCTCAGGCGGATCTTTATATTGAGAAAGACAGTTCAATCAACGACGAGATCGATAAGCTCCGTCACTCCGCGACGGCGGCGCTCTTTGAGAGACGTGATGTTATCATCGTTGCGAGCGTTTCCTGTATCTACGGCTTGGGCGATCCGGAGGATTACAAGGAACTCATGGTGTCCTTACGTCCCGGCATGGTGCGCGATCGGGATGAAATCATAAGGGAACTCGTGGACATTCAATATGTACGCAATGATATCAACTTCATCCGCGGGACGTTTCGCGTGCGCGGCGATGTCTTGGAAATTTTTCCGTCCAACGAATCCGAGCATTCGATCCGCGTGGAATTTTTCGGCGACGAGATCGAACGGATTTCCATGATGGATGCCGTGTCGGGGAAAACCATCGGCACGATGGATCATGCGGCGATTTTCCCGGCGAGCCACTTTGCGACGACGGACAAGAAGATCGAACGCGCGATCGGTACCATCAAGGAAGAACTCGAGGAGAGACTCGAGGTGCTTTACAAAGAGAATAAACTCGTCGAGGCGCAACGTCTCGAGCAACGGACGAAATACGATCTCGAGATGCTTGCAGAGATGGGGTTTTGCCCGGGGATCGAGAACTATTCGCGCCATCTCTCAGGTCGCGCCAAGGGTTCGAGACCGTACACGCTTATCGACTATTTTCCCAAGGATTTTGTCCTCATGGTGGACGAGTCGCATGTGACGATCCCTCAGATCGGCGGCATGAGCGCGGGAGACCGTGCGCGCAAGGAGACGCTCGTCGAGTACGGATTTCGTCTGCCGAGTGCGCTCGACAATCGACCGTTGTTTTTCAATGAATTTGAGAATCTCATCAAACAAGCGGTCTATATCTCCGCGACGCCGGGCCCCTACGAACTCGAGAAGAGCGAGAATCTTGTCGAGCAACTGATTCGTCCGACGGGCCTTGTCGATCCGAAGATTGAGATTCGCCCGACGGAAAACCAAATCGACGATCTTTTGGAAGAAATTCGCGTCCAGGCGAAGAAAAAAGAACGCGTGCTTGTGACGACGCTCACGAAAAAAATGGCGGAAGATCTCACGAAATACCTCACCGATCTTGGCGTGCACGTGACCTATATGCACTCCGATATCGATACGATCGAACGCATGGAGATCATCCGAGATCTTCGCAGCGGCGTCTACGATGTGCTCGTGGGCATCAACCTTTTGCGCGAGGGCTTGGATCTGCCCGAAGTTTCGCTCATTGCGATCCTTGACGCGGACAAAGAGGGTTTCCTTAGAAGTGAGACTTCCCTCATCCAGACGGTGGGCCGTGCCGCACGCAATGTCAACGGTCGCGTCATTTTCTACGCCGACAAGATCACGCCCTCCATGGAGCGCACGATGACGGAGACGAAGCGTCGTCGCGACATCCAGGAGGCGTACAATCGCGAACACAAGATCACGCCGCGTACGATCGAGAAGGAAATTCGCGATGTGGTGCGCATCACGCACGTGGCGGAGAAACACGCCGAAGAGGAGACGCTCACATTCGGTGAAATCAAGGATCTCTTGATCCGCATGGAATCCGAGATGCGCATTGCGGCGGAAGGACTCGAGTTTGAACGTGCGGCATCTCTGCGCGACGAAATTCGCAAGATTAAACGAGAGTACGGACTGGAGGATTGACGTGAACGAAAATATCGTCATCAAGAAAGCAAATGTCAACAATCTCAAAGGGATTGATCTCACACTCCCGCGAAATAAGCTCATCGTCGTGACCGGGCTCTCGGGTTCGGGCAAGTCTTCCCTTGCTTTTGACACGATTTACGCCGAAGGGCAAAGACGCTATGTCGAATCGCTCTCGAGCTATGCAAGGCAGTTCTTGGGGCAGATGGATAAACCCGATGTCGAGATGATCACGGGTCTGTCGCCGTCGATCTCCATCGATCAGAAGACCACGACGCGCAACCCGCGCTCGACGGTCGGAACGGTGACGGAGATCTACGACTATCTGAGGCTCCTTTTTGCCAAAGTCGGCAAAGCCTATTGCCCGATCTGCGGCAAACCGATCGAGGCCCAGACGATCGACCAAATGACCGATCGGATCTCAAATTTCCCGGAGGGGACGCGCATGGAAATCCTTGCGCCGATTGTCCGCGGCAAGAAAGGCACGCATGCCAAAGTCCTCGACGCCGTTCGCAAGGACGGCTATCTTCGCGTGCGCATCGACGGTGAAATGCACGAACTCTCGGAGGAAATCTCCCTCGACAAGAATTTCAAACATTCGATCGACGTCGTCGTGGATCGACTCATAAGACGCGGGAATATTTTGTCCCGTCTCACGGGATCGCTTGAAACGGCACTCGATCTCGCGGGCGGCATCGTGAAAGTCGCCATTCCGGATGGCGAGACGTATCTTTTCAATCAAAATATGGCATGTCCGGAGGGACACGTTTCCATCGAGGAAATCTCTCCGCGCATGTTTTCTTTCAACTCGCCGTTCGGCATGTGTCCCGAGTGCAACGGTCTCGGGTCGCACCGCTCGGTGAATCCCGCCCTTTTTATCCCCAATAAGGCACTTTCGATCGACAAGGGCGGTTTGGATCCGTTTGCCAATTCCAAACCGACGACCTATTATTACGAACTCATCAAGGCGCTTGCCGAGAGACACGGCTTTTCTACCGATAGACCGCTGGGCGAAGCCCCCAAGGCTTTTCTCGACGAGCTTTACTACGGGACGAAGAAACCCCTGCGTTTCCGCGCAATTTCCTCTTACAGCGGGGACAAACTCTTCAACCGTCCCTTCGAGGGCATCATCAAACTCCTCGAAAACCGCTACGAATACACTTCGTCCGACGCGATGAAGGACAAGATTGAGCAATATATGACGGAAGAAACGTGCAAAACCTGTCACGGCGCACGACTCAAGCCGGAAGTTCTATCCGTGAAGATCGCCGACAAGAACATCTCCGAGGTGACCAATCTCTCCATTCACGATGCACTTACGTTTATGGAAGAAGTGCATGTCGAGGGACAGGACAAAGTGATCGCCGCACCGATTCTCAAGGAAATTCGCGAGAGACTGTCGTTCCTCGATCACGTGGGGCTCGGGTATCTCACGCTGGCACGCAAAGCCGGCACACTCTCGGGCGGCGAGAGTCAGCGCATTCGCCTGGCGACGCAGATCGGCAGCGGACTCACGGGTGTCATCTACGTCCTCGACGAGCCGTCGATCGGGCTTCATCAGCGCGACAACGCCAAGCTCATCGAGACGCTCGAACGACTGAGAGATCTCGGCAATACCGTCATCGTCGTGGAGCACGACGAAGAGACGATGCTCGCGTCGGATCACATCGTCGACATTGGACCGGGCGCGGGGATTCACGGCGGCGAAGTCGTGGCACAGGGCACGCCGAAGGAAATTATGGAACATCCGACGTCCATTACGGGCGCGTATCTCTCAGGCAGGAAGAAAATTTCCATCCCCAAAGTTCGTAGAACGCCCTCGGGGAAAATCGTTCTGCGCGGCGCCGCCGAGAACAATCTCAAACACATCGACGTCGAGATTCCGACGGGCGTCTTGACGCTCGTGACGGGCGTCTCCGGCTCCGGGAAATCGAGTCTCATCGACGGGATTCTCTATCCCGTACTCGCGCGCGCCGTTCAGGGCGCGAAGATGCTCCCGGGTAAATACGACGCGATCGAGGGCATCGAAGCCATCGACAAAGTCATAGAGATCGACCAGTCGCCGATCGGACGCACCCCGCGATCCAATCCCGCGACCTATACGGGTGTCTTCGACCTCATCCGCGATCTCTTTGCAGAACTTCCGGAATCCAAGATGCGCGGATATAAGAAGGGACGTTTTTCCTTCAATGTCAAAGGCGGTCGTTGCGAGGCATGTCGCGGAGACGGCATTCTCAAGGTCGAGATGCATTTTCTCCCCGATGTCTACGTACCCTGCGAAGTCTGCAAAGGGAAACGATATAATCGCGAGACACTCGAGGTGCGCTACAAAGGCAAGAGCATTTCCGATGTGCTCGAGATGACCGTGGAGGAGGGGACGGAATTTTTCTCCGCCATTCCTTCGATTCATCGCAAACTCACGACGCTCCTTGAAGTGGGACTCGGGTATCTCAAACTCGGACAATCCTCGACAGAACTCTCGGGCGGCGAAGCGCAGCGCGTGAAACTGGCTACGGAGCTTTCGAAACGCGCAACCGGGAAGACGCTCTACATCCTCGACGAACCGACAACGGGACTTGCGACCGATGACATCGCGCGACTCATCCATGTCTTGGAACGTCTTGTCGACGGGGGCAACACCATGATCATCATCGAGCACAATCTCGACGTGATCAAATGCGCGGATCACATCATCGACCTCGGTCCGGAGGGCGGCGACGGCGGCGGTACGATCGTCGCAAGCGGTACGCCGGAGGAAATTGCCAAAGTCAAGAAATCCTACACCGGGCAATTTCTCAAAAAAGTTCTTGAAAAAAATAGCTGCGATTCCTACGAAAGCACCCCGCAATAGAGTGACCCCCAAAAGTTGGACCTAAAAATCCAACATTTGGGGGTCCGTGCACAATGCGGTGCTTTTTTGTGTGCAGACGCGCGCGAACCTTTTGAAAAATAAAATTTCATTTCATAAGCATTTCATAAACGCTCTGTAAGATGATCCTGTAAGCAAAAAGAAAAGCGCGTATGGCGTGCATGCCGACAAAACGCGCACAAGGAGGAAATGATATGAAAAAGAAAATGGGCAAAGCCATTTCGGCACTCCTGCTCTTAGGACTTGCGGCAGGGATGGTCGGATGCAATCAAAGTGCGAAACCCCAAGAAGAAGCGGGTGAGTCGATTCCCGCAGCGGAAGCCGGCATGACAGAGAAACCCGCGGGCGACGGAGAAACGTTCAAGCCGTCGGACTACACGCTCGCGGCAAAAGACGAATACATCTATGAGTTTATGGGACTCAAGTTCAAACTCCCGGAGACGATCAAGAAAGACATGGGCGACAAAAAAATCGCGATGCTCGACGATCAAAGCCCGCTCGATCAAGATCTCAAATACGCAGTACTTACGTTCGACACGATGACGGAGGAACAAAAGAACGCGTCGGTCGACAAGATGGGCGAGGGCTATGAAGCTTGGAAAAACGGACTTACGAGAGTCGGTACGCTCGGCATGTTCCACAAGGATCTTACGGAAAAAGAAATTTCGGAATTTACGAAATGCGACACACATGAAAAAATCGGCGTCTCTAAAGACGGCGAATACGTCTACTACCTCAGCACACAAAAAGAAGACAAGAGCGGATTCGCAGAAGAATTTAAGAAGACGGCAGTCGAAATCATCGAGAAGCAACCGCGCCCCGAGAACGGTTTTGTCCTATCCGAGAAAACGGATCTCGAAAACACCGAAGCATTCGATCCGAAGACCGGGAAGGATCTATCCAATCTTGTGACGACGGATCTCGAGGGCAAAGAATTTTCCGCAAAAGATTTTGCAAAATACGATCTCACCATGGTGAATGTCTTTGCAACTTGGTGCACGGCGTGTGTCAAAGAGATACCGGATCTCGTTGAACTCCAAAAAGAGATGAAAGATAAGGGTGTGAACATCGTCGGTGTCGTCACGGATACCGTGGATGACGACGGCGACAACAAAGAAGCCATTGAGAAAGCGAAACTGATCCACGAAAAGACGAAGTCAACGTATGCATACTTGAAACCCGACAAGACGAATTTCAACGGTCGCCTCAACGGCATCCAGGCACTTCCCGAGACCTTCTTCGTCGACAAGAACGGAAACATCGTAGGTGAGACCTATTCCGGCTCGCACGATCTCAAAGGCTGGAAACAAATCATTGAGAAGGAACTCAAGAACCTCAAGAAATAAATTCGGATAAAGGAAGCGGTATGATGTGTAAACAATGGATTAAAAGTCGCGCTTTTTCCGTCACACTCATGACCCTCGGCATCGCGATGCTCGTCTACGGACTTCATACGGGAGAAGCTGAGATTGTACTTGCAAAGGCGATTCGCATCTGCATGGAGTGTATCGGAATTGGATAAGGCGAGAATGGCCGCGAAAGGCGGTTCTAAAAAAAATCGATCGAAGCGTCAAGAGGGTGTAAGACATCTCTTTCAATCCGCATGGTTTCTCATCACCAATTCCTTTCTCGAAGGATTTCGGACGGGAAAAATCTACGGCGGAAAATGGAAAAAACTCTGCGTTCCGGGCATGAACTGTTACTCGTGCCCGGGCGCAAAGGGTGCTTGTCCCATCGGCGCACTGCAAGCGGTGATCGGAAACGCCGATCACAAGTTTAGTTTTTATGTCGTCGGGTTTTTGTTCTTCGTCGGAGCCTTGATCGGCAGATTCGTCTGCGGTTGGCTCTGCCCGTTCGGACTCATCCAAGATCTCCTCAACAAGATCCCCTTTTTTAAGAAAGTAGAGACTTTTCGAGGAGACAAAGCATTACGCAAACTCAAATATTTCATCTTAGCGGTTTTCGTCCTCATTCTACCTCTCTTTGTGGTCGACATCTTGGGGCAGGGCTCTCCGTTTTTCTGTAAACTCATCTGTCCCGTCGGCATGCTCGAGGGCGGAATCCCGCTTGTATTACTCAATAAAACCATGAGAAGCGCGATCGGATTTTTGTACTATTGGAAAGGCGCGATCCTTGTGATCACGATCTTTCTTTCCATCGTTATCTACCGACCTTTTTGCAAATACATCTGTCCGCTCGGCGCAATCTACTCTCTTTTCAATCCCGTTTCGATGTTCCGCTACCACTTGGATCATGAAACCTGTGTCCACTGCGGGAAATGCAAAAAAGTTTGCGGGATGAACATCGATCCCGTAGAGAATTGCAATTCTCTCGAATGCATTCGCTGCGGCAGATGCAAAACCGCGTGCCCGGTCGGCGCCATCTCTTTCGGAGCAAAAGGAAAACCGACGCTCGAAGCAGAAAGCGCAATGGCAGTCGTTGAGGAAACGGGCACTCGATGAAGCTTCGGGAGAAATTTCTCGGAAAAAGTTCTCGCTAAAGAGGGATATGGATCAAAAATCGACGTAGGGAGAGACGTCGATTTTTTCATATCGGAAATGTTCACCAAACCCGTCAGTACGGGATCGTTCGATCTCGAATGCGCGGCTCGAGAAAAAAATGGTATATAATAGAAAAAAAGCGAAAGGAGGGGGCGTATGAAAATCCTGATGGCGGAAGACGACACGACGATTCGCGAGGGCGTGAGTGAATATCTAAAGGCATTCGGTTATACGGTCGTCGAGGCGAAGAACGGGAGAGAGGCGCTCGAACTTTTTGACAAGGACATCAAGCTTGCAATCTTGGATATTCAAATGCCCTTTTTGACGGGACTTGAAGTTTTACAAGAGATGCGCAAAAAAAGTAAGATCCCGATCCTCATGCTTACGGCGTTCAATGATGAAGAATATAAGATCGACGCATTTACGAAACTCGCGGACGGCTATGTAGAAAAGCCATTTTCACTGCCGTTACTCAAGGTGCGCGTGGATAGTCTCATCAAAAAACATTACGACGAGATCGAGACGTTTGAATACAAGGACACGGTCGTGAATTTCAGCGGATATACGGCGACCGTGCGCGGCAAAACGGTTGAGGTCAATGCAAAAGAACTTGAGATTCTAAAATTTCTCGTCGAACACGAAGGGCAGGCGTTAACGCGCACACAGATGCTTGACCAAGTCTGGAAAGAGACGGACGAGATTCCCTTTGATCGCGTTATCGACGTCTACATCAAGGAACTCAGAAAGAAACTGGAACTCGATTGCATTGCGACGATCCGCAATGTCGGATACAAATTGGAGCGGTCATGAAGAATGTAAAAATTTTACCGAAAATTTTTATACGCACGTTTTTGGCACTCGCGATCATCATTCTCTTGATCCACCTCTCGGTTTTTCTCATCTTTCCGAAGATCTATCTCGAGAGCCGCAAGGACGAGCTCGCGAAGAAAGCGGACGAAATGACTGCAATGCTCACGGGGAAGAATCTCGACTACGTGACGAAGTCGCTCGATTTTTACTCGAAGAACAGCGCAATCAAGGCTTTTGTGCGGGAGAATACAGCCGATCACGCGATCGAGATCGAGCCAGATTTCAAACCCGACTTCGGGAGCGAGGACAATGCCCTCATCATCGAGGAACGCACGCTCAAGTTTGACACCGGAGAAGAGCGCACGGTGCAATATCTCTTCACAGCAGATGTGAAGCGCGAGGCGAAGGAACTCAGTTTCGGCTTCTTGCCGTTCACGCTTTTCGTTTCGTTCGTCTTTTCCATCGGCGTGGCGTTCATCTACGCACGGGCGATCAAGCGTCAAATCGGCGAGATCAAAGAGGTCACGGATCACATGATGGCACTCGACGAGACTGCGCGACTCACCATCGATACGAACGACGAGGTGGGCGAGCTCAAAGGGCAGATCAACGATCTCTACGAGACGCTCCTAAAGACGATCGACGATGTCAATCTCAAGAATCGCGAGATCGTGCGTCTCGAGGAACTCAAAGTCGATTTTTTTCGCGGCGCATCGCATGAACTCAAGACACCGCTCGCAAGCCTCAAGATCATCCTCGAGAATATGCTCTATGAAATTGGGAAATACAAGGATCGCGACACGTATATTCGCCGCTCGATCGCAATCGTCGATGATCTGACGCGTCATATCTCGCAGATCCTCTCCGCATCTTCGATGGAACGGCTCAAAAACGACGAAGAATGGATCCGGATCGACGAGGTACTCGGAGAATTACTCGCGCAATATGAACTTTTGGCAAATGAGAAAAAGATCGAGATTACAAAGCGTGTAGGCTCGGAAGCACTCTATATCGGGCGCACCGCACTCAAGATGATCCTCTCGAATCTTCTGAGTAATGCCGTGAAATACACCGACGAGGGCGGTTTCATACGGATCAACGGGGACGGGACGCAGTTCACGATCGAGAACAGTTTTCGTGGAAAAGACGAGATCGATCTCCATGCATTTTTTGAAATGCCCTATGATCTCAAGAAAGAGAACAGCAACGGACTCGGACTCTATATCGTGAAGAGTCTCCTCACGAATTATCATGTGGATTACAAAGTCGAAAAGACAACGCACGGCATCCGTTTTTGCATTCGATGCATGAGCGAGATGCCGGAAGAAAAAGAAAAGGAGTAAAAAATGTTTCTATTGGAACTCATTCAAGAGGGCAGAACGACGGACATCGGACTTTTTTCTACGATCGAGGAGGGAAGACGCTTCTTATCCGGACTCGAGGCGTACGGTAGCTACGAAGAAGATGGCTTTCTCTATGAAACGCTGGATCCGAAGAAGATTCCCGCGTATCTCGAACTCGACTGCAATGGCAATCTCGTACCGTTCACCCAATTCATGTTTGAGAGCATGGATAGGGTCGACGTCGCCTGGCGGGAACTCCCCGTTCTTTCGGAACCGGGCACGGGCATCGTGGACGGCGTGACGAGGGTGGATGCTTATTCGATTGACAATGAAGACGTAAAGACGTATATCGAACGGCGAGAAGCGCGCTATGCCCGCGCCAAAGAGATCCTTGAGGACAAGGGCTATGAAGTCACGCGCTCCTTCTTTGGATCGGAGGATGGAGAGGCGATTCTCTATCGCGCACAGGGCGAGACGGATTGGCATTTCCTCACACATCTCGACCCGAGTTTTGTCGAAACGGGAGACGTCGAAGATTGGATGGACGAGCTTCAATAGACGTATGTGTTGTGTTCGAACATTTTCCATACGGATCCAAAAGCCGCAAGATTGCCTTGCGGTTTTTTCGTGCAAAAGAGAAAGAAAAGGCGATGACTTCGATGATTTCGCGGACTTTCGAGAAAACTTTCTTTTTTAGTTACAAAAAGATGACAATTCGAAATCTTTCTGGTACAATGAACATGTCAATTTCTATATGTCGGAAAAATCTGTCCATTTGGGACTTTAACGAAGGAGGAACAGCATGAAAAAAATAGTGCTCACGCTTCTTACGCTATGTGCTTTGGCGATTGGAACCAAGGCCTATGCGGCAAGTTGCATGACGGCTTGTGATGTGAATCTCAGAAAGGAGCCGAAGGACGACGCACGCATTGTCTACACGGCAAAGGAAGGCGAACGATTCGAGATCGTCGAGCGTTCGGAAGACTGGCTTTGCGTTCGTATTGGCGACGACGAACTCGCCTATGTCCGCACGTTTCTCGTGATGACGGAAGACGATCGTTCGGCAAAGCATGTTCGCGCAGAACGCGAAGAGACTCCGGAGACGGAAGCGGAGGACGTTCGCATCGTCGATGAGAGCGATCCGTCGGAAGAGGACGCGGAACAAGCATATACGGAAGAAAAGAAAGATGAGACGGTATCGGAAGAACCCCGAGACGGCGAACTTCGCTTCACTTCGGAAAATGGCGAAGAAGTCGGCGTCGGAGCGGTGTTCCCGATCGATACGTATGCCGATAACGGTGTCGATTACAGTGTTCTAGGCGGTCAAGTGGAATACGATTATTATTCCCGCTCGCTCGACGATTATGTCCGCGATCAAATGACAAGCGGTCGCGTCACGCGGTACAGTCAAGCCGTCGGCGACTGGGTTGCCCTCGACTACAACGACGAAGAGGATCGCGCGTATGTTCGCTATTACATGGACCCCAAGAATTTCATTGAAGATCCCGTACGTCGTATGATGTTTATGAAGCTCGACTATGCGGATGTCGACGTATCCCTTCTCAACCGTATGCTTCAGAACAAGGGTGTGCTCGACGGAAAAGGCTCCGTGTTCAAAAAGGCGGCACGTGAGGCGAATATTCACCCCGTCTATCTTGTTGCCCATGCGCTTCTCGAGACGGGCAACGGTCGCAGCAAACTTGCGACCGGCAAACTCACGGCAGACGGCAAACCGACCTACAATATGTTCGGGATCGGCGCATCCGATGACAATCCGCTCTTCAAAGGTGCGGCACGTGCATACAGAGAAGGCTGGTTCTCCGTGGATTCCGCGATTACGGGCGGTGCCAATTTTGTATCCGCGGCGTATATCAACCATCCGAGATACCGTCAGAACACGCTCTATTCCATGCGCTATCGTATGAATGGACCGGATCTCTGGCATCAATATGCAACGGATGCACGTTGGGCGCATTCGCAATCGCAGACCATTTACAACTACATGCGAGGCATTCCTTCGAGTGAACTTCGCTATCGTGTGCCGGTCTTTATGGAAGCGCAATAATATGAAAGACGTAGAAACTCCCGCTCTGATACGGGAGTTTTTTTGTTGCCCACAAGCTCAATAAATGTGGCGAAATTGTAGCAAATTGCGTGGCAAAAACGCATTCTAGCGATGTTCGTGTATAATATGGGGGAAAGCGGTGAGAGCATGAAAGACGCATGGCGCGTAATGGAAATACTCGAAACGCACGGATATCCGAGCTATCTCGTCGGCGGAGCGGTGCGCGATGCACTCCTCGGGATCGAGCCTCAGGACTATGATCTTGCGACGGCGGCAAGACCCGAGACGGTGCGTGATCTCTTTCGGGACGAAGTCATCGCCTATCGTCCGAAATTCGGCAACGTGACGCTTCCGGGCGTCGAGATCACGACGTTTCGGCGCGACGCGGACTACAGAGATCACAGGCACCCCGCCCGTGTCATCTTCGTCGATACGATCGAGGAGGATCTTGCGCGTCGAGATTTTACGATCGGGGCGATGGCATATTCCGAAAAACGCGGTTTCGTCGATCCCTACGCCGGGAAAAAAGATCTTTTCGAGAAAAAACTCGTCATGATCGGAGATCCCGCGAGGAGACTCTACGAAGATGCGCTGAGAATTCTGCGCGGCATTCGTTTTTCCGCCCGCTTTGAACTGGTGCCGGAGGAGTCTTTTCTCAACGCGGCAAAAGAGGAAGCGCGGTATCTGAGCCCCAAGATGCGTGCCGAATGGGAGCGGATTCTGACGGGCGAACATGTCGCGCGTGCACTCGAACTCATGGACGAGACGGGTGCGCTCGATGTTCTTTTTCCGTCGGTCGCAAGACTTCGGGGTCTCATGCAGGAGGGGCCTTTCCACGAGAAGGATGCGCTCCATCATACATTCGATGTCGTCGCGAACACGCGCGCCGATTTTTCACTCCGGCTTGCCGCGCTCTATCACGATGTCGGGAAAGCGGACACGAAATTCCTCGATGAGAAAGGCTATGCACATTTCTACGGACACGCGAATCGATCAGAGGAACTCTTTAGAGCGGACATGGCATGTGTCCTTTCGCGCAAAGAAATCGACGGGATCGCCTTTTTGATCCGTAGACACATGAGCGCGGTTGCGCCGTATTCCGAAAGACATCTACGCAGACTTGTGCGCGAATCGAGCGTCGAGGATGCATTACGTCTCATGGAACTCGTGCGTGCGGATGCCGCGGCGACGAATTTCGGCGTGCCGGAGTTTTTGGACGATGCGGTGGCGTTTTTGAAGAAGCCGGTCGAGACGAAGAAAGAACGGCTCGTGACCGGAGAGGATCTCATTCGCATCGGCTATACACCGGGGCCTTTCTTGGGTCAGGTGCTTTGTGAAATCGAGGAACGTCTTACGGACGATTCCTCAAGATATACAAAAGAGGCACTCTTAGCGTATGCGAGAGCGCGTAAGGAGGAAGTTAATCATGGGTAAACTTTTTGGAACGGACGGTATTCGCGGTATTGCCAATGAATTTTTGGATGCAAAGCTCGCCTACAAGACGGGTCGCATGGCGGCGCATGTTTTGCGCGAGGAGGGGAAGAATGTCATCCTCATCGGCAAAGACACGAGAAAATCGGGAGATCTTCTGGAAGCGGCACTTGTCGCGGGCATCACGAGTGCGGGCGTCAATACATTGAGACTCGAGGTCATTCCGACGCCGGGGATCGCCTATCTTACGCGCAAACTCGACGCGATGGCGGGCATTGTCATCAGCGCCTCTCACAATCCGGGAGAATACAACGGACTCAAAATTTTCTCTCACGACGGATTCAAACTGCCGGATGAGACGGAAGATCGCATCGAAGAACTCATCTTGGCGGAAGAGGATACACTGCCGCATCCCATCGGAGCGGAGGTCGGCACGAGCATTCCGGAAGAACATCATCGCAAGGACTATATCGACTACCTGGTCGGGGAATGTGAATACGATCTTACGGGTCTGACCATTGCGCTCGACTGCGCACACGGCGCGACCTATGAAATTGCACCGGAAGTCTTTGAGAGACTGGGTGCGAAAGTCGTTGCCATCAATCGCGAGCCCGACGGCATGAACATTAATCGCGGCTGTGGCTCGACCAATCCCGAGATCATCGAAAAACTCGTACTCGAATCGGGTGCGGACGTAGGATTCGCCTTTGACGGCGACGGAGATCGCGTGATGGCGGTCGATGAAAAAGGCAAACTCATGGACGGGGATCACATCCTCGCGGCGACCTCGCTCTTTTTGAGAAAGCGCGGAGCACTCAATCACGACACGATTGTCGGCACGGTGATGAGTAATCTCGGTCTACTCAAATTCTGTGAGAAAGAAGGACTCAAGTTCATCTCCGCGGCGGTCGGAGATCGCTATGTCCTCGAAGAAATGCGCAAAAACGGCTATGTACTCGGCGGAGAGCAATCGGGACATATCATTTTCTTTGACAAGAGCACGACGGGAGACGGCATTCTCACCGCCATCGAGGTTCTAAACGCGATGCGCGAGAAGAATATGCCGTTAAGCGAGCTGGCGGGATACATGAAGAGCTATCCGCAAGTGCTCGTGAACGCCTTTGTCGAGGAGAAGAAGAAAAAGAGTTATCTCGAGGACGAAGTGATCCGTGACGCGATCGAGAAACTTGAAGAAACCTTTGACGGACAGGGACGGGTACTCATAAGACCCTCAGGCACGGAACCCTTGGTACGCGTCATGATCGAGGGCAAGGACGAGGGGGAAATCGAGCGCGAGGCGAAGAAACTCGCGCAACTTATCGAAGCGCGTCTGGGAGGCAATCATGCATAAGATCATCGGAGATTCGAGCGTTGAATTAAACGCGCAAATTGAAAAAGAACTTTCCATCACGAAAATTCCGTTTACTTCCGAGATCGACGGGACGAGCTATATCGACACGGGGATCAAAGCTGCCGATTTTTTGAAAATTATGAAGGCAACGTCCACCACGCCGAAGACGGCGGCGCCTTCACCCGGTGCGTTTCTTGCGGGCATTGAAGCGGGCGTCGACAATTACATCGTCACCATCTCGGATGCGCTCTCGGCGACGTATGCGAATGCCAAGCTTGCCGCCAATATGGCTCCGGAGGGCACGTGCGTCCACGTTTTCAATTCCAAAAGTGCGGTGGCGGGGGAGACGGTCGTTGCGCTCCTTGCCAACAAACTCGCCGCAAGCGGCAAAGACTTTGATGAAGTCGTGCGCGAAGTCGAAGATTTTATCAGTCATAAATTGCAGACATTTTTCGTACTTGAAAATCTCGACAATCTCGTCAAGAACGGTCGCATGAGCGTCCTCAAGGGAAAAATCGCGTCGTTTCTCTCCATTGCGCCGATTTTTTGCGGCAAAGACGGGAAGATTGAACTCGTGGAAAGCGTGCGCGGAATCAAAAAATCCCTCTCGCGCATGTTGGAACTCATCGGCACGCGTTGTGAGGACTTTGAGGAACGGACGCTCATCGTTGCCCATTGCAACAATCCTGAGCGCGGGGAAAGTGTTGCAAGTGCCGCGCGCGAGTGCTATCCGTTCGGACGCATCGAGGTGGTCGACATGGGTATGCTCTCCTCGATCTATGCCAACGACGGCGGCATCGTCATCGCATTCTGATGAAAGTCGCGGTCGGTTTGAGTGGCGGAGTGGACAGCTCCGTTTCCTGCTTGCGTCTTCTCGAAGCGGGCTATGAGGTCGTGGCGGTGACGATGCGCATGATTCCCGACGGACCTCTCTTCGGCGGGAGCAGAGAGGAATTTCATCGTGCGGCGGAAGATGCCGCGCGTGTCGCAAAATTTCTCGGCATCGAACACGTCGTCCTCGACATGAAAGATTTTTTTGAACGCACGGTCATCGATTATTTTGTAAACGAATACGCCGAGGGACGCACACCCAATCCCTGCATTTACTGCAATCGCACGATCAAATTCGGAAAATTCCTCGAGGCGGTGAAAGATCTCGGTACGGACAAAATCGCGACGGGGCACTATGCGCGGACATGTACGAAAGACGGGGTCACGTATCTGCGCCGCGCCCCGGATGCCGTGAAAGATCAGACCTATTTTCTCTATCGACTTACTTCCGACGTGCTTTCGCGCGTTCTTTTCCCCGTCGGGGAACTTACAAAGGATGAGGTACGCGCCATCGCGCGCGAAGCGGGATTGCCCACGGCGTCGCGCTCCGACAGTGAAGAGATTTGTTTTGTGAAAAATATGAGCGCGGGTCATTTCGTATCGGCGTACAGACCGGAGGGGAATCGAAGCGGACATTTTCGTCTCGAAGACGGAACCGATCTCGGACGACACAACGGCATTGTGCATTACACGGTCGGTCAGCGCAAGGGGCTCGGCATCGCATACAAAGTTCCGCTCTACGTCAAGGAAATTCGTGCGGACGGAGACATCCTCTTAGCCGCGCGAGAAGAGACGAGCATCCGTACGCTCGTGCTCGGCGACACGGTGTTTCCCACGCCGTCCACGCGCTTTCCATTCCGGGCGGAGGTCAAAGTCCGGCACGGCAAGACCGCAACACCTGCGACGATCGAAGCTTCGGGCGATGAAGTGCATGTGCATTTCGATGAAGCAATCTACGGCGTTGCCAAAGGGCAGTCCGCCGTTTTTTATAGGGATGATCTCGTCGTCGGCGGAGGCGTCATAGAAGCCGTATCATCGGAATAAGGCATCGTATGCACATTGCCAAATCCAAGTGATATGCTATACTATTTAAGATTGGTTATTGTAAGGAGGAAACCCAGTGAAATTTGAACTCATCTCGAACGAAAAAAATGTCGCAAAATTTGATGCAACCGTAGCATACAAAGACTTCGATGCGGCGGTCAACAAAGTTTTTCAAGAGAATCGCAACTATTTTTCGATCCATGGCTTCCGCAAGGGCAAAGCACCGCGCTCGATCGTGGAACGCATGTACGGGTCGGAAATTTTTTATCAAGATGCACTCAATGAAATGACGCCGCAGATTTTTGACGAGGCGGTAGAAGAACTCAATCTCGATCCCTGCGATGAGCCCAAAGTCGACGCGGACGAGATCAAAAAGGGAGAGGACATTCTCTTACACTTTACCGTAGAACTCATGCCCATTCCGGAAATTGGCGACTATTCCAAACTCGAAGCCGTCATTCCGAAGCTCGAGCTCACGGAGGAAATGGTCGATCGCAGACTCAAACAAGAGCTCGAACAAAACGCACGCCTTGTCGACAGCGAAGACGCGATCAAAGAGGGCGACATCGCCAACATCGATTATCTGGGAGAAGTGGACGGTGTTCCCTTTGACGGCGGCAAAGACGAGGGACACGATCTCGTCATCGGCAGCGGTCAGTTCATCCCGGGATTTGAAGAGGGACTCATCGGGAAGAAGAAAGGTGAAGACGTCGACGTCAAAGTCACATTCCCCGAGGAATACCATGCCGCTGAACTTTCCGGCAAAGAAGCCGTCTTCCATGTACACATCAACCACGTACGCACCAAAGAATATCCTGCACTCGACGATGAATTTGCAAAAGATGTGAGCGAATTTGATACGCTCGAGGAATTTAAGGATTCGATTCGCAAAGACCTCGAGAAACACATCGAAGCGGAGATCCTAAGACAAAAACAAAACGGAGCCGTCAAGGCACTTGTCGGTGTTTCCAAAGTCGACATTCCGATCTCCATGGTCATGAAACGCCACTACGAAGAACGTCGTGAGCTGGAAGACAATCTCAAACAATCGGGTCTTACACTCGAACAATATCTTGCTTTTACCGGCATGAACGAGGCGATGCTCGAAGCACAGATGATGCCCGCGGCTCGTGAAAAAGTCACGGCGGACACGGTTCTCAAACGCTATATCGAACTCGAAAACATTAAGGCGACGGAAGAAGAACTCGACGCCGAACTCAAGGAAATCATGGGCATGTACGGTGCGGATGATTTTGACAAGTTCAAAGAAGACATCAAAAAATTCGGGACGATGCATATCGTAGAAGAGACCGTTCTACGTAAGAAAGCCATCGATGAATTGGTCGAGAAGACACACTTTATCGAAAAGACGGAAGAAGAACTCAAAGCGGAAGCGGAAGCAAAAGCGAAGAAAGCCGAAGAAAAATCGGAAGACAAAAAAGACGCAAAGGATGAAGACGCCTCCGAAGCATAGAGAAGGACGATGAAATACGCTCCTTCCGGAAAGGAGTATCATGGCACTTGTTCCAATGGTCGTTGAGCAAACCGGAAGAGGGGAACGCTCCTACGACATTTATTCCAGATTATTAAAAGAACGCATCATTTTCCTAAGCGGGGAAGTCAACAATGTCACGGCGGATCTCATCGTCGCACAGCTCCTCTTTTTGGAGTCGGAAGACCCTGACAAGGATATTCAGCTCTATATCAATAGCCCCGGCGGCAGTGTGTCCGCGGGGATGGCGATCTACGACACGATGCAATACATCCGCTCGGATGTCTCGACGATCTGCATCGGTCTTGCGGCAAGCATGGGCGCATTTTTGCTCGCGGCGGGAACGCCCGGGAAACGCTATGCGCTGCCCAATTCCGACATCATGATCCACCAACCGCTCGGCGGAGCGCAGGGTCAAGCCGCGGATATCATCATTCAAGCTGAAAAGATCAAGAACGTACGCAAACGCATGAATGAGATTTTATCGGCACGCACGGGACAGACTTTGAAGAAGATCGAACGCGATACCGACAGAGATTTCTACATGACTGCCGAGGAGGCGGTGAAGTACGGCATTGTCGACGCAGTGATCGAGAAGCACTAAGGGAGGCATACGTGGCAGAAGACAAACATCCGCGCGTTGCATGCTCTTTTTGCGGCAAGTCGGCAGACGAAGTAGACAAGCTCATCGCGGGTCCCGGCGTTTATATCTGCAATGAATGCGTCGAGAGCGCGGAGGCGATTCTCGCGGAAACGGAACGCCAACTCGCAAGTCGCAATATGAAAGAATTACCGAAGCCCAAAGAAATCAAAGCCATGCTCGATGAATACGTCATCGAGCAGGAAGAGGCGAAGAAAGCTCTCTCCGTCGCAGTCTACAATCACTACAAACGCATCGGCACGAAGACCGAGAGCGGCGTCGAGCTTGAGAAATCGAATATCTTGCTCTTAGGACCTACCGGGAGCGGCAAGACTTTACTCGCAAAGACGCTCGCACGCATTCTCGAAGTGCCCTTTGCGATTGCGGACGCGACGACGTTAACCGAAGCGGGCTATGTGGGCGAAGACGTCGAGAACGTCGTATTGAAGCTCATCCAGAACGCGGACTACGACATCGATCGCGCCGAACGCGGCATCATCTACATCGACGAGATCGACAAGATCACGCGCAAGAGTGAATCCGCCTCGATCACGCGCGACGTGAGCGGGGAAGGCGTGCAACAGGCACTCCTAAAGATCATCGAAGGCACGGAAGCGAACGTGCCGCCTCAGGGCGGACGCAAGCATCCCGAACAACAATACATTCGCGTCGACACGACGAACATTCTCTTTATTTTGGGCGGTGCTTTTGACGGCATCGACCGCATCATCGCAAAACGCCGTGAGAAAAAGAGCGTCGGATTCTTATCCGATGTGCGCGCAGGGAAAGAAGATACTTCGGCTCTCCTAAACGACGTGCGTCCGGAAGATCTCTTGAAATTCGGACTGATTCCGGAATTTGTCGGACGCATCCCGGTTCTCGTTTCGTTGGATCCGCTATCGGAGGCATCTCTCGTACGGATCCTCAAAGAACCCAAGAACGCACTCGTGCGTCAATACGAAGAACTCTTTCGCATGGACGGGATCGAACTTACGATCGACGACGACGCGCTTCTCGAGATCGCCAAGATGGCGAGCGAGAAGGGCATGGGCGCACGCGGTCTGAGATCAATCCTCGAGCACACGCTCATGGACATGATGTACGAACTGCCAAGTGAAGCGAATGTCAAAGGATTACGAATTACAAAGGATGTCGTGGACGGTAAAACTTCCCCTGTCCGTATCTATGAGGAAATATCTTGAGAAGCAGATACTTGCTTCTCTTTTTCCTATTTTTAAGAAAGAAAGGAGGTTCCCATGAATCCGTATTATCGTGAAGAGCAAGCGACACTTCCCGTGATTCCGCTTCGCGGCCTATTCATGTTTCCCCATATGGTGATGCATTTTGACGTCGGCAGACCTCGCTCCATCGCGGCACTCGAAGCCGCCATGATGGCAAACGGAGAAATCTTCGTCGTCACGCAAAAAAACTTTATGGAGGAGGAACCCGAAAAAAAAGATCTCTACACCATCGGCACCGTTGCGACCATCAAGCAAACGCTCAAACTCTCGGGCGGCGTGATTCGCGTCCTCGTCGAGGGCGTAGCGCGCGGGAAACTTCGTAAGTTCGAAGAAAAGGACGGCTACTACGAAGCGAATCTCATGCGGATCGAATACGATGAGAATATCGAAAAATCAAAAGAAATGATCGCGGCAATGCGCCTCATTCTTTCGGATATGAAAACTTTTGTCGCCCACTCCAAGGATCTTGGCGACGAAATTCTCTTGGGACTGCGCGATATCGACGATCCCGGCAGACTCGCGGACGTCATCGGCTCCTATGTCAGTTTTTCGGAGGAAGGACATCAGGAAATTCTCGCAGAGCTCGATCCCTATCTGCGACTTACGAAACTCCACAGGCTCCTAAACGACGAAATCGAATTTTTGAAGATCGAAGAAAAAATCAATAAGAAAGTCGTCAAGGCGATCAACGACTCGCAACGCGAATACTATCTCAAGGAACAAATGCAGGCGATCCGAGAGGAACTCGGCGAAGCGGGGGACGACGAGGAAGCGATCGAAACGTACAAGGAAAAACTCGACGCGCTCACCGTCTCCGACGAAGTGCGCGAGAAAATCGAAAAAGAGATCCGTGCGCTTTCGCATACGCCGCCGCAATCGCCCGAGAACACGGTCATCAGAAATTATCTCGATGTCGTGTTTGATTTGCCGTGGAACGAAGTCTCCACGACGGAAATCGACCTTGCAAAGGCGCGTAAGATTCTCGACCGCGACCATTACGGGCTCAAGGATGTCAAAGAGAGAATCCTCGAGTTTATCGCGCTCATGAAAAGACAGAATACGGTCAAAGGCCCGATCCTCTGTCTCGTCGGACCTCCCGGCGTCGGCAAAACCTCGATTGCCCGTTCAATCGCCGAAGCGCTCGGACGTGAATTTGTCCGCATGAGTCTCGGAGGCGTGCGTGACGAAGCGGAGATCCGAGGGCACAGAAAGACGTATATCGGCGCGATGCCCGGAAGAATCATCTCGGAGCTTACGAAAGCGAAGACGAGAAATCCACTCTTCCTGCTCGACGAAATCGACAAATTGTCGGGCGATTTTCGAGGCGATCCCGCGAATGCGCTCCTCGAGGTACTCGACTCGGCACAGAATGACACATTCACCGATCATTATCTCGAGATTCCGTTCGATCTCTCGGACGTCGTCTTTTTTACCACGGCAAATTTTGAGGACGACATTCCCGAGCCGCTCTTTGACCGTATGGAAGTCATCCGTCTTACGAGCTATACTGACGAAGAAAAATTTGAAATTGCGAAGCGTCATCTCCTTCCGCGCATTATGGAAAATCACGGTCTGCAGAAAAAAGAACTCTCGGTTTCCGATGCGGCGATTCGTGAGATCATCGAATTCTACACGAGGGAAGCGGGCGTACGCGAACTCGAGAGAAATCTTTCCAAGATTGCGCGTCGCGCGGTGAAAAGGCTCGTCGAAGAAGAAGCGGGTACGATCAAAGTCGGCGTGCGCAATCTCACCGATTTTCTCGGGAAGAAAAAATATTTCCCCGATGATTTTGACAAAGTGCCGCAGGTCGGTATCGTAACGGGTCTTGCATGGACAAGTGTCGGCGGCGTCCTCCTTACGATCGAAGCCAGCCCCATGCCCGGCACGGGGAAAGTGCAGCTTACGGGAAGCCTCGGCGACGTCATGAAGGAATCCGCGATGGCTTGTATCAGTTATATCCGCAGTCATGCCGCGGAATGGAAAATTCCCGAGAATTTTTACAAGGACATGGATATTCACATCCATCTGCCGGAAGGCGCAACGCCCAAGGACGGACCGAGTGCAGGCGTGACGATGACCACGGCACTCGTGAGCGCGCTCACGGGGAAACGCGTGCGTCGCGACATCGCCATGACGGGCGAGATGACTTTGCGCGGGAAAGTTCTCCCCATCGGCGGACTCAAAGAAAAAGCACTCGCCGCCTATCGTTACGGCATCAAAACGGTCTTCATCCCCGCGGATAATGTGCGTGATCTCGACGAAATTCCGGAAAAAATTCGCGCAAAAATGC
>CAMYOU010000018.1 GCA_947283485.1 uncultured Peptostreptococcaceae bacterium
GCCTCAAGAGAAAAGGCGGCAGAAATTCGCGCGGCATCATCACCGTACGCCACAGAGGCGGCGGAGCGGCAAAGAGATACCGCATCATCGACTTCAAACGCAACAAAGACGGCATCCCGGCAAAAGTCTTCTCCATTGAATATGATCCCAACAGAAGTGCGAACATCGCGCTCCTACACTATGCGGACGGAGAAAAACGCTACATCCTCGCACCGAACGGTCTCAAGGTAGGCGACATGGTCGAGAGCGGTCCCGAAGCCGATATCGTCATCGGCAACGCACTTCCGCTTGCGAACATCCCCGTAGGTACCATGGTTCACAACATTGAGCTCAAGGCAGGCAAAGGCGGACAACTCGTTCGTACTGCAGGCGCAGAAGCACAGCTCATGGCAAAAGAAGGCAAGTTTGCACAATTAAGACTTCCTTCCGGCGAATTCCGCCTCATCCACCTCACATGCCGTGCAACCGTCGGACAAGTCGGCAATCTCGAGCACGAACTCGTTAACATCGGTAAAGCCGGCAAGTCCCGCCACATGGGCAAGAGACCCCATGTACGCGGCTCGGCAATGAACCCGGTTGACCACCCGCACGGCGGCGGCGAGGGACGCGCACCGATCGGACGTCCCGCACCGATGACCCCGTGGGGCAAGAAATCTCAAGGCGTCAAGACGAGAAACAAGAAGAAACATTCTTCGAAATACATCGTAAGAAGCCGCAAGAAAAAGTAGGAGGACGGAAACATGGCAAGATCACTCAAGAAAGGCCCCTTCATTGACGAACATCTCATGAAGAAGGTCGAAGCATTAAATTCCAAGAACGAAAAGAAAGTCATCAAGACCTGGTCGCGTCGCTCGACGATCTTCCCCGAAATGATCGGCCACACCATCGCCGTTCATGACGGCAGAAAGCATCTTCCGATCTACATTACCGACGACATGGTCGGACACAAACTCGGTGAATTTGTCCCCACGAGAACCTTCCGCGGTCACGCAGGCAAGGACAAACAAGCCAGAGTTTCGAAATAGGGGGTAGACATGAACGCAAGAGCAGAAGCAAAATACGTTCGCATCTCGCCTTTGAAAGTGGGATACATCTGCAAGGCCATTCGCGGCAAACAAGTCGACGAAGCCCTAGCGATCCTCCGCTTTACGCCCAAGCGCGGAGCAAGAAAACTCGAAAAAGTTTTGAAATCCGCCATTGCGAATGCAGAACACAATTTCAATATGAATAGAGACAAACTCTACGTAGAACGCGCTTATGCAAACGAAGCGCCTGTCATGAAACGCTACAGACCGAAAGCCAAAGGATCGGCGTATCCGATTTTGAAACGTGCAAGCCACATCGGCGTCGTCGTAGCATCGATGGACGAAAAGGAGGCTTAAGATGGGTCAAAAAGTTAATCCGCACGGTTTTCGCGTAGGCGTTATCAAAGACTGGAACTCCAAATGGTACGCAGGTAAAAAAGAATTCTCGGACCTCCTCGTCGAAGACGTAAAGATTCGCGAATACATTAAGACGCGCGCCAAAGACGCAGGCATTGCAGAAATCAAGATTGAACGTGCCGCAAACCGCGTCAAAGTATCGATCTTCACCGGCAAACCCGGCATGATCATCGGCAAAGGCGGCGCAGGCGTTGAAGAACTTAGAAAAGCACTCGAGAAACTCACCGAGAAGAGCGTCATCGTGAACATCGAGGAAATCAAACGCCCCGATCTTAGCGCACAACTCGTTGCAGAAAACATCGCATCTCAGCTTGAACGCCGTATCTCGTTCCGCCGCGCCATGAAACAATCCATCCAAAGAACCATGCGCCTCGGAGCAAAAGGCATCAAGACCAGCGTATCGGGCCGCCTCGGCGGAGCCGACATCGCACGTACGGAAGGCTATAGCGAAGGCACCATCCCGCTTCAAACCTTGAGAGCGGACATCGACTACGGATTTGCCGAAGCAGACACGACGTACGGAAAAATCGGCGTCAAAGTTTGGCTCTACAAAGGCGAGATTCTTCCTGAGAGACAAAGAGACGAAAGAAACGATCGCAGAAAACCCTTTGATCGCAAGAAGAGAAAAGACGAGAAGAGACCCTTTAGCCGCGACAACCGCGGAAGAAACGGTCGTGACCGTCAAGCAAAAGCTCGCTAGAGTAAGGAGGTAAGACAAAATGTTGATGCCCAAAAGAGTGAAATATCGTCGCGTGCATCGCGGTCGCATGAAGGGCAAAGCGCTTCGCGGCAATACCATCACCTATGGTGAATACGCACTACAAGCACTCGAACCCTGCTGGATCACGGCAAACCAAATCGAGGCTGCACGTCGTGCGATGACAAGATATATCAAACGTGGCGGAAAGATCTGGATCAAAGTCTTCCCGCACAAACCCGTCTCCAAGAAACCGGCGGAAGTCCGCATGGGTTCCGGTAAAGGTGCTCCCGAGTACTGGGTAGGCGTTGTGAAACCCGGTCGCATTCTATTCGAGATGGGAGGCGTACCCGAGGACGTTGCAAAAGAAGCAATGCGCCTTGCAAGCCACAAGCTCCCCATCAAGACCAAATTCGTCGTCCGTGAGGACCTCGCAAAGGAAGGTGAAGCGTAATGAAGGCAAAAGACATTCGCGCGCTGAATGACAACGAGTTAAACTCGAAATTAAAAGACCTCAAAGGCGAGCTTTTTAACCTGCGCTTCCAACAAGCAACCGGTCAGCTCGACAACCCCATGCGCCTAAGAGGCGTGCGCAAAGACATTGCAAGAATCCAAACCGTCGTTCGCGAACGCGAACTCGGCATCCGGAAGGAGGCTTAGTCCTAATGGAAAAACAAAGAGGCACCAGAAAAGTCCGTGTAGGACGAGTCGTAAGCGACAAGATGGAGAAGACGATCGTCGTCGCCGTCGAAACGAAAGTCGCACATCCTCTCTATATGAAGCAGGTCGTTAAGACCACCAAATTCAAAGCACACGACGAAAACAACGAAGCGAAGATCGGAGACGTAGTTCGCATCATGGAAACCAGACCGCTCTCGAAAGACAAGAGATGGCGACTCGTTGAAATCGTCGAAGCTGCGAAATAGCAAGGAGGAGAGAGCATGATTCAAACCGAAAGCCGCGTACGCGTTGCCGACAACTCCGGCGCAAGAGAACTTCTTGTCATTCGCGTATTGGGCGGAACCAATAGAAAGTATGCACACATCGGAGACGTCGTCGTAGCAACCGTCAAATCCGCAATCCCCGGTGGAGTCGTCAAAAAAGGATCCGTCGTCAAAGCCGTCATCGTCCGCACCAAAAGCGGCATCAGACGCCCCGACGGAACCTATATCAAATTCGACGACAACGCCGCAGTCATCATCAAAGATGACAAGAACCCGGTCGGAACGCGTATCTTCGGACCCGTCACCCGTGAACTTCGTCAGAGAGATTATATGAAGATCATCTCCCTGGCACCGGAAGTGCTATAGGAGGCTAGGATGAAAATCAGAAAAGGAGATACCGTTGCAATCATTGCCGGCAAAGACAAAGGTCAAGGCAAAGATGTGAAAACCGGCAAAGTCCTCTCGATTGACCGCAAGAAAGAAACCGTCATCGTAGAAGGCGTCAACGTCGGCACATTTCATAAGAAACCGAGAAGCGTAGGAGACCCCGGCGGACGCATTCAAAAAGAGCGCCCCATCCACATCTCCAACGTCATGTACTACGACCAAAAAGCAAAGGCTCCGAGCCGCATCGGATTCCGCTTTGAGAACGGCAAGAAAGTCCGCTACTCAAAGAAATCCGGCGAGACGATCAAGTAGAGGAGGAACGACATTGACTTCTAGACTCAAAGAACGCTACGTAAGTGAAATCGTCCCGAAGATGATGGAAGACTTCCAATATAAGAACGTCATGCAAGTGCCGAAGCTTCACAAGATCGTCCTCAACATGGGCGTCACCGAAGCGAAAGACAACGCCAAAGCATTGGAAGGCGCTGTCAAAGACATGCAAACCATCTCGGGACAAAAACCCATCGTAACCAAAGCAAGAAAATCCATCGCGAACTTCAAACTCCGTGAAGGCATGAACGTCGGCTGCAAAGTAACCCTGCGCGGCGACAAGATGTATGACTTCTTGGACAAACTCGTAAGCGTCGCACTTCCGCGCGTAAGAGACTTCCGCGGTGTCAGCGCATCGAGCTTCGACGGACGCGGGAACTATGCTTTGGGCATCAAAGAGCAACTCATCTTCCCGGAAATTGAATATGATCAAATTGACCAGATTCGCGGCATGGACATCATCATCGTCACCAGTGCCGAGACCGACGAAGAAGCCAGAGCATTCCTCGAGCTCATGGGAATGCCTTTCCGTAAATAGGGGGGAATGGTATGGCAAAGAAATCACTCATTGCAAAACAAAAAAGACCCGCGAAGTTCTCCACGCGTGCCTACTCCAGATGCAAGATCTGCGGAAGACCGCATGCATATCTTCGCAAGTACGGCATCTGCAGAATTTGCTTTAGAGAACTCGCTCACAAGGGAGAAATCCCGGGCGTACGCAAAGCCAGCTGGTAAGTGAGAGGAGGCAAAAACTATGATGACAGATCCTATCGCGGATATGCTCACAAGAATCCGTAATGGAAACAGCGCGCGACACGCAAGCGTCGTCGTTCCTGCATCCAGAATGAAAAAAGAAATCGCCAAGATCCTTCTCGACGAAGGCTTTATCAATGGCTTTTCGGTAGAAGAAGACGGGAAACAAGGCATGATGACCGTAGAACTCAAATACGGCCCGAGCGGTGAGAAAGTAATCACCGGCATCAAGAGAATCTCCAAACCCGGACTGCGCGTCTATGTCAAAGCCGGCGAAGTACCCCGTGTACTCGGCGGACTCGGCATCGCCATCGTGTCCACTTCCCAGGGGATTATGCCTGACCGTGAAGCAAGAAAGAACGGCATCGGCGGAGAAGTCCTCTGCTACGTCTGGTAAAAAAGGAGGATACGAATGTCCAGAATTGGATTAAAACCCATCGAAATTCCGGCCGGTGTAACCGTAGCCGTCTCCGATGACAATACCGTCACCGTCAAGGGACCCAAAGGAGAAATCTCCGAGAAACTTGATCGTGCCATGGAAATCATCATCGAGGACGGGACGCTCCACGTCAAACGCCCCACCGAGCAAAAACGCCACAAGGCACTCCACGGACTTTCGAGAACCCTAATCGCCAACATGATTGAAGGCGTAACTGAGGGGTATGAAAAACAACTCGAGATCATCGGTACCGGATACCGTGCAGCAAAAAGCGGCAAGAAACTCACTTTGAACCTCGGCTACTCTCATCCCATCGAGATGGAAGACCCCGCAGGCATCGAAGTCGAAGTTCCCGGACCGAACCAACTCATCGTACGCGGCATCGACAAGCAACAAGTAGGCAACTATGCAGCAGTCCTCCGCGATCTCAGAAGACCGGAACCGTACAAGGGCAAGGGCGTCCGCTATAAGGACGAACAAGTCCGTCGCAAAGTCGGCAAGACCGGTAAGTAGAAGGGAGTGAGGGATCTTGTATAAAAAAATCGACAAAAAGCAGAATAGAATCGCACGACATGAGAGAATTCGCAAGTCGTTAAGCGGCACTCCCGAAAGACCGAGACTGCAAGTTCACAAGACGAACGCACATATCTACGCACAGATCATCGATGACGTGAACGGCAAGACGCTCGTAAGCGCATCGACTGCATCGAAAGATATGGCAGATCTCAAAAACGGAGGCAACGTAGAAGCGGCAAAACGCGTCGGAAAATCCGTTGCCGAAAAAGCTGTAGCGAAAGGCATCGAAGAGGTTGTATTCGACCGCGGCGGATTC
This sequence comes from uncultured Peptostreptococcaceae bacterium, assembly GCA_947283485.1. Lineage (GTDB taxonomy): Bacteria > Bacillota > Clostridia > Tissierellales > Peptoniphilaceae > CAMYOU01. The sequence continues at coordinate 5,825 of CAMYOU010000018.1, forward strand.
ATCTACCACGGACGCGTCAAAGCCCTCGCCGAAGCGGCACGCGAAGCCGGCCTGAAGTTTTAGTGCGAAGGAGGTAAAACGGTTTGGAACTCTTAAATCATGACGTACAACGCCTGGACCTCCAGGAAAAAGTCGTACACATCACCCGCGTCGCGAAAGTCGTAAAAGGCGGACGTAACTTCCGCTTCAGCGCACTCGTCGTCGTAGGCGATGCCAACGGACATGTAGGCATCGGAACCGGCAAAGCGCTCGAAGTTCCGGAAGCCATCCAAAAGGCAATCCAAGATGCGAAGAAACATATCATCAGTGTACCGCGCGTCGGCACCACGATTCCGCATGAAATCATCGGACGTCAAGGTGCGGGCAAAGTCCTTTTGAAACCCGCACAAGAAGGTACCGGAGTCATCGCAGGCGGTGCCATGCGTGCTGTATGCGAGCTTGCAGGCATCACCGACGTCAGGGGCAAATCCCTCGGCAGCGGCAATCAAAGAAGCGTCGTCAACGCGACCATGGATGCATTAAAATCCTTAAAACGCGCTGAAGATGTTGCAAAACTGCGCGGCAAGACCGTAGAAGAGATTCTCGGTTAGGAGGGACGATATGCTAAAGATCACACAGACACGCAGCCTTATCGGCCGCATTCCGAAGCATAGAAAGACGATGCAAGCCCTCGGACTATCTCGCCCGGGCAATTTCGTCATCAAAGAAGACAACGAGGCCATCCAAGGCATGCTTAGACAAGTCGGCTACATGGTCAAAGTTGAGAAAGTAAACGAATAGGAGGTGTTTTCCGATGAAACTCAATACACTGAGACCCGCAGACGGAGCCATCACGAAAAAGAGAAAACGCGTCGGACGCGGTAGCGCATCCGGCTGGGGAAAAACCTCCGGACGTGGTATGAACGGTCAGAACTCGAGAAGCGGCGGCGGCGTACGCCCCGGTTTCGAAGGTGGACAAATGCCGTTATTCCGCAGACTTCCGAAGAGAGGATTCACGAATATCTTCGCGAAAGTCATTCAAGGTGTAAATGTAGAAGCGTTAAATCGTTTTGAAGATGGAACCGAAGTCACGCCGGAACTCTTGATCGAGTGCGGCGTTGTGAAAGCCGCCAAAGCAAAAGACGGCATCAAGATCCTAGGCAAAGGCGAGCTTACGAAAAAACTCGATGTCAAAGCTCATTTCTTCAGCGAATCCGCAAAAGCAAAGATTGAGGAGGCGGGAGGAAAGGTTCAGGTGATTTAGTTGCTCGAAACGATGCGCAACGCTTGGAAAGTCCCTGAAATCAGAAAGAAAGTCCTTAACACGCTTCTACTGATCGTCATTTTCCGATTGGGATTTGCCATTCCGGTTCCCTTTATGGACAGACAGATTCTACAACGCGTGGCAGAGGGCGGCAGCCAACTCCTCTCCTATCTCGATATGTTGACGGGAGCGAGCTTCTCGAGATTCAATATCTTTGGACTCTCGATTTACCCCTATATCAGCGCTTCCATTATTCTTCAGCTTCTTACCGTTGCAGTACCGAAGCTCGAAGAATTAAGCAAGCAAGGTGAAGAAGGCCGTAGAAAAATTGCACAGTACACAAGATACCTTGCACTCGTGCTCGGTTTTGTCGAAGCTGTTACGATTCTAAACGGCGGTATCTTCGCACAAGCCATCCATGCGGAAGGATTTTTCCAACACATGGTCATCTATATCACACTCTTAGGCGGCATGATGTTCCTCGTATGGCTCGGCGACCTCATCACTTCGAAAGGCGTCGGCAACGGCATCTCGATCCTCATCTTCGTGGGTATTATCTCGAGAATGCCTGAGACGGCAATGGCATGGTTCAACGGTATGAAGACCGGACAACTCGCCATTTGGAAAGTCATTCTCTTCCTCATCGTCGCATTCGGCGTCGTCATCTTCACGGTTGCACTCCAAGAGGGAGAGAGAAAAATCCCCGTCCAATACGCAAAACGTGTTGTCGGACGTAAGATGTACGGCGGACAGGCAACGCATATCCCCGTTAAAGTCAATATGGCAGGCGTCATGCCGGTCATCTTTGCAGGGGCACTCCTAGCCGTACCGATGACCATTGCACAGAACTTCCACGGTGCATTCGGCGAATTTGTGAGAAACAATTTCACACCGCAAGGAACCGTCGGAACGTGGATCTACTACATCGTACAAGTGCTCCTCATCGTAGCATTTGCTTATTTCTACACATCGATGCAGTTTAACACCGTAGAATATGCGAAGAATCTCCAACAGAACGGCGGATTTGTTCCCGGCATCAGACCGGGCAGACCCACGAGTGAATATCTCTCGAAAATCAGCAACAGAATTACCTTTATCGGCGCAATCGGCTTGGCACTCCTCGTGCTCATCCCGACCGTCTTGAGCCTTATCTTCCAACTGAGGATCAACTTCGGCGGCACGGCACTACTCATCGTCGTCGGCGTCGTCCTCGAAACGGTACGTCAACTCGAGACCATGCTTACGATGCGCCATTACAAGGGCTTCTTGAGATAGGAGACGAAGTATGAGAGTGATCTTACTCGGCGCACCCGGTGCCGGCAAAGGCACACAGGCGAGCGCCATCTCCGAAAAATTCGGAATCCCGCATGTATCTACCGGCGATATTTTCCGCTATCATATTAAGAACGACACCGAACTCGGTAAGAAGGTCAAATCCTTCACCGAGTCCGGGAAGCTCGTTCCCGATGAACTCACCTGTGAAATTCTTTGGTCGAGAATTGATAAGGACGATGCGAAGGACGGCTTCCTTTTGGACGGCTTTCCGCGCACCGTCACGCAGGCGGAAAATCTCGAACATGGACTTGAAAAACGCGGCGAAAAACTTGACGCTGTCGTCCTCTTGGAAGTTCCGAACGAGGAACTTGTAAAGAGACTCTCCGGCAGACGCGTATGCTCCGCTTGCGGCACACCCTATCACACCGACGGGAACATGCCGAAAGTTGAAGGCGTATGCGACAAATGCGGCGGAGAAGTCGTAAGACGTAAGGACGACGAAGAAGCGACCGTAAGAGGCCGCATCGACGTCTACGAAAGAGAAACCGCACCGCTTATCGATTTTTATGAGAAGCGCGGCATCCTCGAACGTTTTGACGGCATGAGAGACATCAAGAGCGTTGAGAAAGAGATCCTGGATCGTCTATCCGATCGTTAGCGAGTGCGGATGGATAAGGGACCTTCTATCGGACAACTGGTACGGTCACGTGCAGGAAGAGACAAAGGGAAACTTTTTCTCATCCTGGATGTACTCGACGATGAATATGTACTCGTCGTCGACGGCAAAATAAGAAAAATCGACAGACCGAAAAAGAAAAAACTCAAACACCTGGTGTTCTACCACACGACGATCGATAAATTCAGAGACAACATCGAAAACGATCGCAAGATGAATAACGCGTTTATCCGCAAACTCATCGAACCGTTTGAGCGAGAATACTAGGACATTTGAAAAGGAGGCTTTCTATATGGCAAAAGCTGATGTAATCGAAGTAGAAGGCACGGTCGTCGAGACTATGCCCAATACCATTTTCCGCGTGCGACTCGAAAACGACCACGAGATCATCGCACATATATCGGGAAAGCTCAGAATGAACTATATCAAGATCCTGCCCGGAGATCGGGTAGTTGTAGAACTCTCCCCCTACGATTTGACCAAGGGGCGTATAACCTGGCGAAAGAAATAGCCAAGGCGAGGAGGTAGTATGAAAGTTAGACCATCTGTCAAAAAGATGTGCGAAAAATGCAAGATCATCCGCCGTGGCGGCAGAGTCATGGTGATCTGCGAGAATCCGAAGCACAAACAAAAACAAGGTTGACCAAGATCGACCCAACACTAGGAGGTGTACTCGTTTTATGGCCAGAATTTCCGGCGTAGACTTACCCAGAGAAAAAAGAGTTGAAATCGGATTAACCTATATCTACGGTATCGGTCGATCCATGTCGAATAAGATTCTAAAGAATGCGGGCGTCAATCCTGACACCCGTGTCAAAGACCTATCCGAAGAAGAGTTGGCGGCAATCCGTGATGAGATTGCAGAAATTCACGTAGAAGGCGATTTGCGACGCGACGTTGCAATGAACCTCAAGAGACTTCGTGAGATCAACTGCTATCGCGGCGTTCGCCACAAGAAGGGACTACCCGTCCGCGGACAGAGAACAAAAACCAACGCAAGAACCAGAAAAGGTCCGGCATCCAATAAAAAAGCCGGTAAGAAATAAGAGGGAGGGGACTTAGTTTGGCAGTTAAGAAAAGAAAAACCGGCCGCATTGCGCGCCGTGAACGTAAGAACATCGAACGTGGTCAAGCACACATCGTTTCCACCTTCAATAACACCATGGTGACCCTCTCCGATCAGGGCGGCAATGTCCTCTCATGGGCAAGTGCAGGACAACTCGGTTTCCGCGGTTCCAGAAAATCGACTCCGTTTGCAGCACAACAAGCTGCAGAAGAGGCGGCAAAGAAGGCCATGGAACATGGTCTTAAGATCGTGGACGTCTTTGTCAAAGGACCCGGCAGCGGACGTGAGGCAGCCATCAGAAGCCTACAGGCAACGGGACTTGAGATCAGCTCCATTAAAGACGTAACGCCGATCCCGCACAACGGCTGCAGACCTCCGAAGAGACGCAGAGTCTAATCGGACGAAAAAGAAAGGCGCGAATCCATGTTAGATGAACTGATGACCAAAATTGAAGTATTGGAACTTGGCGCCGACGGCAAAAGCGGAACCTTTGCCATGGGGCCTCTGGAAAGAGGGTACGGACAGACCATCGGCAACAGCCTAAGACGCATCATGCTCTCATCACTCGAGGGATCCAGCGCGTCCAAAGTTCGATTTCACGGCGTATACCATGAGTTTTCCACGATTGCGGGAGCCATGGAAGACGTCCCCGAAATCATCTTAAACATCAAAGGCATCGCAAGCCGTATGCACACGGAAGGTCCCGTACAGATCCACGTCGACATCAAAGGACCGAAAGTCGTAACGGCAGGCGACCTTGCCGTCGATGCGAACCTCGATATCGTCAACAAGGATCACTACATCTGCACCCTAAATGACGAAGGTGAACTCGTCATGGATCTCGAGTTTATTCGCGGGAAAGGCTATCGAATGGCGGAGATGAATAAAGAGACGAACGAAGACGGATCGAGCGATATCGCCGTCATCCCCATTGACTCGTCCTTTACTCCCGTCGAGCTTGCCAACTTCACCGTCGAGAACGTCCGCGTCGGCAATATCACCGACTACGACAGACTCATCCTTAACGTAGTTACGAACGGCACCATCACGCCGCAAGAGGCACTCGCCGAAGCAAGCTCGATCCTAATCAGCTATCTCGAGCCGTTTTTGAGCTTACCCGAGTACGAGCCGGAAGATAAAGGCACGAACGAAGAGGAAGAGGGACTCGCCGATAAACTCTTGACCATGCCCATCGAATCGCTCGACCTATCGCTTCGAAGCTTCAATTGCCTCAAACGTGCAGGCATCGATTTCGTATCGGATCTCATTTCGAAAAGCAGAAGTGAAATGCTCACGATCAAGAATTTCGGCAAGAAATCCATCTCCGAAGTTGAAGAAAAGATCCACGAGCTCGGCCTTGATTTCAAAGACGAAGAATAGGAGGAAAAACCAGTGGCGAACCAACGCAAACTGGGCAGACGTTCCGATCATCGTAACGCCATGCTCAGAAACCAAGTGCAAAGCCTCATCGAGAACGGTCGCATGGTCACCACGCTCACGCGTGCCAAGGAGACCAGACAAGTCGCTGAACGCATGATCACTCTCGGCAAGAGAGGCGATCTCGCAGCAAGACGCCAAGCACTGAAATATCTCTACAAGAAAGAAACCGTAGCAAAATTGTTCGAAGAAGTCGCACCCAAGTACAAGGAAAGAAACGGCGGATACACCCGCATCATCAAGATGGGACCCCGCCAAGGCGACGCCAGCGAAATGGCAATCATCGAACTCGTATAAGAAAAAGCTCTCATCCGAAAAGGACGAGAGCTTTTTTGATGGAAAAACGCGGCGGAAAGGAGTGTTGCAAAACGCTACTCACGTATTTTCCATCTGTTTTTATGCGCCCGACGTGCACGCGCGCGCGGCGAAAGAAGCGGAATGCATACGAGCAACGAATCGGAGCGGAAACAAGAGGGAAGCAACGTTGCGAAGAAAAGTGAAGAAGAGAAGAAGAGCAAGAAAAAAGACCTCGTCTCAAGGCAAGATCTTTTTTTGTGGTTTTGATGATCCGAGTCGGCGCATCACACGGGGTTTCGAATAAATGCGAGGGCGAGTTTCTCGGTCGCTTCGATGCCGTTTTTGTGTGTGCGTTCTTGCGCGTGGCTTGCGTCGACGCCGGGACCAATGAGTCCGGTCTTAAAATTCCCGCCGGCGCGGAGTGCTGCACTCGCGTCGGAGCCGTAGTGCGGATAGATGTCGATTTCGTACGGAATCTTCGCTTCTTCGGCGAGCATCGTGAGATGTTTGCGCACGGTGAGATCATAGGGTCCCGACGAGTCGAGCGCACAGATGGAGACTTCCTCCTCACTGCCTGTAAGGTCGCTGCCGACACATGCCATGTCGAGCGCGAGAAGTGTGACGGTGTCCTCGGGAATGCCGGCGGAAGAACCGTGTCCGACTTCTTCGAAATTGGAGAAGAAGAAATGGACATTCCACGGGAGTTCTTCGTCTTTTAGGGTCTCGATGAGCGAGAGGAGAATCGCGGCGCACGCCTTGTCGTCGAGGTGACGGGAGCGGATAAAGCCTTCTTCCGTCGCGGTTGTGTGCGTGTCGAGACTCACATAATCGCCGGGACGGATGCCGAGCTTCTCGGTCGTCTCGCGGTCATAGGTACGCGCGTCGATGCGGACTTCGAGATTCGCGAAGGTGTGCTCGCGCGTGCGGGTGTCGTCGTAGACGTGGACGCTCGCGTGATCGGAGAGCACCGTGCCCGTAAAAATTTTGTCGTGCGCGTGGATCTTCACGGTTTCACCGTCAATCGCAGTGGAACTGTAGCCGCCCACGGGGACGACGGTGAGTCTTCCGTTCTCGCGGATGGCGCGCACCATAAGTCCGAGCGTGTCGATGTGCGCGGAGAGCGTGATGCCGCGGCTCGTGTCGCGTCCGGATAGATGCGCGACGAGTGCACCTTTTGCCGTGCGTTCACACGGAACGCCCAGAGCGCGGATCTCTGTTTCGACAAAGGCAATCGCCTCTTCGGTCATGCCGGAGGGCGAGGGGATATTTAGTAAGGTCAAGAGATGATCGTAACTTTTCATACTGCCTCCTTTTCTTCCCAAAGTATAGCAGATCGCGGCTTCGATGTCGCGATTTTGCACGAAGAGGTTTGTTTTATGGTATAGTAGACTGGGTGAAAAGGAGTAACGATCGATGGAACATCTTAGCATAAAAGATCTTTATTATACGTATGAACGCAGCGACGGCGAGAAAATCGAGGCCTTAAAGGGACTTGATCTCACCGTCCACGCCGGAGAATTTATCGCGATCCTCGGGCACAACGGCAGCGGAAAATCGACGCTCGCAAGACTTCTAAACGGTCTTTTGGAGCCGCTCTCGGGCGATGTCGAGGTCATGGGGATGAACACCAAGGACAGCGCGAGGATTTTTGAGATTCGACGTGCGCTCGGACTCGTGTTTCAGAATCCGGACAATCAGATGGTGGCGACGGTGGTGGAAGAGGACGTAGCGTTCGGCCCCGAGAATCTGGGACTGCCGTCCGAAGAAATCGTAAGGCGCGTCGATCACGCGCTCAAGCTCGTCGAGATGGAACAGGAACGGATGCGCGCGCCGCATCTTCTCTCGGGCGGACAAAAACAACGCGTCGCGATTGCGGGGATCCTCGCGATCGATCCCGAGATCATCGTCCTCGACGAACCGACGGCGATGCTCGACCCGATCGGGAGGCGCGAGATCATGCGGACGCTAAAACGCCTGCACGAAGAGGAAAAGAAGACCATCGTCCTCATCACGCATTTTATGGAAGAGGCGATTCTTGCAGATCGCATCGTGGTGCTCTCGGACGGCAAACGCATGATGGAGGGCACGCCGCGCGAAATTTTTGCGCGCACGGAAGAACTCACAAAACTCGCACTCGATGTGCCGGTCGTGACGAAGATTGCTCATCTCCTCTATGAAGATGGACTTACGGATATGCCCGTTGCCCTCACGGTGGAAGAATTGGTGAATGCGCTATGAAAATCACAATGAACGAAGTCGGATACACCTACGGGGCGGGGACGCCGTTTGAGAAGACGGCGTTATTTGATGTGAATCTCGCGCTTAAGGAAAAGGAACTCGTCGGTCTTATCGGACATACGGGCAGCGGCAAATCCACGCTCGTACAGCTCTTTGCAGGACTCTTAAAACCCACCCGCGGCGATGTCGTCGTGGGTGAAATCAACACCAAGGATAAATTCGCGATCAAAAAAGGACTCCGCTCGCTTGTGGGCATGGTCTTTCAATATCCGGAGCATCAGCTCTTCGAGGAGACGGTGTACAAGGACATCGCGTTCGGACCGAAGAATCTCGGTTTGGACGAAGAAGAAGTCGAGAAACGCGTGCGTTACGGCATGGAACTCGTGGGGCTTGATTTTGAGAAATACAAGGATCTCTCGCCCTTTGATCTCTCGGGTGGACAAAAAAGGCGCGTCGCGATCGCGGGTGTGCTTGCGATGCGTCCGGATTTTTTGATCCTCGACGAGCCGACTGCGGGTCTCGATCCGCAGGGGCGCAAAGAGATCTTAGGCGAGATCGAGAAGATCTATCTCACCTACGATGTGACGATCATCCTCGTCACGCATTCCATGGAGGACATTGCACGCCTTGCGAGCCGTATCATCGTGATCGACGACGGCAAAGTCGTGATGGACGACACGCCCGGAGAGGTCTTTTCCCATGCGGACGAGCTGGAAAAAATCGGACTCGATATCCCCATGCCGCTTACGGTCATCCGTGCCCTGAGACAAAAAGGCTGGGATCTCCCGGATGCGCTCACCGTGGAAGATGCGTATCGGGCGATCAAAGAGGCGATGGAGGTGCGACGTGCTTAGAGACATCACAATCGGTCAATACATTCCCGCAAAGAGTCCGATCCACTCGCTCGACCCGCGCACCAAGATCCTCGGGGGTGTCCTCTACATCGTCATGATCTTCATGATCGAACGAATCGAATATTTTGCCCTGGTGGCGCTCTTTCTCGTGGCACTCATGAAACTCGCGAAACTGCCCGTGAAATACCTCGTAAAGGGCCTCAAACCCCTGCGCATGATTCTCATCCTCACGATGATCGTGAACCTTTACACGACGCCGGGACCCGTGTGGACGACCCTTCTCTTCCCGATTGCGAAAGAGGGCGTGTACAAGGCGATCTTCATGGCTCTGAGACTCTCGTTCCTTGTCGTGGGGACGAGCATCCTCACCCTCACGACCTCGCCCATCTCACTCACCGAGGGCATCGAGAGACTTCTCTCTCCGCTCAAAAAAATCCGCGTCCCCGTCCATGAATTTGCGATGATGATGACGATTGCGCTCCGATTTATCCCGACCCTCATGGAAGAGGCGGATAAGATCCAAAAAGCGCAGACCGCGCGCGGAGCGGATTTTGAGACGGGCGGTGTCCTCAAGCGTGCGAAGAACCTCGTGCCGCTTCTCGTGCCGATGTTTCTCGTGTCCATTCGTCGTGCGGAAGAACTCGCCGAAGCGATGGAATCACGATGCTACCACGGCGACGAGGGACGCACACGGATGCACCCCTTGCGCTATGGGAAAAAAGACGCCTACGCCGCGCTCATTCTCATCGTCTTTTTCGGCGGACTCTGGGTGCTGGAGCGATCTATATGAATGTCAAGATGACCTATGCCTATGACGGCACGCGCTACGCCGGCTCGCAGATCCAGGAAAATGCCGTCGCAGTCGAGAACGAACTCGTCCGCGCGATCTACCGCGTCACGGGCGAAGACGTGCGCCTCACCTCCGCCGGTCGCACCGATGCCGGTGTCCACGCCGAGGGCATGGTCTCGAATTTCTTCACGAAATCGCCAATCCCCATGGAGAACCTCGCCTATGCCGTGAACGATCAACTCCCCGACGACATCCGCGTCCGGGAATGCGTTGAGGTCGCGGAGGATTTTCACGCGCGCTACGACGCACGGAAGAAGACCTATCTCTATCGCATTATGAATGCGCGCTATATCTCGCCCCTCAGAAGACTCTACGGCGTCCAGATTTATCGCCCCCTCGATGAAAGGAAGATGGCAAACGCCGCCAAGCTGTTTCTCGGGCGACACGATTTTACGAGTTTCATGTCCGCGAAAGCAAAAAAAGGCACCAATCCCGTTCGCACCATCGACGAAATCCGCGTCGAACGCGTGGACGACGAAATTCGCCTCTATTTCACCGCAGAGAGTTTTCTCTACAATCAAGTCCGCATCATGGCGGGCGCACTTGCCGGAATCGGCGCGGGCGAGATGGACGAAGAGACACTCGAGAAGATCCTCGACGCGAGAGATCGCGCCGCCGCGGGACATACTTTCCCCGCCAAGGGACTCACGCTCTTAGAGATCACATACGATGCAAAATGACGGCTCAAGGAGCCGTTTTTTTCTTGCCGGAGAGAAGAATTCTCCGCTCCGAAGGAGTTAGCCAAGGCTTACAAATGGCTAAATTCAGCCATTTTCGTTTGCAAGTTTTGCGCGACAATGTTATACTCATTTCATGGGGATTTCCCCACATGGCAAAATACAAAGGAGGAATCGTTATGGATCTGAAAGGCACGAAGACCGCAACCAATCTCATGGGATCATTCGCAGGCGAATGCCAAGCGAGAATGCGCTACACCTACTACGCTTCGCAAGCGGAGAAAGACGGATATATCCAAATGCGTGATATCTTTACCGAAACGGCAAATAACGAGAAGGAACACGCGAAGAGATTTTTCCGTTTTCTCAATGCCGGCGGACTCAAAGGCGACATGGTAGAAATCACGTCCTCTTTCCCCGTTCTTCTCGGCACGACACTTGAGAACCTCAAAGCTGCAGCAGCAGGCGAACACGAAGAGGCCAACGACCTCTATCCCGAATTCGCACGCGTTGCTGACGAAGAAGGCTTCCCGCAAATCGCACAAGTTTACCGCGAAATCGCAGAAGCGGAAGAGAGACACGAAACCCGTTATCTCAAGCTCGCCGAGAACATCGAAAAAGACAGAGTCTTCAAGAGAGACGAAGTCGTTCTCTGGCACTGCCTCAACTGCGGCTACATCCATGAAGGCAAAGAAGCACCCAAGGCTTGCCCGGCATGCGCACATCCGCAGAGCTATTTCGAACTCTGGGCAGAAAAATATTAATCGCCTGCGTTTTTATTGAAGGTAGAAATGAAGGTAGCAAACTCCGTCCGATCGGGCGGAGTTTTTTCTTGGGACAAACTTTAAGGAAGCAGAAGTAGGACAACTTGCGAGAGAAAGAAAAAAACCTCCGTGTGTAATCCCAATCCGATGTTTCGGAATGAGATGACAGGAGGTTTTTTATTGTTTGTAAGGATGGATATCGTTGACTCAAGATAAAAGGAGGTAAAAAGCCATATTCAACTACTTCTCAGAAGATGTGAAGTAGATATGAAAGCTGCCCTTGTGTTCGTTTGCACGCACTGTTACTGAAATCTTCTCCGTCGCTTTCACAGAAATCTTCTTCGTTTCCATATTTTCTTCCCGGAAAATCAGATCTCCGTTTTTGTTCTTGACCTCAAGTGCAATCGAACCCGATTGGGTTTCTACATCAATTTCCAAGAGATCATTCGAAGCATCGGGGCGCAGCGTATGCTGTAAGGTTCCGTCCAAGAGGGTGTATGATGCCGACCAGTCACGCCAGCCTCCTTTTTCAACATATCCAATCCTTATTGCGCTTCGGAATGTACCGATACCTATAAAACGCGCCGCCACGATGAGAGCTGCGACGATCACTACAGTAAGAATGAGTTGCTTTGTATTTCTCGGTTTTGTGTTCATCATTTACCACTCCTTGAGGATCATTTTTTTCTTTGTGCGATAGATTTGCGCTTGATAGATGGCAATCGGGAAGAGCGGAAGAATTGCGAATGCCACGCTCAAATAGCTTGGAAAAAAGACGGCGATGAGAAACAGGAGGAGAAACAAAAAAAGCCACGGTTTGCGTAATGAGGCGTAGTAGACCATTCGATCTTCATAGGAAGTGTGGAGTTCAAATGGCTTTCCGTCACATTCTTTTTCAACGATCAAGAGTTCTCGGTTGAAGGTCGTTCCATTCGTCGACAATCGCGCACCTTTGTCCGCCCAGGGTCGATATCTCACTTTACCGATCGAGTAGTTGAGATTGAGATTTTTGTAGAACGTGGTATAGCCGCAGTCTTCCAAAAAATTCCGATAATTCGATGCATCGGACGGCGTTTTTTGCCCGATCCACTCCACACGGTATTCATATTGCCCGGGCAAACACGCTTCAAACTCATAGAGAAACTTGCCTACACGCTTGAGTCGAAAGCCTTTCTTTGCCATTCGATTGAGCCATTTTTCTTGAGCACTGATTAGCCCGCCATAATAGCGATAGCACCGCTTAATCATGATATGTTCCTCCAAGAATTTCGTCGGCGATACATGAGAGTTCTCTGAGTCGGAGCAAATCTTCCTCCACGGCTTCCTTTCCTGCCGTCGTGATGACGTAGTCTTTTTTTCTCTCATCGGTTTTTTCGCACGGAGCGATCCAGCCTTTTTTCTGCAAGGTTTCCAGTGCTCCATATAATGTACCTGCGCCGAGCACCAAACGGCCATGCGTGATTTCTTCAATAAACTGCATGATCGCATATCCGTGTCTGGGGGTATATAAGGATAACAAGATACAGAACGTCACCTCGGTTAGTGCGCCGCCTTTAACATGATCTCTCAATGGAATTATTCCCTCCTTACTTCGTCATGGAAAATATATCACTAACCGTAATAACGGTCAATAGGAACGGAAGCTTTTTATTTACGTACTGTGAAAAAGGGAGTCTGTACTGCCGCGTGGCTAAAGAGAAGATTTTTTGCCAAAATATGCCGTAAACCTTGACATCTTCCCATCTTGATGGTACGATATCCAAAGTGCCGAGAAAGACCCGGAAACTTTTGAGGCAGAATGCGAGACTCTTATCGGTCTGCGAAAGTTTTTTTAGGAGGAATACAAGTGAAATCGACTATGGCAACGCCGAGTACGATCGAGCGCAAGTGGTATGTCATCGATGCGACGGATAAAGTACTCGGAAGACTCGCAACCGAAGTTGCAATGATTCTTCGTGGGAAGAACAAGCCCACGTTCACGCCTTATATGGATACCGGCGACTATGTCATCATCATCAATGCGGAGAAGATCCGTGTCACCGGTAAAAAAGCTGAGCAGAAGACCTATTTCCGCCACACGGGATATCCCGGCGGAGCACGTTTTACTTCGTATCAGGAAATGATGGAGAAACATCCCGAGAGAATCCTCGAGCACGCGATTCGCGGGATGCTGCCGAAAAACAGACTCGGTCGTGCGATGTACAGAAAACTTAAGGTCGTTGTCGGGCCTGAGCATCCGTTCGAAGCACAGAAGCCCGAAGTGTATGAGTTTTAGTAAGGAGTAGAGTATGTATCAAGGAACGGGAAGAAGAAAGACCTCCGTTGCACGCGTCAGACTCGTTGACGGCAACGGCAAATTCATCATCAATAAACGCGATATGGACGAATACTTCGATCATGAGACTTTGAAGATGATCGCGAAGGCTCCTCTGGAACTCACCGAGACGCTCGGCAAATTCGATGTCTATGTGAACGTTCACGGCGGCGGCTCGACGGGACAGGCGGGCGCAATTCGCCACGGCATCTCGAGAGCCCTGCTCGAAGTCGATCCGGAATATCGTAAGACTTTGAAACAGGCGGGTTTCCTCACGCGCGACCCGCGTAAGAAGGAAAGACTCAAATACGGTCTTAAAAAAGCTCGTAAAGCACCGCAGTTCTCGAAACGTTAGTTTGTACAAACACCGACTTCTTGGTCGGTGTTTTTTTATTGCCGAGACGGGGGGTCTTGACCGTCGGGAAGATCTCGCAAACGGTCGGGAGCAGACTTCCGAAGGGCGATGGCAGGGGTGACGGAAAAGTTTTTTGATCATCGTGGAGATGAGAGGAAAAAAGATTCGCGGGTATGCCCATGAACATCCGTCATGCCCGAGATGACGCGAAAAAAATTTCTCATCATCCCCGAGATGACGGAAAGAAGCGGTGGGGGTGCGTGGATGAACGTTCGTCACATCCGCGATGAGGCGAAACGTATTTTCGAGGCATCCTGCTACGATTTTGTCCTCTCCGGGGTCATGTGATTGGTTCTTGCAAGGGTCGGTCTTGCGTCCGGCATGACCTTGCAAAGTCCGTGATCTTTTGATATACTCAAAGTCAAAGATAGTCAAAGGCAGGTGGAAGATCATGGCTGATTTATCGGGCTCCATTGCCCGTTTGCTCCACGAAATGTTACGGGAGGCGGAGGATAATCGCATCGAGATCGGGCGCAACGAGCTTGCGGAGCGTTTTGCTTGTTCACCGAGTCAGATCAACTACGTCCTTGCGACGCGTTTTACGCCGCATGAGGGGTATCTGATCGAGTCGAGGCGCGGCGGTTCGGGTTATATCCGGATCGTGAAGGTCGAGATGGAGAAAGACACGCGCATGAAATATATGATCGAGGAGGGCATCGGCGACACGATTACGCGCGATCGTGCGATGCAGATGATCACGACGCTCTACGAAGCGGGGACGATCGGGAAGAACGAGGCGAGACTCATGCTCGCGGCGATGGAGGACAGTGCGCTTGCGGCGGTCACGAAGGATCGCGGGGCGGTGCGTGCGGGAATTTTACGCGCGATGCTTCTCGCCATGTTGCGCGGATAGGAAATGGGCGAGGGAAACCTCGATTCGGATCGCGAACGCAGGATAGGAAACGCAAAAAAGGAGGGAACGATGGACGAAAGACCCAACGATCTGGCGGAATTTTTACGAGGGGCGGCTCTCGAGGCACTCGGGCTGCGCCATGAATATATCGGTACGGAGCATATGCTCCTTGCCATGATGAAACACGACGGGCCGGTGAGCACCGTTCTCGTACGGGAGGGTGCGCGCTACGAAGTCTTCTTCAATATGCTCGTGCGGGAGCTTGGGTACGGAAATGCCGGTTCTCCGCCGTCGATGCTCACACCGCGTGCGAAGCACGTGATGGGCGAGGCGCAGGCGGAGGCGAAAAAACTCGGGCACAATTATGTGGGGAGCGAACACGTGCTCTTGGCACTGATGAACGAGGGAGAGGGATTTGCGCATCTGATGCTCCGTCGCGCGGGACTCGATCCCGAGAAAATTCGTGCGGCGATGATTGAAACACTGGTTCAAAAACCTGAGGAGGAAGATGATTCTTTCATCGGACGTTTTGGGCGCGATCTCGGGAAACTCGCGCGTGCGGCGAAGATCGATCCCGTCATCGGTCGCGAGAAAGAGATCGAGCGCGTGATTCAGGTACTCATGCGTCGGACGAAGAACAATCCCGTGCTCATCGGCGAGCCGGGGGTCGGGAAGACGGCGATTGCCGAGGGACTTGCGGCGCGGATTGTCGCGGGTGATATTCCCGAGATTATGAAGGACAAACGCATCATCGCGCTGGATATGGCGGCGATGGTTGCGGGGACGAAATACCGCGGCGATTTTGAGGAACGACTCAAGTCGACGATCGACGAAGTGATGGAGGATCCCAATATCATCCTCTTTATCGACGAACTCCATACTTTGGTCGGTGCGGGTGCCGCAGAAGGTTCGATGGACGCGTCAAATATTCTAAAACCGTTCCTATCGAAAGGGGAACTTCACATCATCGGCGCGACGACGATTGACGAATATAGAAAACACATCGAGAAGGATGCCGCGTTTGAGAGAAGACTCCAGCCGATCCCCGTCGAAGAACCGACGGTCGAGGAGACGGTTGAGATCTTAAAGGGTCTCAGGGACAAATATGAGGCGCATCACGGGGTCACGATTACGGACGAGGCGCTCACGGCGGCGGCGGAACTTTCGCATCGCTATCTCACGGATCGATTCCTGCCGGATAAGGCGGTCGATCTCATCGACGAGGCGGCAAGTAAACTGAGAATCGAGAACTATGTCCGCCCCGAGGATCTCGTCGATCGGGAGAAAGAGATGAAGCGTCTCGAGAGCGAGAAAGAGCAAGCCGTCACGAATCAGGCGTTTGAAAAGGCGGCGGAACTTCGCGACCGCATCGAGACTTTGCGCGAGGAACTCGAGAAGCGCGGCGACGCATGGCAGACCGAACGCAAGAAAGAAACGCACGAGGTGGATGCGCATCGCATCGCCGAGATCGTCTCCGACTGGTCGGGCGTACCCGTAACACGCATGAGTGCGAGCGAAACGCAGAAGTATCTCGATCTCGACAAGACGCTAAAGGCGCGTGTCGTCGGTCAGGACGTCGCGATCGATCGTATTGTAAACGCCATCAAGCGGGCGCGCGTCGGACTCGCGTCCAAAGACAAACCCGTCGGCTCGTTTCTCTTCGTGGGACCCACGGGTGTCGGCAAGACCTATCTCGCGAAATCGCTCGCGCGTGCGGTCTTCGGCGACGAAGACGCGGTCATCCGAATCGACATGTCCGAGTATATGGAGAAATTCTCCGTCTCGCGCCTCATCGGTTCGCCCCCGGGATACGTCGGCTACGAGGAGGGCGGGCAACTCACCGAAGCCG
>CAMYOU010000019.1 GCA_947283485.1 uncultured Peptostreptococcaceae bacterium
TGCTCTCGCAGGCACTGACCTATTATACGAAAGGAATTCCGTTTCACACGTGGAACGTGCTCTCGTTCTACATCGGGCAGACCGTTTCCAAAACGCCCGTCATCGGTACGGTGGCGATCCTTTTTCTCGTCGTGCTCGTGCTCTACAGGGGGTCGCATCATGCGCGAGAGATTGTCCGTATGAGCGATCGCAGAAAGGGCTATGTTCCTTGGGCTTTTCTCGTATTCTGCGTATTTTGCGGTTTTCTTTTTGCATCCCAGCTCATCCAAAGGTATGTACCGCCCCAAGTTCTCGTCAAGGGCATTCAAAACGGATGGGAAGTTTTGCTGCTCTTCTTTCACGAGGGCTCCTTTTTCACAAGCTTCTATCTGGCTGCGATTGCTGTCGTTACGGTCAGGCTCATTCGCCGCTCGGAGGAGAATCTCTATGAGATCATCCGTCTCGGCAGTAAAAGACGCATGGCAGTACGCATTCTCGGACGCGCGGTCGCGATGGTGACGGCCTTTACGGCTCTGTATTTTCTCATGACGTGGGCGGTCGTTCTTGTGAATTTTCCGCTGAATGACAGGTGGGGTGGGCTCAGTGAAATCCTGGGGAGACCGCCTACAGTGCCGATCACCCCACTCGTCGGTGCCGGGATGGCAAAATTTTATTTCGGCTTGCTGGCAATCGCCATGGCGACGGTCGCGCTTCACTATCTCTTGCCGAAGAAGAATCTCGGTTATCTCGTCTTGGCAGCGTATCTCATCTGTGAAGTCGGAGCGAAACGCATGCGCATCTTTGCGCTCATCTCCTATCGCGCCATCGGCGGATGGTACCGCTCTTTCGATCCGCGAGGGGTGCTCTTTCTGGCGGGCTATGCGGTTCTTTTTGCAGGGATCGCCTATTGGTGCGCGAAACGATATGATCTGATGTCTTCGGAAGGAGTGGTCTCATGATTGAAGTCATCGACGTCGGCAAACGATATGGAGAGCAACAGGTGCTCTCAGGTGTGAATCTCACCGTCGAAACAGGGACGATCGTCGGTCTTGCAGGGAGGAACGGATCGGGGAAATCCGTTTTGCTCCGGATCATCTCGGGACTTTTAAAGCCCGATACCGGAGAGGTACGCTATGACGGGAAAAAGCTTCCGGACGGAACATTTTATCCGTCCCTCGGCGTCGTCCTCGATCAAGTCGGTTTTGTCCCGATGTATACGGGCTATCGCAATCTCATGACGCTTGCCAAAGTCAAGAAGAAGATCGGCAAGGACGAAGTTCGGGCGGCGATGGATCTGGTTGGACTTGGGGATGCGAAAAACAAATTCTATTTTCAATATTCCAAGGGCATGAAAAAACGCTTGGCACTCGCGCAGGCGCTCATGGAGGATCCCAAGGTGCTGATTCTCGACGAGCCGTTTGACGGGATCGATTACAAGGGTCTTCTCTATTTTCGCGATATCTTCATGGAGGAGAAGAAAAAGGGCAAGACGATCCTTTTGACCAGTCACAATGCCGAGGATCTGGATGTCCTCTCGGATATCAAATACCACCTTGCGGACGGTCACTTATCCCCGATGGAGTAAGCCATGAGAAGAAAATTTTTGATTGCATTAAGCATCATCGTCACGCTTTTCTTCGTGTTCGTGGCATGGTTCCCGATCGACGCCAAGATCATTCACCAAGCGGAGCCGTCGAAAGCGCTGGCGGGGGTTGACGTCACGGGTGTCGCAGATTTTCCGGGCGAGGCGAAGATGTTCCTTGCCTTTGAGAATCCGGAGGATAGGAACGACATCTATCGCGTCGATCTCTATATCGAAAACGAACATGACAGACGCGCGCTCATCAAACTCGCAAAGAGCATTCTGGAACGCGAGGACATCGGCGTGCGCGATTATGAACTCTTCTTCACATCGTCCATTGTAATCGGGGAGGAATACACGGAAGGAGAGATTCCGCAGTTTGTGAAGATTCAGTTTTTGACGCGGGATCTGACGGAGCGTGCTCGCAAGAAACCGTGGCTCGTCCCGCTTGAGGGAGACGCATATCCCGTTCTCATCGAGCTATCCGAGGGAAATAGAAGGCGGGAGAGGCAGGCGATGGTCAAAGACGATGATGAAGTGTTCTCCATCATCCGCGCGTATATTTTTGAGCAACTCGATGAAACCATCATCGAACGATATTTCTAGGAAAAATAAAAAATCCGATGGCAACATCGGATTTTTTCGTGGGGAAACCCCGTTTATCGGTCATGTGATTCTTCATGCGCACGGAGCGCGTCGACGATACGTTCTCCGCGGAGGGCGCGGGAGGCTTGGACGAGGACATTGGCGTGCGGCATCGTGAGGAGAGCCCTCGTGAGCGCGTCCACGTCGTCTCCGAAATGACGGTGTTCGCCGCGAAAGTCTTCGGCAAAGGCGTTCGCTTCGTCGCCGAACGTAAAGAGCGTGACGTCAGAGGGAATGGACCTTCCGACTTCGGCGTGGAGGGCGTGCGAGGATGCGCCGAGCCCGAGCATGTCTCCGAGGACGGCGACGTGTTTCCCGGGCATGGAAAGGAGCGTCTCGATCGAGGCGCGTACGCTCTCGGGATTCGATTTGTACGAGCAGTCGAGGACGGTGTGATGCCCCTCAAGGATCGCGCCGCGCATGGGCGTGAGTTCTGCCGACTCGAGGGCACGGCTCGCTTCTTCGAGCGATACGCCGAATGCGCGTCCGACTTCGATCGCGAGAAGCGCATTGGTGAGGTGATGACGTCCCGCAACGGCAAGATGAAAGTCGACGCCTCGGTAGGTAAAGGAGAGCGGAGCAATCGTGTGAATTTCCGCATCCGCGGCGTGGACCTCGTGCACAGAGAGAGATTTCTTGGCGAGGACTTCTCTTAGAATCGCGTCGTCGCCGTTCACAAAAAGGCTCTTCGTGACACCGGGCACGACGATGCGCGTTTTTTCGTCGGCGATGCCGTATTTGGAATCGAAATTCTCGAGATGCGCGTTGCCGATCGACGTGATGACGGCGAGGTCGGGCGCGGCAATCGCGGTGAGATCTGGCATTTCGTCGGGGTGTTCGATGCCCATTTCGAGGACGAGGATCTCGTCGGTTTCGTCCGCTGCGAGCACACTGCGCGGAAGTCCGATCTCGTTGTTGTGATTGGCTTCGGTCTTGTGGACGCGATAGCGCGTTTTTAGGACGGCGGCGATCATGTCTTTCGTCGTGGTCTTGCCGTTCGAGCCGGTGACGCCGATGACTTTTTGATGATTGCGTCGGATGGCAAAATGCGCGAGTCCCTGATACCACGCGAGCGTGTTGTCCGTGACGACGGTGGGAATGGAGACGTCCACGGGGCGGGAGACGACGACGGCGCATGCGCCTTTCTTCTCCGCCTCTTCGGCAAAGGCGTTCGCGTCAAACTGTGCGCCCGGGAGTGCGACGAATAGATCACCCGGTCGGAGGGTGCGCGTGTCGGTCGAGACGCGGGTAAAATGGACGTCGTCCGACATTTTCCCGCCGAGATATGCGACACAGATTCCGAGGATCATTCGTAGTGACGCAGGAACGATTTTTTCTTGGCGTGCGTCGTGCGCGCAAGTTCAATGAGAGCGACGAGGAGATCGCGGAAAGTCATGCCGGCGGACGGCATCCAGAGTTTCGGCGTCATGGAGGAACCGCTCATGCCGGGGATGGAATTGACTTCGTTGACGAAAAATTCCTCGTCGTCGGTGGCAAAGATATCCACGCGGGCAAAACCGTTTAAGTGCAATGCGCGATACGCCTGTGCGGCGATCATGCGGATCTTCTTGATGCCCTCTTCCGAGAGATGCGCCGGGATCGTCGGCTCGAGATGCGCGCCTTTGTATTTGGCATCGTAATCGAAAAAGCCCGTGCGTTCGTATTCGCCGGGGAGACTGACATGCACCTCGTCGTCGCCCCAGACGGAGAGTTGGAGTTCGCGTCCCTCGACTTCCTCTTCGACGACGACTTCATCGTCGTAGCGAAAGGCGAGTTCGAGCGCGGCTTCGAGTCGGGACGGATCGTCGACGCGCGTGACGCCGATGGACGAACCCGCAGCGGAGGGTTTCACATAGACGACGGGGGCGAGTCGCGCCATCTCCTCGCGCCATGCTTCGGGTGCTTCTTTGTAGTCGGCGCGTTTCACATGGAGATACGCGCTCTGCGGAACGCCGCACGCGTAGAAGAGATCGTTGGAGACGGATTTGGAATAACTTGCGGCACTCGAGAGGACATTGGAGCCGACATAGGGGACGTCGAGCATCTCAAGGAGCCCCTGAAGCGTGCCGTCCTCGCCGCCCGTGCCGTGGATGACGGGGAAGACGATGTCGTCTTCGGTTACGCGGGACGTAAAATCGGCGATCGATTCGCCGATCGTGCCGGGATAGGTGAGCTTCTCGCCCTCTTTGATGGAATCTTTCTCGGTGCGGACGACAAAATGTCCGCTCTCGGTAATGTAGACGGGGACGACCGTGTAGGTGTCCGCGAGCGTTTCTTGAACGTTTTTGGCAGAACGGATCGAAACGGCGTGTTCCGTCGAGACCGATCCGTACAGGATGTAAACTTTCATCGCAATCCTCCTTTTACGGAACATTATACCATGTGCGGAAAATGCGAGACACGAAAAAA
Organism: uncultured Peptostreptococcaceae bacterium; assembly: GCA_947283485.1. Lineage (GTDB taxonomy): Bacteria > Bacillota > Clostridia > Tissierellales > Peptoniphilaceae > CAMYOU01. The sequence continues at coordinate 4,616 of CAMYOU010000019.1, forward strand.
CCGCCCGATTGCTCGAGCGGCTTGGTTGTGGAAATTTTTTTGCGCAGCGTTTTGCCGTGCGAAAGATTCGCGCGTCTAAATCGCCTCTTGGAGTCGCGCGAGGAGATGATCCGCGCGGGCGAGATCGCGTTCGAGGGACGACGCGTCGCGCGTCTCGGCAGTCGCGTAGAGGAGCATGATGTTCTCGTAACGCGCGAGTGACGAGAGACGAAAATCTTTCCCCATCATCGTGCCGTAGATAAAGACGGCGTCGTGGACGCGGGCAAGCGCACGGTCGATTGTGTCATCGTTCGCCGGCATGGCGAGCTCGGAGAGAACGCCCATCACTTTGGCATCGGATCTTTTTGCAAATTCGGAGAAGTTGCGTCTTTTTTGAATCGCCGCGCGGGCTTCGTCGATCGCCGCCAGGGCATCCTCGCGGAGCGTTTCGACATCCGCCTCCGTTCCCGGTGTGCGCATGAGATCCGTAAGCGCGCGTTCTTCCGCCGTGATGCGTTCGCGCAGAGCCATGAGGCGTGCCGAGGCATCGCTCTCGAGACGAAACGCGCCTTGCGTAAAGGGTGCGGCGAGTCTTTTCGGAATCCGCGGGAGCTTGCGATGGCGACGAATCTTCGCATGGGAGCGGGCGCGCGTACGTTCCGCATCGCGAACAAGGGCGTAGAGTCTTCTCAGTCGTGCGCGGACGGCTCGCACGCGGTTGCGTTTGAGATCTGCCATATCGTCACGCCTTTTCGATGCGGAGATAGGATTTTTTGCCCTTCTTCACGACGATGTAGCCTTTTTCAAAATCCGCATCGCGGACGACATGCGCGGCGTCGGTGATTTTTTCGTCGTCGATGGAGATGCCGCCGCCTTCGACGAGACGTCTGCCCTCGCCGTTCGATTTCGTGAGACTGGATTCTCGCAAGAGATCGAGAAGACCGATTTCGCCTTCAAAGGAGACGGCAGCCGTGGGCATATTCTCCGCAACGACGCCTTGGGAGAAGAGTTTCTTCGAGAGCTCCTGTGCTTCTTTCGCTTTTGCTTCGCCGTGGATGAGACGCACGACTTCGTACGCGAGGATGTCTTTCGACGCGTTGATCTCGGCGTCTTTTTTTCGTCCGAGTTCGTGACAGGTCTCGACGGGAAGGAGTGTGAGCGCGAGGAGATATCTTTCGACATTCGCGTCGGCGGTGTTGCGCATGTATTGGTAGAGTTCGTAGGGCGAGGTCTTCTTCTCGTCGAGCCAGAGCGCATTGCCCGCACTCTTGCCCATCTTCTCGCCTGTCGAAGTGGTGAGGAGTTTCATCGTGAGCGCGTACGCGTCCGCACCCTTGACGCGGCGAATGAGTTCCGTGCCGCCGAGGATATTGGACCATTGATCCGCGCCGCCCATCTGGAGCGTGCAACCCATCGTCTCATAGAGATGGAGAAAATCGTAGGACTGCAGGAGGAGATACGAGAACTCGAAGAAACTTAAGCCCTGTTCGAGACGCGTTTTGTACGTCTCCATCGTGAGCATGCGCGCAACGGTAAAATGTACGCCGACATTGCGCATAAAATCGAGATAGTTGAGATCCCTGAGCCACGATCCGTTGTTCACGATGACCGCGCCGCCTTCGCCGAAATCGAGAAAACGACCGAACTGCTCGCGGAAAACTTCCGCATTCGTGTCGATGTCCGAGACGGATAGGACTTTGCGCATATCGTTCCGTCCCGAGGGATCGCCGATCATCGTCGTGCCGCCGCCGAGGAGCGCGATCGGACGATGCCCGTGATCCTGCATGCGTTTCATCACGAGGAGTGTCATGAAATGTCCGAGCGTGAGACTGTCCGCCGTCGCGTCGAAACCGATGTAAAACGTGACGGGCTTCGTGTCGAGCATTTTTTCGAGCTCGTCGAGATGCGTCGCGTCCTGAATCATGCCGCGCGCTTGTAATTCTTTGATGATGCCGGGTTTGACCATAGTAGACTCCTTTCCTTGGGGCGATCGGGGAAAAACGAAAAAAGACGCTCAAAAACAAAAAAAGCAAAGCCCGAAAGGACGAAACATCTCGTTCCGCGGTACCACCTTTCTTGCCGTTGCCTCTTCTTTCCCCGAACGTGGGGGCGTGGAAACATCTTCCCGTTTGTAATTCCTTTCGCCTGCACACGTCACACCCTCGTGCGCTCTCTTCATTCGCTACTCGTACTTGAGACGGGACATTTCCATATTCCATTGCACAAAGTATACCAAATGCGTTCGTAAGGCGCAAGAAAGCGCAAGAAAGCCTATCATTCTTCACAACTTGGTGTTATACTCAATCGGATTGAAAGGGGGACGTCATGCGCATTGCCATCTTAAATCATTACGCCGATCCGCCGTTTGGCGGGAAGTATCTGAGACACTTTCACTTTGCGAGGAAACTCATCGCACGCGGACACAGTGTCCACATCTTCACCGCCTCGACGCTCCACGGCACGGAGAGGAACGTCTCCGCGAGGGACGCCGAATTTGACGGCGTGCCGTATCATTTTGTTCGCGTGCCGCGCTATCATTCGACGAAGTCGCGGCTCTACAATATGGCGATGTTCACTTGGAAGCTCCCCGAACGCGTGTACGAGGAGGGGCTTTTTGACGTGCTCTATGTCTCCAGTCCGCATCCCTTCATCTACTATGCAGCGAATCGCATTCGCAAACGCACCGGCGCAAAACTCGTGATGGAGATCCGAGATCTCTGGCCCGAGACATTCGTCTCCATGGGCGCGTATTCAAAACGCAATCTTTTCGTGCGTGCGTTCTATCGTCTCGAGGACAGAATCTTTCGCGGCGCGGACGAACTCATCTTCACGATGCCGGGCGGCGCGGATTATCTTAAGGAGCGCGGCTACGATCGACCGTCGACGAATATCAACAACGGCGTCGATCTCGTGGAATTTGACAAGCTCGCGAAGAATCCGTCGCAACTTCCCGAAGGAAATTTTCGCGTCGTCTATACGGGCGCGTTCGGTCGCGTGAACGGACTCGAAGTCCTCATCGACGCGGCGAATGCCCTTGCGGACGAAGCGATTGACTTCTATCTCTACGGCTCGGGCGAAGAGGAGGAAAAGCTTCGGGCGCGTGCGAAGTCGTCGCGGATTCATTTTATGGGCCGCGTGGAAAAATCCGAGATCCCCGCGATCCTCACATCCTCCGATCTCAATGTCTTCACCGCCGCACCGATTGATCTCTATCGTTACGGCATGAGTTTTAACAAACTCTTCGAATATCTCGCGGCGGGCGTGCCCATTTTATCGAATCTCAAGACGCGGTATGATATACTGAGCGGGGAAAATGCGGGTCTTACCGTCGCACCCGGAGACGCCGAGGCGTTTCGCGACGGGATTTTGAAATTCTACCGCATGGACGAAGAGGCGTACCGTACGTACGGCGAGAACGCGCGTGCGGCGGCCGCCCAATACGATTTTGAAGTGCTTACGGATACACTCGAGGAGGTACTAAGGAGGTCTTTATGATACCGCTCATTGATTTGAAAGCGCAGATGGAAGCGTTAAGACCCGAGGTCTTGCGCGTGACCGAGGAGGTGCTCTTCGGCGCACAGTACATCATGGGAAAATATTGCACCGCGTTTGAAAAAGATTTTGCCGACTCTATCGGCGTGCGTCATGCGCTCGGCGTTGCAAACGGCACGGACGGGCTTGTCATTGCGTTAAAGGCACTGGGGATCGGCGCGGGCGATGAAGTTCTCACGACGCCGTATACGTTTTTTGCCACGGCGGAGGCGATTGCCGAAGTCGGCGCGGTGCCCGTCTTTGTGGACATACGCGATCGGGATTACCAGATGGACGCGGATCTCATCGAAGCGAAAATCACCGAGAAGACCAAGGCGATTCTCGCCGTGCACATCTTCGGCGCATGCGCTCCGATGGACGAGATTCGTGCGCTTGCGAAGAAACACGATCTCCATGTGATCGAGGACGCTTGTCAAGCGGCGGGGGCTACATACGGCGCAAAAAAAGCGGGTGCCATGAGCGATATCGCGGTGTTCTCGTTCTTCCCGACGAAAAATCTCGGGGGTTGCGGCGACGGCGGCATCGTCACGACCGACGACGACGCTTTGGCAGTCCGCGTGAAGGCGCTCCGCATGCACGGCAGCGGCAAGAACGGGCGCATGGCGGTCGGCGAAACCGCGCCGGAGGAGCAAGCTTCGAGTGACAACACGGTCTACAATCCGGAAAAATATTACAATTATCTCATCGGGACGAACTCGAGACTCGACGAAATCCAAGCGGCGATTCTCTCGGTGAAACTCCCGCATCTCGAAACGTATAACGAAAGAAGACGCGCACTCGCCGCACGCTATCGCGAAGCACTCGGGGATGTCCTTACGTTCCCGACCTATGGTGAGGGCGCGATCTATCATCTCATGATCGCGGAGAGCGACAAGCGCGAGATCCTCACGACAAAACTCGCCGAGAAAGGCATTGCAACCGGCGTGTACTATCCCGTTCCGCTCCATCTCCAAAAAGCGTTCCAAGGGCTTTCGTATCGTGCGGGGGATCTTCCCGTCGCGGAGGAAAAGGCGCATCGTACCTTTGCGCTTCCGCTGTGGCCCGAGATGGACGAGAAGACGCAGGATGAAGTCATCCGTGCGGTGAAGGAGTGTTTTCGTGGATAAATTCTTCAAACACGAGACAAGTGTGATCGACGAGGGCGCAGAAATCGGTGCGGGAACGAAGATCTGGCATTTCTCGCATATCATGTCGGGCGCGGTCGTCGGCGAAGGCGTCACGATCGGGCAGAATGTCGTCGTAAGTCCCGGCGTCACCGTCGGAAACGGCGTGAAAATTCAGAATAATGTCAGCGTCTACACGGGAGTTACCGTGGAGGACGATGTTTTCTTGGGACCCTCGATGGTCTTTACCAATGTCATCAATCCGCGCGCCTTTATCGAGCGTAAGGAGGAGTTTCGACCGACTGTCGTGAGAAAAGGCGCCTCGATCGGGGCGAATGCGACGGTCGTCTGCGGCGTCACCGTCGGGGAATACGCCCTCGTGGGTGCGGGCAGTGTCGTCGTGCGCGATGTCGAACCGTACGCGCTCATGGTCGGGAATCCCGCGCGAAAAATCGGCTATGTCTGCCGTTGCGGCACGACGCTTACGAAAGACGGCGATTGCCCCGACTGCGGGAAGCATTACGAGACCTTGAGGTTCGGAAAGAAGGAAGAACATGCATAGAGAAGAATTGCTTCAAAAAATTGAAAGGAAGACCGCGGTCTTAGGCGTCATCGGACTTGGCTACGTCGGACTCCCGCTCGCGGTGGAAAAAGCGAAAGCAGGCTACCGGACGATCGGCTTCGACATTCAGGACGCCAAGGTCGATCTCGTGAACGCCGGCGAAAATTACATCGGCGATGTCGTAGACGAGGACTTAAAGCATTTGGTCAAGTCGGGCATGCTCCGCGCGACCTCGGATTTTTCGTTTGTGAAAGATCTCGACGTCCTCGCAATCTGCGTCCCGACACCGCTTACGAGCCACAAGGATCCCGACATCTCCTATGTCGTGAAGAGCGCGGAGGAGATCGCGGACTACATTCATCCGGGGATGCTCATCGTGCTTGAGTCGACGACCTATCCCGGCACGACCGAGGAGGTCTTAAAACCGATCCTCGAGACGAGCGGATATGGCTGCGGCAAGGATTTTTTCCTCGCGTTCAGTCCCGAGCGCGTCGATCCCGGCAATGCGCTCTACAAGACCAAGAACACGCCCAAAGTCGTCGGCGGTGTGGACGCGGCGTCCACCGAAGTCGCGGCGGCTCTTTACAGACATATTCTCGCGGGGGAAGTCTTTCCCGTATCCAGTCCGCGCGTGGCGGAGATGGAAAAAATTCTCGAGAACACCTATCGCAATGTGAACATCGCGCTTGTCAATGAATTTGCGCTCCTGTGCAATAAGATGGGCATCGACATGTGGGAAGTCGTCGACGCGGCGAAGACGAAGCCGTACGGTTTCCAAGCGTTCTATCCGGGACCCGGTGTCGGCGGACACTGCATTCCGCTCGATCCCTTTTATCTTACGTGGAAAGCGCGCGAGTACGACATGAAGATGACCATGATCGAAACGGCGGGCGCGGTAAACGACGCGATGCCGTCCTATGTGGTCACGCGGATCGCACGCGGACTCTCGAGACGTTTTCGGAAAGCGCTAAACGGCGCGAAGGTCCTCATGCTCGGCATGGCATACAAAAAGGACATCGACGATCTCAGGGACAGTCCCGCGCTTACGATCTACGAACTTCTCCTCGAGGAAGGCGCAACGGTGGAGTATTATGACGCCTTGAACCCGACCTTCCGCGATGCGCGCGGAGAGACGGTGCATTCCGTCGAGAAACTGACACCCGAGATGCTTCGAAACTACGACGCCGTCCTCATCACGACGGATCATACCGACGTCGATTACGACGCCGTCGTGGGATCGGCACCGTATGTCTTCGATACCAAGAATGCGACGCGGGGCATGGACTCCGACGTCGTCGAAAGGTTGTGATCGTATGTTTCGTGCAATCCTCATCGGCTGCGGACGCATCGCCAAGAATCACGTCGAGGCGATGGCGGCATGTACCCGGGCGGAATGGGTCGGATTTTGCGATCTCGTGAAAGCGCGCGCGGAGGAAAAACGTGACGCCTACGAGACGCTCACGGGGAAACACTGCCCCGTCTCCACGGATTACAAAGCACTCATGGAAGAAACTTCGCCCGATGTCGTCGTCATTGCGACCGAGTCGGGGAATCACTATGAAATTGCAAAGAATGCGCTTCTTCGCGGTGTTCACGTGCTCATCGAGAAACCGATCACGATGAAGACCGAGGAAGCGGACGAACTCATCCGCATCGCGGACGAGAAAGGACTTACGCTCGGCGCGTGCCATCAAAATCGTTTCAATCCGGTCGTCCAAGCATTGCGCCGCGCCGTCGAATCGGGTGCGCTCGGGAAGATCTATCACGTGACGGCGCGCATTCTCTGGACGCGCGACGACGCGTATTACAAACTCGCCCCCTGGCGCGGAACGGAAGCGCAGGACGGCGGGACGCTCATGAATCAGTGCATCCACGCGATCGATCTCTTACGCTGGACGGCGGGATCGAAACCCGTACGCGTCCAAGCCGAACGGGCACGCTTTTCGCGTCCGATTGAGATGGAGGATTTCGGCGCGGCGCTCGTCCGTTTTGAGAACGGCACCGTCGGCATCATCGAGGGCACGGCGAATGTCTATCCCTCCAATCTCGAAGAGACCTTGTCCGTCTTTGCCGAGAAAGGGACGATTGTCTTAGGCGGCATGGCGGTCAACAAAATTCTCACCTGGCGCGTGGAAGATTTCCCCGAGCCCGATGCGGACGAAGAGGTCAAGAATGTCTACGGACGCGGACATCTCCCGCTCTACGAAGATTATTTCGCGGCGATCGAAGAAAAACGTGAACCGCTCGTTTCGGGGCGCGAAGGGCGCGACAGTCTCGCGCTCGTGCGTGCGATCTACGAAGCCGCACCGATCGAATAAAAGGGTATAAGCCATCTTGCAATCGATGTGGAAAGGAGGGAGGCTTTGAGTTCGGAAAAAAGAGTCGCGAAGCTCGCGACTTTTATTGCCGTGTGCACCCTCATCTCCAAAGTGCTCGGCGTCCTCAGGGAGTCGGGTATCGGCTATGTCTACGGAGCGACGAGTGAAGTCGACGCGTACAAAGGCGCGTATACGATCACGATGATCTCCATGCAGATCTTAGGCGGTGCACTCAATACTGGGCTCGTGCCGATCTTTACCGAGATCAAAACGCGTCACGGGAAAAAACGCGAACGCGCCTTTTTCTCCAAACTCTATTCCGGCGTCTTCTTCTTAACCATCGCGATCGGACTCGTGCTCTTTTTCGGCGCGAAACCGCTCGTGAAACTGATGCTCTGGAATTTCCCGGAGGAGCACCTGGCGTTTGCGGCGAAACTCGTACGCATCTCGTCGCCGATCGTCCTCTTCATGGGGATGACCTATGTCTTCCAAGGCTTTTTGCACTCGGAGGACGTGTTCGGACCGGGCGCGCTTATGGGGATTCCCTTCAATCTCTGTTACTTCATCTATCTCGCCGTCGCTCCCGGCATGGGCATGGAAGGGCTCATGATGGCGAGCGTTGCGGCGGCGTTCATGCAGGCGGCGATTCAAATCCCCGCGGTACTTCATCGCGGCAACAGCCTCAGACTCGTGTCCCCCGTCGGCGACGAATATCTCAAGAAGACGATCACGATGCTTGTGCCGATCGCCATCGGAACGGGCGTCACGCAGATCGACGTCGTCGTCGACAAGATCCTCGCGTCAGGACTCGAAGAAGGGTCGATCACGGTGCTCGACTTCGCGTCGAGACTCAACGAGGGCATCGTCGCGATCTTCATCGCGGCACTCGTGACCGTGCTCTTTCCGATGCTCTCTCGCGCATTCGAGGCGCGCAATAAGAAACTTCTGACCTCGATGATCGAGCGCGGCATCACGATCATTTTTCTCATCACGATCCCCGCGTCGTTCGGCATCTGGGCACTCTCGAGTCCGCTCGTCTCGCTCGTCTTTGAACGCGGACAGTTCGGTGCGCGTGAGACATTCCTCACGACCTCCGCACTTGTCTTCTACTGCGTGGGCATGACCGGCATCGGCGTGCGCATGTATCTTTCCAAAGTCTTTTATTCGCTCAAAAAAACGACCATTCCGATGTACAACGGGATTTTGTGCATCGTCTTCAATATCATCTTAAATCTCATCCTCGTACGCTACATGGCGCATGCGGGGCTCGCGCTTGCGACGGGTCTTGCCATCAACATTGCCGCCATCATTCTCTACAAGGGAATCCGAATCCGTTTCCCCGAACTGAATGTCAAAAAACACGCGTTCGATTTTACGAAGATCACCGCCGCGTCGGCACTCATGGCACTCGGCGTCAATAAAGTCTACGGTTTGATCTCGCAAGCACTGCCCGCATCGCGCGGCATGATGGCACTCAGTGTCCTTCTGTCCGTTTTCTGCGGCGTCGTGCTCTATACGATTTTGATTCTTCTCTTCCGCGTGGAGGAGATGAAACAGGTTCTGCGCTCCGTGCGCAAGAGATTCCACTAGGAGGTTTCCATGCATATTCCTTTTTCTCCGCCCGATATCACCGAAGCGGAAATCGAAGAAGTCGTCGATGCGCTAAGGAGCGGTTGGATCACGACCGGTCCCAAGACCAAAGAGCTCGAACGTGAACTCGCAGAAGATCTCAAGACCGAACGCGTGGTGCTCTTAAACAGCGCGACGGCATGTCTCGAGATGGCTCTCCGAGTCTTAGACATCGGCGAAGGGGACGAAGTCATCACCTCGGCGTACACCTACACCGCGAGCGCGAGCGTCGTCGCCCATGTCGGCGCAAAACTCGTCCTCGTGGATACCGCCGAAGATTCTCTCGAGATGGACTACGACGCGCTTGAACGCGCGATCACGGAGAAGACCAAGGCGATCATCCCCGTCGACGTCGCCGGCATTCCCTGCGACTACGATCGGATCTTCGCCGTCGCGGAGAAAAAACGCGCGCTCTTTACGCCGAAGAACGAACTCGGAGCCGCACTCGGACGCGTGGCGATCGTCGCGGACGCCGCACACAGTCTCGGTGCCGTGTACAAAGGAAAACCCATCGGCAGTGTCGCGGATATGACGAGCTTTTCCACACATGCGGTGAAGAATTTCACCACGGCGGAGGGCGGCGCACTCACCTGGACGATCCCGACCGATCACGATGCGCTCTATCACGAGCTCATGCTCCTATCGCTCCACGGGCAGTCCAAAGACGCGCTCGCCAAGACGAAACTCGGCGCATGGGAATACGACATCCTCATGCCCGGTTACAAATGCAATATGACCGACGTGCACGCCGCCATCGGACTCGCGCAACGTCGTCGCTATCCCGCGCTTCTAAAAAGACGCAGCGAAATCGTCGCGCGGTATAACGAAGCCTTTCGCGGGACGCGCATTCGCCCGCTCATCCATGACCGTGAAGATCGCACGAGTTCGCACCATCTCTACATCACGCGGATTGAAGGTGCAACCGACGCTATGCGACGCGCCGTCATCGAGGAAATGGGCGCGCGCGGCATCGCCTGCAATGTTCATTACAAACCGCTGCCGCTTCTTACCGCCTATCGCAAAATGGGCTTTGAGATTGCGGACTATCCCCATGCCATGAGGCATTATGAGAACGAGGTAACGCTTCCTCTCCACACTTGTCTTACGGACGAGGAAGTCGCATACATCATCGAAAACTATAAGGAAGTGACGGAGTGGATCTTCGCGCAAGCTTAGAGCGAAAAAAATTCGGACTCGCTGTAAAACGCATCTTGGATTTTCTGTTTTCAGCGGCAGGGCTTCTTCTCCTGTCGCCTTTTTTCGTGTGCATTGCGATCGCCGTCAAGCGCGACTCCACGGGACCCGTGTTTTTTAAGCAGATACGTGTGGGAAAAGACGGCGTACCTTTCGCCATCTTAAAATTTCGCACGATGACCGTGCACGTCGGCGGGAGTGAACTCACCGTCGGCGCGGACAATCGCATCACGAAGATCGGCGCGTGGCTTCGCAAGTACAAACTCGATGAATTTCCGCAACTTGTGAATGTCTTAAAGGGCGAAATGAGTCTCGTGGGACCGCGCCCCGAAGTGCCGCACTATGTCGCGTACTACACGGAAGAGGACCGCGGAGTACTCCTCATGCGCCCCGGCATCACCGAAGAGGCGTCGATTCTCTTTCGCAATGAGTCCGACGAACTCGGCAAAGCACCCAACCCTGAGCAGTACTATGTTGAAGAGATCATGCCGCGAAAGCTTGCCATCGGTCTCGACTACGTGCGCTATTGGTCGCTTTCGCGCGACGCGACGATTTTGTGGAAGACCTTTGTGCGCGTCTTTGTAAAATAACGAGAACTCTCCGAGAGGAGAGTTTTTTTGTGTCCGCGTGCGTGTGTGCAAAAAAGTTTGGCGTGCGCGCGTTCAAAAAAATCTTGCGAGCGCGTTTCTCACGGGGACAAAATGGTCGTCTTCCTTTCGTAAACGCGCTTGACAGCGCCCCCTTTCGGGATATAATAAATTTGAACGATGCTCAGATGGGAGTTTGTGATGAAAAAAGGCACGATGTCCAAAGAAAAAATTTTACAGACGGGGCGCGTCCTCATCCGCGAGGAAGGCTGGACCGCTATGAACGTGCGCACCGTGGCGGCACTCTGCGGCATGTCCGTGGGATCGATCTACAATTATTTCGATTCCAAGGCGGTCTTTGTGGGCGATGTCGTGGAGAGCATCTGGCGCGAGATCTTTCACTTTACGGAGCGGATGGATTTTTCCGATACGCTCGACTGCGTTGCGTGGATGTATGCGCGCATGGAAGAGGGCAATCGACGCTATCCGGGATTTTTTACATTGCACTCGCTCGGGTTTCAAGGGGAAGATCGCTCGGACGGCAAAATGCGGATGCTCGGCGCGTGGGCGCATATTCTCTCGGGACTCACGGCGGTGATCGAGCGCGATCCTCATGTGCGCGCGGATGCATGGACGGAGGATTTTACGCCCGAGATCGTTGCGAATCTCCTGTTTTCGCTCATGCTCTCGGCGGTCGTACGCGGCGATTTCAACGCCAAGCCCGTGCTCGAAGTCGTGCGTCGCACGCTCTACTAAAGGATCCAATGCCCGTGCAGGTCGCGGGTTTTTTTGGAGCAAAAAATGAACAATGTTCATAAATCGGAAGCGCCGAAGACGACGGACGCGGGGAGAGTTTCCCGCGCGAATTTTTCTCGCGCATCTTCGCTTCGACGCTCGAAGAAGAGAAAAGGAGGAAAAAATGCAAGCGATTGTAGAAACGGTTTTTGACGCGGCGTATCTCTTGACGGTCATCACACTCGGCATCGTCATGATCCGCGAGAGCAAAGGGAATCAGGAATATTTGCTCTTCGGGTGCATGGCGGTCGTCCTCGGCTTCGGCGACGCGTTTCATCTCATTCCGCGTGCGGTCGCCTTATGCACGACGGGACTCGCGGATTACACGGTCGCGCTCGGCATGGGGAAGTGGATCACCTCGATCACGATGACGATTTTTTATATTCTTCTCTATTATGTTTGGCGAAGACGCTACTTTGTCGAGGGGAGGAAAGGTCTTACGGTCGCAATCTACGCGCTCGGTGCCGCGCGGATTCTCTTGTGCCTGTGTCCGGAGAATCGGTGGCTCAGTGCCGACGCACCGCTCTCGTGGGGGATCTATCGCAATCTTCCGTTCCTCGCGATGGGGATTCTCGTGATCGCGCTCTTTTATGGGAGTGCCAAGGAACATCGCGATCGTGATTTTCGGTATATGTGGCTTACGATCGTCCTAAGTTTCGGCTTTTATCTGCCGGTCGTTCTGTGGGCGGACAAAATGCCCCTCATAGGAATGCTCATGATTCCGAAAACCTGCGCCTATGTATGGACGGTTCTTATCGGCTATCAGGCGATGCGCAAGGAAAGGAAGGAGAAAACAACAGCATGAAAAAATATCTGAACGCGGCTTTCGCGTATGCGATCCTCGCGATGGCGGGCGGAGTCTTCCATCGTGAATTTACAAAATACAACGGCTTTACAGGGGAGACGACGCTCGCGGTCGTGCACACGCACTATTTTCTCCTCGGAATGGTCACGTTTCTTCTCTTCGTACTCCTCGAGAAGGAATTTTCTTTTACGGATGCGAAGACGCCTCGGATCGTCCTCGTCTATCACATCGGACTCAATCTCACCGCGATCATGCTCTGGGTGCGCGGCGTAACAGAGGTTCTCGGGACGGAAATGACGACTGCCGCGGACGCGGCGATTTCGGGGATTGCCGGACTCGGACACATCCTTATGGGCGTGAGCCTCGTGATGACTCTTTTCCGCATCAAACGGCGCGTGTGCGCTTCGGAGGCCCGTTAACCGTCCGTCGAAGGAAACACCCTCTCTCATGTGCCGCGAGGGGGTGTTTTTTTGTGAGAAAGAAAGCGGCGTGTGCGCGCTCTCTGCGGTGCCGTCGAAAATAGCTTCGCATGAGGGCAAATGGCTTCGCACGAGGACGAACTCGGTGCATGCGGTGGTGAGAAAACAGGACACACGAATCCGCGTCCTTTTTTGGGTGAACGGGAATGCGGGCGCGGTTTGCTTCGCCCGGTTTTTGGCGGTACAATAGAGTGTGGACTTGTGAAAGGAGTTTCCTATGCATCTCAAAAAATTTCTCACCGTCCTCTTGGACGGCGGGCTCTTTTTTCTCGCTTTTCTTGCGGGGTTATTTATGTATCAGCGCGGCTCGATGGCGGGAAATCTTGAACACTGGTGGCAATACATTCTCCTCTATGTCGCCATCAAACTCATCTTTTATCTCCTCGGCTCGGTCTATCACGTGCTCTGGCGTTTCGCGACGATGCGCGATCTTTGGCACATTGTCCTCTTAAATCTCCTCGGGGGACTCCTGACGATGGGGCTCAATCGCTTCCTCCATACGGGCATGCCGTACGGACTCTTTATCCCCGTCTTCATCTTCGATACGGCGTTTGTCGGAGCGAGCCGCCTTGTGGCGCGGGCTTTCGATCATGAGCCGCGGAGCAAGCGTCCCGTGCGTCGCACGATGATCGTGGGTGCGGGAGAAGCCGGCAATCTCGTGGTCGAGGAGATCAGGCGTCATGCCAAGCTCGACATGGAGCCGGTCGTCTTTATCGACGACGACGAAGAGAAAAAGAATCACACCGTCTCGGGCGTGCCCGTGCTCGGGAATCGCTACGACATCGAGCGCATTGCGAAGCAATACGACATCACCGAGATCATCGTGGCACTCCCTTCCGCACCCGAGGAAGCGCGCGCCGAGATTCTACGGATTGCCGGGAATACCGGGGCGAATATCCGCACGGTGCCGGGACTTTTTGAACTCATCGACGGAAATATCCGTCTCTCGGATCTCAAGGACGTGCGCGTCGAGGATCTCCTCGGCAGACACACCGTCGATCTCGATCACCGCGGTGTGCGCGAGTGCGTGGGCGGGAACGTCGTCCTCGTCACGGGCGGCGGCGGCTCGATCGGCTCGGAACTCGCGCGACAGATTGCCGCCTACGAACCGAAAAAACTTATCTTGCTCGACATTTACGAAAACGGCGTCTACGACATCGAGCAGGAACTCCGTGCGCGACACAAAGACTTGAATCTCCGAATTGTGATCGACAGCATTCGCAATGCCGAACGTATGGAACGCATTTTTAGAGAGGAAAAACCCGACGTCGTCTTCCACGCAGCCGCACACAAACACGTACCGCTCATGGAAGCGAACCCCGTCTCCGCCGTGCTCAACAATGTCTTCGGCACGCGGAATGTCATCCGCGCCGCCAAACACGTCGGCGTGCGCAAATTTGTCCAGATTTCCACCGACAAAGCCGTGAATCCCACCAATATCATGGGCGCGACGAAACGCATCTGCGAGAAACTCATCATCGACGCGAACAAAGACGGCAAGACCGATTGTGTCGCCGTGCGCTTCGGCAATGTCTTGGGATCCGCCGGGAGCGTCATCCCGCTCTTCAAGCGCCAGATCGAAGCGGGCGGACCCGTAACCGTCACCGACGAGCGCATCATCCGCTATTTTATGACGATCGAAGAGGCTTGCCAGCTCGTGCTCGTCGCGGCGGCAATGGCAAAAGGCGGCGAAATCTTCGTCCTCGACATGGGTGAACCCGTTCGCATCATGGACCTTGCGCGGAATCTCATCCGCCTCTCGGGAAAGAAAATCGACATCGAGATCACCGGATTACGCCCCGGTGAGAAACTCTACGAAGAAATGCTCATCGATAAGAGCCGCGTCGAAGAGACCATGAGCGAGAAAATCTTCGTCGAGAAACCCGAACCCGTCGATCGCGAGGAGCTCCAGGCGGGACTCGAAGTGCTCGCCCGCGCCGCGGATACGGGCAACGAGGAGGAGATTAGACGCGCCATTCGCACGCTCGTACCCGGCTATCATCACGAAGAACATCATTAAAAAAGGCACCTGTCCGAAGACGGGTGCTTTTTCTTTGCGCGTTTTTTGCGAAACGTCGTCGTTTTTTGGAAAAAACGGGGTCTCGCCCGCGCGATGCCGGAAAATGTACGGAAATGGAGAGGTACTCAAAAATCGGCTTCAAAATGGGAACGATCGCCATTTTGCCCCTTAAAACGTCGGTTTCTTGGGAATTTTGAGCGTAAAGGCGGATCCTTCTCCCACCGTGCTTGTGACCGTGACGTCGAGTCCGAGTTTTGTCGCGAGTTCGCGCACAAGATAGAGACCCATGCCCGTCGCGCGACTGAATTCGCGCCCGCGCTTGCCCGTATATCCGCGTTCGAACACGCGCGGGAGATCCTCGGCGGGGATGCCGATGCCGTGATCGCGCACGGTGAGAAGCACGTGATCGCCTTTTTCGAGCGCGACAAAATCGATTGAGGGAGCACCGTCTGCATACTGAACGGCGTTGTCGAGGATTTGCTTGAGGATAAAACGGAGCCATTTGGGATCGGAGTAGACCGTGACGTCGAGCCCCTCGCGCGTGATGCGTGCCCCGGCGTCGAGGAGTGCCTCCGCTCGTTCGCGCAAGAGCGCGTTTACGGTCTCGAGGAGAGTCATTTTGCGCAGGAGATAGTCGACATTGGGATTCTTGGCGCGTGCATAATAGAGTGCTTGATCCGCGTAGTCGCTCATCTTCACGAGTTCGCGCTTGATTCTCGCCGTCTCCGTCGTCGGATAATTGTCGCAGATGAGACTCACCGCCGCAATCGGCGTCTTAATTTCGTGGAGCCACAGCGTCACATAGTCTTCGATAAACGCGAGATCTCCGCGCAGTTTTTCATTGATGCGATCGTCCGTCGCCTTGAGTTCGCGCAGGAGTTCGAGATAACGTGCCCCGAAAAATCCTTTCGGCACCGCATCGATCTCGTGCGTTTCGATAAAGAGCGGCAGATCTTCTTGCGCCCGCTCGAGCATCACGAGGAGCGCCCGTTCGCGGAGATAAAACGTCACCATCATCCCGAGGAAGAAGAGTCCGACGAAGAGTGCGAGAAAGATCCCGAGCGCACGCCCCGCATAGAATGCGACAAAAGCATAGATAAAATAGCACAGAGCGATTGCGCCGAAGACCAAAAGAAAGTATTTTTTGAAAAACGCGCTCATCGCTCCTCCTTGAGACAGTAGCCCATCCCGCGCCGCGTCTTCACAAAACCGTCGAGCCCCACCTCCGCAAGCGTCGCACGCAGACGATTGATATTGACGCTTAAGGTATTCTCGTCCACGAATTCATCCGTCTGCCACAGTGCGCGCATCATCTCCTCGCGCGTCACCGGATTCGGCGCATGGTCGAAGAGTAACGACAAGAGGAGAAACTCGTTCTTTTTGAGCTCCACGCTCCGCCCGTCGGTAAGAAGCGTCCGTGCATCGAGATCGAGCGAGACCCCGGCGCACGTAAGCACATTTTTCTTGTGATACACCCGCGCAAGAATCGCCCGGATCCGTGCCAAAAGGATCTTCGCGTTGTACGGCTTCGTGAGAAAATCGTCACAGCCAAGTTCCATCGATCGCAGTTCATCCGCCTCCGTATTGTCGATCGTCACCATGATGATCGGCACATCCGACGAACGGCGGATCTTCTTCGCGACCTCATAGCCCGAGACAAAGGGGAGATGGACATCTAAGAGCACGAGATGCGGATCCTTCTCGAGCACCTCTTTATCTGCATGATCGAATCGCTCCACGACCTGTGCCTCATAGCCCTCGCGCGTAAGAAGCGTCTTTAATTCCTCGCGAATCGTATGCTCGTCCTCCACAATTACAATGCGCATCATGCACCTCCTCATCTCTCATTTCCCCTCTATTGTACTGGAAGCGCGTGGAGATTGCACGAAGCTTCTTAGGCGCGATGAAACATCCGTCCACCGCGACGAAACTTTCCTCCCAAGCTCCTCTGAAAAAGAAAAAAATATGGCGAAAGTGAAAACTTTTTTTAGAAAAAACGCACGCCGAAAGAAAGAAAAACGCACCCTGAGACGACGCGCGATGCTTTCGTGAATTGTGTTTTCCTCGTCAATATAAAAACTATATCTTACAAAACGAGATCATTCCAACGTTTTTGAAGATCGCAATATTTAAAGGGATCAAAAGATTCTTAGCACTTCAAAGCGTGTATCCACTAAATCGACCCGCAGATAAAGCGTTTTCACAAAATGAAGAAATTTCCGTTTTGTGCTTGACATTCGAGAGGGTGTTTGTTAGCCTATACATAGAACCCGTGCGTGATGCATCATCCATCTCAGTGGGCGTTTGCGCAAGGGGAATTCAAAAGGAGGCAAGATACAAATGGATTTCAATGATCTCAAGAAGTACCCGGCA
>CAMYOU010000020.1 GCA_947283485.1 uncultured Peptostreptococcaceae bacterium
ATCGAGTAAGCAAAATGCTTACTCGATGAAGTCCAACTTTATGGGGTCACTCTAATACACGGGGCTTTTTTCGTGCTTTGATTCTACGCGCGTATCCCCCGCCCCGGGGGCACAAAAAAACTTCCGACAACATGTCGGAAGTTTTTCTTTGTTCGGATTCGACTTATTTCGAATAGTCGAAGAAGCCTTTGCCGGTCTTGCGGCCGAGGTCGCCGGAGCGTACCATCTTGCGCAGGAGCGGGTGCGGGCGATATTTGGAATCGCCAAATTCCGTGTAAAGGACTTCCATGATCGCAAGGCATACGTCGAGGCCGATGAGGTCTCCGAGCGCGAGCGGTCCCATGGGATGGTTGGCGCCGAGTTTCATGGCGGTGTCGATGTCTTCCGCAGATGCGATGCCGTCAGCGAGGATGCCGACCGCTTCGTTGATCATGGGAACGAGGATGCGGTTGACGACGAAGCCGGGGCCTTCCTCGACGAGTACGGGTACTTTGCCGATTTCTTCGGTGAGTGCCTTGATGGTCTCGGTAACCTTGTCGTCGGTCTTTCTGCCTTCGATGATTTCCACGAGTTTCATCATGGGAACCGGGTTGAAGAAGTGCATGCCGATGACTTTTTCCGGTCTCTTGGTCGCTGAGCCGATTTCCGTGATGGAGAGGGACGAGGTGTTGGATGCGAGGATGGTCTTCTCATCGCAAACACTGTCGAGTTCTTCGAAGATTTTCTTCTTGATGACGGCGTTCTCGGTTGCCGCTTCAATGACGAGATCCGCGTCTTTGATGTCGGCGATGTCCGCAGAGACTTTGATGCGCGCGATGGTCGCATCTTTCTCTGCAGCTTCCATTCTGCCTTTTTCAACGAGGCGGTTGAGGTTCTTCTCAATGCCTTTCATTGCACGTTCAAGCGCTTTTTCGTCGATGTCACGCAGGATGACGTCATGACCTTTGGCAAGAACTTGTGCAATGCCGGCGCCCATGGTGCCGGAGCCGATAACTGCAATTTTCATGGTTTCCTCCTCTATTTCTTCTTAAACTCGGGTTTTCTCTTCTCAAAGAATGCTTTCATGCCTTCTTTTTGATCTTCGGTCGAGAAGCAAAGTCCGAATGCCATTTCCTCAATGCGCATGCCGGAGTCGATGTCGGTCTGGATGCCGGTATTAATGGCGAGTTTCGCGAGTGCGACTGCACGGCGTGCCTTTGCGGCGATGGTCTTTGCCATGGTCATGGCTTTTTCCATGAGCGCATCCGGTTCTGCGAGTTCATCAACGAGTCCGATGCGATACGCTTCGTTTGCGTCGATGATTTCCGCGGTGAAGATGAGCTGTTTCGCTTTGCCTTCGCCGACGAGGCGTGCAAGGCGTTGCGTTCCGCCGAATCCGGGGGTGATGCCGAGTCCGACTTCGGGTTGTCCGAATTTCGCCTTGGTGGATGCGATACGAATGTCGCAAGCCATGGAGATCTCACAACCGCCGCCGAGCGCAAAGCCGTTGACGGCTGCGATGACGGGTTTCGAAAGATTCTCGATCTGGCGGAAGACTGCCATGCCTTTCTTCCCCCATGCCGCACCTTCGACGGCACTGAGGGGTGCCATTTCGCCGATGTCGGCACCGGCTACAAAACTGCGGCCGGCACCTGTGAGGATGACGACATCGACGTCATCGTTTTCTTCGAGTTCCCGGAAGCAAAGGTTCAGTTCTTCCAGGAGTTCTTTGTTGAGGGCGTTGAGTGCCGATTCACGATTGATGGTGACGGTTGCGACGCTCTCATCGTATTGTACGAGTAAAAACTGATAGTCCATGCTTCGTCCTTTCTTTTGCAATTATGCGTTGTCTTTCTTCTCGCGTGCGCTTTCAACAAGGCGCGCGAGTTCGGGTACGACTTTGTGCAGGTCGGCTACGATGCCGAGGTCTGCGGTCTGGAAGATCGGCGCGTCGGGGTTCTTGTTGACGGCGATGATGTAGTCGGATTCTTCCATACCTGCAAGGTGCTGGATGGCTCCGGAGATACCGAGTGCGAAGTAGAGATTGGGGCGAACGGTCTTACCGGTCTGTCCGACTTGTCTCTCTTTTGCAAGCCAGCCTGCATCAACTGCCGCACGGGAGCCGGATACGGTTGCTTTGAGAACTCTTGCAAGTTCTTCGGCTTCTGCGATGTGTTCGGGTCCGCCGAATCCGCGGCCTGCAGATACGAGGATCTTCGCGTCTTCGATCTTGACGAGTTTCTTCGTTGCGACGGTCTCTTCGAGGATCTCGACGTTGAAGTCTTTGTCTTCGAATTTGACGTCAAATTTCTCGACGTTTACGGGAAGGCTCTTGTCCTCGGGGAGTTTTTGCATAACGCCGGGGCGAACGGTGGACATCTGCGGACGATGGTTTTCGCAGATGATGGTTGCCATGATGTTGCCGCCGAATGCCGGACGGGTCATAAGAAGATTGCCGGTTGCTTCGTCGATGTCAAGGCCCGTGCAGTCTGCGGTGAGTCCGGTATGGACGCGTGCGGATACGCGGGGTGCGAGGTCACGACCGATCGAGGTTGCGCCGAAGAGCACGATCTCGGGTTTTTCTTCTTCGATGACGTCATAGATGGCTTTGACATACGGTTCGGTCATATAGTGTTTGAGTCTCTCGTCTTCGACGAGGATGACTTTGTCCGCGCCGTGTTGTGCGAGGTTCTCGGCAAGGTGGGAAACTTTGTCGCCGACGACGAGTGCGGTGACGGTGGTATTTCTCTTTGCTGCCAAGTCTTTTGCTTTGCCGACGAGCTCGAGTGCGACGGTTTGGAGATTGCCGTCTCTCTGCTCTGCGATGATCATTACGCCTTTATAGTTTTCTAACATGGTTATCACCCCTTAAATGATGAAGAGCTCTTCGAGCTTGTTCAAGATAATCTGTGCGCCTTCTTTTGCGTCCACTTCGAAGACTTTGCCCGCGGTCTTTGCGCCTTTGGTAAAGCTCTTCTTAACTTTGGTGGGCGAACCTTTGAGTCCGAGGTTTGCGTGGTCGACGGTGATGTCGTTCACGTTCCAATTGGTGACGATGTTTTCATCACGGAATGCATCATAGATGCGGGATACGCGCATGTATCTCGGGCTATTCATACCGCCGAGGGTCGTAAGAAGGCACGGGGTCTTCACGCGAATGATTTGATAGCGATCTTCGAATTGGCGTTTGACGACGAGGTGATCTTCCGTTGCTTCGCGGATTTCTTCGACATAGGAAATGCTCGGGATGCCGAGGTGTTCAGCGATCTGCGGACCGACTTGTGCGGTGTCGCCGTCGATTGCCTGACGTCCTGCGATGACGAAATCGTAGTCGAGGTTCTTGAGAGCTGCCGCAACGGCACTGGAGGTTGCCCAGGTATCGGAGCCTGCAAATGCACGGTCACTTAGAAGGATGACTTCGTCTGCGCCCATTGCATATGCTTCTTTGAGTGCGATCTCGGCTTGCGGGGGTCCCATCGTGACGACGGTGACGTGTGCGCCGCACGCATCTTTTAATTTGAGAGCTTCTTCAAGACCCGCTTTATCGTCGGGGTTGATAATGGAAGGTACGCCTTCACGAATGAGGGTACCGGTCTTGGGGTCGAGTTTTACTTCCGTGGTATCCGGAACTTGTTTAATACAAACGGCAATTTTCATGGTTTGTCCTCCTTATCTTAAGAGCGAGCCCGAGATGACCATGCGTTGTACTTCGCTGGTGCCTTCGTAGATCTCGGTGATCTTCGCGTCACGCATCATTCTCTCTACCGGGTAGTCTCTCGTGTAGCCGTAGCCGCCGTAGAGTTGGACGCATTTGGTCGTGACTTTCATTGCGCATTCAGCTGCAAAAAGTTTTGCATGTGCTGCCGGAACGGTGTAGGGAAGTCCGGATTGTTTGCACCATGCCGCACGATAGACGAGGAGTCTTGCCGCTTCGATTTGGTTTGCGAGGTCTGCAAGCTGGAATTGCGTGTTCTGGAATGCGGAGAGCGTACGTCCGAATTGTTTTCTTTCTTTGACGTAGGTGATCGTCTCTGCAAGTGCGCCTTCCGCAATGCCGAGTGCCTGTGCAGCGATACCGATACGACCGCCGTCGAGGGTCTGCATAGCGATCTTAAAGCCCATGCCTTCTTTGCCGAGGAGGTTTTCTTTCGGTACGCGGACGTCTTCAAAAATGAGTTCGCAGGTGTGCGATCCGCGGATACCCATCTTCTTCTCGGGAAGTCCGAACGAGAATCCGGGCATGCCTTTTTCGACGATGAACGCACTGATGCCGCGCGTGCCTTGCGTCTTGTCCGTCATTGCCATGATGATATAGGTCGATGCTTTTTCCGCGTTGGTGATAAAGATCTTGGAGCCGTTTAAGACATATGCATCTCCGTCCAAAACCGCGGTCGTCTGTTGCATCGAAGCGTCGGTGCCGGCATTGGGTTCGGTCAGACCGAATGCGCCGATATGTTCACCTTTTGCAAGGGGTACAAGGTATTTTTGTTTTTGCGCTTCCGTACCGAATTTTAAGATCGGCCATGCGCATAGGGATGTATGTGCCGAGATGATGACGCTCGTGGTTGCGCATACGCGTGCGAGCTCTTCAACTGCCATTGCGTATCCGAGATCGTCTCCGCCTTCTCCGCCGTATTCCTTGGGAATGGGGATGCCGAAAAAGCCTGCCTTTGCCATCTTGGCTACGGTCTCTTCAGGGAACTTCTCCTCTTCATCAACCTCTGCCGCGAGGGGTTTGACTTCCGTCTCGGCAAACTCTCTGTACATCTGTCTTAGCATTTCATGCTGTTTGGATAAACCGAATTCCATATTCTTCCTCCTTCTATAATTGCCTTTCGGCTCGAAAAAGGGGCGTATCCGGGTACGGCTACGCCCGCTTTCCTCTCCTTATTCTTTTTCGCGTTCGACGACGAGGGCGGTGCCCATTCCTCCGCCGATGCAGAGCGTTGCGAGTCCGTAGTGGGAATCTCTCTTCTGCATCTCGTAGAGAAGCGTCGTAAGGATGCGTGCGCCGGATGCGCCGATCGGGTGTCCAATGGCGATTGCGCCGCCGTTGACGTTGACTTTGTCAAAATCGAACCCGAGTTCGTTCTTGACGGCATATGCTTGTGCCGCGAATGCTTCGTTTGCTTCGATGAGATCCATGTCCTTGATCGTGAGACCTGCTCTTTCGAGTGCTTTTCTCGAGGACGGGATCGGACCGGTGCCCATGATGTCGGGGCGAACACCGACGGTTGCATGGCTTACAATCGTTGCAAGGGGTTTAACGCCGAGTTCTTTTGCCTTTTCTTCGCTCATGATGACAAGAGCCGCTGCGCCGTCATTGATGCCCGATGCGTTCCCTGCGGTAACCGTGCCGCCGTCTTTCTTGAATGCGGGGCGAAGTTTTGCAGCCGTCTCGAGTGTTTGACCGTAGCGAATGTGTTCGTCGTTCTCGAAGATCGTCACATTGCCCTTGCGATCCTTGATCTCGACCGGAACGATTTCGTCTTTGAAACGTCCTTCTTTTTGTGCTCTCTCCGCATTGTTCTGCGAACGAACGGCAAGTTCGTCCTGCATCTCGCGGGTGATGCCGAATTCTTCCGCAACGTTCTCCGCGGTGATGCCCATGTGGTATTTATTGAAAATATCGAACAGTCCGTCATGCACCATGTAGTCGACCATCTTGGTGTCGCCCATGCGTGCGCCCCAGCGCATATTCGGAGCGAGATACGGTGCGTTCGTCATGGATTCCGTGCCGCCTGCGAGGACGATGTCCGCTTCACCCGTCTGGATGAGTTGCGAAGCGAGGGAAACACTGCGAAGACCCGAGCCGCATACGATGTTGATCGTGAATGCCGGCGTCTCGATCGGGCAGCCTGCACCGAGCGTAACCTGACGTGCGACGTTCTGTCCGAGACCCGCCTGCAAAACGTTTCCGAATACGACGTGTTCGACCTGTTCCGGGGTAATGCCTGCGCGTTTGATCGCTTCTTTTGCAGCGATGACGCCGATATCGACTGCCGACAGGGACTTGAGACTGCCGCCGAAGCCGCCTACAGGGGTACGCGCTGCACTTGCAATGACAACTTTTTTCATGTACTACCTCCTTGAATACTCTTGTTGCGGTGAATCTGTGATTCTTCTTTTTTACCTCGTTTAGTATATCACGATCTGTACATTTATGCAAATATTTTTTCGCCTTGGATGCTCAAAACGGAGTGAAAAATTAGAATGTTGAAATCCTAATGATTTTTGATGTAACAATTTTATTTATCATAATAAAATATTGCGTACTCTCCGATGCGTCAATTTAGCCAACAATAAAATTTGAAAATTTTTCAAAAAAATTTCCCCATTTATTTCGCGCGAAGAATGTCCGAAAAAAAGTATATTTTATTTGTTGTCAATCATTTAATAATGGAATAATTATTATATTTTTTCGGTTGTTCGCGTACGCTTACGGCAAAAGCAAGAGGAATTTCTTGTGTGCTGATTCGTCCATGGCGCAAAAAACGCTTGCTTCGGCGCAATTTCCGCATTCTTCGTTCGTGCGTGAAAAATGTATTTATATAAGCGTTCCCGGCATACCTTTTTGCACGATTGCAAAAAACAAAGACGGCGCACGCACTTCTTTGCGTCCACTCGCAAGTGTTCCCTTTCACGACGCACAAAAAAACGCACCCGTTCGGATGCGTTTTCTTTTTCTTTCGCAATTTTTATTTTCTCAGTGCGGCGAGCCGTTTTGCAATTTCTTCTTTTAATACGTCCTTCGCGTCCGCGATTCGGATTTCTTCTTCGATCGTGCCCTCGCGGTCGGAGTATTCGACGATGCCGTCCGCGGCTTTTCTGCCGACGCCGATGCGCAAGGGAATCCCGATGAGATCGCGGTCGTTGAATTTAACGCCGGCACGTTCGTTGCGATCGTCATAGAGGACTTCGATGCCCGCGTCGGTGAGTTCGCGATAGAGGGTCTCGGCTGCTTCGACCGCTTTTTCGTCGCGATTCGAGATGAGCGTGATCATGACTTCGTACGGCGCGACGGAGATCGGCCAGATGATGCCGTTCTCGTCGTGGTGTTGCTCGATCACCGCGGCCATGCTGCGCGAGACGCCGACGCCGTGACTGCCCATCCAAAAATATTCGCTCTTGCCGTTCTCGTCGAGGAATTTCGCCCCGAGGCTCTTCGAATATTTTTGTCCGAGCTGGAAGATATTGCCGACTTCGATGCCGCGTTTGAGCGTGAGTTTCTCGCCGCACTCGGGGCAGACGTCTCCCTCGCGCACGAGGAGGAGATCCTCCACGACTTCGCCTTCGTAGTCTCTGCCGTAAACGACATTTGTAAGATGATAGCCTTCTTCGTTCGCACCGGTCACGAGTCCGCCCATACGCGTGATGCGCTCGTCGACGACGATGCGCGCACCTCGGACGCCGACAGGCCCCATAAAGCCGCCGTGCGAGCCGACGCGTGCGATGTCTTCGTCGTTTGCAAAGAGGAGTTCGTGCTCGGGCACACCGAGATAGGAGAGGAGTTTCGTCTCGTTGAGTTCACGGTCGCCGGGGATGAGGACGAAGATCACTTCATCGCCGACTTTGTACGCGACGGTTTTGAGACAATCTGCGGGGTCTTTCCCGAGAAAGGCTGCAACTTCGGCGATGGTTTTCATCTCGGGGGTCGCGACTTTCTCGATCTCCCCTTTCTCTCTTTCGACGACTTCGTAGACGACGCGTGCTTTTTCATCCGTTGCCGCGTATCCGCAAGACGAGTAGGCGATGAGACCCTCGCCGACTTCGGAAAGCGCGATAAATTCGTGTGAGGAATTGCCGCCCATGGCACCCGCATCGCCCGCAACGACGGTGTACTCGAGTCCCATGCGGTCAAACATGCGCTCGTAGGCACGCCACATCTCCTCATAGGATCTCTTCATTCCGGGAATGTCCGCGTCAAAAGTATACGCGTCCTTCATGATAAACTCGCGCGCACGCGTCACGCCGAAACGCGGACGTTTCTCGTCGCGATATTTCGTCTGAATCTGATAGAGATCCATCGGGAGTTCTTTGTAGCTCGTCACTTTGTCGCGCACGAGCGTCGTAAAATATTCCTCCGCGGTGGGCGCGAGGCAAAAATCACGCGCATGGCGATCCTTGAGTTTGAACATCTCGGGACCGAAAACCGCCCAGCGGCCGCTCTCCTCCCAGATTTCTTTCGGTTGCAGGGGACTCATGAGGACTTCCTGTCCTCCGATCGCGTCCATCTCCTCGCGCACGATCTCTTCGATCTTGCGGATGACGCGATAGCCGAGCGGCAGATAGGAATAGACGCCCGAAGCGTTCTGCATGATCATCGCCGCACGCAAGAGATACTGATGGCTCGGTACCTCCGCATCGTTCGGAATTTCGCGCAAAGTCGGCATATACATCTTGGATAATCTCATGGTTTCTCTCCTTTCAAAATAAAAAAACGACCCTCCGTCAAGAGACGAAAAGCCGTAGCATCCGCGGTACCACTCTTATAGATTCCATAGGAATCCCCTCATCGGAACGATATGGCATTCCACGCCGTCAAACTCCGAGAACGGGAGATCCAACTGCCGCGACGGAAGCTCTCAGCCCTCTTCCTCTCTGTGGTCGCCGCACGATAGACGCTTTCTCTTCTTCGTTCGATCGCAATGAGTATATCATGCCCGAGACAAAGCTACAAGCGTAGCCCGTTCTCCTCGGCGAGACTTTCAATCTTCGCAAGTCTTCTGCGTAAGGACGATTTCGTAAGACCGAGTTCCTCCGCAAGCGTCGTGAGACTCGCCTCCCGATTCGCCAGTCTCGCATCCGCCACGCGCCTTAGATCCCCGTCGAGCACGACGCCTTTTTCTTCGAGATGGCGGATCGCCCGCTCCACGCGCATAAAAGCTTCGACGCTCTTATTGAGATTTGCCGTCTCACAGTTCACCGTGCGGTTGACATTGGCGCGCATTTCACGCACGACACGCATGTTCTCAAAATCCAGAAGTTCCTTGTGTGCCCCGACGAGCGCGAGAAAATCCGAGATCTTCTCCGCCTCTCGCGTGTAAATCACGATGTATTCGCCGCGTTTCGTGAGATGGACTTTGCCGATCGTCTCCCCGAGAAGCCTTTGTAAGAGTCTTGCAAATCCCGGATCCGAAGTAAAAAACTCGAGATGATAGCTCTTCTTGGGATCCGTGATACTCCCCGCGCCGAGAAATGCCCCACGCAAAAAAGCCGCGCGGTGGTTCTCATAGATCTTGCGATCGAGCGTATCCTCGGGCAAAAACCCCGTGATCCGAAAGCCGATCTCCTCGAGAAAACGCTCGGCGATTGTACTTTCGTCGATCGTGACGAGATAGACTTTGCCGTACTCGAGTCCCGATGTCTTCATTCCCACCCTGGGCTCGTAGCCGTATTGCATTTTTACGGCACGAAAAATTCTGCGTGCCAGCGGATTTTGCGTCGTCGCGAACTGTACACGCATTTTGAGATCGGCTTCAAAACGGATCGTCCCGTTCATGCGGAACATCCCGGCAAGCTCTGCCACAATTTCCTCCGGGTGAAGTTCATTCCCGAGAATGCTCGCCTTGAGATCTCTCGCATAGCTCATGCTTCACGTTCCTTCGTGAGCGCAACGCGAAGCATCTCCCGTTCTCCCGCGTGCGAGAGAAAATGCATCGCCTTGTTGACGGGGATAAACGCCGCGCGTTCGAAACCCTCTTCGCGCTGTGCGTAAAGCGAGCCTTCTTCGTACGTCATACGAAAGAAAAGCACCGTCTTGCCGATCTTGGTGCCGTTGGTCTTGCGATAGGTATAGTAGACCTCACCCAAAAAATCGTCGATCGACGCGTCGACGCCGGTCTCTTCGCGCACTTCGCGCAACGCCGCGATCTCCGCCGTTTCATCCTTTTCAATATGTCCTTTGGGGAGCACCCAGTTGCCTGCAAAACGTTTTAAGAGAAGCACATCATCTTTGCGAAGCACCACGCCTCCCGCGCTTTTTTCTTTCTTCATAAAAGCACCTCTGCCGTTATTATACACTACTTTCGCGCGCAAAAGGCGTGCAAAAAAAGGATCTTGCGATCCTTTTGTCTTCCCCTGCCTCTAACCGTGATAGATGCGCGTCGTATCGAGGAAGAGATCTTCGACGAGGCTTGCAGCGTCGTGACGCACATAGCCGCTCGCAAGATCGAGATAATGCCCTTCGACGACACGGATGCCGCGCGCTTCGAGTTTTTCTCTCTCGCCCGGTTTCATAAGCACGGGGAATTGATTTCTTTTTTCATACTGCGCACCGATGTCCGCGGTCATGGCGGTGTTGTTCACGTAGATGCGGTCGACCGTCCCCTCGCCGAGATAGGTTTCCACGACGTCGAGATGTTCCGTCACGCCGAAATCATCCGTCTCGCCGGGTTGCGTCATGAGATTCGCGATGTAGACGACGGTCGCGTCGGTCGTGCGTACCGCTTCCCTGATCTCGTCCACGAGGAGATTCGGGATGAGCGAAGTGTAGAGCGAGCCCGGCCCTAAGAGAATGAGTTTCGCCTTGAGAATCGCGTCGAGCGTTTCCTTCTGCGTCTTATGAACCGGCGGATCGAGATACGCGCGTTTGATCCGCGACTTCCTCGCGATGACTTCCGTCGGCAGCACACTCTCTCCCGCGACATGCGAACCGTCCTCGAGCTCGGCGCAGAGTGCGACATTGTCGAGCGTCATGGGGACGACTTTCCCCGTGACGGCGAGGATCTCGCCCGCGCGCCTCAAGCCTTCGTCGAACGAGCCGTAGATATCCGCGAGAGCCGCGACGAGAAGATTCCCGAGACTCTGTCCCGAGAGACTTCCTTCGTTGAATCGATAGTGAAAGAGTTCTTTCACTTTGTTTTCTTCATTGGCGAGCGCAAAGAGACAGTTGCGTGCATCGCCCGGCGGCAAGATGCCGAGTTCGCGTCGCAAAATCCCCGATCCGCCGCCGTCGTCCGCGACGGTGACGATCGCCGTGATCGCATCGGTAAATGCTTTGAGCCCGCGTAGGAGCGTGGAGCTCCCCGTGCCGCCGCCGATCGTAACGACGGGTAAATGAGATCTCTTTACCATAGCGATCGATCCCTGTGATAGGTCGTTACGCGCGCCCCGTTTTGCGCGAGGTATTTTCTTAATTCCTCCGCGATGACGACACTCCGATGTTTGCCGCCCGTACAACCGATGCCGATGACGAGCGAGTTCTTGCCCTCTCTGAGATACTCGGGTACGAGGAAGTCCAGAAGTTCCTCGAGTTTCTCGAGAAACATCGTCGTCGTCTCGGACGCAAGTACGTAATCGCGCACCTCGGCGTCGAGACCGTTGTGCATTCTCAGATCCTCCTCCCAATAGGGATTCGGCAAAAAGCGCACGTCAAAGACGAGATCCGCATCCTCGAGAATCCCGTTTTTGAACCCGAAGGAATTGACGGAGATGAACATCACATCCCGCGTCGTCTTGGATTGGAACAGCGCCTCGAGTTTTTGCTTGAGCCGCTGTGCGGTAAGGCGCGACGTGTCGAGGACGAGATCCGCCGTCGGGCGTACATTCGCAAGGCTCTCCCGCTCTTTACGGATCCCCGAGACAAGATCGCCGTGACCCGCCATGGGATGCGGACGCCGAAGTTCCTTGTAGCGACGAATGATTGTCGCGTCGGACGCCTCGAGATAGAGGACGAAGACGTGATGCCCCGCTTCGCGCAGAGCGACGGTCGTCTCCACGAGATCTTCAAAAAAGGCTCCTCCTCGGAGATCTACGACCACCGCGAGTTCGTCGATGCGTTTTTGCGCATTCTCCGTAAGCTCGACAAAATTGGAGATGAGGGCGGGCGGAAGATTGTCCATGGTGTAATACCCCATGTCTTCCAAGACGCGCAAGGTGCTCGTCTTTCCCGCTCCGGATAATCCGGTAATGATGACAATATCCATAGATCCTCCCGCGCGTCCTAGAGTTCGGACGGCTCTACGTTTTGCGGAATTTGTCCCGCTTCTTTGAGTCTCTCGAGTGCATGGGGAAAATGTCCCACATCGCCCGGCTTGTGCGCATCGCTCGAGACGAGAAATTTTGCACCTTCTTGTGCCGCGAGCTTGATCTCTTCCGTCGTAAGCGACGCGTGTTTCTCGTTCGACTCGAGGAGCACGCCATGTTTTGCCGCCGCGCGACCGAGTCTCACGGGATCGGTCTTCGCTTTCGCGCTCGGATGTGTAAGGGCGTAGATCTCGTGTTTTTCCATGATGCGGATAAAGGCGTCGGTATTGCGACGGATTGCAGTCTTCCGAAGTGCCGGGATCACTTTCGCGAGATTGTTCACGACGATAAAATTCCAAAAGCCTTTGAAACTCACGGGCACGATGCCGTAGTGAAAACCCACGATGATATAGTCGAGGTATTTTTTCTCCTCCTCGGTTACGTCGATTTCGCCGTCATAACCCATGACATTCGCCTCCATGCCGAGGAGAATCTCGATCTTGTCGCCATAGATCTCCCGGAGGCGATCCACTTCGGCGCGCATCTTCGGAATGTCCGCGCGTTTGACGCCGTAGCCGCGATGCCCCGGACCGTGATCGGCGATCCCGATCTTTGTGAGTCCGCGTGCAATGGCGACGAGGACATTGTCCTCGATCGAGCCTTTGCCGTGTGAGAAAGTCGTATGTGTATGCAGATCAAACATCGATGTCCCCCAATGTCTTCATCTCGGGTTCGAGTTTCACACCGAAGCGTTCATAGACGATTTTTTGCACCATCTTGATCGTCGCGAGGACTTCTTCCGCCGTTGCGTCTCCGTAGTTCACGATAAAGCCGGCGTGTTTCGCGCTCACACCCGCATTGCGATAACGAAAGCCTTTGAGTCCCGCGTCTTCGATGAGTTTCGCGGCAAAATATCCCTCGGGACGTTTGAACGTCGAACCCGCGCTCTTCATCTCGACGGGTTGTTTCGCATTGCGCCGTGCGGCAAAATCCTCAATGCGTGCAAGGATTTCCTCGGGTGCATCCGACTTAAGAAGATAGGTCGCCTCGAGGACGACGCCGCCCTCATCCGTGATGAGACTGTGGCGATAGGAGAAGCACATCTCTTCGTTCGTGTATTCGCGCACGCCGTCTTTCGTAAGCACGCGCACGCGCTCGATGACGTCTTTGGTCTCGCCGCCGTAAGCACCCGCGTTCATTGTGATCGCGCCGCCCACGGAGCCGGGAATCCCGGAGATGGGTTCGAGTCCCGAGAGCCCCTCCCGCGCGGCAAAACGCGCGACCTGTGCGAGAAGTGCCCCCGCTTCGGCGTGGATGCGGTGTTCTTCGCGCCGAATCCGTCCGAAATTCCGAGCAAAATGCAGAACGGCACCGTCGTACCCCTCGTCCGATACGAGGAGATTGGAGCCATTCCCGAGGATGAAATACGGGACACCGAGCTCTCGGATCTCCTCGAGTGCCCGGACGACCTCCTCCTCACTCGTCGGTTCGTAAAAATACCTTGCCGCGCCGCCAATGCCGAACGTCGTATACGGGGCGAGCTTCACGAATTCTCTTCTCTTAGACGTCATCGAGATGCTCCTGATCCGTAAGAATCATGATGCCGTCTTTTGTCAGTGCCAAAGTATGCTCAAACTGGCAACTGTATTTGCCGTCGCGCGTGCGGGCGGTCCAGTCGTTCTTGTCGATCGTAAGTTCGTAGGTGCCGGCGTTAATCATCGGCTCGATCGTAAAGACCATGTTCTCGAGAAGTCGCGGACCTCTCCCCGCCTTGCCGAAATGCGGCACTTGCGGATCTTCATGCATTTCGTCTCCGATGCCGTGCCCGACAAAATCGCGCACCACGGAGAAACCCTGCGCTTCGACATAAGTCTGGATCGCATGTCCGATGTCGCCGATGCGCGCACCGATCTTCGCTGCGTCGATGCCGCGATAGAGTGCCTCTTTCGTGACGTCGTAGAGTCTCTTCGTCTCTTCGCTCACATTCCCCACGAGATAACTCCACGCGCTGTCCGCGAGATAGCCGTCGAGATTTAGAACCATGTCGATCGTAAGAAGATCGCCGTCCCGGAGTTTTCGATGCGTCGGAAAACCGTGACAGATCTCGTCGTTCACGGACGCGCAGGTCGCGAAGGGAAAGCCCATATAGCCTTTTTGCTCCGGCGTCGCGCCGTGATCGAGCATCCACTGTTCGCAAAAACGGTCGATCTCGAGGGTCGAGATGCCGGGCTTCACGACATTCCGCAGTTCCCTATGCAGACGGGCGAGCATTTTGCCCGCGCGAAGCATCCCTTCGATTTGCTCCGGTGATTTAATCGTGATCATTTTCTTCCTCCATATACTTGAGATATCGCGGATCTTCACGCCATGCTTGAAAATCCGGGTCATTTTTGAGATACGGGATGAGTTCCGGATTCAAACGAATCGCCCGATCCA
This sequence comes from uncultured Peptostreptococcaceae bacterium, assembly GCA_947283485.1. Classification (GTDB taxonomy): domain Bacteria; phylum Bacillota; class Clostridia; order Tissierellales; family Peptoniphilaceae; genus CAMYOU01. Next base: position 14,383 of record CAMYOU010000020.1, read on the forward strand.
TAGATTGGAACGCCTCATCCGGACGATGTAAGTGCATGAGCACACACGCCTTATTATAGTATAAATTCGCGTCTTCGACGTTCTCGATTCCCTCATTGAGAATATCGAGAGACGCCTCGTCGTTTTTCTCCGCAATGAAGAGTGCCGAGAGATTGAGATAGGGTTTCGGATTCGCAGGCTCCAGTCTCTTTGCATACTGATATTCAAAGACCGCCTCGTCTCTTCTCCCGAGTTTCGCAAGTGCCACGGCGCGATTGAAATGCGCGAGCGGCATATCTTTTAATTTCTTTAACGCGAGATCAAAAAAATGCAAGGCTCTCACATTGTCGCCTTCCTCTTCGTAGATCGAGCCGAGATTGAGAGAAGCCATCGGATCCGCAGTCTTGTGGATGAGAAGCGTATAGAGTCCTTTCGCCTCGTCGATCCTCCCCGTGATGTCCATGAGATTGGCGAGGAAAAACGTCGCGTCGCGGTTCTCGGGATTCATTTTGAGTGCCGTGCGATAGTTCTTCTCCGCGCGGACGTAGTCGCCCTTTTTCTCATCGAGCATGCCGATCGCATAATACGCGCCGCTCTCCTCGGGGTCGAGTGCCAGGATCCTCGAAAAAAACGAACGTGCGCGCGCGTCTTCTCCCGTGCGCTCCGCCTCGAGTCCCAAGTCGAAGAGCTCGTCAATCCATTTGTCCTTCGTCAACGCTTCACCCCCTTCGTACCCATCGTTTCACAATCCGCAAAAAAAATCAATCACCAAAGAAAAAAAGCGAGTCTCCTCGCTTTTTTCAAGTCTCTCTTTTCAAGTCTCTCTTAGATGCGAACGCTGCCGATGACTTTGTCCGCGCCTTCGTCGTGGATGTCGAGCGTGAATTTCTCGTTGATCATGAGCGAACGAAGCATCGCTTCGAAATAGTACATCATGATGCCGGCATCGACCAAAGTGACTTTTTCTTTATAGTTCTCGATGCGCATGGTGACTTTGCCGTCTTCGATCGTGAATCTCCACGGTTGATGATTGTATGCACTCGGTGCATAGCGTACATAGTAGAAGAGATCGTCAAGTCCCAAGTTCTCAAGTTCTTCCATCGTGAGTTTCTTGCCGTCGGGGCCGTTCACAAGATCGAGTACGCCGAGACGTGAGCTAAAGGGGATCTCTCCGATGCCGAGCTGTTGAATCGGATAGCCGACTGCAAGGAGATAGACGGTCTTGCCTGCGCCGCCCGCAAGTCCTTCTAGAATCTCGTCTTCCACGCCGTCGAGGCTGACCCAGCAGCTGCCGAGATTGAGATCGTAGAGTTTCGTCGTGACATCTTCCATCTCATAAGCGCCGCGTACATACGCTTCTGCGCTCTCCTCAAGGATGATCATGCCGATATATGCCGGTGCTTCGATCATGACGCCTGCATAGCCGCCCTTGTCCTCAAGCACACGCTTGATATCCGCGCCGTCACGGAAAAAAGCAAGTTGTGCGTGATGGGGTTTCAAACGCTCGTTTTTCTCATCGATCAGTGCGCGAATGGTCTCCTCTGCCGCGGGGAGAAGTGCCTTCTTCTTGTAATCGCGAACCGTCTTTCTCGACTTGAGAAATTGACTCATTAACATAACTCAGTTCCCTCCTTCGTGATACTCGTATTTTACACTATTCCGAGGGACAAAACAACTTACGCGCCCGCGAAGCGCACATTTGATACAATGAAGTGAACGAAGAAAGGAGGTGCGGGATGGAAGAAAGACCCGTGCTCTATCGACTCCCACCGGGCGGCGGCAAATCCCGTGCGCTTCTTGCGGTGCTCCTTGACGACGCGTCCACCCACGCGCACCTCGTCGTCCCCGACAGACGCCGTCTCGCTTTGTTCCCCAAGGGCCGCGCAATCACGATCGGCAGGCTCTTGAAGCGCATCCTCGACGCGTATATGAAGGCGCATCACCGATCGTACCGACTCCTCACACCGTTTTCGCCGATGACCGATTTTTCCCTGGCAAAACGCGTCTTTCGTGCCTATCCCGATGTCCACGAGTCCACCGTCCGACGGTTTCTCATGCTCGACGCCTTTCGCCGTGCGCATCTCGTCACGGTGGAGGCGTTTTTGGAAGCGAATCCCGCGTGGCAAATCTACGCGGATGCGTTTCCCCGTTACGCCGAGGCGAAACGCGCACTCCACGCGCTCGACTACCGCGATCTTGCCGTCGTGTGCGAAAAGATCCTCAGCGCGGGGTTTCACACGCCAACGGGACATCTCTATCTCGACGACGTCCACGATCTTGCGCCCGCGGATCTCGCCGCCCTCGCGCATCTTCTCCCGCACATCCATGCCGCCTCCATCGACGATCGCGCGGACGTGCCGGAGATCTTCCAAGCGTTTCGCGTCGCCACGGGCGAGCCTTGGATCCCGGACGCAGAGGCGCTCGCCTACGCGCGGGACGAAACACCCATGCCCCGCCGAAGTACGCCGCAACTCAAGACGATGAAGACATCCCGCGCTACGTTCTACCGTCGTGAATTTTCCGAAAAGACGCTCATCACCGCCGAAAATCCGCTCGAACTGGTCGCCCTCGCCCATGTCCTCGAAACGGACTTCCGCACGGATTTTCCGACGCCGCCCGTATGGAACGACGTCGTTGGGCTTCTGGGTGCGCTCATGCGGGACGATGCACGCTTTCCCGAAGCCGCCGAACTCTTAGGCGTGCCAAAACGGGATCTCACCCGCGCCGTCACGGGAGGAGATGCGATCGACGGTCTTCGCACCGATCCCGCCCTTGCAGGCTATGGCAAGCTCGCCGATCGTCTCGACGCCTTTCGCCATGGCAGATGGGGCAAGGCAATCCGACTATTCGACGCCGAGCTCAAGGCCCATCTCTACACCCGCTCGCGTCTCTATCGCGAATCGCTCCGGGAGAATCTCGCGCTCCCCGAAGTCCTCTCCGCGACGTTTCCCCATCTTCGCACCGCGGATGCACTCGCGCAACTTACAAAAGAGCCCGCCCCCGCAGACTACGGCATCACGCTCGCGAGCCTACGCGCCGTGCGCGGATTTCGATTTGACGAAGTCTACGCCATCGGCGATGAACCGTTCTTCCGCGAAGCTCTCACCCGCGCGAACGGTATCGCCGTGCACGTCCTACTTGACGACTCTTAAATCCGTGCTATACTTAGGAATGATTTCACGCCTATGTGGCAAAAAAGAAAGGAAGTTCGATATGAAAGAACCTGCCCCTTGTAGAAGGGCCGTCATTGTTACGCTATGCGCCGTTTTGTTGTCGGTATGTCTCGTGGAGTACAGTGCTCGCTATGAGCTCCTTGCGCTCGGCACGCTCGGATTCTTCACATTCCTCGTGAGCGTCGTCGCCATGATCGCTTCATTACACCCGCATCGCAATATCACGAAATAATCGAGACCGGGAGAGCATTCCCGGTTTTGACCACAAAAAAAGTGCCCGCCCGGGCACTTTTTTTGTGCTCTACTCCTTGCCGGTAAAGGCGTTCACGACATAGAGGAGCGCAACCGCTCCGAGCGTCGAGACCGCGATTGAGGAGAACATGCCTCCTTTGGAATACAGACCAAAAAGTCCGATGAGCCAATTTCCGACGACACCGCCGACAACACCGACGATGAGATTTTTCAAAAACCCGCGCGATCTGCCCCTCGCGATTTTATTCGCGAGATAACCCGCAACGGCTCCGATGATGATCGAAGCAATGAATCCTTGTGATCCCATAATAACCTCCTTTTTGTTTCACTCACTACTTACCCAAAGAGCACCAAAATTCCACGAACCCAGATCCACAGAATGATCACGGGCATCACATAGCGGTAATAGGGATACAGTGCCTTGGGGAGTTTCGCGCCCTTGCCGGCGTTCACTTCCTCCACGAATTCTTCATAGCCCCAAGATTTCTTTCGCGTGCAGAAGAGAATATACACGATCGAACCCAAGGGCAAAATATTATTGGAAATGATGAAATCCTCGAGATCGAGCACATTCGTCCCCGCGCCGAGCGGTTCAAAGCCCTTGAGCACATTGAACCCGAGAATACACGGAATGGCGAGGATGATCAGTGCCGCAGCATTGGCACGGACAACCGTTTTGCGATCTTTCCCCGCGTCGATCCAGAACGACGTGATGTTCTCGAAGACCGCAATGACCGTCGAGAACGCGGCGAATGTCATGAAGACGAAGAAGAAGAGTCCCCAGAGATTCCCTCCGTCCATCGCGCGAAAGACTTCCGGTAGCGTCACGAAGATGAGCGACGGACCCGCGCTTACCGGCACGTCAAAAGCAAATGCCGCGGGAATCACGATGAGACCCGCGAGAAACGCCACGAGCGTATCGAGTGCCATGATCGAGAGTGCCTCACCGAAGAGTCGGTGCGAGCGATCGATGTACGAACCGAAGATCGCAATCGCGCTCATGCCGATGGAGAGCGTGAAGAACGCCTGCCCCATCGCGGCGAAGATGACTTCATCCGTCGCAAAGGCGCGCATTCTCGAGAGATCCGGTTTGAGATAGAACGCGACGCCCTCTCCCGCACCCGGGAGCGTAAGGATCCGCACGACCAGGACGATAAGGAGGACAAATAAGCCCGCCATCATGCCCTTTGTGATGCGTTCCACGCCTTTTTGCAGACCTTTGGAGACCACGCCGAAACATAAGAGTACGCTCATCGCCATGAAGAGGAAATTCGTCCACGGATTCGCGGTGAGTGCCGCAAAGGTCTCCCCCGCGTTCGCAATCGTCGCTCCCGTTACGAGAAGGCGCAGATGAAGATACGCATAATAGAGCATCCAACCCGTCACCGTCGTATAGAACATCATGAGAATATAATTGCCGATGATAAAAGGATAACCGAAGAGATGCCACTTACTCCCTTTGCCCTCGAGTCTGCGAAACGACTCCACCGAAGAACGCTTGCTCGCGCGTCCGACGGAAAGCTCCATGGTCATGACAGGTACGCCGAGAACCACAAGAAAAAAGAGATACAATAGGACGAAAGCACCGCCGCCGTATTTTCCCGCGATAAACGGAAATCGCCACACATTCCCGAGGCCTATTGCACAACCCGCCGTGATGAGAATAAAGCCGATTCGTGACGCAAACTGCTCTCTCTCTGCCATATCCATCTCCCCCTTTTTCGTCAATTTGGAAAGCGATCGGATTCGCCTTCATTTATGGAATAGGAAAGATTATATCACTCCCACCCCCGCGAAACAAATAAACGCTCCGAAAGATGCGAAAAAATCCGTCTTTTTCCTCGCTTCTCCTCTTGGAGGTTGAAAGAAACCGTACTTCGTGATACATTGAAAGACTCTTGGAAGGAGGTTTTCTATGCAATTATCCTATCTCGGCTCTTTCTGGGCGGGCGTGCTCTCGTTTTTCTCGCCGTGTCTACTCCCGATGGTGCCGATCTTCATCTTCTATATCGCCGGCGAAGACGCCTCACGCGGGAAACGCTTCGTGCGCACGAGCGGATTCGTTCTCGGCTTTACCGCCGTCTATGTCGTCGTGGCACTCGGACTCGGCAAACTCGCCGCCGTTCTCTTTTCCAATCGCGCACGCATCGGAATCGTCGCGGGTGTCTACGTCATCCTCATGGGTGTGCTCCTCGTCTCCGGCAAGCGTCTCTTCTCCGGCACGATCAAAAAACGCCCGAAGATCGGAGGGTTCCTCGGAGCCGTCGTCTTCGGCATCCTCTTTGCCGCTGGACTCTCGCCGTGCTACGGGCCGATCCTCGCCGGCATTCTCGCGCTCTCGTCGACTTCGCCGCGCGGATACCTCTATCTTCTCTTCTATGCGCTCGGACTCGCGATTCCGTTCTTTGTCGCCGCACTCTTTCTCGACCGTTTCGAGGCTTGGACGGCAAAAAATGACAAACTCTGGGAAAAACTCCCGCGTATTTCGGGGATCTTTCTCATCCTCTTCGGCATTTTGCTGATCCTTGGAAAACTCTAAACATACGACCATCTAGGAGGTAACAATGAAAAAATTCTATGCTCTGTCCATTCTCGCCGCCATGCTCCTCTTCGCGGCATGCAACCATGAAGTCGCACCCG
>CAMYOU010000021.1 GCA_947283485.1 uncultured Peptostreptococcaceae bacterium
AGGAGACAAAATAAAAATGAAAAAGAGTGAAGATTGGAATTGGTCTGCAGAAACGCTGAAAGAGATTATTAGAGATATATCTAATAGAAGAGATGAATACGTCAAGGAAAAAGACAATTCTGAATACTCAAAAGGTGTAATTGACGGGTACACTTTTGTGTTAGATTCCATAAAAAACGAATTAGAGGGTAGAGGCTATGATTTCAGGAATTGGATTGATTTATAAAAAGATCAGCTAATTCCCGCATGCGCAGGTGTGTGAACCCACCCAACAATAAAAGGGAAAATTGCATATAGCAACAATGGAGCACACATGATACCGGTACGGGGTGAAAAGTTTGATTGATTGGATCAAGGTGGAGAATGCACGAAAAGTGAAAGTGACGCTAAAAGACGGAAGTTTTGTGATCGGTAGCGGGGAAGGCTTGACGACTGCCGATGACTATGATGACGAAGAATACCAATACGACACATTTTCGATCGGACTTGCGGGCGGTGGAGTCGCATTACCGGTCGATGAAATAGAATCTGTAGAGATCTATGAGTAAAATGAGAAGCAACGTCCGCATGTGCGGAGGTTGCTTTTCTTTTTCGCGGGGGGCTGACGTCGTGTGGACGGATGTGGACGGGAGAAAAGAAAGAGGAAATCATTTGTAACGTTTGACACTTCCGTTCGTCTAATGAGTAGGAAGAGAGAAAGGGTGTGATGAACATGGAGTGTGGTTATGAAGCCGTCTATCGAGAGTATTTTTCCAAAGTGTATTTGTATATTCTCACAATGTGTCATGACGAGCATGTGGCGGAGGAAATCACACAAGAAACATTTTTTAAAGCGCTTCGAAAGATGGACACTTTTCATGGGGATTGCAAGCTGTACACTTGGCTTTGTCAGATTGCAAAGAATACATTCTATGACTTCTACAAAAAAGAGGGAAAGAAAGTTTCCATTCACGAATATGAGGATTCCTTGACCGATGGTATGGATTTTGCGATTGCATTGGAGGAAAAAGAGCGGGTTGTCGAGATCCATTCACTTTTGCACAGGCTCGAGGAGCCGTACAAGGAAGTCTTTACATTGAGGGTGTTTGCGGAATTATCTTTTGAGCAAATCGGAGATTTGTTCGAGAAATCCGCAGGATGGGCAAGAGTCGTGTTTTACAGAGCAAAAAATAAATTGATGGAGGCATATGATGAAAATGGATTGTAGAGTCGTTCGGGATCTTCTTCCGTTGTACGTGGATGAAGTATGCAGCGAAGAAAGTCGAGAAATCGTCGAGGAGCATTTATCGGAATGCGAGACATGCACGAAAATCTTGGAACAGATGAAAGCGGAGACGATTTCCAAGGAAGAAGTGGAGATGAACTTAGAGGAAGCGGAGTCCATTCGCAATCTCTCCAGGAAATGGAATCGAGAACTATGGACGGCGACTCTGAGAGGGGTCGGGTCGACAATCCTTGTGCTCTCTCTCATTTTTCTTGTCGTGTATATCTTTGTCGGGATCAAAAGAGTCTAGTGCAGAAGTCTTCCCTATGAAATGCAAAGGAAAGATGCTCACTGCCGTCATCGTAGCAGTGCTTTTCCTCACGATGAGTTTTTTGACGATCAAAGTCATAGAAAACAAGGGGGGGTCGAAATGTATCGAATAGAAGTTTGTAATCTCAGTAAGAGTTATGGAAAGCATCGGATCTTGGAGGACGTATCGTACGGTGTCCGAGAGGGGAAGATCTACGGTTTGCTCGGAAAAAACGGATCGGGAAAGACGACTTTTCTAAAAATCATTGCCCGATTGATTCCGATAAGAATGTATGCCGACAAGGTAACCATGATGGATGCCAAAGGAAGACTCTCGGCTTTCATCGATCAACCGGCTTGTTATATGAATCTTCGCGTGATCGACAATCTTCGTCTGTATGCGATGTTGCATATGAAGAATCCACACAAAAGGGATGAAGCACTGCAAAGAACGATTGAAGATTTTGAACTCCGATCGATGTTAAAAAAGAAAGCGGGGGAGTTATCGTTGGGCATGTTTCAGAAAGTAAAGTCTGCGATGACATTTCTTTCCGATGCCGATCTATTGATCTTCGATGAACCGTTCAACGGTTTGGATATGGAGGCGTCTTTGTTCATACAAGAAAAAATGAACGCGGCAAAGGCAAGCGGGAAGACCATCATTATCACGAGTCATCAAATCGATAAACTCGTGCAAATTTGTGATTCTTTCGTCGTACTGCATGAGGGAAAACTGACGCCGATCCATACCGATGCATTGCAAAAGAAGAGTCTTGAGGAAATGTACAGTCGTATTTTAGAGGAAGGGGAAGAAAAGTGTTCGTGAAAAGAGAGTGCTTTAGAGCCGTAAAAAGCGTTCATATTCAGGTCCTCTTCGCGATCATCATCGCATGGGGCAGTCTTTTTACTTTTTTTGTCGGCAATGGAAACAAAATCGGAATTTCCGTTTTTGGAGAATTAACGATGTATAAAAATATGTCGGAAGTTCTTTTGAATGGACTTAACTTTACCAAGGGACTGGGTTTTCTCATTACGCTGGCGATTGCTCTGGGGATCGCGCAAGAGTATCGATATCGCACATGGGTACATTTCATCGGATCGGGGATGGATCGGTGCGCCGTTTATCTTGGGAAATATGTCTTTGCCTTGGGACTTGCCATTGCCCCTTTTCTTACGTATACGATGTCCGCCTATTTGACGTCGGTCGGTATGGGGAAGACGATGAGATTCGATCAAATCCTTTTTGTAATCGAGCGAGGCATCATTGTGTACGGGACCTTGGCGGGCATTGTCGTCTTCCTCTCGATGAGTTCGAAGAACTATGTTTCCGGGATTCTTTTCCCTTTGGCATTTGTCTTTTGTGAAAAAGATATGTTCGTGATGATGCGTACACTGCTCGAGAAGGCAAAAATCCATACGGGACTCTTGGGGAGATATACACTCTTACAAATCAATACAGTCGCCCCGTGTGAGGGAACGCATGTGTTTTTCGAGATGCTCCTGCCAGGCGTTGCGATTACGATCGTCGTGACGCTTCTCGGGTATTTTCTTTTCTCCAAATATGAGTTATAGACGGTATGCATTTGGCACACGGAACTTTGTTCGTGATGGATCCGTTTTAATGGGCAGGAATGCCTTGCTTTCATGTCATCTATTTCTTTTCATACAAAAAGGCAACGCGATGCGTTGTTTTTTTGTTTCTTAGAACGGGATAATTTTGACGTTTTTGGATACGTCGTCATTAGGTTTTTGAAAATGTCGTGCGGATCTTCGCAGATTATCGTCATCTGATTCCCTTTTTGCGTAAAGAGTCTCCTCATGAATTAACTTTGATTTTACATGGCGGGGATTTTGATTTAACAACGCATTGTTATATTGGCCTTGTACAAAAGGAGGAATAAAAATGTTTAAAAAATTCAAGGTATTCGGTATTTTGTTGGCAGTTCTTATGCTTGCAGTCGCTTGCGGGCAAAATGACGCACCGGTTTCGTCGGGTTCGGGGAAAGAAGCTTCGGCTCCGACTGAGGCCGGGGAGGGGATGAAGGGCGAGATCGCAGTTATTTCGAGGGAAGAAGGTTCGGGTACGCGCGGAGCGTTTGTCGAGCTTGTCGGGGTTGAAAAGGACAAGAACGACGCGACGACGCCGGAGGCTGTTGTGCAGAACAACACCGAGGCTGTCATCACGACGGTTGCCGGTGAAAAGAATGCCATCGGCTATATTTCACTCGGTTCGCTCAAAGATTCGGTCAAAGCGATGAAGGTGGATGGCGTTGAGGCGACGGCTGAGAACGTTGCAAACGGCAGTTACAAGATTGCAAGACCGTTCAATATTGCAACGAACGGTGAGCCTGAGGGAATCGTCAAGGATTTTATCGCGTTCATTCTGGGAGACGAGGGTCAAGAGATCGTTGTCGAGAAGGGGTATGTCAAGAGTCCGGAAGCAAAGGCCTACACGGCAGGATCGGATCTCAAGGGTGCAATCGCGATTGCGGGTTCCTCCTCGGTAACGCCGCTGATGGAAAAACTTGCCGAAGCGTATATGGCAAAGAATCCGAATGTCAAGATTCAAGTCAATCTCTCCGACTCGACGACGGGTATGCAATCTGTCAAAGACGGCATTGCGGATATCGGGATGGCTTCGAGAGAGCTCAAGGAGTCCGAAAAAGATCTTACGAAGAATGTCATCGCGATGGACGGCATTGCAGTCGTTGTCAACAAGGCAAATTCGATGGATTCGATTTCGATGGATGTCCTACAGAAGATTTATCTTGGAGAAATCTTAGACTGGGAAGAAGTTAAGTAAGCGTGCGCGAGATGGTAGATCCTACGAGAAGAAGTTTTTATCGAAAAGAGAAGACGTTTAAGACGATCGCGCTGATCTCGACTTTGACTTCGATCGTGGCGGTCGCGGTGATTTCACTCTTTATCTTTTCGCGAGGGATACCGACTATTTCTCAGATCGGATTTGGCAAGTTTCTTGGGGGGACCGGGTGGTCCCCTCTTGCCAATCCGCCCGTATTCGGCATTTTGCCGTTTATCATATCGAGTGTTTGGGTGACGCTCGGAGCAATGGTCTTGGGCGTGCCGACAGGTATTTTTACGGCTGTTTTCATGGCGAAGTATTGTCCCAAACGTTGGCTTCCGCATTTTACGGCGGGGGTGAATCTCATGGCGGGGATTCCGTCGATTATCTACGGCTTTTTCGGTCTGACGGTTCTGGTCCCCGCGATCGGGTCCATGATCGGGCGCAACGGGCTTACAATGCTCGCGGCGATCATCGTGCTTGCGATTATGATTTTGCCGACAGTGATTTCGCTTTCTCATGCAGCGATTTTGCAGGTGGATCCGGCCTATTATGAAGGTGCGATGGCGCTCGGCGCGACGAAAGAACGCTCGATTTTTACCGTCGTGCTTCCGGCGGCACGGTCGGGGATTCTGTCGGCCGTGATTCTCGGGATGGGCAGGGCAATCGGCGAGACGATGGCGGTCATTCTCGTAGCGGGCGGTCAACCGCGGATGCCGAAGGGTTTGTTCCGCGGCGTGCGTACGCTTACGATGAATATCGCGATGGAGATGGGGTATGCGGAAGGTCTGCACAGACAATCGCTCGTGGCGACGGGTGCCGTGCTGTTCCTTTTTATCCTCATCATCAATATCGCGTTTGTCATCAATAAGAGAAAGGCGCAAAAACCATGAAGACATCGTCCAACATCTTAAAAGCGCTCGTCTATTTCTTCGCCGCACTCACGATTTTGTGTTTGGCGTTTGTGATTGTCTTTGTTCTCGTGCGCGGGCTGCCGCATCTTAAGCCGGATCTTTTCCGTGTCAAATATACGAGTGACAATGCGTCAATGTTTCCTGCGATCATCAACACGCTCATCATGGTCTTGCTGGCGCTTATCGCCGCTGTGCCGATCGGAATTTTCACGGCGGTTTATCTTGCGGAGTATGCGGATTCCAACAATATCATTGTGCGGATCGTGCGCGTGACGGCGGATACGCTCTCGGCGATTCCGTCGATCGTGTACGGTCTCTTCGGCCAGCTCTTTTTTGTCATCTATCTCAAATGGAACATTTCGATCCTGGCGGGGGCGATGACGACGGCGATTATGATTTTGCCGCTCGTGATGCGTGCGACGGAGGAGGCGCTCATTGCGGTGCCGCAATCGCTGCGCGACGCGAGTTACGGGCTCGGCGCGGGGCAGGTACGCACGATTACGAGGATCGTCGTCCCGACGGCGATGCCCGGGATTCTTGCCGGCGTCATTCTCGGGATCGGGCGCATTGTCGGCGAAACGGCCGCTCTTCTCTTTACCTCGGGTGCGGTTGCCGAAATCCCGAAGAAACTGGTGGGGAACGCTGCCGGCGGCAGGACGCTCGCAATGCATATGTATGCCCTGTCTTCCGAGGGGTTCTATGTGAATGAAGCCTATGCAACGGGTGTGGTTCTTCTCATCCTTGTGCTTCTCATGAATGGCCTTTCGACACATTTTGCCAAAAAACTTGGAAAGGATACCGGAACCAATGAGTAAAATGAGCATCAAAAATTTCAATTCCTATTACGGTGACTTTCACGCCATCAAGGATATCAATATGGAAATTGAAGAAAATGAGATCACGGCTTTTATCGGACCGTCCGGTTGCGGCAAGTCCACACTCTTAAAAAGTCTCAATCGCATGAACGATCTTGTTCCTTCTTATAGCAAAGATGGTACAATTCTCTTAGACGGGCAGGATGTTTTTCACGAGATCGATGTCTATGATCTGAGAAAACGCGTGGGAATGGTGTTTCAAAAACCGAATCCGTTCCCGATGTCTATCTATGACAATATCGCTTACGGTCCGCGAACGCACGGCATCAGGAACAAAGCCGCACTCGATGAGATTGTGGAGCGTTCTTTGAAACAGGCGGCGATTTTTGATGAGGTGAAGGACAATCTCGGGAAGTCCGCGCTCGCGCTCTCGGGCGGGCAACAACAGAGGATTTGCATTGCACGCGCCATGGCGGTCGAGCCGGAGGTCATACTTCTCGACGAACCGACGTCGGCTCTCGATCCGATCTCGACTTCGAAAATCGAAGAACTGCTCGACGAGATCAAGAAACAATATACAATCATCATCGTGACGCACAATATGCAGCAAGCGACGCGAGTATCGGACAAGACAGGATTTTTCCTTCTGGGAGAACTCGTTGAATTTACGGACACGGAGACGCTCTTTAGTCTTCCCAAAGATCAGCGCACAGAGGACTATATCACGGGCAGATTCAGTTAGGAGGATGCGATGAGAAGCAAATTCGATGAAGAACTCAACTCTCTCAATATTGAACTTACGGAGATGGGCGAACTCATTTCCGAACGAGTCCACGGGGCCGTCCACGCTCTCAAGGATCAAGACATCGAGACGGCGAAGTTTGTGATGGACAACGACGACGATGTCGACGACTATGAACGACGCATTGAAGAACGCGCGTTAAAACTTCTCTTGAGACAACAACCCGTGGCGTGCGATTTGCGTTTTATTTCGTCCGCACTCAAGATGATTACGGATATGGAGCGTATTGGCGATCACGCGGTGGATATCGCGGAGATCGTCCTATCGATGCCCGAGAGTGTTCATGACAAGAGCTTTGAAAAACTCGGCAAGATGTCGGAAGCCTCGATGGAAATGCTTACCGAGAGCCTCAAGAGTTTTGTCATGGGGGATCTCACGCTCGTCGATCGCGTCAGCCGTCACGACGAGATCGTCGACCATTTCTTTGTCGAAGTTCGCAAAGAAGTCATCGAAGAAATTCGCAAAGGTGTTGCCGATGCCGAATACGCCATCGATGCGATTATGATCGCGAAATATCTCGAACGGATCGGAGACCACGCGGAGAACATTTCCGAATGGGTTGCCTTTTCCATTACGGGCGTTCACGTGCAAAAGTAGGGAAGCGATGAAGACGATTTATATAGTAGAAGATGAAGACAATATCCGCGATCTGGTCGTCTATGCACTGGAAAACACGCGCTTTGAGGCAAAGGGATTTCCGGGCGCAGAGGGACTTCTTGCGGCACTCGATGAAAAAACACCGGATCTCGTCTTACTCGATATCATGCTCGACGGCATGGACGGGTATGAGATCTTGCGTTTTCTCAAACACGACGACAAGTTTTGCGAGATTCCCGTCATCATGATGACGGCGAAAGACGAAGAAATCGACAAGGTGCGCGGCCTCGATATGGGTGCGGATGATTATGTGACGAAACCTTTCGGCGTCATGGAACTTATTTCGCGGATCAATGCCGTCTTGCGTCGCTACGGAGATACGGGTGTCGAGCGGCGCGAGAACATGCTCTACTTTCGAGACATCGAGATGGATCTTGACAAGCGGATCGTGCGGGTCGCAGGCGAGGAAGTAAACCTCACGTATAAAGAGTTCGAACTTCTGCGCTATATGATTGAAAACAAGGGCATTGTTCTCTCGAGACAGAAACTGACCGAAGAGATCTGGGGTTTTGACTATCAAGGCGAGACGCGTACGATCGACGTGCACATCCGAACCTTGAGACAAAAACTCGGTCGCGAGACCTATATCGGCACAGTTCGTAACGTGGGATACAAAATTGTCGATGAGGAGACCCATGAATAAAGAGATTCTAAAACACATCGTACCGCCCTACGGTCTCGTGATCCTCTTATGGATCCTCTTGGATCGGTACGTTTTTCATACAGCTGCAAAGACGGCTTGGATGGTCCTTGCAGCTTTTGTCGTGTGCTTTGTAGTGACATATTGCCTTTTGTTCAGACAAAGGAAAAAATATCGTCCCGATCGCCTGGCGTCACTCATCATTTCCGAAGTTTTTAACGACGTCAAGCTCGGGATGGACTACGACGAAGACATCAAAAAGCTCCTTGAGCTCTTGGAACACGAGAAAGGCAATTCCATGTTTTCCATGGCACAGTACAAGGAGTTTGAGAAAATGCGTTTTGATTTTTCCGCGAATGTCACGCACGAACTCAAAATTCCGCTCACCTCAATCATGGGCCACGCGGAACTCATCCAGGCGGGCATAGCGAAAGACGAAAAAGCTCGCGAATTTGCGGGGGTGATCCGTACCGACGCGGACAAACTCCTCGCGATGATCGACGACATCATCGCGCTCTCGAGATATTCCAAGAACGGCGAGGCGGAACTTGAGAAAACGTCCTTCGACCTCAAGGACGTCGCGGAGAAAAGCGTCGAAGGCGTTCGCAATATCGCAAGCCTCAAGGGCATCACCATCGAGGAGAAACTCCATTCCGTGCCCATCGTCGCCGACCGGGAAAAAATCGACACCGTCATCACGAATCTTCTCACCAATGCCGTCAAATACAATAAGAGAAACGGCATGATTACGATCTCGACGGGGATCGAATCCGGAATGGCGACGATTCGCGTGCGCGACACCGGCATCGGCGTGTCCAAAAAGGATGCGGCGCGCGTGTTCGAGCGTTTCTATGTCGCGGATAAATCGCGCGGCAAGAATGCGGGAACGGGACTCGGTCTTGCACTGGTAAAGCACATTGCGATTGCTCACGGCGGCACCGTCGAACTCATCTCGAGCATTGGGAACGGTGCGGAATTTATCGTGCGTCTTCCGCTTGGCGAACAGGAGAAATAAAATACATTTTGTCACGGAGGAATTTTCTTTCTCCAACATTCGGCGTCCCTTGCACGGACGCTTTTTTGATGTGCGAACGGATGGAGGAAAAACAAGCACGAGAGAGTAGGGAAACGAAAAGGAGAGATTTGCGAAAAGGGTTTATGCACCGATCGCGCGATGCACATTCGGACGCGCATTGAATCAGTAAACTATGCTATACTGAGATGATACAGAAAGTGGGTGATCGCATGAAAGCACAAGAAGTGATGGAACGAATGCAAAGAGGCGGATCGGACATCGTTTTTCAATACGACGGACTGGAAAGCGGCGTGGCGTTCGACACAAAAGACGGATGCTATGAACTCACGGCTTGGAACGGTGCGTGGAATCGCACCTATGATTCATTCGAAGACGCTTTTACGGATACGGCAATTTTTCGCGAAGGACTGATGAAACTCATCGACGACGGACGGGTCGAGGTGTGTTTTGAATAGTTTCGTCCGCGCTTCTATGGAGCGTCGTGTCGAACGAAAAATTCTCGCGGCAAAGCGGATCTACACGATGCGCGAGGAGGGCGATTTTGTCGAGGCGGTCTTGATTGAGGATGGCAAGATCCGGGATCTCGGAACGCGTGCGGATCTGTCGAACAAATATCCCGAGGCGGCGTGCGAGGTCTATGAGGATCTCATCGGATTGCCGGGATTTATCGACACGCACTGTCACCTGAGTCTCGTGGGGGAGATGGAGGCAATCGAGAGCGTTTTCGATTGCGAAAGTCGCGAGGAAATTCTCGAGATCTTCCATGCGGCAGCGATGAAAAAACGTCCGGGCGAGCCGGTGCTCTTTATCGGGTACGGCGGGTCAACGGATCCGGAGGAAAGGCTGCCGTCGCTTGCGGAACTCGATCGGGCGGCAGAGGGGCGCGCGCTTCTCTGTCTTACGGCAGGGACGCATGAGTCGTTCGCAAACTCGGTCGCGATGGAAAAGATGTCGGAAATTCAAGGAATGGCTACGCTTCTCGGCGAAGAGGAGCGAAAGACGGGGATGCTTCGCAATGAAGCGAATCTTATGGCATTGTCGCATCTCTCGGCGTGGATGGACGAAAGGGAACGCGCGCATGCGACGGATCGCATGATTGCAAGTACGATTGAGAACGGCATTGTGAGTGTGCATACATTCGAAGGCAAGACGTCGCACGGAGATGTCGGCGTCGAAAGGATGCTCGCGGAGCGCGAGGCGTATCCTTTTCATACGCGCCTTTACTATCAGACGACGGATGTCGATGAGGCACTCCGAGTGGGAGCGGACGGAATCGGCGGTTGCCTTTCCTGTCTCTTGGACGGCGATGTCGATCCGGGAACGGCGGCGTTTCGCGCACCCTATGCGAACGATCCGACGAATTACGGGAGACTCTATTTCACAACGGAAGCACTCATCGAATTTTTTAGACGGGCGCATGCAGAGGGGTTTCAGATCGGCATGCACGCGATTGGAGATGCCGCCATCGAGCAGGCAATCACGGCATATGAAACGATTCTCGAAGAATCTCCGAGGGCGGATCACAGGCATCGGATCGAGCATTTTGAGATCGGCGACGACGATCTCATTGAGCGCACGGCAAAACTCGGCTTGACGCTTGCCATGCAACCCGTTTTCGATTACTATTGGCCGTACGAGACGTATATTCCTTATATCGGCAAAGAGCGTGCTGAAAAACGCTGTATGTTGCGTCGCGTTATGGATCACGGCATCACGGTGGGCGGCGGATCGGACGCACCTGTCGTGTCCATGAATCCGTTTCTCGGCATTCATGCGGCGGTGAATCACAGCGTGGAGGCGTCGCGCATCGGCGTGTACGAGGCGATCGCCATGGTCACCTCCGCGGCGAGCGTGCTGGGCTTTGAAGAGACGGTTCGCGGCACAATTGAGAGAGGAAAATCCGCCGATCTCGCCTTTGTGAATCGGGATCCTTTTACCGAGGATCCGAGAAAGCTTAACCAAATCCGCGTCCGTAGGACGATCTATCGCGGCAAGACAGTTTGGCCCGGGGAAGAATAGGGGGTATCTATGAAAAAATACATCATGAGAAAAAGAATTCTATACGGCATTGTCGCTTTTCTCATCCTGACACTGGTATTTCCGCCGCTTTTTAGCGAGTTTAATCGGGTCGAACCGTGGATTATGGGTATGCCGTTTCTTGTTTTTTGGGTCTTTGTTATCAATGTCGTGATTGCACTCATTCTCATCCTTCTATGGAGAACGGACAAGGCGATTCACGATATCTTGAGAGAAAGGAGCAAACATGAATCCTAACGCTTATCTTGCCATGGGTATCGTCATCGTCTATCTCGTCGCGGTCAATCTCTTTATCCAAAAGCGTAGCAAAACCGAGACCGAGACGAGTTTTGAAGATTTTGCGGTGGGCGGTCGTCAGTTCAAATGGTATATGATCATGTTCACGATTCTTGCGACGTGGTACACGGGGAGTTGCTTCACCGGAGCGTTCGGCTATGCGGTGAGCTTCGGTGTCTTTGCGCTCTACGATACGACGCAGGTCATCGTGAGCCTCGTACTTCTCTACGTCATCGGTCCCAAAGTCTGGCGATGGGGGAAGATTCACAAACTCTACAATCTCCCGGATTTTATTGAATTGCGTTATCGCGACAAGAAACTGAGTTTTGTCTTGGCACTCTATACCATTTTTATCGGTTTTCCGTGGACGGTCATGGGCTTCAAGACATTCGGGTATGTCATCCAGGCCCTGACGTACGGTGCACTTCCGTTCTGGCTCGGGATTGCGATTGCCGCGGCGTTTATTCTCACGTACACCCTGCGCGGGGGCACGAAGAGCGTCGTGACGAGCGACTTTATTCAAGGACTCATTATGATTTTCGGTTCGCTCGTGATCGTGCTCTTGATGACGTATAAGAATTTCGGCGGATTTGCTCCGATGTTTCGCGAAGTTGCGACGCGCATGCCTGAACTTCTCACCGTGCAAGATTCCGCAGGTTGGAGCTCCGTCATCATCGCGGGGATTCTCGGATCTTTCTGCTGGATGGAAATTTTTAACCGCATGTTCGTCGCGCGCTCGGAGGAGGAACTCACTGTCTCGACGGTGGGCGCACCCGTGCTCGGCGCGAGTATGTACATTCTTCTTCTGCTTCTAGGCATCGGTGCGGCACTTATTCCCGAAGTGGCGGCAAATCCGGAGAACGGATTTTTGAAATTGGCGGAGATGTCGGGCGGACCCTTTTTGCTCGGCGTTGCCGGCATTCTCATCTTTGCGGCGGAGATCAGTTCGACCGACTCGGGGATCGTTACGGGCGGTGTCGTCATTGCGAATACCATTATCAAACGCATCAAACCCTCGATGCCGAACGATAAACTCGTGCGCACGAGTCGGATTGCCATTTTCTTCGAAGTGGTGATCGCGGCGATTCTTGCGACGCGGGATCTTCCCATGCTCATGGAGATCGGAATGTTTACGTTCGTTCACATCATCCATGTTTTTCCGACTGCCATCCTCGGAGTCGTGTGGCGACGCGGCAATCGAAGATCGGCATGGGCGGGCATCGCCGTCGGCATGACGGTCACGGTGTTCTTCGAACTCTTCCCGTCCTATGCAGGGGTTCTCAAAGGCTGGGATCCGGGCGTCGTCGGTTTCGTCTGCAATCTCATCGTCTATGCGCTCGTCGCATTCCTCTCTTCGCCCGATGCGGAAACGGATGCGCTCTTTGAAGAGGTTTCAAATCACGAAAAAGAACTCTATCGCACACCGGCAGTCGAAGAGGCAAACTAAGAACACGAAAATCCCTTTGCATATGCAGGGGGATTTTTTTGTGGAACCGAAGCGCGCGTTTTTTTCTTTGCTTGAAATTTCTCTCGAATGGTGTAATCTCTGAGTGAATGAATCGATCATTCATCGAGAGAAAGGAGATATTCATGAAATTTGATTTTGACAAGATCATAGACAGAAGAGGAAAGGACGCCGTCGCGGTCGAAGGTTTCGGCCTGCGTCCGGGATTTTCGCCGGGATTGCCCAAAGAGGGCTTCGATCTCATCCCGATGTGGGTGGCGGATATGAATTTTGAGACGGCACCGTCAATCCCCGAGGCGATCATTGCACGCGCCAAGCATCCGCTCTACGGATATTTTTTGCCGAGCGAGGATTATTATGACGCCATCATCCGGTGGCACAGAAATAGAAAAGGGGTGACGGATCTCACGCGCGAGATGATCGGCTACGAAAACGGGGTCTTGGGCGGCGCGATGAGTGCGCTTGCCGTCCTCTGCTCCAAGGGGGACAAAGTGCTTTTGCATTCGCCGACTTATACCGGTTTTACCGCGTCGATTGAGAATAACGGCTATCATATCGTCCACTCTCCGCTCTATCAGGACGACGAGGGCGTCTATCGGATCGATTATGACGATATGGAGAAAAAAATCGCAGAAAACGCCATTCATGCGGCAATTTTTTGCTCGCCGCACAATCCGACGGGTCGCGTGTGGGAGCGCGAGGAAATCGAGCGTGCGATGGAGATTTATCGCAAATATGATGTCACGGTGATCTCGGACGAGATCTGGTCGGATATTCTTCGCGAGGGAATCACGCATATTCCGACGCAATCCGTCTCCGAAGATGCGAAGGATCGAACGATTGCGCTTTATGCGCCGTCGAAGACGTTCAATCTCGCGGGACTCGTCGGCAGCTATCACATCATCTACAACAAGCGATTACGCGATCGCGTCATGAAAGAATCCTCTCTCGGACATTACAACGCGATGAATCTTTTTTCCATGTATGCGCTCATCGGCGCGTACAGCGAAACGGGAAATGCGTGGGCGAATGAAATGCTCGCGACGATCGATCGCAATATGCGCTTCGCCATGCAGTTTATCGATGAGAGACTCGACGGCGTGACGTACAGTGCACCGCAGGGGACGTATATGCTTCTCATCGATTGCAGCGGCTATATGAAAAAGTACGGCGTGACGCTCGAAGAGATCGAAAAAGCGGGCTGGGATGTCGGGGTGGCATGGCAGGACGGCAAGATCTTCCACGCACCGACACACATCCGGATCAATCTTGCCCTGCCGCTCTCGCGCGTCGAAGAAGCCTTTCGACGCATGGAACAATATGTGTTCGTCGGGAAAAAGAATAAATAAGAAGAAAAAAGTGAAGATCCTACGGGATCTTCTTTTTCTTTGCGCGACAAGACATCGCAAAACCCCATACGGGTCGCTCCGATTGCTTGACACGCTCCGGGAAAACCCGTATACTTATGAAGTACCTTTTTGGAGAGCTGGCCGAGTGGTCGAAGGCGCACGACTGGAAATCGTGTAAACGTCAAAAGCGTTTCGAGGGTTCAAATCCCTCGCTCTCCGCCATCCGTACAACACGGGGTAGTAGCGGCACCTTGTCGCCTGCAATCCGCTATAGCAGGGTGTGCTCGCGCCGAGGCTTTCTCCGTGCACGGCAGGCCGCATTAAGTAGTGTTGACAAATGGGTCTTGCGCAACAAAAATCTATGAACCTCGTCAGGTCCGGAAGGAAGCAGCGATAAGTGGACACTTTTGTGTGCCGCAAGGGTGCCTATTTCGAGCCAACTGGTGCGTTACCGCGTGTGCAGTTTGAGACGAAGCGTGAGCGTACGGTACATATCGGAGAATGCAATCTGCATTCTCTTTTTTTTCGGGGCTTTCAGAGACTCTTTTTGGTATAATGAATAGGAATCGGGGTGATTCTATGCATCAGGCGCTCTACCGTCTGTACAGACCCAAGACATTCGACGAAATTCTGGGTCAGGATGCGGTGGTCTCCGTCTTAAAAGAACAAGTTCGCACGGGTGCGATCGGGCACGCGTATCTTTTTTCGGGGATGCGCGGCACGGGAAAGACTTCGTGCGCCAAAGTGTTTGCACGGGCACTCAACTGTCTTCGACCGCAAAGCGGCAATCCCTGCAATCACTGTGAGAACTGTGAAAAAATCTTAGAAGAAGCGACCATCGACATCATCGAGATGGACGCGGCAAGCAACAGACGCATCGACGATATCAGAGATCTCAGAGAACGCGTTATCTATCTGCCGCAGGATCTCAAGTATAAAGTCTATATCATCGACGAGGCGCATATGATCACGAACGAGGGGTTCAATGCGCTCTTGAAAACGCTCGAAGAACCGCCCTCCCATCTCGTCTTTATCCTCGCAACGACGGAACCGGAGAAGATTCCGAAGACGATTCTCTCGCGCGTGCAACGGTTCCACTTTGCAAGGCTCTCCGACGAGATCATCGCAAAGCATGTGGCGGACGTGTTACAACGGGAGAAGAAGACTTTTGACGCGGATGTCCCGAAGAAAATCGCACTGCGCTCGGGCGGGGCGATGCGTGACGCCCTCACGAGTCTCGACCAACTTATGCATTTATCGCATATCGCGACGGAAGATGTCGATGAAGTGACGGGCAGTTCCGAGACACAAGACGTCGCGATCCTCCTCGAAGCGATCGCGAAGAAAGACGCCGTCGCGGCGGGGAACATCCTTGCGACCATGCGCGGCAATCCGGAGGTCCTCCTAAGTGATCTTACGCTCGGTGCGAGGAAGATTCTCTGGGAGAAGATGGGTGCCGTGCCTGCGAGCCTACCGTGGCTCGGTGAATTCTCCGAGGATTCGGCACTCTATATGCTAAGGCTCTTTCTCGATGCGAAGACGAAACTGCGTTTCTCGGACGACGGACGTTTGCTCGTCGAACTTGCCGTCTATGAAGCGATCTATACGACCGACAAACGCGCACTCGAAGAACGTGTGGCAAGGCTTGAGGAAATGCTTCGAGACGGCTCGGTGCGAACATCGGAGAAGATGGAAGTACGCGTGACGCCCGTGACGTCGACATCGCCCACGATGGATCACAAAGCATCGATCGAGAAAACATCGGTCGAGAAAGCACCGATCGAGAAAATACCGATCGAGAAACCATCCGTCGAAGAGAAGAAGCCTGTAGAAGAAACGCCTCCTGCGCCTGCGCAATCTGCGGAGGAAATCCAGAAGGCCGAGTCTTCCGGAACCGCTCCGAGAAAAACGGCAGAGTCAGACTTGGAAGACGCATGGACGATCGATCCGTCGGAGATGGAAGAGATGGATTGGAATAGCCCTTGGGAACCTGAGGAAACGACGGCACCGGTGACCGAAACACCTGAGACAAAGTCTGTTCTTCCCAAAGCGTCTCCCGAGGAACCGCGCTCGGAGGTACAAGAATCCGCGATGTCGACCGATGCGCCGACGCCCGTCGAAGCACCGCCGACAAAGGCGAATGAGACCGCGCCGAGCGAAACTCAGACGGAGACGGCGATGGAAGACGGGACATTTGATTTTGACGCCGTGTTAAAGCACATCAGCGCGCAGGATCCCGCCATGGGGACGCTCCTTTCGTTCGGCACTTTTGCGGGGATCGAAAAGGGACTTGTAAACGTCACGTTTTCCAAGAAACACGCGTTTCAGCGCGATTATCTCGCGCATCCCGACAGACTTGCGCGTCTTACTGAGTTGTCCCGCGTGGACGGCAAGAGTGTCCGTTTTTTACTGACACTGGAAGAAAAACCGGATGAGAGCGAAGAAATTCGCGCATTTTTTGGAGATTTGTTGGTGAGAGGAGAAAGAAATGAAGAGAAATAAATTCCCGGGTATGCCCGGCAATATGAACAATATGATGAAACAGGTACAAGAGATGCAAAGAAAGATGGAGGAAGCACAGGCGAAACTCGACGAGACGGAAATCGCCGGCAGTGCGGGTGGCGGCATGATTGAAGCCGTCGTCACGGGCAAGAAAGAGCTCGTCCGCATCAAGATCAAACCGGAAGTCGTCGATCCCGAGGACGTCGAGATGCTCGAGGATCTCATCGTGGCGGCAGTGGGAGATGCCATGCGCAAGGCGGACGAGATCGCGAATTCGGAGATGTCAAAATTGACCGGAGGCATCAATATTCCAGGATTTTAGAGGTGTGTGATGCAATATCCGAAACCCATTGAAGACTTGATCCATACTTTGAGTTATCTGCCCGGCATCGGGCAAAAATCCGCTCAGCGCATGACCTTTGCGATTCTCGACTGGCAACCGGAGAAGATCGCAGAGCTCGCGGACGCGCTCGTCGCCGCCAAGGATAAAATCCACCCCTGCGCACGTTGCAACAGCCTGACGGATGAAGAATACTGTTCCGTCTGCCGATCCGATCGCGACGAGACGAAACTCGTCGTCGTGGAAGATACGATGAAGATGTTTGCGTTTGAGAATATGGGGAATTACAAGGGAAAATACTATTGTCTCGGCGGACTTGTCTCACCCTTACGGCGCATCGGCCCCGAAAAGCTTGCGATCGAAGGACTCTTACAGATCCTCCGTGAGGGTGTGGTCGAGGAAGTGATTCTTGCACTCAGTCCGACTTCGGACGGAGAGATTACGACCTATGTCCTCAAAGATATCATGAAAGACTATAAAGTGCGTGTGACGAAACTTGCGCAGGGCATTGCGCCGGGATCGAGTCTCGAGTATTACGACGCGTATACTTTGTCCCGCGCATTTATTGAGCGCAGAGATGTGGAGGATGAATAAATGAGATGCTATGCGGCAAAAAGTGAACATATGAAACTCGGAGGCGTACCGTGTACCGTGGCAAAGCCGGATTTTTCTGCGCCGCTTCTCTATTACTATCACGGTTGGTCGTCTTCGCCCGACGAACAGGGTCTAAGACTCATCACGCTGGCAGGTGCGGGGTACACCGTCGTCGCCCCTTGTGCGTACATGCACGGGGAACGAGGAAAAGTCGCGTACGAAAAACCCGAGATCATCTCGGAAGTTTTCTTCCGCGCCATTCGCACGCATCTCGAAGAATTTGAGCGTGTAAAGAGCGCGGCGAGAGAACTCGTTCCCACAGGTCCCGCGTTTCTCTACGGCAATTCCATGGGCGGCATGACCGCCTATCATCTCCTCGCGCGGGAAGATTTCGCGGCGGCGGTCATTACCAATTCCACGCCGTTTACGAGGCGGTGGGCGGACTATGTGGAAAAGGAATATCTCCACGGTCTCCCTATGGAAGAAGTCCTCGAGGATGCGTCGTTTCCCGAACACACGCCACTCTATGCGATGGGCGGTGACGCGGATGTCGTCGTTCCGCAAAAGGACGTGCGGGAGACACTGGAACCCGAGGACAAGTATCTCAATTTTCCCGACCTGGCGCATTACGTCACGGCCGTGATGATGAATCAAACCGTCAATTTTTTTGACAAGCATCTCAAGGGAGGTCGCCATGAATGAGAAAACTTATACGATCATCGTCGTCGTTGCTCTGTTTTTCTATCTCTTTTTCAGCTGGAAAGCGGGGCAGATTCGATTCGGCGATGTCGCCAAGAAATACAAACGCGTGACACCCGGTGCCGCCAAAATTCTCTGGGATCGCGGTGCCACTTTTGTCGATGTGAGAAGCCCCGAGGAATACCACGAGGTACACATTGCAGGGGCGATCAATATTCCCGTCGAAGAGATTCTAAACGGTGCCGAACTGCCGGATCGGGAGAAAGAGACCG
>CAMYOU010000022.1 GCA_947283485.1 uncultured Peptostreptococcaceae bacterium
GAGTGGACAGATTCTAGGGGGTGCTATTGTAGGTCCTGATGCTTCTGCTTTGATTAGCACCATTACCACTGCCGTCCATATGGAGATGACGGATTTAGATTTAATCGATATGGTATTTGCTCACCCAACTACTTCGGAAGCTATCTATGAGGCGGGACTGGGCCTTTCTATAGGGGCTCTCCATTATCAGAGGTAAGCCATGAACCGAATCATTGTGTCGACGGAACACGATCCCTATCAAAATTTGGCCTTGGAGGAGGAACTATTATTTACTCCCCATGAGGGCATCTGGCTTTATTTATGGCAGAATCAAAATACAGTAGTAATTGGACGAAATCAGAATCCCTACCTGGAATGTAACCTTTCCTATATGAATCAAAAGGGAATCCGACTGGCCCGAAGACTATCCGGCGGCGGAGCCGTGTATCACGATTTGGGAAATTTAAATTACACATTTCTTGGGCAGGAAAAGGATTTGAACCCTAAGCGCCAAACACAGCTTCTTTCTCGTGTATTACGCTCTTTTGGAATCGCATGTACTTTCTCCGGCCGCAATGATCTGCTTTGCGCAGGTCGAAAATGCTCAGGTCAAGCCTATTACTATGAGGATGGTTTTGGATATCATCATGGGACATTTCTAATTGATACTGATTTAGCAACTATGGAACAAGTTTTAACGCCATCCAGTCTCAAGTTGGAAGCAAAAGGGATATCTTCAGTTCGAAGCAGGGTAGTGAACTTAAAGGAATTGTCTGCGTCCGTTACAACAGAGAAGGTCGCTCACCGTTTGATTGAATACTTTGCGGAAGAATATGGCGATAAAGCCGATGATGGTAGTAAAGACCCATTCAAAGAGCTAATTATCTGGGATTTCAAGGCGCATTTGCCGAAAAAAGCTACTGAATATTCATCATCTAGATGGCTTTTTGGGAAATGCCCAGATTATGAGGCTACAATGGATCTACAAACGGAAGCCGGTATTTTCCGGCTGCAGGCTAGGGTGGAAGCAGGCATGATTCAGGCGGCATCACTATCTTCTGATTCTTTAGATCCTTTTGTTATTCGGAATTTGGAGGAAAAAATGGTAGGGTGTCTTTTTGAAGAGCATGCGATCAGAGAGTGCTTAATGACAGATTCCATAACTTCGCTCACCTAGATACGATTAAAGAACTGTCATCTTATTTACAGGACCGTATAACATAAAATTAGGATCCGATTAAGGAGGGATTCATTATGGATATCTACAGACGACTAGAAGAACTAGGAGTAAACATTCTATCTGCAACACCAAAGGGTGGTATATATAGTCTTGTACAGCCATATGGTGATCATCTACTGTACGTATCAGGGACTGCTCCACACAACGGTATCGATGAGAATATGTGTGGTAAGTTGGGGGCGGAGTATAGCATTGGGGAAGGACAGGAGGCAGCTAGGAGGTGTATGATAAACATTATTTCCAATCTGCATTATGAACTTGGGGATTTAAATCGAATCAAGAAATTTGTAAAGATTTTGGGATTTGTGGCATCCACGCCAAACTTTTATGATCATCCTCAGGTAATCAATGGTGCTTCTCAGTTGCTGAAAGATGTATTTGGTGGGGAAGCGGGCCTTCCGGCACGTTCTGCCATTGGTGTTGCCGCTTTGCCATGGAATATACCTGTAGAGATTGAATGCGTCGTCGAGTTAAAAAGTTGAGTTAAATTAGCAAGAAAAAGCGAGTGAATAATTCGACTAAATTTAAAGTCACCATTGGAATGGCCGTTTTATCCATAGCTTTGAATTTCGCCAAAAAATTACACTAAAGTCGCCTTGAGGCCACAAAAAAATACAACTTCATTTCATTTGTTTCTATTCTTGCAACAACTAGAAAACCATCGTTTAGACGGGGATCCCGAAAAAATTTTCCACAAAATATACAATCAAACCTCTATGTTAAATTGTGTAATAGTCTAACAAATCACAAAATGACAGGGGGTTTTTTTGTGTCTATACACAGCGCGTGTGATACAATCGGGAGAAAGGAGGGGCACGCATGAAACGCTTGACCGGTACGCCGCGTGAAAATGAAAAATATATCGAAGAGTTGATTCGTAAGCATGACGCCGCAGGGCGGAAGCTCACGATTCTCGTGCCGAGCGAATACACGCTCGAGACGGAGAAGATGCTCTTTCGCGTGACGGGTGCGAAGGCACTCTTCGATCTTTCCGTGGCGAGTACGAAACAATTCGTCTCGCGTCTTACGGGCGCACGTCCGACGGAACTGCCCGCGGCACTCGTGCGCATGATTCTTGGTCGTGCCTTGGACGAGACCGCACTCTATCGCGGGCTTGTGAGCGACGGCGTGGAACTCGGTTTCGCGGATTTTGTGAGACGTTGGCGCGAGAAAAATCCGCGTTTTTCTCTCCCGGAGGTGCAGGGCGGGGCGCTTTTGCGTGCGAAAATCGCGGATGTGCGCGCGGCGATGCAGGCACTCTTCGCCGCCGAGAAGGATCTCATTCCGTACGAAGTGCTCCTCGAGGAGGCGACGGCGATCGTCCGCAAAATGCCCCGGACAGACGAGACGATTCTCGTGCGCGGTGTTGCGGACGGCATGAAAGAGCGTGCTTTTTTCCATGCGCTTGATGAAGCATACGATCTCGTGATCGAGACGGACGATGTGAGTGAAGACTATCGCGATGCGGAGCTCCTCACGCTCCCGACGGTTTCGCCGACGGTTCGTACGGCGGATGTCTTCGAGACGCCCACCGAGGCGTGGGAAGAAGTGGCGGCTTGGATCCTCGAGGATCTCAAGCACGGCATCCCGCCGGAAGAAATCACGGTGCATGTGAACGATCTCGACGGCAATCTTGACGAAGCCGGACGGATTTTTGCGGAGTTCGGGATCGATTTTGCACTCGACAAGAGACATCGCGCGGAGGAATTTCCGATCGGACGATTTTTCCACGGCGCGTTACAAGTTTTGAAAGACAGGACGGCACTGTCGCTTGAGGTCTTCACGCATCTGCCGTACGGGAATGCGCTGGAGCTTACCGACGAGGATCTCTCAAAAAACTTCCTCGACGAGACGACGCCGATCTTCGGACCGTATTTTGCCGCGCTCGACAAGGCGCAGACGTTCGGCGAGGTGTTAAAAATCTATACGGATCTTCTCCGAGAGCCGATCTTTTTTTACGCCCTCTCGACGGCGGGCGGGGAGAACGAGCGGATCTGGAATTTGCATCTTGCGGAACTGCGTGCGTACCAAGCGCGTTTCGGCGCGGAAAAAGTCTCCGTCTCCGAAGCACTCGAGAGAATCCTCTCGGGACTGCAATTCTTAGACGTGGGGGTGCTCCCGATCGAGGGAAATCTCGTGCGTCTTACGAGCATGGGGCGCGTGCTCGGGACGGCGCAAGTGCGCTATCTTATCGGCCTCAGCGAAGAGGCGATGCGCGAGAGCGATGCACGGTTTTTCTTCGGCTATGACGAAATCAGGGAGGGCGGGATCGCCATTCCGGGCGCGGAGGAGAACGATCGCGATGCCGAGAGAGAACTTGGAAGACTTCTCGATTCCGCCGAACGCATCCATATGACTTGTGCGCGGAGGGAAAAGGGGCGGACAATCGTGCCGCATGCTACGATGAAAGATCTTCCGTCGCACGGCATCGTGGGGAGCATCAGTTATGCGCGGGGACTCTTCGAATTGCCGCGGGAGAAACGCGCAGCGTGGATGACGGCGTACGGGAAAGAGAGTGTGGGGAGGAGAAAACGCACGGGGAAGATCGAACGCGACGCATCCGATGTCATCGCGACGACGGCGCTCGAGACCTTTGCACGCTGTCCGTATCGCTATTTTGCCCGCTACGAACTCGGTCTGGATACGCCGTTTGATCTCTTCGGTCGCGCGATGTACGGGACGATCTTACACGCGCTCTTTGCAGCGTACACTGCGGAGAGGCGAAAGGGCAATGTGGACATCCCGACCTTTGCACACGGATTTTTTGAAACGTGGCGGCGTGAAACGGAGGTACCCGAGCGGCAAAAAGACGCGTACGAGACGTATCTTACGCTCTACGAAGAAGCGGGCGTGCGTGCACTCGTGCGGATCGAAGAGATGCTCACAAAGTCGGATCTCACGGTCGAAGCCGAGGAGCGTCCCTTTGCCGTGGACATGTCAAACGGCATGCGCGTGGTAGGTCGCATCGATCGCATCGACGAAACGGGTGCGGGGAAACTCGTGATCGACTACAAGACGGGCGCGAAAGTTTTTTCCGCGGAGAGCGCGGAGGTTCTTCGGGACGCGCAACTCATCTTTTATCTCGCGTCCATCGCGCCGGAAGAACGCGCGGGGGCGGTGTACCTCCCGATCGGCGAAGGAAAATTCTCGGGATTTCTGGCGGAGGACGACGACATCCTCACGCGCGTGGAAGAGACGCCGGGCGCGAATCTCGGTCAGGGGTTCTACACGGCGACGGGTGCGCGTGCAAGAGACATGCAGGTCGCGACACGCGAGGAAATAAACGCGGTCGTGGATTTTTTACTCGGACGCGCAGAGATGCTCCTCGAGTCGTACCTGGCGGGCGATGTCGCGGCGAAGAAAGAAAAAATCGCCGGCGTGTTGAGTTGCGCCTATTGTCCCTATGAAGCCCTCTGCGGCATGGGAGACGAGCCTTTCGTCGAGGGAGAGAAGATGTCTTGGCGCGAACTTGTCGAGAAGAGCATGGAGGGGAAGCGCGATGTTTCGCAAAAAGCGTGAAGAGAAGAAAAAAGCCGAGCCGCGCGTGAAAAAGAAACCGCATTTTCCCAAGGACGAACCGTTCTCACTTGAGGAAATGATTTTCTACGACGAAATCGTGGACGACGCATAAAAAGCCATTCCGAAAGCAGAAGAAGACCGCGCGATGCGGTCTTTTTTCATCTCGGTAAAACTGTGCTACAATGAACGTAGATTGGGGGAAAACGATGCGCTACACGGACGAACAGGAGAAGATCTTAGAGAGTGACGCCAAGACGATTCTCGTGCGCGCGAGTGCCGGCACGGGCAAGACGTTTGTCATGATCGAGAAGATTGCGCGGCTCTTGAGAGAGGGCGTGCCCATCGAGAAGATGCTCGTCATCACCTTTACGGAGAAAGCGGCGACCGAGATGCGGGAACGACTCGCGGCGAAATGCGAGGCCTCGGACGATCCGCTCCTTTTGCGTGCCAAGAGATCGCTTATGAGTGCGGACATCTCGACCCTCCACGCCTATGCGGGAAAA
Organism: uncultured Peptostreptococcaceae bacterium; assembly: GCA_947283485.1. GTDB lineage: Bacteria > Bacillota > Clostridia > Tissierellales > Peptoniphilaceae > CAMYOU01. Next base: position 5,242 of record CAMYOU010000022.1, read on the forward strand.
ATGGTGCGTCGCTATGCGTATCTTCTCGGAACGGCACCCGATCGCGCGGTGCTTTTACCGAGTGACGCGGAACTCATGGCGGCACGGGCGATGGAGGAAACACTTCGGATGTACTATCGCGACCGTCATGCCGTGAAACTTTTGCGTGCGCTCGGGGCGAGCGAGAAGAGACTCACGGATCTCATCGTCTCCATGGATCGGTTTTTGTGGGAGGGCGGCGATCCGAAAGTTCTCATACCCTATCCCGACGGCGCGTCGCTCCGAGCGGCCCTCGTGGATGCGGCGAAAGAAGAACTTGCGAACGCCGTCGCGGACTACGACGAGCTGATTCTTCTTCTCCCGGACGGACCGCGTCTCGTGCAGATGGAAGCGGAACGCGCGATGCTCGCCGAGTTTTCCCGAACCGTCGGGACGACGGACGAGGTGCGCCCCGACTTTCAACGCGCAAAACCCGTGAAGGACAAGGAACTTGCGAAGATCCTCACCGACAAACGCGATGCAATCAAAAAGGCGGTCGACGAGATCGCGATTCCAGATGAGGAGACGCTCACCGCGGAACTCGAGGCGAAACGCTTCGTCCTCACGGAGGCGACGGGACTTGCGAGGGATTTTCGCACCCGCTATCAAGCCGCCAAACGCGCGGCGAACGGGATGGATTTTGACGATATGGAGCACGATTTCTTGACACTTCTCGAGGACGCACGCGCACACGACGCCATCACGGGCATGAAGACGCATGTCTTCTTCGACGAATATCAGGACGCGAACCCGATTCAGGAAAAAATCCTCCAAGCTTTTGCATCGGCAAAACTCTTTCTCGTGGGGGATGTCAAGCAGTCGATCTACGTCTTTCGCGGAAGTGATCCGGCACTCTTCCTCGCGAGGGAAGCGGCGATCGGCGCGGGCAGAACCCCGGGCGAGGTCTTTTCCCTGACGAAGAATTTCCGCTCCGAGCCGGATATTCTGCGTTTTGTCAATACGATTTTTGAACATGCGATGACCCCGGAGACGGGCGGCATCGACTACACCAAGGGGCACGCTTTCGCCGTCGAAGGGACGGGCGGTACGATCGAAGCGCGCACACTCGACACGAAACTCCGAAATGAGGAGCGCGTGCGGGCGCGAGCGATTCGTGCCGCGAAGACGGTTCTACGAGAACACGCCGACACGCCTTTTGAGGACATGGCGATTCTCATGCGCACCAACGATTTTTACAGCTATGCGCGCGTCTTTGATACATACGGCATTCCCTATCGATTTGAGCACGAAGAGACGGACTACGCATCGGGCGAACCGACGCTCTATCATCTTCTCAATCACTTCGTCCATCCGCGCGAGCCGATGAGTCTCGCCGTGGCGTTGCGCTCCTTTGCGGGCGGTTGCGACGAGAACGATCTCTATCGGATTGCCGCGAGCGGCGAGGACTTCGTGACCGCGTACGAGAACTATGATCGCGACGACGAAACGATGGAACGGATCCGCGCGTTCCGTGCGTTTACGAAGCGGTGGAAAAAACAGATGGCAGAAGAGACGCTCACCCGATTCGTGCGCGATTTCATCTACGAGAGCGGCTATCTCGAGTCGCTATCGGAGACGGGCACGCCGCGAACCCTACGCGCCGTGACGGCTTTTGCCGACGAAGCGGCGGCTTTTGACGCCAAGACCGATACGGGCATCGTGGGCTTTCTCATGGAGACGCGCGAGAGACTCGATCGCGGGATGAAGACGACGACGTCGATCGCGACGGACACTTCGGACGATGCGGTGACCTTTCTTACCATGCACAAGTCGAAGGGTCTCGAGTTTCCCGTCGTGATTCTCGAGTATCTTGGGAAAAATTACAATCTGCGCGACGCGGCTCCGGACAAACTCATTCTCTCCCGCGTCGGTTCGAGCGTGCCGATCTATGTGGACGGAGAGCGTGTGGACGATCCCGCACGTCTTCTCTTTTCCGAGGCGATGAAAGATCGACAACGCGCCGAGGAGGCGAGACTCTTCTATGTCGCGGCGACCCGCGCAAAGGAGAAACTCATCCTCCATCTCGAGGGCGAGGGAAAAGGGAAGAGCACGCCGAGCTCGATGCAGGATCTCTATTTTGCCGCGGAGGAATACGTCGACGTGCCGATCGCGGATGCCCTGGAGGACGAAGAACTCCCGGAGGCGATCGAACGCAAGACGGTCGTGCGCACCCCGCGCGAACGAGTCGTGCTTCCCGAGATGCACACGACGAAGAAGACGACGGTCACGAAAGAGACGCACGGCATGACGGTGCATTTTGACACCTTGGAAGAGGAAGATCGTTCCGCCGCACTCGAACTCGGAACGCGCTTACACCGCATCGTGGAGAAAATGCCGCGAGATCTTCGGAAGATGGACGCGTATCTTGCCGAAGCGGATCCCGACGGTCTCTTTACGCCCGCAATGCAAGAGGCGTATCGCCGCGTAATCGCACCGCTTCTCGAGGGGGCGCGCGTGCATCACGAGTACGCCTTTACCATGCGGCGCGAGGAGGGCATGGAGACCGTGCACATCGACGGACAGATCGACCTTTTGATCGAACGCGACGACGCGTGCACGGTGATCGACTTCAAGAGCGATCGCACGATGGATCAGACGCGCTATGAGGGACAGCTTGCCCTCTACGCCGAGGCGGTCGCCGCCGCGTACGGAAAACCGACGACCTCCGCCGTCTATTGGCTCCGTTTCGGGGAGCTTACTTCATACGGCGAAATGGGTATCAATGTATAGTATACAAAGGAGGGACTTATGAAGAAGAAGATTTCTTGGGGGATTCCCGTGCTGGGGACGTATGTCATCTATCTCGTCCTCGTGCTTCTCGGATGTACGAGGGGACTGCACGGCATCGACACCATGGTGCTCTTTGAAAACAATGCAACGCTCATCACGCCGATGACGTACACATTCTATTGCATCCCGTTCGTCGCAATCGTGGGACTCATCCTCATGATCGGCGTACTTCCGTCCGTGCACGGCGCGGGGGAGAGATCCTATGCGGGGATGCAAATCATGCTCCTCGGAGCCAATCTCCTGTCGATCCTCTGGATCCTCACGTGGCATTTTGAGAAAAAGATGATCGCGTTTATCGCGATGGTGCTTTTGCTCCTCGTCCTTTCCGCCGCCTATATGTCGGCACTCCGCTACACGCTCGAGAGACGGCGTGCGACGTGGATGCGCATGATCTTAGGCATCTGGATCGGACAGACGATCTTTCTCACGGTGGAGAGCTTATCGAGCGTCTTGCGTTTTGCCGGCATGCACACGGAATCCAATCAGCTCTACGGCGTTCTGTTCTTAGTCTTGGCAACGCTCGTCACGCTCCTCTACACGGTAGGACAGCGTGAGTTTCTCCTGGGCCTCGTGTCCGGATTTTATATGTTCGGCGTCTTTATGCGCCACGTACTCGTCTTGCGGTTCAATTTTGTCTCCGTGAGCATCATCAGTCTACTTATGGTCGGGATTCTCGTCGTGTCGCTCATCGAATGCGTCCGCAAAAATCTCGACAAGCCCAAGCGCCGTCCCAAAGATCGGCGTGAAGATGAAACGCGCAAAGAAGGACGCGTCGAAGAAAAACGCGATGTCTTTCCACGCGTTGAAGAAAAACCTGAGGTTTTCCAAGTAAAGGAGGAAGAAGATCATGTCAACCCCGCATAACCAAGCCAATCGCGGCGATATCGCCGAGACCGTCCTGCTCCCCGGCGATCCCCTACGTGCGAAATTTATCGCCGAGACATTCCTAACGGATGTCAAACAGTTCAACGCGACGCGCAATGCGTTCGGCTATACCGGCAAATACAACGGCAAAGAGATTAGCGTCATGGGTACGGGCATGGGTTGCCCGTCGATCGGCATTTATTCCTATGAACTCATCGAGCACTACGGTGTGAAGAACCTCGTCCGCATCGGAAGTTGCGGATCGATGACTCCCGATCTCAATCTCTACGACATCGTGATCGGCATGGGCGCATCGACGAACTCGAATTTCGGAGAGCAATATCATCTCCCCGGCACGCTCAGTGCGACTTGCTCGTATGAACTTCTCAAACGCGCGACGGACGCGGCGGAGAAGAAGGGCATCGAAGTCCACGTCGGCGACATTCTCTCGTCCGATATCTTCTACTATGCGGATCCGGACGAATGGAAAAAATGGGCGCGCATGGGCATCCTCGCCGTCGAGATGGAATCCTACGCCCTCTACTGCAATGCGAAATGGCTCGGTGCGAACGCGCTTTGCATGCTCACCGTGAGCGACTCGCTCGTCAAAGAAGAGTACACGACGGCGGAAGAACGCGAGAAATGCTTCACCAAGATGATGGAGATCGCACTTGAACTATAATCTAAAACCGGCAAGGCTCTCGGGTGAAGTGACGCTCCCCTATTCCAAGAGTGACTATCACCGCAGACTCATTGCGGCGGCACTCGCGGAAGGGACGACCGTCCTCCCTCCGGTGCCTTGTACGGACAATCTTCGGACGCTCCGGGGCCTCGAGGCCCTCGGGGCGCGCGTTTTATTGAGGGATCGCGTGGAGATCTCGGGGATCACGCCGACGCACGGCGGCTATATCGACTGCGGCGAAAGCGCATCGACCCTGCGTTTCCTCGTGCCCTTGGCGGCAGGCTACGGCGGGGACTACTATTTTCGCTGTGAAACGGGACTCCTCTCTCGCGCGATGGACTACGATCTTCCCGGTGTCACGATTATGCGCATGGACGACGGCTACGCGCTCTCGGGAAAACTCGAGACGGACACGCTCACGATCGACGCGACACATTCCTCGCAATACGCGACGGGCGCACTCTTTGCGCTCGCGGCACGGGGCGGCGGTACACTTCGTCTCACGGGACTTCGGAGCGCACCGTATCTTCGCAATACACTCCGTGTCTTGGAAATGGCGGGCTATCGCATCGACGAAGACGACGCGTGCATCGAAATCGCGGGCGAAGCGTCCGTCATCGACACCCCTGTCGAACGCGACGAGTCCGCGGCGGCTTTTTGGCTTCTCGCGGCGGTGCGCGGGGCAAAGATTGTGATCGCGGGCGCACACGACGACGATGCGGACATACCCGACATGGGACTTCGCGATGCACTCCGTGCGGCGGGGGCAGAGATCACGGTCGCGGACGGACGCATGCGCGCTTCAGGGAAACTCAAGGCGATCGAATACGACGTCGGGGACATCCCCGATGCCGCACCGGCACTCGCCCTCGCCCTGGCAGAGGCGAAAGGCACGAGTGTACTCACGGGTATGGATCGACTCCGGGACAAAGAGAGCGATCGTTTCACCGCGCTCTACGACGGACTCCGTGCACTCGGCGCGGACGTGCGCATGGGAAAGGACACGCTCACCGTCACGGGACGAAGCCTCTCGGGCGGCACGGTCGACTGCAAAGACGATCATCGCCTGGTGATGGCCTTTGCGATCCTCGGCACGAGCCTTTCGTCCCCCGTCGAGCTCATCCGTGCAGACGGCGTAGACAAATCCTATCCCGCTTTTTGGGAAGCATTTGACCGATTGGGAGGCAAACGATGAAAACAATCTGGAAAATCCTGGCCTATACGCTCCTCACCGTAGTCGTCCTCGTGGGCGGATTCCTCGGAATCCTTACACTTACGGAGTATCGACCCGACGATGTGGAGGAACTCATTATTCCCGCGTACGATCGCGTCGCCAAAGTTCCCGACAAGATCACGATCACGACGTGGAACATCGGCTATGCGGGACTCGACAAGACAGCGGACTTCTTTATGGACGGCGGTAAAGGGGTCAATCCCCCGTCGCGCGAACGCGTCGAGGAGAATCTCCGCGCAATCACGGATTTTCTCTCGCACGAGGAGATCGTCTTCGTGCAGGAAGTCGACCGTTCTTCGAGCCGAACCGATTCGATCAACGAGGTCGAAGCCCTCAACCAAGCGGTCGGGCAGGGCATTTTTGCGACGAATTACAAAGCGCTCTACATCCCGTATCCGTGGCCGCCGATGGGACGCATGCACGCGGGAATCTGGACGCGCGTGCCGTACGAAACCACTGAGGCAAAACGCTATGCGCTCCCGTCGCCGTTTTCGTGGCCGGAGCGTCTCGGGAATCTCAAGAGATGCCTCCTTCTCACGCGTCATCCGCTTGAGAACGGCAAAGATCTTGTGCTCGTAAATCTCCATCTCGAGGCGTACGACGATACGGGCGGGCGCGAAGCGCAGTTTGCGCTCCTCAAGGATCTCATCGAGACGGAATATGCCAAAGGGAATTTCGTCATCGCGGGCGGCGATTTCAACTCGTCATTCCTCGATCCCAAGACGCTTCCGTTCCGCGCCGAGAGCAAGGACTGGATGCCGGGGAATCTCACGGAACTCGATCGCGGTGATCTCAGACTCATCACCGATCCCGCGAAGAAACCGACCTGCAGACTCTTAAATCAACCGTATGACCCGACTTCCGACAAGACGGTTCGGTTCATCATCGACGGTTTTCTCGTGAGCCCCAATGTCAATGTGGAGAAGATCGAGACCGTCGATCTGGGGTTCGAACACAGCGACCACAATCCCGTGCGCCTCACGGTGAATCTCCGATGAAGTGGGGGACGAGGATGCCCTTTCGCGTCTTCGGCGCATCGCATGCCGAGAGCCTGGGCATCGAAGTGGAGCTTCCCTTGGGAACGCGGGTGGATACCGAGCGGATCGCCGCGGAACTCGTGCGCAGACGACCCGCGGACGACGCGGCTTCGACGAAACGCAGGGAAGCGGACATCCCGATCTTTACGGGTATTGAAGACGGGATCGTGACGGGACACGTGACGATTGCAATCAGGAATACCGACGCGAGACCTCGGGACTATGCGCTCTCCGGGTTTCGCCCGGGACACGCCGACTATCCCGCCTGGGTCAAATACGGCACCGCCGAAACGGGCGGCGGCGTCTTCTCCGGACGCATGACCGCCGCGATCGTCATGGCGGGCGCGATCGTGCTCCCTTGGCTCGAAACGCGCGGCGTGCGCATTTTTTCCGAGATCGTCTCGATCGGTGAGATGCAGTTTCCGGGAGAAAAAAAACCGCAAGGACTCGACGCCTATCTCGATCGCATCCGCGCGGCGAAAGACAGCGTCGGGAGCAAAGTGCGCGTCGTCGCCGAGGGCGTGCCCGCGGGACTCGGCTCGCCCATGTTCGGCGCGTTCGAGTCGATCCTCTCGAGTCTTCTCTTCGCCGTCCCCGCGGTGAAAGCGATCGGATTCGGCGACGGAGAGGATTTTGCCGGGGCACGAGGCAGTGAAGTAAGCGATCCGTATATCATGAAAGACGGGAAAGTTACGGTTGCGGCAAATCACAACGGCGGCATTCTCGGCGGACTCACGACGGGCGCACCCATTACCTGCACCGTCACCTTCAAACCGCCGTCCTCCATCGGCATTCCACAGAGAACGGTCGATCGGGACGGCAACGAAACCGTGATCACCGTCGGCGGACGACACGACGTCGCCATCGCCCCGCGCGGACGCGTGGTGCTCGAGGCGGCACTCGCCCTCGCCATCTGGGAAGGAGGAATTCCGTGAAAGAACGCGAAGAGATCGACGCGCTCGATCGGGAAATTCAACGCGCCCTCAAGAGGCGTTTTGAAATCGTGCGCACAATCGGCGAGATCAAACGCCGGGAGAACCGCCCCGTACGCGATGCCGTGCGCGAGGAAGCGATCATCGACGGGATCTCCACCGACGATCCCGAGATTGCCATCGCCCTGCGTCGCGTATATCGGGAAATTTTCGACGCGGCGGTGCGCATCGAGACGGAAAAAGCACCCGTCGTCTATCTCATCGGCATGCCGGGCGTCGGAAAGACGACCCTCGCACGAGAGCTGGCAAGGGCTGATGCCGTACCCGCCATCGATCTCGACGAAGAGATCACGCGCACATACGGTGCCATCGATGCGATCTTTCGAGAGGGCGAAACCCATTTTCGCGCCTGTGAGCACAAGACCCTCGCAAGACTCGGAGATTTCCGCGGCATCGTCGCGACCGGCGGCGGCACGATCCTGCTCCCCGAGAACAGAGAGATTCTAAAGCACGGCACCGTCCTTCTCATCGTGCGCGACCGGGCAAAAGTCCTTGCAAGTCTTGACGACACGAGACCCCTTCTCACAGGCGACGCCGGGGCGCGCTACGAAACACTCTACCGGGAACGCAAACGCATCTATGAATCCGTCGCAGATGCCGTCTTCGAGAACAACGGTACAATCGAAGACGCGATCCGCCGCATGACGGTATATCTCCACGCGCACGCCGTTTTCTAAATCGGTTTCTCTTGCAAGATGAGGACAATTGCGTTATAATAACCCCATGCTTGCCAATCAGGCACTCTTGCAACATGAGAGGGGGGAAGTACGATGACTGAAATCAGAGTTGGAGATAATGAATCTTTAGATAATGCGCTGAAGCGTTTCCGCAGACAAGTGGCACGTGCCGGCGTCATTGCTGAATCCAGAAAAAGAGAGCATTACGAAAAACCCAGCGTGAAACGGAAGAAAAAATCCGAAGCTGCTAGACGCAAGAAAAAAAGATTTTAACGATGCTAAGAAGATTCGCCCTGTGCGAATCTTTTTTTGTGCCACTTCGCCCTGGTGCGCTTGCCAACCAATCTCTCTTCACGATCTGCCAAACACTTGAATGAAAAACGGACAAATATTTGAATGGAAATCGGATCAGGCGCAGGGTAGATCAAAAGCGGTTGATGGATCATCGTTTCATCGCGTCCATTCGGACCAATTCTCGCCAAATAGAAAAAAATGGCGAGATTTATCTCGCCACTGTTGATTTATCTACGCCAAATATGGAATAATGGCGAGAAAGAAGGTGAAGATGCATGAGAGAATTTCAGTATTCAAAATTACTGAGTTTCAATCTACCGGCAAAGATGTATGATTTGATATCCAAGATATACGAATATAAGGGCAAACAAGAGCTCTATGTGGCTAATTTTCCGGATGTCCTTCAAAAAATGGTAGAAGTTGCCAAGATTCAATCCACAAAATCATCCAATGCAATCGAAGGGATTTCTACGAATGACGGCAGATTAGAAGAATTGATGAACAAAAAAAGTGAACCGAGAAATAGAAATGAAGAGGAAATATACGGCTATCGAGAAGTACTGGATATCATTCACGAAAACTATGAGAACATTGAACTTACAAAAAATAATCTTTTGACCTTACACAATAGACTATATTCCTACTCCGGTGAAAGTCATAAGGGGAAATGGAAGAGTATGGATAACAGCATCGTTGAAACGAATGCACTTGGAGAGAAAAGAATCAGATTTCAGCCGGTATCGGCTTTGGAAACGGAAAAGTACATGGATGAGATGATTCGTGCCTATGCTGAAGCGACGAGATTACAAATCCCTCCATTGCTACTCATTCCGGTTGTGGTTCATGATTTTTTGTGTATCCATCCTTTTGCGGATGAAAATGGGAGAATGTCAAGACTTTTAACCCTTCTCCTTCTTTACAAAAACGGTTTTTTTGTAGGGAAATATATTTCCTTAGAAATGATCATCGAAGATACGAAAGATTCGTATTACGAAGCATTGCAAGCGTCGAGCGAACATTGGCATTCCGGAACGAATGACGCGTTGCCGTTTATACGATATATGGTAGCGGTCATCTACAAAGCCTATCGCGAATGTGACGAGAGATTTCAGATCATCGGCGAGAAATCTTTGACATCTCGAGAAAGAGTGATGAAAGTATTCGAAAATTCTTTAGAATCGCTATCGAAATCCGATCTTGTGATCCTTTGTCCGGATCTTTCCAAGAGAACGATCGAGAGAGCATTACAAGAATTAAAAGAGGGAGGTTTCATCCAACAAATTGGCAGCGGAAGAGCGACGAAGTATCGGAAAGCTTAAAACCATGAGCATCTACAAGATAATAAAAACTGATAAAACACACATGACTGTATCATGGAAACTTTTCACAATAGAAAAAAGACGGTGTTTTTGTCATTCCGATTACGACTTTGAAATACTAGTGGAGCATCAACGCTTGCATGGGAAAGCGGAACGATAAACGCAAGCATACGCATCGACGGATCGCACCATCGCGGGCAGTGAGGAGAAATAAAACACCAACACCGCACTCGCGAACCGCATACAAGTGTAGCGATAAGGGAACGACAACAAATGAATATGAGATTTATCTTTTTCTCTTGCGTTGTCATTGGTAAAGGAGTTGCCTTTTGAATGGCTTTTGGATAAGAGTCCAAAAACCATCTTGGATTGATCAGTGCCAAGCTTGCGACAGCCCCATTAAAAATTGCGGCGATCGCCACGCCGTCAAGTATTGCTCGTAGGATATCCATCAACTTTTATCTTTCTCATTCCATAAATCCGAATCCAAAAATTCTTTTACAAACGTCAGATACGCCTCCGTGTTTTGCGTCATCTCCTCGCAGTGCCCATAGCCTTGCCAGATTTTTATTTCCGCTTTGGGATAATGTTTCTTGATACTTCTTTTTGCGTGTCCAAGATTCGGATCTTTGTCCGCATAGGAAAAGATGACCTCTTTCTGCGAGCAACAAGCCCATAGAGAATAAAGATGAGATTCTTAATAGCTTTCAAGAGATTGTCGGAGGCGTTTATGATACTCATACCTTGGAAGGCGAAAAAGCAAAGCTGGAAAGTGAGATGGATGTCTGTGCCAAGATGATCGAAGACCTTATCCGCCAAAATGCTGCCATCTCGCAAGACCAGAGCGAGTACCAAGCAAAGTACGAAGATCTGGAACGCTTCTACAATGAAAAAAAGGCGGCCTTAGCGAAGGTCGAAGGAAAGCTCAAAAAGATGCAGGCGACCAAAGCCGATATCAAGTTCTGCCTGAAGCAGCTACAAAAACAAGACAGGCTTCTGCAAACATTCGACGAACAGAGCTTCTGTGCTCTTGTAGATCATATCACGGTATTCAGCAAAGAAGATATCCGCATAACCTTCAGAAATGGTTCAGAGATCAAGGCTCCATAAAATGTCCGAATGGAGCTTTTTATTTTAGTCGGGGTTGAATGAAATGCCCTTAAAGAGATTTAATCAAATATGCTAAGTTAGCTTATTCTAACTCAATGGAGGTTAATCGTATGAAAAAATCATCTGGAATTAAAGCAAAAGATTTGATCACCACAGGTATTTTTACTGCCATTATGTTTGCTCTTTGCATGGCAGTAGCAATGCTGGGTTACATGCCAATATTTATTCCGCTTTTAGGCATCATCGTGCCGCTTATTGACGGTATTCCGTATGTGTTGTTTGTGAGCAAAACGAAAAAGTTTGGGCTTATAACCATTATGGGATTTTTGCTTGGACTACTAATCGGGGTCATGGGAATGGGCGTATATGCACCCTTCACCGGACTTATCGCGGGCCTTTTAGCGGATTTGTTATTAAAATCCTCGGATTATTCCAGTGCAAAAAAAGTAATTCTCAGCAAAGGTATTTTTTCAATATGGCTGATCGGCAACTATATTCCTATTGTTATTAGCCGTGATGCTTATTATCAAAATTTAGCACAAGGCGGTTACGGAAAGGCCTATGCGGATGCACTTATGAAGTTTATTCCGGACTGGAGTTTGATCCCATTACTTGTAGGCATATTTATCGCGGGCATCCTTGGTGCTTTGATTGGACGTTCCCTTCTAAAAAAGCAGTTCGAACGCGCCGGGATTGTCTAATCCATCATGCAGCCTATTCAAACGCGATCAAAAAAAGAATTTCTTGATCCTCGAACAAAAATACTTCTTGTCTTTACCATCGCTGCTGTCGTTGTGGGAGGAGGACATGGATATTGGCTGGCTCCGATTCGAATACTCCTTATATCCGTTCCCTTTATACTGTTTCTTATTGAAAGCAAGTGGAAATATGCCGCCATATATGCCATTTTATTCATAGCGGCCTAT
>CAMYOU010000023.1 GCA_947283485.1 uncultured Peptostreptococcaceae bacterium
TCCATTCTCGCCGCCATGCTCCTCTTCGCGGCATGCAACCATGAAGTCGCACCCGAGACGCCGACCGTCGAAGAAGAAGTTGCGACGAAAGAAGAAGCGCGGGAGGAAACCCCCAAAGAGAATGCGGACACGACCGACGCGGAACAAGTCGCCGAGAGGGGCAAAGCCGCACCCGATTTTTCGCTCGAAGGACTCGACGGCAAGACCTATTCGCTCGCTGATTTTAAGGGCAAAATCCTCATGCTCGATTTCTTCACGACCCATTGCGCCTATTGCACGGAGGAACTCCCGATGATCGAACGCATCGGAAAAGCAGAAAAAGAACTCATGATCGTCCACGTCTCCATCGGCGACCCCAAAGAGACGCTCGAGTCCTATCGCGACGAACACGGCATCTCCCATCTCATCCTCATGGACAAAGACGGAACCGTCGCGATGAAATACGCCGCGTACGGTACGCCGACGCACAGTTTCATCGACAAAGAGGGCGTCTTCCTCGGGAACGTGCCCGGCGCACTCAATGAAAAAGGTTGGGAGACGGCAAGACCCTATGTCTTCGGCGAAAAATCGGTCGAAAAATAAATACACGATAAAAAGAACGTGCCCGCCTTCGGCACGTTTTTTCTTTGCCGTTTGGACGGTTCGTGTCGTTCGTCTTGCCGATCGCGCAAAGAAACATTCGATTGGGAACCGTCAACGTGCGGACACCAAAAAAGCGACCTTACGAGGGTCGCTTTTTCATTGTGAATCTTCTATGCTTCGTCCGCGGTCTCGCGAATGCGTGCCGCCATTTTCTTTGCAACTTCTCGCAAATGTTCAAGATCTTCTTTGGTCGGCGCGGATTTGAACTCGACGAAGTCATCGATCATATCGTATTTGCATTCCTCACCGAAGGTCTTCAATGCATCGAGTGCGCCGCCGCTCCAGGAATAGCTGCCGAAAGTCGCAAAGACGCGGTTCGTGAGGCGATTGGCTTTGAGGATATGGCAGAGTGCCACCATCGGGAAGAAGAGTCCGTTGTTGTAGGTACAGCTTGCGACTACGAGGCCTTTGTATTTCCAAATTTCACTCTGGATAAAGCTTGCATGGGTCTTCGAGACGTCGAAGACGCGAATGTTCTTGATACCTTCCTCGGCGAGGGCGCGTGCAAAGACGTCCGCCGCACGTGCGGTGTTGCCGTACATGGAGCCGTAGACGATGACGACGCCTTCCTCAGTCTTGAGATTGCACCAATCCTCATAGCACTTCATGATGCGCTCGGGATGTGCGCGATGAAGTGGTCCGTGAACCGGGAAGATCTGTTTGATGTCAAGCACGGAGAGTTTCTTTAAGGCCGGGCGAACTTGCGCATAGAATTTGCCGACGATATTCGTGAAATATCTGCGCGCCTCGTCCTCGTAATACGCCCAGTTGAGTTCGTCGTCGAAGATGCCGCCGTCGAGCGTGCCGAACGAGCCGAACGCGTCCTGCGAGAAGAGGGTCTTGTATTTTTTCTCGTAGCTTACCATGGATTCCGGCCAATGGACCATGGGCGTGCGATAGAAGGTGAGTTCGATGCCGTCGCCGAGATCGAGCGTGTCGCCTTCTCCGACTTCGAGGATCTCATCGATGCCGTAGAACGCCTTGAGCATGAGGCGGGTTGCCTTATTGCCGACGATCTTGACGTCGGGATACCACTCGCGCACAAATTCGATCGACGAGGAGTGATCGGGTTCCATATGATGGACGACGAGATAGTCGAGGGGTTTACCGTTTAACGCCTCCTCGATTTTTTCCTTGAAATCGTCGATCTTCGTCACTTTGACGCAGTCCATGAGCGCGGTCTTTTCGCCGCAGACGATGTAGGCGTTGTAAGTGATGCCGTGCGGAAGCGGCCATTGCCCCTCAAAACGCTCCGTCTCGCGGTCGTTGACACCGACATAGGTGTAGTTCTCATTGATCTTGATGGAATGTAGTTGCATACTTGCTCCTTTCTTTAGTGTTTATCTTGTTCCGACCGAAGTCGGTTTTCTACTTCGTTTGTTCTTCTTCCCACGCGCGCTTTTTCTCTGCGACGCGTGCTTGGAGTTTCGCGACGGGCATGATGTAGCGATCGTGGGTCGCGCATCCGACGATCTCTTTCTCGTCCCTCAGCTCACACTCGAACGAGAGTTTTTTCCCGTCGATCGCCGTAAGCGTTGCCCGACAGGTCACGTGCATGCCGACCGGTGTCGAACGCAGATGGTGGAGATCGACCGCCATACCGAGCGTCGTCACCCCTTCATCCAGTTCATCCGCAACCAGGAGTCGACTCGTCGCCTCGAGAAACGCGAGCATCGAAGGTGTGGAAAAGACGATCACGCCTTCATTTCCGAGTTTGTCCGCCGTGAGTTTTTCATCCACCGCGATGGTGTCTTCGCGGGTCATACCGATTTTAAGCATCATACATCTCCTTTAACGCTACGAGATGGCGCTCAATAAAGAGCCCCTCGTGTACATTTTCCGTAAATTCGCGATTTTTTTCGATGGCATAGGCGATGAAATGGTGTGCTCGTTTTGCCGCCGTCTTGAGAGAATCCCCGCGCAAAATCGCCGCCAGTAAAATCGCGGAGAAGACATCTCCCGTGCCCGGGAAATTGTAGGGGAGTTTTTCATAGGGAATTTCAAAATACTCGTCCGTCACGTGGTCATAGCCGAACATATAATGACCGCCCTCTCGGAGGTGGACACTCGTCACGAGATAACTCTTCGCGCCGAGTTTTTTCATGCCCGTGCGAATCTCCTCCATCACGGTGCGCGTCACATAGTCATCTCCCTCACCGCGCGTGAGGAAATTCGCCTCCGTGAGATTCGGTAAACTGAGATCCGACTGCCCCACGAGCGTACGCATGAGAGCAATTCGACTCTCGTCGATGCCGTTGTAGAGCGTGCCGTGATCACCCATGATGGGATCGACCATGACATAGGGTTTTTTCGCATAGGAAGCGATGAGTTTCTCCACGAGCTTGATCTCTTCGCTCGTCGTGATGAAACCCGTCGCGACCGCATCAAAAGAGAACCCGAGCCGCGTCCAAACCTCAATCGTCTCTTTCATATAGTCCGTCGTGTCGAGAATATGAAAATCTCCGTAGTCGAGCGTATTCGAAACGATCGCCGTCGGGAGATTGTGCACGGAAAATCCGAGATACGATAAAATCGGGATCATCGCGCCGAGTGCGACTTTCCCCACCCCCGGTAAATCGTTCACGAGTAGTAATTTTTTCTTCTGCATACTTCACCTCGCTCTCATTATACATGAAAACGCCGCGCATGACCCCTCCCGCGTGAAAAGTTTGCGCAAAACGCGTACAATAGACCATGAAACAAAGGAGGAGATGTTATGCGAAGAAAAGACCGCGCACTCTCGCGCGAAGAAGCCTATGAAGTGATGGACGCCGTTTCCTACGCCGTCCTCGCGTTTTCGGGAGAGGCGTACGCCGTGCCGATCTCTTTTGTGAGAGAGGGCGATACTCTCTACATGCACGGCGCGAAAATCGGCACCAAGATGACGCGCATCGAAGAAGATTCCCGCGCGACGATGGTCTTCGTCGATGAACCGCATGTCCCCGATCTCTACACGGACGCGGAGCTCGAAGAGGCGATCGCCGAGGATTCCATGCGCGTGTTCTCGCGCGTCTTCACGACCGATTTCCGAAGTGCAATCGCGTCGGGCACGATCGAAGTCGTCCGGGACGACGAGGAATGCGTGCACGCCATGGAACTTCTCTGTGAGCGTTATCTCCCCGAGAAAGCGAAGTTTGCCCGTGCGGCGTATGCGTCAAGCAAAGCGCGCACTGCCGTCCTCAAATTCACGATGAAAGAAATCACCGCCAAAGGCAAAACCACGGTGAAACTTCCCGTGGAATAAGGGGCACACAGATAAACCCCGGTCTCACCGGGGTTTTCCCTACACAAATATCACATACGAATACGCGCTACGCCTGCATGAGAACAAAGTCACGATAAAGATTCAACCATGGACGCAAAAACACCTCCCAGCCGCAAGGCTCAGAGGTGTTTTTTATTTGTATGCGCAAGGATCATTTGTCCAATGTCGCCTGATAGCCGCTTTCCCGATCGCTCGTGATGGTTATGTGATAAGTTTTCCCAAACTCCGCTTGAAAAGAAATCGGATCGAGCAAGACAGTATATTCTTCCGGATATTGATTTTCATAGTTCGGATCGCAGTATTCCGTGATCACTCTAAAACGGACGGATAAATTCACAGTGTCCGCTGCAGCTTTATATTCCCGTTTCGAAAGTGACCAGTATAAAACCTCATCATGCTTGAGTTTGCTTCGGTCGGCGTGCGAGATGCCCCCACTGGTCTCCGTGCCGTCCACCTTGTTATCCAAAATCAAGAGACCGATATCCTCTTTGACATCCAGTTGAATCTCCATCTTGATCTCGTCTTCAGTCACTTCAGGAGATCCATCGGATCCCCTACAGCCGGATAGATAGACGGCAAGCACCATGACAAGAAGAATGAGAAATAAAAAGCCTCTTTTCTTCCTCATCTGTCTTTCCTCCCGATTATGATGATTCCAATGACAGAGCCGATCAAAACAAACGGAGCAATCCGGACAAATGCCCACTCCAGGGAATGGTAAATCGTTCCAAGAACCGCCATTTCCGGATCGTCGTAATGCCATTCTAAATACGAACTGTCCATGAGATAGAATGCCGCTGTGACGAGCACGGTAATGACCGCAAGAGCAATGAGAGATCCCTGCGTTCTTTTTCTCCGTGCCTGTTGCCTTTGGGAAAGCTGGAGATTGATCACCTCGAGCTTTTGAGAGATGGCTTTGAGATCATCCGCCTCCGAATCCGTAACCGTCTCTCCCAACAAAGTGCTGACCGGCGTTTCCAGCGCTTTGGATAACGCAAGCAAGAGCTCTGAGTCCGGCACCGAAAGGCCTTGCTCCCATTTGGAAATCGTCTGTCTGACCACATTCAGTTTGACCGCGAGTTCCTCTTGAGAAAGACCCTTTGCTTTTCTGATCGTTCTGATGTTTTCACTGAGCATAGAAAATCTCCTTTCGCAGTCATGGTACACGGACAAATCCGTTGCCGCAAGCAACGCAAATGAACAATCGCGCAACGCAAGGTTGAAAGCGGATCCATGCAAGGAGTCGGCTTGATTTCATCCACGTCTATGGCTTTCAGAAACGTAGAGGATCAAAAAAGCAAGTCCACAATAGGACTTGCTTTTGGATTGCTTGTTTTGGAATCAGCGTGATTGTTCTCTGCGCTTTTATTCTTCCGATGCTTTTTCACCGACGATGCGGAATTGTCCTTCCTCTTTTTCACAACGACAACGCTTGAGGCCTAGGTCGTGTAGATCCCGCAGGATCGTATCGGCATCTTGCGCGTCTTTCTTTACGATCCCATAGGACGTATGGACGGAGAATCGATCCGTCACGATCTCGAGATCGACGACAAAGGGCTCCGGATAGGCGGCGTCGATATCCGTATCCCACAGATGGATTTTGCCGCCCGGCCTGAGCACGCGCGCGGCTTCTCCGAGGGCTTTTCTCTGCTCGTCTCGATTCATATACATGAGGGAATAGAAGAACGTGACATGGTCGAAGGAGCAATCGGGGAATTGCAATGCCGCCGCGTCCATGAGTCGTTTCTCGCAAGCGTCCGGTGCCTCGTCGAGTTCTTCTTCTCGATTGTCGATGGCGACGACTTGACCCCCGTAGATTCGACCGATGATGCCTTCGCCGCCCCCTCCGATATCGAGGATCGGGCCCGTGATATCCCGACGGATTTCAAGCTTGAAAGAGGCTCTCGAATCGTTCATGCACTCCCCCCTATTCTTTTCTCAAAAGGGCGATTGCTTCACAATTCGGCGTGCCGGGAAAGAGATCGACAAACTCGAGGCTCTCGAGCGCATACCCCGCCGCCTCGAAGATTCCGATGTCCCGCGTCTGCGTCACGGGATTGCACGAGATATAGAGGATCTCGCGCGCGCCGAAACGAATGAGTCCGCCAATCGCCTTGGGGTGGATCCCTTCGCGCGGCGGATCGAGAATGAGAAGATCCGGCACTTCTTCGATCGAGTCGATGATGTCCTTGACGTCCGCGGCGTGAAAACGGATATTGGTAAGCCCGTTCTTCTCGGCGTTGCGTTTGGCAGCTTCGACCGCCTCGGGGACGATCTCGACCGCGATGACTTCGCGCGCTTTCTTTGCGAAGATCTGTGCGAGCGTACCCGTGCCGGAGTAAAAATCGAAGACGGTCTTGTCGTCGATGTCCGTCACGGTCTCGAGTGCTTTCCGATAGAGCACTTCCGCCATTTCGGAATTGGTCTGGAAGAAACTCTCGGGCGAAATCTCGAACGTGAGGCCCATGAGTGTTTCCTCGTAGATCGGGCTGCCGTAGAGAATCTCCTCGCGCTCGGTACGCGTCGTGTCCGAGACGGAGTCGCTCATGCCGTGCAAGATCCCCGTGATCCGTCCGTCGAGTCCGAGCCCCGTGAGCATGGGGACAAAATCTTCGGGCACGGTAAAATCGCGCGTCGTCACGAGACGCACGAGAATGTCGCCGGTGTTTTTCCCTTCGCGGACGACGAGATAGCGGAGAAATCCCTCATGCGTGATCTTGTGATAGTGTCTCTCCCCGCGCGTGCGAAAATACGCTTCGACGCCCTTACGAATCGTCTCGAAATCTCTCGGCGCAATCGTGCAACCGTCGATGTCGACGATCGTGTGAAACATCCCGCGCGCGTGGAGTCCGAGCGTAAGTTCGCCGCCTTTGACTTCATCTCCGAATGTATACTCCATCTTATTGCGATAGCCCGTGCGACTGTTCGCCGGCGTAAAACGCACGTCGAGGAGTTTGGTCTCGGGAAGTTCGCGTTCATAGAGCCGCAAGAGGCGCAGAAAGATGAGTTTGGCTTCCTCCTCGTACGGCACGGTAAGAAAGGTGCATCCGCCGCAGCGTCCGAATGCGGGGCAGGGCGTCTCCGTTTCGACGGGAGAAGGTTCTTCGACGGCGACGATCTTCCCGATCCGCTTGCCGCCTTTTTTCTTCACGCGCACGCGGACGTTCTGTCCCTCGATGCCGCCTTTCAGGCGCACGCGCTCGCCGTCTATTTCGCCGTAGGTCGTCTGCGGAAAAACGGCGTCGGTGATCTCAAGGACGCGCTCCTTATGCAAGTCCCGCTTCCTCTCTTAATCTCTCGGCGTATTCGGTGCGCTCCCACGGTAAATCGAGGTCGACTCTGCCGAAATGTCCGTAGGACGAAACCGGTTTGTAGATCGGGCGTTTGAGACCGAGTCGATCGATGATCGCCTGCGGGCGGAGGTCAAAGTGTGCACGCACGAGTGCTTCGATGCGTTCGACGGGGATTTTCTCCGTGCCGAATGCTTCGATATAGATCGAGAGGGGTTCCGCCACGCCGATGGCGTAGGAGAGTCCCACCTCGATGCGATCGGCGAGACCCGCCGCCACGAGATTCTTCGCGACGTGACGCGCCGCATACGCCGCCGAACGGTCGACTTTGGTCGGGTCTTTTCCGGAGAAGGCGCCGCCGCCGTGATGTGCCATGCCGCCGTAGGTATCGACGATGATTTTTCGTCCCGTGAGACCCGCGTCGCCCGCAGGACCGCCTTTCACAAAACGTCCGGTCGGATTGATGAAGATCTTCGTTTGGTCATCAAAGGGTTCGCCTTTCATCGCGGGCTTGATGACGTATTCGAGGATGTCCGCGCGGAGCGTCTCGATGTCCGTCGAAACGCTGTGCTGCGTCGAGACGACGACGGTGTCGACATGATTTGCCACTCCGTCCACGTATTCGATCGTGACCTGCGCTTTGCCATCCGGGCGCAGATACGAAAGCGTGCCGTCCTTGCGCACTTCGGCAAGTCTTCTCGTGAGTCTGTGGGCAAGCACGATCGGAAGCGAGAGATATTCCGCGGTTTCGTTCGTCGCATAGCCGAACATCATGCCCTGATCGCCCGCGCCGATGACGGAATACGGATCGTCGCTCGCGTCGAACGCGTGGTTGACGCCCATGGCGATGTCGGGCGACTGCTCGCCGAGTGCGACCATGACCGCGCAGGTGTCCGCGGCAAACCCGTCTTCGGGGTGCGTGTAGCCAATCTCGCGGATCGTGTCGCGCACGATGCGTGCGGTATCAACCGTCGCTTTGGACGTAATTTCGCCCGTTACGACGACCATGCCCGTCGATGCCATGGTCTCGCAGGCGCAATGCGCATCGGGATCTCCCGCGAGATGCGCGTCGAGAATCGCGTCGGAGATGCGATCGCAGACTTTGTCCGGATGTCCCTCCGTCACGGATTCGGATGTGTAATAGATTTTCATACATACTTCCTTTCTAATAAAAACCCCGCGAATCTTCTCGCGGGGACCTGAAAGTTGCTCATATAGAAGCTTATCTTCCAGGAATCCCTGTAGGATGTAGCACCGAATCGAATCGGTTGCCGGGCTTCA
Source organism: uncultured Peptostreptococcaceae bacterium (assembly GCA_947283485.1). Taxonomy (GTDB): domain Bacteria; phylum Bacillota; class Clostridia; order Tissierellales; family Peptoniphilaceae; genus CAMYOU01. The sequence goes on from CAMYOU010000023.1 coordinate 8,479, forward strand.
TCGGGCCTATTCCCTCCGCCACTCTCAATAAGCGTCTACGAGTATATCAAATTTTTCTTTACAGTTCAAACGTTTGAATCTCGACGTCCTAAGATTCTTTCTCTTTTCTTTTTTCGAGCAAAACGACCGCCTGTGCCGCCATGCCTTCTCCGCGTCCGACAAAACCGAGTCCTTCCGTCGTCGTCGCCTTGATGCCGATCGCGTCCGGGGAGACTTCGAGCGTGTGCGCGAGCGACTGTGTCATCGCTTCGATATGGGGCGCAATCTTCGGTCGCTCCGCCATCAGCGTGATGTCGGCGTTCCCAAGTTCGTATCCCGCGTCGTCCATCATTCGTTTTACGCGTGCAAGGAGCACCATCGAGGAAATGCCCCGATAGGCTTCGTCGGTGTCGGGAAAATGATAGCCGATGTCGCGCATCGCCATCGCGCCGAGGATCGCATCCATGAGCGCGTGGACGAGGACATCCGCGTCGCTGTGCCCGAGAAGTCCCTTCTCGTACGGAATCTCGATCCCGCCGAGGATGAGTTTGCGCCCTTCGACGAGGCGATGTACGTCGTATCCCATACCGATTCTCATGCGTTCGCCTCCTCCGTCAAAAGCCGTGCCAGCACCGTATCTGCGGGCGTCGTGATCTTGATATTGCGTTCGTCTCCCGGTACCGTGAAGACGCGATAACCCGCGCGTTCTACGAGCGACGCATCGTCCGTCGCCGTCTCGTCCGAGTGTTTGTACGCACGAAGAAGCACCTCACGACGAAATCCCTGCGGCGTCTGCACACGCATGAGTCTCTCGCGCCTCGGGGTCGCATAGACGAATCCGTCCGTCACAAGTTTCACCGTGTCGACGACCGGCACGACGGGTACCACCGCATCGTGTGTTTCGAGTGCCGTCGCCACGCGCCGCATAAGCTCGGCGTCCGCAAAGGGACGCACCCCGTCGTGGGTGAAGACCGCGTCCGCATGGACGTCCATTTCCTCGAGCACTCTCCTTACCGACTCGGTGCGGGACGATCCGCCCTCCACTGCACGAAAGCCGAAAGCCTCACAGAGTTTCTCGGCACGCGTAAGATCGTCCTTGTGAACCGCCACGAGGACTTCGGAGAACAGTCCCGACTCGCGTACGCGCGTGAGCGTATACGAGAGTACGCTCTCCCTCCCGAGCGGCAACCAAATTTTTCGGATTGTACTTGCCATCCGCACACCGTTTCCGGCGGCGGTGATAATCATTGTTCGTTTCATCGTCTTCCTCCGGCTCTCAGTATACCAAATCCGCACAAAAAAAGAGGTATGAACTTCATACCTCTCCCAGATATTCTCCATAACCTTCTTCGATCATTTTTTCAAACGGGACAAAACGAAGCGCAAGTCCGTTCGCCGTGTACCTGAGTCCGCCCTTTTCCTCGGGGCCGTCGCCGAAGACATAGCCGAGATGCGAATCGGCGTGTCGCGAGCGAAACTCGATGCGTGTCATGCCGTGCGATTCATCTTCGCGCTCGACGATGTTCTCCATCGCGAGCGGTTCCGAGAACGTCGGCCAACCGCAGTTCGCGTCGTATTTGTCGCGTGAGGAGAAGAGCACTTCCCCGCTTACGACGTCGACATAGAGTCCGCGTTCGAACTGTGTCGTATAGGGATGCGAAAACGGCGCTTCCGTGTGTCCGTCCTCGACCACGAGACGGATTGCGGGCGAGAGACGCTCTCTTCGCCACGCCATTTCGTCCGCCGGCACTTCTGCGAGTGCAAAATCGATCTCGCAGTGACTATTCGGATGTTTCTCGAGATAGTCCTGATGATAGCTCTCCGCGGGATAAAAATCCTGCAGGATCACGCATTCCACGGCGATCTTGCCGCGTCTCTTCGTCTCTTCCTCCAAAAACATACGCGCCGCGGCGAGGGAACGCGCATCGTCCGGATAGATGCCCGTGCGATATTGTCTGCCGACGTCGTCTCCCTGGCGATTCACACTCTTGGGGTCGATGATGCGAAAGAGATGGATGAAAAGCTCGATGAGACTCACGCGTTTGGGATCGTATTCGATCTCAATCGCTTCGACGTGATCGGAGCCGGCGCAGACGTCCTCATAGGACGGATCGGGGCATGTACCGTTCGCATAGCCTACCGTCGTCTCGATGACGCCCGGCACGCGACGAAAATACGCCTCAACGCCCCAGAAACTTCCGCCGCCCAGTACGATCTTCATGACAGCCGCTCAAGGCTTCTCGTTGCGACGATATTGGAGTCCGTGCCCGCGACATGCGAGATGAGGATGTCGCCCATCTCGACCGGTGCCTTGACATGAAGCGCGTTGATCGCTTTCATCGTCTCGAAGATCTTGCCCTTCGGCACCGGTTCGTCGGTCTTGACGGGCAGAGATTTTAAGAGTGCGCCTTCAATCGACACGGTCGAGGTGACGGTGCGCGACGGATTCTTTACTTCGTTCTCGGCATAGACGACGCCGCGTTTGCAGTGATTGCCTTCTACGAAAATCTTATCGCCGTCCACGGTCACGGTGAGTCTGCAACCCACGGGACAGCTGATGCAAGTCATTTCTCTTTTCATCGCTCCTCCAATTCCACGGTGATCTCGCCCTTTACGTTTGCAAGTTCCTCGGGTCCGAGTTCGAGAATGATCATTTCGCTCGGTACGAGGACATTGCCGGCTTTCTTATAGATTTCCTCGCCGTTCGATTTTACTTTGATCCATTGTTTACGATAAATGCCGTCCGTACGCATGGAGAGTTTCACATGCTCTTTCTCGTCGGTATGGACGGATTGCGGCAGAACATAGCGAATGCCTTTCTCCGGTCGGGTCGGAATGCATGCGCCCGTGTGAAGTTTCGCGCCGAGGGCAAAATCCGCCGCCTTGGAGCCCGCGGTGCGCGCTTCCGCCGTGACAAAATCGACGATATCGTGGACGTGTAAGACATTGCCGCAGGCGAAGATGCCTTCGACGCTCGTCGCACAGTCCTCGGTGACGACCGCGCCCTTGGTCAGGCGATCCATCGTGACGCCCGCTTTCTCGGAAAGCTCGTTCTCGGGAATGAGTCCGATCGAGAGAAGAAGCGTATCGCACGAAACGACCTCGCGATCGTCGGTCTCTTTGCCGTTTTCATCGAGTGCGGTAATCTCGACCGCCTCGACGCGGTGTTTCCCGAAGACGCGCGTGATTTTGTGATGCAAAAGGAGCGGAATGTCGTAGTCCTCGAGACACTGCGCAATGTTGCGGTTGAGTCCGCTCGAGAACGGCATGATCTCGACGACGGCTTTGACTTTTGCGCCCTCGAGGGTCATGCGTCGCGCCATGATGAGTCCGATGTCGCCCGAGCCGTAGACGACGACTTCTTTGCCGACTTCGAGTCCCTCCATATTCATGAGTCTCTGCGCCGCACCCGCGGTCATGACACCCGCCGGACGATAGCCGGAGAGGGCGATGGCACCCGCCGTGCGCTCGCGACAGCCCATGGCGAGGACGATCGCGCCGGCCTCATAGTGATGCACGCCGTCTTCGTTCACGGCAATGATCTTGCGATCTTCCGTAACTTCCATGACCATGGTGTTGAGTTTGATCTCGATCCCCATCGCTTCCGCCTCGCGGATAAAACGCTCCGCGTATTCGGGACCGGTAAGCTCGAGCTTAAACTCATGCAGACCGAAACCGTTGTGGATGCATTGATTTAAGATCCCGCCCGCCTCACGATCGCGTTCGATTAAAAGCACGGATTCGGTTTTTTTCTTCGCTTCAATTGCGGCGGCAAGTCCCGCAGGACCCGCGCCGATGACAATGACATCGTATTTCATCTTTGACCCTCCTTGAGATGCCCGATGACAATCTCGGAGCCGTAGTCTTCTTTGAGGATTTGTTCGGGGGCGACGCCCAATTCACGCGCAAGAATCTCGAGCACGCGCGGTTGGCAAAATCCGCCCTGACAACGTCCCATCCCTGCACGGACGCGACGTTTGACCGCATCGACCGTCGTTGCGGGAAGCGGTGCGTGGATCGCCTCGACGATCTCGCCCTCGCTCACACCCTCGCAACGGCAGATGATTTTTCCGAACTGCGGATTCTCCGCAATTTTCTTCGCGCGTTCGTCGTACGTGAGTTCGTGCATCACGGTGCGACGCGGAAGTCTTACGACGTGTTCTTTTTCCGGTAGTGCAAGCCCCGCATCTTTGAGGAGTTCGCGTACATATTCGCCGATTGCCGGAGCGCTTACGAGTCCCGGACTCTCGATCCCCGCCGCGTGGATCACATGCGGCATGGTCTCGGACGCGCGAATCGTAAAGTCGCCGTTCGTCGGTTTCGCGCGCATCCCCGTAAAGACGCGAATGCTGCGTGCAAAATTGAGTGTCGGAACGCTTTTTTTCGCAAAACGGTCGAGATACGCGATGCCCTCGTCCGTCGTCTCCGTGTCCTCTTTGTCCGCGCGTTTTTCCGCGGTCGGTCCGACGATGTAATTGCCGTGCGGCATTCTCGCGACGAGCACGCCTTTGCCGGCTTTGGTCGGCGTCTGGAAGATGACCGAGTGAACCTCGGGATTCTCTGCGGCTTCGACCATGCGATATTCGCCCGCAGTGGGGACGATCTCAATCGGCGTGTCGCCCGCAAGTTCCATGATGCGATCGGAATAGAGACCTGCGCAGTTGACGACATAATGCGCTTTCCATGCGCCTTTCGTCGTCTCGACGACGATCGTGTCCTTTTCTTCCCCGAGTCCCGTCACTTTCGCGCCGAGTACGACTTCGGCACCGTTTAGGATCGCGCGATCGAGGAGTCTCGTACACATGAGGAACGGATCCGTGACACCCGCACGCGCACTGTAGAGTGCTCCGACGATCTCGTTCGAAAGATTCGGCTCGTGCGCTTTCACACCTGCCGCACCCAAGATTTCCATCCCGTCGCAGCCGTTCGCGATGCCCTGCTCGTAGAGCGCGTGCACCGTCTCCATCTCCTCTTCCGAAAACGCTACGACGAGCGAGCCGGAGTTTACAAACGGCACGTCGAGTTCCTCGGAGAGTGCGGGATACATCGCATTCCCGCGTACGTTCATCTTCGCTTTTATCGTGCCGACATGGCAGTCATAGCCCGCGTGCACGATCGCACTGTTCGCCTTGGTCGTGCCCGCACCCGCCGAAGCGGATTTCTCGAGTACCGCCACGTCGACGTCATAGCGCGCGAGCGCATCCGCGACCGCCGCCCCGACGACACCCGCGCCGATCACGAGTACATCGTATACCTTTTCCATTGTTTACTCTTCCTCCCAATCCATTGCACGCGTCACCGCTTTTTGCCAACCGCGATAGAGCTTCGTGCGACGTTCTTCCTCCATGTCGGGATAGAACGTCTTGTCCTCTTGCCAAATAAACTCGAGCTCGTCCCGATCTTTCCAAAATCCGACCCCGAGTCCCGCGAGAAACGCCGCGCCGAGTGCCGTCGTCTCCGTGACATGCGGTCTTGTGACGGGCACGTTTAGAATGTCCGCCTGAAATTGCATGAGAAAATTATTCGCCGACGCGCCGCCGTCCACCTTGAGTCTTTCGAGTTTGAGTCCTCCCTCTTTCTCCATCGCGTGTGTGAGATCCGCCGCCTGATAGGCGATGGATTCGAGCGTGGCGCGGACGATGTGTTCGCGTTTGGTTCCGCGCGTGAGTCCCACAATCGCCCCGCGTGCGTACATATTCCAATACGGCGCACCAAGTCCCGTAAACGCCGGCACGACATACGTCCCGAGCGTGTCCTCGACGAGATGGGCATAGTATTCCGACTGCGGTGCATCGTAGATGAGCCTCAGTTCATCTCTGAGCCACTGGATCGCCGCACCCGCTACGAAGACCGAGCCTTCGAGCGCATAGGTGATTCCTTGGATGCCCCAAGCGATCGTCGTGACGAGCCCCTTGGTCTTGGCGGGTTTTTTCCCCGCATTCATGAGGAGAAAGAGACCCGTGCCGTATGTATTCTTGGCATTTCCCTCGTCAAACGCACACTGTCCGAATAGTGCCGCCTGTTGGTCGCCCGCAATCCCCGCGATCGGAATTTCCGCACCGCCGAACGTGCGCTCATCCGTGACGCCGACAATCCCCGAAGAATCGACGACGGTGGGAAGCATCGAACGCGGAATCTCAAACAATCGGATGAGTTCCTCGTCCCATTCGCCCGCATAGATATTGAAGAGCATCGTGCGCGACGCGTTGGAATAATCGGTCACATGGACTTTTCCGCGCGTGAGATTCCAGATGAGCCAAGAATCCACCGTGCCGAAGAGAAGATCCCCCGCCTCCGCTCGTTCGCGTGCGCCCTCAACATGATCGAGAATCCATTTGATCTTCGTCGCGGAAAAATACGCATCCGGTACGAGACCCGTCTTCTCGCGGATCATCTCCGTCTTGCCCGCGGCCTTGAGTGCTTCACAAAGGTTCGCCGTTCGTCTGCATTGCCATACGATCGCATTGTAGACGGGTTTTCCCGTCACGCGATCCCAGACGATCGTCGTCTCTCGCTGATTCGTGATGCCGATCGCCGCCACTTCGTCCGGACGTACGGCGTATTTTTCGAGCACCTCGCGCGAAACACCGCTCATCGAACTCCAGATATCCATCGGATCCTGCTCGACCCAACCCGGTTTCGGAAACATCTGCGGAAATTCTTTTTGACTCATGCCGACGATCTTGCCGTCTCGGTCAAAAAGGATGGCGCGTGAACTCGTCGTCCCCTGATCAAAGCTGAGTAAGTATTTTTTCATACCGCTCACTCCCCTCCTCCTTCATGTCCTTCACCTCAAAAAAACGCTTCGAAACACAAAAAGAGAGTCCGAACCAACTCTCTTCTCCGATTCTATCTTCCTATGACGGGAGAACACTCCCTTTTCTTTAGTATGCGTCACACCGTGCGTTCTGTCAAGCGTTTACCCGACTTCCCAAAAAGAAACGTCCGTCGTGGACACGCCCACGCCCCCGCTCGTCATGACATCGTACATGCTCTTCTTCGAGCGAATGAGTCCGCCCGCGATGATGGCGAGCTCGGGAAAACGCTCGTGAAAATATCGGATCGCCGACGGAACCACGCCGGGAATGATCTCGAGCGCATCGGGCAAGACCACTCTCAACGACTCCTCTCCCTGCTCGAGACTGCGTCTGTCCACGGCGAACACGCGCTGAATCACGGGCACACCGAGTGCGCGTGCACGCGCGACGAGTGCCGTATGCGTCGTGATGACCCCGCATTCGGAGCCGAACACATCGGCAAAATAATCCGCGAGTCCCGCGTCCGGTTTGAGCCCGTCGACGAGCTCCACATGGACAAAGGGCATCTTTCCCGCGCCGAGAATGCGACGCACGATGACCTCGAGTCGCGGCAGCGTGCCGTACAGGAGAAAGACGATTTTGCCGTCCGACTCCAGCGCGTCGTGCAGTGCTTTTTCATTTTTTACCGCCATGATGACGGGATCTTCTTCGAGCAGTGTCCGAATCATCGTTGCCTCCTCAGGAAAAACCGCAGATCGAAGCGTTTCGGCGCAAAAATTTCGAGATGATTCTTGAGGATCTCGACATCGATGGGCGCCTCCCCTCCGAGATCTCCGTCCACGTCAAACTCTTTGAGTTCGTCGGCTTCATAGCGGAACGATTCCGTCCGCTCGAGAATAAAATCTTCGGTGTCCGCCGTCCCCTTGGCGAGGATCTTCGCAAGTGCCGGCAGGGCAATCGTCACGGAAGCTCCCTTCGCGACGAAGAGAAGACCCGCGGGATCGTCCTTGCGAAATACACTCTTGCGAAACGTCAAAAAAGCCTGATTGAGGATAAATGCCATATTCGATGCACCGCCCTCGTATGTGAGATCGTCGGTCGTGAGGCGAATCTCATGTGCGTGCATTTTCGGCAAAATTTTTAGGATGTTCACCATATAGGCAAGCGCACCGTATTTTTTCTTATCAGCACGCGGGACGTCGTGGATCTCTTTCGAGATCGGTCCCGTCGAAAGGATAAAGGTAAAGACGCGATCGTTGGCGCGTCCGACGTGCATCGGCATGGTCTTGTGAAAATTGATTCTGCGAATGGCGGCGAC
>CAMYOU010000024.1 GCA_947283485.1 uncultured Peptostreptococcaceae bacterium
ATGGTGGAGGCGGCGGGTGTCGAACCCGCGTCCGAAAATATGTTCCTTGGAATCTCTCCGAGCGCAGTCTCTTTGTTTTATTTCCCTTCCGTCGTCACAAAGGACAAGGGCGAGCGGTCGGTAGCTTCATAAATTCATCCTGCGAGGCAAAGCTTATTCGCACGACGTTCCCTGTATCTAATTGATGCCTCGGTCTCGCATCTACAGGTCATGCGAGGGAGACAAGAGCCCTTAGGCTGCTAATGCAAAATCGTTGTTTGCGTTTCAGTTTAGGTTCGCGTTTTCACGTAGGCGCGACCCTACGGCTCGCTATTCCAAGTGCGATATCCCCGTCGAAGCCAAATCGCCCCCTAGGGTAAATTGTGGATCATGGCGTCGTTCACGTCGTCGGCGTGGCGCTTCGGGACGGAAAAGACGAATCGATCCAGATAGAGATTCTTGGCGGTGCGTGTCTTGGTCTTAATGACAAAGCGGTTTTTTTTCATGCGATCACGGCGAATGGATGCTATTTCTTGCCAGCTGATAAAAAAGAGTCCGTTAAAGAGTCCGTGATAAGAAAGGGAGATTTTTCTCGTGCCGTAGAGTACGAGCGCGATGCCGGGCAAAGTGAGCATTTGGTAATAGCCATCTTCATAGCGGTACGGGAGGTAAAAGCTAAGGAGGATGACAAGAACTCCGAGGACGATGAAGAAGCGACGATCGGGGCGAAGATAGGTTCGTTGTCCGACGATCTGTCGGGATTCGTGTGCAAACATGAGGGCGGTAAGAGCGACGCTCACGGCGGTCATCACGAGAATCATTACATGCATAGAATCGTTCCTTTCTCATAACAGTATAGCATATTTTGCGCGTCTTGAAAGCAAGGGGAGGGATCTTGTGTTATACTGATAGCAATCACAATAAAGGAGGAATGGCATGTTTTTTCGTATCGAGTCAAAGGCGCGCATCAGTGAAGTGTTTTTCGGGATTCCGACCGAGGTGGACGGCAAAGTAAAGAAAATCGACGGCACGCTGGATTTTATGGCGAAATATGGATTTCATCCGATCGGCAAGGATGAGGACGGGCACAATGTCATCAAGATGGAGGACTGGGATTATTGGAAAGATGTCCAGATGGCATATGACCGTGTGAAGATTTACTATGATCTTTTGAGCGATGAGAAGAAGGCGGAGTACGATGCCTATGAGAAGGAAAAACTCGACGGTGTCACGGATTATACCAAGCTTCTCGCGATTTACGAAGACCTTTCGGAGAAGGCGAAGAATCTCCGCGCTTGACAAGAGGAGATTCCTTTTTTATAGTGTACGTATCGATGATGCGGAAGGGAGTACGAAAGGCTTGTGCGTACCAGAGAGGTCCGGATGGTGGAAAGGACTGCGTACATTTTTCGGAAAGAATCACCCGTTAGATCGACGGAGGAAATGCCGTCGCGCGTCCCGGCGTTATGGGTTATAAGTGGCACGGTTTTTTTACGTGCAACGAGGGTGGTACCGCGGAGAATTCGCCCCTTAGGAGACTAAGGGGCGTTTTTTTATGAAAATAAAGGAGGAACAATGGCATTCAAACCGTTATCGACCGAGCCGGTCGTAAAACGCGAGGGTGAGGTTGCAAAATATTGGGAAGAGATCGATCTTTTGAAACGATCGGTCGAGTCACGGGAGGGCAAAGAGCAATTTGTCTTCTATGAGGGACCGCCGACGGCGAACGGGCGTCCGGGGATTCACCACGTACTCGCGCGTACGCTCAAGGATCTCAACTGTCGTTATCACACGATGAAAGGCTATCAGGTCAAGCGCAAAGCGGGCTGGGACACACACGGTCTGCCGGTGGAGATCGGTGTCGAGAAGGAACTCGGTCTCAAGTCGAAAGGTGAGATCGAAGAATACGGCGTGGCACGTTTTAACGAAAAATGCCGCGACTCCGTCTTCGTATATGAGAGTGCATGGCGCGAGATGACGAAGCGTATGGGGTATCTCGTGGATCTCGACGATCCGTACATTACGCTTGACAACGACTATATCGAGAGCGTATGGCATATTCTCGCGTCGATGGATCGCGACGGTCTCATTTACGAGGGGCACAAGATCCTCCCGTATTGCCCGCGCTGTGGCACGGGCCTCGCGTCGCACGAGGTGGCACTCGGTTACAAGATAATCAAATCGCGCACGGTCGTCGCGAAGTTTAAGATTCAGGGGGAGGAGAATGCATACTTCCTCGCGTGGACGACGACGCCGTGGACGCTCGCTTCGAACGCGGCACTCGCGGTGCATCCCGATGAAATCTACGTGCGTGTACGCGACAAGGAATCGGGCGAGGAATACATTCTCGCGGAGAAGCTGGCATCTGCGGTGATGCTCGGCGAATACGAGGTGCTTGATCGCTTCCCGGGGAAGACCCTCGAGTACAAACGCTATGAGCAACTCATGCCGTATATCAAGCCGGAGAAGGATGCGCATTATGTCGTCTTGGCGGATTTTGTCACGATGGAAGACGGTACGGGCATCGTCCATATCGCACCGGCTTTCGGTGAGGACGACTACAATGTCGGTCGCGCGTACGATCTTCCCGTCCTCAATCCCGTCGACGGTGAGGGCAAATACACCGCGACGCCGTGGAAAGGTCGTTTTGTCATCGACTGCGACGAGGATATCATTCGCCATCTCGAAGAAGAGGGGAAGATCTATCGCAAGCAGAAGATGGAACACAATTATCCGCACTGCTGGCGTTGCAACACGCCGCTCATTTACTACGCACATCCGTCGTGGTATATCGAGGTAACGAAATACAAGGATCTCATGGTCTCCGAGAACGAGAAAGTCACGTGGTTCCCGCCGCATGTGGGCGAGAAACGTTTCGGCAATTGGCTCGAGAACATCAAGGACTGGGCGATCTCCCGTTCCCGTTATTGGGGCACGCCGCTTCCGATCTGGCGTTGCGACGAATGCGGTAAAACGACGTCGATCGGATCGCGTAAGGAACTCGTGGAACGCGCCATCGAGGACATCGACGAGTCGATCGATCTGCACAGACCTTTTGTCGACGATGTGCATATCAAGTGCGAATGCGGACACACCATGCACCGCGTCAAAGACGTTGTCGACGTGTGGTTCGACTCCGGCGCGATGCCTTTTGCACAGTGGCACTATCCTTTTGAACACAAAGACGATTTCGATACGCGTTTCCCGGCGGATTGGATCTGTGAGGGCGTCGACCAGACGCGCGGCTGGTTCTACAGTCTTCTCGCGATCTCCTCGTATGTGATGAAAAGAGCACCGTACAAGAGCGTCCTTGTGAACGACCTCATCCTCGACAAAGACGGCAAGAAGATGAGTAAATCACGCGGCAACACGGTTGATCCGTTCGAACTCTTTGATCGCTACGGCGCGGACACCTTGCGCTTCTATCTTCTCTACGTCTCGCCCCCGTGGCAGACGACGCGTTTTGACGAAGACGGCATCCGCGAAGTGGAGAGCAAATACTTCCGATCCCTCCGGAATGTCTATCACTTCTTCACGCTCTACGCCAACACCGACGGCATCGACCCGAGACAATACGATGTCCCCGTCGAAAAACGACCGATGATCGACCGTTGGATCCTCTCGAAATTCAACCACCTCCTCGCAAAAGTCGAAGAGGAGATGGCGGGATACGAACTCACACAGATCGTGCGCAGCGTGAGCGATTTTGTCACGGAGGATCTCTCCAACTGGTATATCAGACGCAATCGCAGACGTTTCTGGGCAAAAGAGGACACCGAGGACAAACGTGCCGTCTATCTTACGACCTATGAACTCCTCGTCGGACTCTCGAAGATGATGGCACCCATCACGCCCTTTATCGCCGAGGAAATGTATCAGAATCTCGTCGACGGCGAGAGCGTCCATCTCGAGGACTATCCCGTCGCGAACCCCGTGCTCTACGAAGATGAGCTCGAGGAAAAAATGGCGAATGTCATGACCATCGTCACGCTCGGACGTGCGGCGAGAGAAAAAGCCGGACACAAAGTGCGCCAGGCACTCTCGAAGATCATCGTCGATCGCAAATACGAGAAGAGCCTACGAGATCTCACAGGACTCATTCGCGAGGAATTAAACGTACGCGAAGTGGCGTTTGAAGACGATCTCACGCATTTTATCGACTACACTTTGAAACCGAATTTCCCCGTCGCAGGGCCCAAACTCGGAAAAGCCATCGGTGCTTTTGCCAAGGCACTCACAACGGTCGATCCCAAGCGTTTCCTCACCGAAGTCAAAGCCGGCGGAGCGAAACTTGAGATCGCGGGAGAAGAACGCACCGTGACCGAGGAGGATCTCTTCGTCACCATCAGCGCACACGAAGGCTTCGACGTCGAGACCGACGGAGATATGTTCGGCATTCTCGACACGGAACTCAACGAAGACCTCATCGAGGAAGGCTACGCGCGCGAACTCATCTCGAAGATTCAACAGATGCGCAAGGCCAAAGACTTCGACGTCGACGATCGCATCGCCGTCGTCTACAGTGCGGACAAAACCGTCGAACGCGCCGTCACGCGTTTCAAGGACATGATCATGTCCGAAGTCCTCGCGGACAAACTCACATGCGGCGAAACCGATGCGGAAGAAACGGCATTAAACGATCGCACGATCCGCGTAGACATCACGCGCGAATAACGGGTTCCAAGAAAAGTAGGGCACACACCCTGCTTTTTTCGTGCGTCTCATTCTTGCGAACTGCATTTTTCTCATATACAATACAATCACGGAGAGGAAGTGAGAACATGGAGGATATCCGAGAATTCGTACAGACGATCGCGTCGGCCATTGCGGAGACGACGTATTGCAATGTCACGATCACCGATCAAAAAAACGTGAGAATTGCCGGCACGGGTCCATACGCTGAGGACATCGATCAACCGATCCCTGATGGATCGGCCTTTCGCGAAGTGTTTCACAAAAAAAAGACCATCGTCATCGAAAACCCGCGCGAGAGCGAGATTTGCACGCAATGCGACGGGCGCGAGAACTGTGTGGAGTATTATGAAATCGCGACACCGATTCTCTCAGAGGACGAAGTCGTCGGGATCATCGGCATTTTTGCAAACGATGCGCAACAAAAGCGTTTTATCGAATCGCGCAGGGAAGCTTTTTGTGCATATGTCGAAAACATGGCGAGACTCCTCGCGAGTTTCATTCTCGTGCAGTCCCTCTTGCGTGACAATCGCATGAAAGCGCGCGAGCTCGAATTCATCTTGGAATCGACCGATCATGCGGTGCTCTATTTTGAAGCGGACGGGAGAATCAAACACATGAATCACCATGCGATGCGACTGTTCGGTCTGACGGGGCCCAAAGAAGACTATCTCGGCACGCAGGTGTCCGAGACGATCGGCGCGTGCAGTTTTTTTAGACGGGCACTCAGGACGGATGAGCAGCTCGTGGACGTCACGGATATCGTCGAGAAACCTTCCGGCGAGATTGTGACGATTTCCGCGACGGCGATTCGCATGGAAGAAGGGGGCAATCGGAGCACGCTCGTCACGGCGCGCGATGCCAAGACGATCCAGAGAGCCGCTGTGCGTGCGCGCGAGAGCATTAACGATACGACGTTCGCCTCTTTGATCGGCACGAGCGAAGAGATGAAACGGGCGATCGATCGCGCAAAACGTGCCGCGTCCTACGACTCGACGATTCTCATCACCGGCGAAAGCGGGACAGGAAAAGAACTCTTCGCGCGTGCGATTCATGCAGAGAGTCCGCGTTCCGAAGGGCCGTTTATCGGCATCAACTGCAGTGCGATCCCCGAGACGCTCCTCGAGAGCGAGCTTTTCGGATACGAGCCGGGTGCATTTACCGGCGCGAGCGCAAAGGGCAAGATGGGGAAGATGGAACTTGCGAATCACGGCACGCTGTTTCTCGACGAGATCGGAGATATGCCGCTTTTCTTGCAGGCCAAACTCTTGCGCGTCTTGCAGGACGGGCAGATCATGAAGATCGGCGGGACGCGCTCGGTGAAACTCGATCTGCGCATCATTGCCGCCACCAACAAAAACTTGGATGAGATGATCGACTCCGGAGAGTTTCGTGAGGATCTGTATTACAGGCTCAATGTCATTCCGCTGCCGCTGCCTTCCTTGGCGCAGAGAAGGGAGGACATTCCGGAAATTGCTCGCCATTTCTTGCGATACTTCAATGAGAAATTCGGGAAAAACATCCGCTCCTTCAGCCCCGAGGCGCTCGATCTCCTCGCGGCAAACCCGTGGAAAGGCAATGTGCGCGAGCTGGAGAACGTCGTCGAATATCTCGTGAGTTTTGCCGAGGGGGATACCATCGAGGCCAAAGATGTCGCGATGCGTATTCGCGCGAGACGCTCGATCGATGCCCTAAGCCTCGACACACTTGTGCGCGAGTATGAGAAGAAGATCATACGAGAACATGTCGCACGGCACGGGAGCGGGAAACGCGCCAAAGAACGAGCGGCGGAAGAACTCGGCATCAGTCTCGCGACGCTATATCGAAAACTCGAGTCAAATTCTCAAAAATGATACGCATATTCTCATATTTAAGAAAATGTTCGATCAAAGAAAACGGAGTGCCGGGCAATGGACACGCCGGGTTCGTGATAAAATGATGAAAATCACACACTTTCAAGCTGTGTGATTTTTTCTTTTTCCGAGAAAGTATGTTGGCATGCTTCTTGCGAATATTCTCATAGAATGGAAATTTCAGAAGATGGATTTGACCAAATAGAACGATAGAAAAGAGTGGTGCAATGGAAAAGATCTTGGATTCGCTCATCGAACTGATTGAAGAAGATGTCACGGAAGCACTCGGCTGTACGGAGCCGGTCGCCGTCGCGTACTGCGCCAATGTAGCGGCGGAATGCGCCGATCGAGACGAGATTCGAAGAATCGACGTCTTCACGAGCAAGAACATCTACAAGAATGGAAAATCCGTAAAGATTCCGAAGACCGGCATGTGCGGACTCGATCTCGCCGCCGCCGTCGGAGCTTTTGCAGGGAAAAACGACGAGGCGATGCAGGTTTTCAGGAATGCGGATGACGCGGTCATCGCGCGCGCGAAAGAGTTCGTCGCCGACGGAAAAGTGAGCGTCACTTGTCTCGACGAAAGTCCGGATATCTATGTGCGCATCAAAGTCCTAACCGATACGGACAGCGTGACCGCAGAGCTGGCACATGCACACACGCATATTGAGCGTGTCGTGAAAAACGGCGAGACGGTCTATGTGGCGGAAGAGGAACATACCGCAGAGGATTCTGCACAGCCCTTCGATATGAAGTCGCTCTCATTTTCTAAACTTCGCGAGATCATCGACGAAGCACCGTTCGAGAAACTCGCGTTTAATCTCCGCGGCGTCGACGTCAATATGCGTGCGGCGATGGAAGGACTCAAAGGCTACGGTGCGCGACTCGGAAAGACCTTATACGATCTCAAAGAATCCGGCGTGCTCGCGGATGATTTTGTCAATCAAGCCCGCATCCTCACGGCGGCGGCAGCGGATATGCGCATGGGTGGCGGCAACGCGTCCATCATGACAAGCGGCGGCAGCGGAAATCAAGGCATCGGCGTCATTTTGCCCATTGCTGTCGTGGCAAAAAAAGAAGGCGCGAGCGAAGACAAACTGGCTCGGGCGATTTTCTTCGGACACGCGATCAATCGCTATGTCAAGGAATACTCCGGCAAACTCTCGGGAATCTGCGGTTGTGCCATCGCGTCCGGCATTGGAGCGAGCGCGGGCATCGTCTATCTCTTAGACGGCACGGATGAGCAAATCGCCGGCGCATGTCAAAATCTCTACGCCAATCTCACGGGCATGATCTGTGACGGCGCGAAAGAGAGCTGCGCGTTCAAACTGTCGACGAGTGCCCAAGAGGCGATCCTCGCCGCGTACCTTGCGAAAAACGGCGTCGTGAGCGAAAAAGGCGTCGGCGTACTCGGAAATACAATCGAAGAGACCGTCCTCAACATCGGGAAACTGTCACGCAGAGCGTTCACCCATGTGGATGAGGAGATGTTACGCATCATCGGACATTAGAGAGGAGCCGTTTCGACGGCTTCTTTTTTTGAGAAGAACGGATTGAGAAAAGGAAAGAGGCGGGAGCACGTCCAGCGGATGCGTTTCGCTCGGATCAATTCGTCCTGAGCATTGCTCTGAGCGTTCAGTGGATCGAAAACAAAAAAAGAGAACGGATTTGTCCGTTCTCTTTTCGATTGTTCTTGTGGATGTTCGATCGTCTGATTAGAAGACCATGGCAAAACGAACGAAGCCGTCTTTGACTTCAAAGGTCGTCCATTTGCCGTCGACTTTGACACGATAGACCTCTCCCACCCCTTGCGGTGCGGGGATGGAGACCATGACGGGTCCGTTCGAGCGGAGTTTCTTCCCGCTTGCGTCCGTGAGTTCTAAGGAGTAACGCGCGTTTCCACGGTCGGTGACAGAGAGCTTGTACATGCCGGGGAGTGCATTGTACGTGCCGGTGACGCTTACGCCGCCTTGGCGCACGATGACGTCTTCGCTCATTTTGCCGTCGCGGGAGAAGACCACGGGCATGGTGACGTATTTGCCGTCCTCGGAGAGTTCAAAGGTCGTATAGACGCCGTTTACTTTGACGCGGTACGGACTTTGTTGTCCCTTGGGTGCGGGGATGGTAACGAGCATGAGTTCGCTCGAATAAATTTGATTGCCGTTGGCATCGACAAGGATGATGTCTCTCTTGCCATCAGCTTTCTCCGTGATGTGTAGGCGGGTCGAGGGGTCGACGCTGCCTGCGGGTGCTTGGACATATCCATTCTCTCTGCCGTTCTGAGAAGGGATTTCCATGCGCTCCGGGGTGCGTCCGAGGTCGGGCACATAGTTTCCGCCGGGTGCGGGCAGGCTCGGTACGGGCGGTTGCGGTACGGGTCGAGCCGGATTGGCTGTCCACTTGGCATAGACGGTTTTGTTCTCCGTGAGCGTGATCGATGTTACCTTGTGGGTAAATTCCGGCTCTGTATACCAGCCTTCGAACGTAAATCCGGACCTGGTCGGGATTTCGTGTACAAGAGGGACAACAGTACCATTCTCTTGATCCTCTATGGGATCCAACGGATCGCCGCCAGTGGTGTTAAAGGTAAGCGTCCAGGTTTGTCTAAGGACCGGAAGGGCAAAAGTAGCGACTTTCTTCGCTGGATCATAGCCAATGGCAGGCTTTCCGTCCAGTGTAATGTTCTCCTTTTTGAGTCCGTCGAAATCAAATCCGGACTTGGCGGTGAACCAAATCTTAAGCAAATATTCGGTATTTGCCTGTAGTGTGTCCGTATCGTTGAGCTTGACCGAATTCCCCGACGAACGATCTTGACGAAAAATCTCTTTCCCACCCATGTCTAAATGATCAGTCTGCGTGCTTGTGCCGACAGATTTTGCGAACTTTCCAATCTCATAATAAAAGTACGAGAATTGAACTTCAGTAATATGTGGGGACGGTGCCAGCGGTGTTGCGGGTTGATCTTGGTTTACTTCGGTTTCAGGGGGTGTGGTGCTTTCGGGGCTTGCCCCGGCGATTGCGGTGGGCAAGACCAGGAGCATGGCAAGGAGTAGGCAGAGCATGCTCTTTTTTCGTGCGGTTTTGTTCATCGTATGAACCTCCTAAATCTAATTGGCTTTTTAATATCAAAGCAGGACAATTATACAAAAAGATCGAGCGTTTGAAAAGAGTTTTTTTGTCCGAATGAAGATTTTTTTGCTTCTTTTTTATCGCACTCAAAACGGGGACAAAAATCCGCATTTTCTAAGCTTTCTAACGTGTACGAGAGGAGGCATGATCGGGGTGCGGTGAAGACGAGGCGGGAAAAAACAAGGATTTTTCGGGACGGGGAGATCGACGAATTTTTTTGAGAAGGATGAGTTTTCGAGTAGAATGGAGGAGAAAAAAGGGAGGGGGCGTTATCAGAGGTGAGAGGCATGACATGGATGTGGATACTCGGGTTGGCGGTGGTCATTGCCGTCGTGTATCTCTATGTAGAATCGCATCGCGTCTTTTGTCGGCGCGTGTATTTCACGAAACGCGGTCTCGCGGGTTCGTTTCGTTTTGTCCAGATCACGGATTTTCACGCCAATCCGTGGGTGGATCTTAGGAAACTGCGCGAAGAGTTCCTCGCGTTCGCGCCGCATGTCATCGTGACGACGGGGGATCTGGTCGACCGCGCGGGAGACGAGATGCGTGCGATGGAGCTTGTCGAGATTTTACTTTCCGTGGGCGTGCCGGTGGTGGCGGTCGCGGGGAATCACGACGCTTTGCCGGGTGTTACGATCATGGAAGAGATGGCGCGCAGAGGGGTGCGCGTGCTCGCGAACGAGGCAGTGGATTTTTCTCTTGGCGGTGTGCGCGTTCACATCGCGGGCCTCGCGCATCCCGTACGGGCGGATGTGTACGGTGCGCTTGTCGATGGCGATGCGGACTACACGCTGCTTCTTGCTCATACGCCGTTTCCCTTGACGCGCTTCTTGGACGCGCGTACGGATCTCGCACTTGCGGGGCATACGCACGGCGGGCAGGCGCGGATTCCGTTCCTCGGGGCATGGTATGTGCCGGGGGAGGGGTTTTTTCCGCAGTATGACAAGGGTCTCTTTGCGGTCGGCGGGACGAACCTCTTCATCTCGAGCGGTCTCGGGAACACGCTGGCACCGATCCGTGTGGGGAACCCCGTGGAGATCGTGTTCGGGACGGTCGTGAGCGAATAACGCGTGGTCGGTCAAAATGGCAAAACGAAAAAAGGCAAAATCAAAAAGCTGCTCCGGAGAGAATCGGAACAGCTTTTTTCTTTAGGTTTTCTTCGGCTTATTCGGCGCGATATTTTTTCATGACGCCTTCGAAGATTTGACCGGTGGACGGCGGGGTGTAGGTGATACAGTTGGCGCCGGCTTCGATCGTCGCAAGGATGTCTTCCTCGCTATCGCCGCCGGTTGCGATAATCGGGAACTCGGGTCCGATTTCTTTGCGAATTTCGCGAACGAGGTTCGCCGTGTCTTTGCCGCCGGAAACATTTAGAATCTTAGCGCCGGCTTCGATCTTTGCGAGATAGTCGTTGTCGCGCTTGACGACGGTCGAGACGAGCGGAATATCGAGATTCTCAGAGATGAGTTTGACGTTCTCGACGGTCATGGGGGCGTTAACGACGACGCCGTACGCGCCGTAGAGCTCCGCCTGCATGCCGATGTTTAAGGATCTCAGTCCGCTCGTCAGCCCGCCACCGATGCCGACAAAGACGGGCACGGGGGAGACTTCGAGCACGGCACGGATGATGGAGAGCTGCGGGGTGAACGGATAGACCGCGATGATGCCTTGCGCGTTGTTATTGGGGATGATGGCGACATCGGTCGTGAAGATGAGGGACTTGATGCGCCTGCCGTTGATCTGGATGCCGCTTGCGCGGTAGGTTGCTTCGGGAACTAAGATGGTACGACCTCTGAGTTTGCCTTGGATCGTCGGGACGTATTTGTTGGTTTTGCGATCGATCATCGTTTGCTCCTTTCGACATACAGTTCGTTGATCTTTAAGATGGTCTTCACGGCAAGCTCCATGGAACGGGTGGGGATGAGTTCATACTTTCCGTGATAGTGATAGCCGCCGACAAAAACATTTGGTGTCGGAAGCCCCATAAACGTGAGTCTGGAGCCGTCCGTGCCGCCACGGATGGGGCCGACGACGGGCTCGATGTCGAGAGCTTTCATCGCATCTTTTGCAAGCTCGATGATGTCCATGCGGTCCTTTAGGACTTCGCCCATATTGTAGTATTGGTCGCGGATCTCGGTGGTGATGCGTCCGGGGTATTTCACATTGAGAAAATCACGGACGGCTTCGAGGAGTGCCTTTTTCTCTTCAAAGAGGGCGCGATCATGATCGCGAATGATGTATTCGAGGGTCGCTTCATCGACCGTGCCCTCGATACGCATCAGATGGAAGAAACCTTCGTAGCCCTCGGTGTGTTCCGGGCGAGCATGTGCAGGGAGCATGGCGTCAAATTCCTCGGCGATGTGGATGGCGTTTACCATCGCGTTCTTGGCACTGCCGGGGTGGATCGATTCGCCGTGGAACGTGACGACGGCACCCGCCGCGTTGAAACTCTCGTACTCGAGTTCGCCGAGCGGACCGCCGTCCATGGTGTAGGCGAAGTCCGCGCCGAGTCTCTCGACGTCAAAATAATCTGCGCCTTCGCCGATCTCTTCGTCCGGCGTGAACGCAAAGGCAATTTTCCCGTGCGGCACTTCGGGATGCGTGACAAAATATTCGAGCGCGGTCATGATCGCCGCAACGCCCGCTTTGTCATCGGCACCGAGGAGCGTCGTGCCGTCGGTCGTGATGATCTCTTCGCCGACGAGACCTTGGAGTGCGGGGAAATCCTCCGGACGCATCACGAGTTCGCCGTGCTTCACTTCGCCGCCCTCGTAGACAAAACGACCGGGATTTTTGCACCCGCCCGGCATTTCCGTCGCGGTATCCATGTGGGAGATGAAGGCAATTGTCTCAAGCCCCTCGACATTCGCGTCGATCGAGCCGTAGAGATACGCGTGCTCCTCGTCAAAATCGGTGTGAATCCCCATCTCGTCGAGTTCGCACTTGAGCATGCGTGCAAAATCGCGGATCGCGGGATTGGAAGGATGGGTGTGCGTATAGGGACTCGATTGCGTGTCCATTGCAATATATTTTAAGAAACGGGATACTACTTTATCTTTCATGAAATATGAACCTCCTTGCAAGTATTATAGCAGGAAACCTCACGAAAATTCACAAAAATGTCCATGATTCAGTCGCACAAACTGCTAGAATAAGCTAGAATAGGTAGGAAAAGAAAAGGAAGACGCCCGATCGTACGCGGGAAATCGGCGCACCTTGGGCGGCGCGGCACAACTCGGCTACCGCCTTTTCCAAAAACAAAAATAGGAGCTTTCGCAATGCGAGAGCGTTTTGATGGAGGAAAAACATTGATTCGAATTGTAACGGACACATCGGCAGGTCTTCTGCAATCTTTTGCCGACGAACACGGCATCGTCATTCTCCCCCTACGCGTTTTGCAGGACGGGGTGGAGTACAAGGACACGATCGACATCACGGCAAGTGAACTCTACAAGCGCATGCGCGAAGGCGAACGCTTCACGACGGCGCAACTTCCGCCCGCGGATCTCATCGAGGCGTTCGAACGCGTCCTCGAAGCCGGAGACGACATCGTTTTTATGCCCTTGTCGCCGGGCATCAGCGGGACGTATGCGACCGCCGTTATCCTCGCAAAAGAGATGATGGAAAAATATCCGGATCGGAAGATCGGCGTCGTCTATACGCGCTCGACGACCGGCGGACTTCATCTCCAGATCCGAAAAGCACTCGAGAAAATCGAATCCGGCAAATCTTTTGACGCCGTGATGGAGGAACTCGGCATCGTCGCGAAATACACGCATCATTTCTACACTGTTGACGAACTCTCGTATTTTTACCGCGGGGGGAGACTCAATGCGCTCGAGGCGGCGGTGGGAACGGTACTGAACGTCAAGCCGATCCTCTCCGTCGACGCGGAGGGACATCTCAACGCCATCGGGAAAGTGCGCGGGAGACACAAGGCAATCCAGAAACTCGCAAGCCTCCTCGGAGAAACGGCGAGCGACCCGGACGAACTTCGGACGACGAAGATCATCATCATGCACGCCGACGTTCCGGAAGCGGCGGAAGAACTCCGGGGTCTCGTCCGTGAGAAATACGGCGCGACCGACATCGAGATCGGGATCTTACCGGCGGTCATCGGCGTTCACACAGGCCCCACGCTTTTATCCATCTATTACATCGACGAAGCGGCGGTTCAAAAAGACGCGCAAAAAGAGTAAAATGGAAAGGGAAACGGGGAATTTTACACCGCATTTATAAAAACAGGATGCCTATGGATCATCCATTTCAAAAAAGCATATGAAAGGGGACAATCATGAAGTACCAAAAAGACGGCTCATCCTATGTCGTAAGGATCGACAGGGGGGAAGATGTCATGCAGAAACTATGCGACTTTGCCTGTGAGGCGAATGTCCACTCTGCGACCATCACCGGCATCGGCGCGGCTTCCGAAATTGAACTCGGCATCTACAGCGCGGAGATCTCCTCGTACAAACACTACACCTACACAGGCGATCTCGAGATCATCTCGCTCACCGGCAACATCACGGAAAAAGACGGGGCAGTCCATGTCCATCTCCACAGCGTGGTCTCGGACGGCAAGAGTGTGACGGTCGGCGGACATGTCGAACGTTGCATCATCGTCGGTGCATGCGAACTGCGCGTCCATTTGCTTGAAAACAAATATTCAAGAATCCTGGACCCGGAAACCGGACTTCACGTCCTCGACATCTAAAGGTAGAAAAACCTCCCGTTGGGTATAGTATAGACGGGAGGTTTTTGATTATGAAAGAAAATATTCAAAGAGTCTTGGAGATTCTATCGAGCGAGAACGATTTTTATCTCGCGACGGAACACGACGGCAAACCCAATGTTCGACCGTTCGACGTACACTGCGCGTTTGAAGATAAGATCTACATCGTGACGAAGAAACACAAGAACGTGTACCGAGAGATCAAAGCGAATCCGCATGTCGCAATCGCAAGATCGCTCGGCAAAGACTACTACCGTATCTACGCCGAACTCGTCGAAGACGACAGGAGAGAAGCGAGAGCAAAACTCGTCGAGGACAATGTCGAAGCGTGCAAGGGAAAATACGCGGCAGACGACGAAGACACCGTCGTATTCTACCTCAAGGACGCCGTCTTACACCTCATGAGCCACGGGAAAGAACCCGAAGTCATCCGTTTCTAAGAGCGAATCCAAGAAAGAATCCAAGAGAGAAGAAGTCCGTCACCGCGGGCTTCTTTTTTCGTGAAAAAAAGAATGCGTGGACGATCCGTTTCGCGATGTCTTTTCGGGAGATGAAACTCTTTGCCGCACACAATCTACAAGACAGAGATTGGAGAAAAAATATCCGAATTCGTCGTCCAAAACTCTTGCAGAAAATTTTTCTTTACTATATACTCGTAGCAACTTTTAAGCAGTCCCGTGAGACTGGAAAGGAGAAATGAATAATGACAGAGGCAACTATGGAAACCATTACAGCAGGTACACGCGCGAAGAGGCTCGTACTCGCCATGCAACATTTCGTGGCAATGTTCGGAGCGACGGTGCTCGTGCCGATCTTGACCGGATTCGATCCGTCCGTTGCAATTTTTGCAGCCGGGATGGGGACGCTTTTGTTCCATTTATGTACAGGGGGAAAAGTCCCTGTTTTTTTAGGTTCAAGCTTCGCCTTTATCCCCGTCATCATTAAAGTCGCCGAAGAAACCGGCGACCTTCGCTACGCACAAGGCGGCATCATCGTCGCGGGATTCATCTATGTCATCATCGCAGGCATCGTAAAACTCGTAGGACCTGAGAAAATCCAAAAAATTATGGTTCCCCAGGTCATCGGACCCATGATCATCGTCATCGGATTTAATCTCATTCCGTCGGCGTTCGGCATGGCAAAGACCAATTTTCTAGTCGCAGGCATCACGCTTGCAACCGCACTTGCCGTCATCAAATTCGGCAAAGGATTTATCGGACAAGTGAGCATCCTCATCGCACTCCTCGTCGGATACGGCGTGAGCGCGGCACTCCATATCGTCGATTACAGTCCCGTCATCAAAGCGGCCGCATTCGCAATGCCGAAATTCCAAGCACCCAAGTTTTCCATCGGTGCCATTGCGACCATCGCACCCATCGTTCTCGCCGTCCTCATGGAACATCTCGGCGACATCACTACCAACTCCACGATCGTCGGCAAGAACTTCATCAAAGATCCGGGACTACATCGGACACTCCTCGGCGACGGCATCGCCACCATGGCGGCAGGATTCGTCGGCGGACCCGCCAACACGACTTACGGTGAGAACTCGGCAGTTCTCGCCATCACCAAGAACTACGATCCTTCGCTCCTACGCTTGGCGGCAATCTTCGCCCTCTGCGTAAGCTTCGTCGGCAAACTCTCGGGCGTATTAAGAAGCATTCCGACCTGCGTCCTCGGCGGCATCTCGCTCGTCCTCTTCACCATGATCGGCATGGTCGGCGTACGCACCATCATCCGCGCTAAAGTCAAACCCAATTGGAAAAACATCCTCGTCATGGGATCGATCCTCGTCATCGGATTCGGCAGCGGATTCATCGAAAGGGAGACCGGCATTCGACTCGCAATCGTCATCTCCGACAGTATCGCCATCGAAGGACTCTCACTTGCAGCCATCGTCGGCATCGTCCTCAATCTCATCTTAAACCCCAATAAGAAAGAAGAGAACAAAGAGGCAAAAGCCGCATAAACCACATGAAACATCAAGAACGTGCTTCGCGCACGTTCTTTTTTTTATAGAAATGCGGAGAATACGGGATTTTCCCGTGTGAAAAGAAATTTACCCAAAAGCCTTGACACAGGAAGAAGGAGTTGATATATTAAATGAGCTGTCCGAGAGAGGAACGA
>CAMYOU010000025.1 GCA_947283485.1 uncultured Peptostreptococcaceae bacterium
GGAGCGGGTGAAGGGAATCGAACCCTCGCACACGGCTTGGGAAGCCGATGCTCTACCACTGAGCTACACCCGCACGTGATAAACCACGTGATCCAGCGCTTAAACAGTATAGCAATTGTACGCGTCCGCGTCAAGCTTTTTTCGTTTGTAAAAACGAAATCTCACCGTCTTCCCAGAGTGCAAAGGTGCCTTCCCCGAAGACGGGGCGCGAAGCACTGCCGGGATTGCAAAACAAGATCCCGCGCACGATCTCGAGAAACGGCATATGCGTATGTCCGAAGAAGACAACATCCGCTCCGATCTCGAGTGCGTGATAGGAAAGGCGCATAAGATCGGTCTTGACGCCGAAGAGATGCCCATGGGTCAAGAACATTTTTTTGCCGTCGATCGTAAGGAGTTTCCCTTTCTCTCTGCTGCCGTCGCAATTGCCGCCCACGGCGTCGTACGGAAGTTTCGTTTCGCGTGCAATGTCTCTCGCGTCCGACTCGTAATCGCCGAGATGGATGAATCGATCCGGCTTCATCGCACGGAGTGCAAGGACGAGATCGGCGATGTCCCCGTGCGTGTCGCTGACGATCGCAAGTTTCATCAGAGAAACGCCACGAGCGCATCGAGTGCGCGTCGTCTGTGGCTCAGCGCGTTTTTCTCGTCGTCGTTCATCTCGGCAAAAGTCTTTTTTTCGCCCCGAGGGAGAAAAAGACTGTCGTATCCGAAGCCGTGACTGCCGCGTTCGTCTCTCGTGATCGTGCCGTCCACACGTCCGCGTACGACCGTTTCAACGCCGTTGACATCGATGTAGGCGAGAACTGTTTCAAAATAGGCGGTGCGTTTGTCGTCCGGCGTATCTGCGAGTTTTCGCAGGAGTTTCTCTCGATTGGCGGCGTCATCATGCTCGGAAGCATACCGCGCGGAGTGGACGCCCGGCTCTCCTCCCAGTGCATCGACGAAGAGTCCGGTGTCGTCCGCGAGCACGGCAAGCTTGGTCAATGCATGGAGTGCTCGCGCTTTCTTCATGGCGTTGCCGTCGAGATCGGGGGCGTCCTCGATGACTTCGAGTGCGCTCGCCCCGACCTCGCTCTTCGGCAGGACTTCATACCCCAGCGGTGCGAGAATCGTGCGGATCTCCGCGAGCTTGTGGGCATTGTCCGTGGAAAGTACAATCTTCATCATTTGCTTGCGAGTTTCTTTCTCAGAAGTTCGTTGAAGATCCCGGGATTGCCTTTGCCTTTGGTGCGTTTCATGCATTCGCCCATGAGATAGCCGAGGGCACGATCGCGCCCGTTGTGAAAGGCTTCGACGGATTCCTGATTCGCCGCAATGACTTCATCGACGACATTCTCAAGCAAACTCGTATCGCTGATCTGGACGAGTCCTTCTTCTTTTACGATCGCATCCGGATTCTTACCGGTCTCGAACATCTTGCGCAGGACTTTTTTGCCGGTCTTCGCATTGATCTTGCCGTCTTCAACGAGTGCGATGAGTGTCTTGAGTTCATGTCCGCCGAATTTCAGGGTCTCGAACTCGGTTTCGCTTTCATTGAGCAAGCGCATGACATCAGTCAAGATCCAGTCGGCGAGTTTGGACGGATCGGCACCCTCTTTGACCGCTTCTTCAAAGAATACGGCGCGCGCCTTGTTCTGCGAGAGGACGTCCGCATCATAGTCTCTAAGGCCGTATTCACTTACAAAACGGGCTTTGAGTTCATGCGGTAACTCGGGAAGGCTCTTCTTGATCTCGTCGACCCACGCTTCGGCGAGTTCCACGCGGGGTAAGTCTCCCTCGATCGAGAGTCTGTAGTCAGCGTGCGTCTCTTTGAAACGCATGTGGACTGTCTCGCCTTTGGCATCGTCCCAACGACGCGTTTCTTTGCGCTCGTCGATCTTATCGTCAAGCATCTTTTTATGGCGCGCGTGTTCAAATTCGATCGCGCGTTCGACGGCACGGAACGAGTTGAGGTTCTTGATCTCGGTAATACCGGTCTTTCTCTCCCCGTCGATGAGGTTGAAGTTAACGTCGCAACGGAGACTCCCCTCTTCCATCTTGACATCGGATACGTCGGTCCATTTGAGTCGTTCTTTCAACGCTTCGAGGAAGAGTCTCGCCTCCTCACCGCTCTCCATATCGGGATAGGTGACGATCTCGATCAAAGGCACGCCGGCACGGTTGTAGTCCATCCAAGTGGATCCGTCTTCCGTGTGATTGGATTTGCCGGTGTCTTCCTCGATGTGAATGCGTTCGATGCGTACTTTTTTCGTGCCTTTGTCGGTCGTGATCTCAATAAACCCTTCATAGCAGATGGGTTCTTCATTCTGTGAAATCTGAAAGCCCTTGGTGAGATCCGGATAGAAATATTTTTTGCGATCCATCTGGAAATTTCTGCGGATCTTGCAGTCCATCGCAAATCCTGCGAGGATCGCGCGACGAACGGCATCCTTGTTGAGACGCGGGAGCGTTCCGGGATGACCGAGGCAAATGGGACAGATATTCGTATTGGGCGTTGCGCCGAATTCATTCTTGCACGCGCAGAACATCTTTGTCTTCGTGGAGAGTTCCGCGTGAATTTCCAAACCGATGAGTGACTTAACCATGAAGAACTCCTTCCAAAACGCTTCCGACGGCGAGAACATGGGCATCGTCTCCGCGTCGTCCGATGAGCTGTAAACTCTCCGCCAATCCGCTAAGCGGGAGACTCAATGCGCAGAATCCGCCGAGATTGACGGGGGTGTTGAAGATATCGGAACTGTACATCTTGAGCGCGTGTTTTGTCGTCGTGCCGAAATGCGGCGGTTTTTCCACCGTGGTCGGTGTGAGAATGGCGTCGTAACCTTCGAGTGCCGCCTCGAGTTCGTTCTTGATGGCTAGACGCACTTGCATGGCTTTTTTGTAGAGCTTCTGCCCCGTATTCTCGGAGAGATAGAGTGCGCCGAGTGCGATTCTCCGTTTCGCCTCTTCGCCGAAACCTTCGGAACGCGTACGGATGAAGAGATCGTCCGTGGAATCGTAGGATTCGGTGCGATAGCCGTAACGAATCCCGTCAAAACGTGCGAGATTGGAGTTTACTTCCGCGGACATGAGGATCTGATACGCGTCAATCGTGTGCTCGAGATAGTCGAACTTGTACGTATCTACGGTATGTCCCGCCGCTTTCAAAGTCTTGACCGCTTTCTCGAACGCTTCATAGATTTCGTCGTCGCCGACATAGGTTCTCATGTTCTCCGGCACGACAAAACGGAACGGACCGTGTGCGTTTTCTTCCTCGAGTTTTTCGAGTTTGGTCGAAGTCGCGTCGAGCGGATCGTTCCCCGCCATCACACGCATGCCGAGTGCGACGTCCGCCGCATTGTTCCCGAGCATGCCCACCGTATCGAGCGTATTCGCCATCGAAGCAACGCCGTATCGACTTACGAGACCGTAACTCGGCTTAAAACCGACCACGCCGCAGTAGCTTGCAGGTTGACGGATCGAACCGCCCGTATCCGTACCGACGGCGAGCATCGCCTCTCCCGTGGCAATCGAGGTTGCACTGCCGCTCGAGGAGCCGCCCGGAACGCGATCGAGATCCAGAGGATTCTTGCTCGGTCCGAAATAGGACGTTTCGCTCGAGCCGCCCATCGCAAATTCATCCATATTCGTCTTGCCGACAAAGAGCGCATCGGCGGCTTTTAGTCTACGGATGCAGACCGCGTCAAAGTCGGGTTTGTAATGTTCGAGCATTTTCGACGCGCAGGTCGTCGTCATGTCTTTCGTCATGACATTGTCTTTCACCGCCACGGGAATGCCGAAAAGCTCACCGGTTTTCTCACCGCGAGCAAGTTTGTCATCCAGTGCGCGGGCATCGTCCAAGAGATGCTCGTTCACGGTAATAAAAGAGTGAACCCCTCTATTTTCTTCAATTTTTTCAAGCACGTGCTCCGCCACATCCACGACACGGATCTTTCCGGTCGTGAGTTTTTCGCGAAGCTCCGCAACACTCATCGTACGTAAATCCATCGCAACCTCCTATTCCACCACGCGGTTGAGACGAAAATATCCGTATTCCGTTTCGTATGCATGCGCAAGCGCAGCCTCACGGGACAGACTTTCTACCGGAATATCTTCGCGCAATATGCACGGTCCTTCGGCGAGCAATTCCAAATGCTCCTCCTGCGTTTCCACCTCGAGAATTTTCGAAACGTACTCCAGTATATCCGAAAATTTCGTGCGAATCTCATCAACATCTTCCTCGCGCAAATCGAGTTTGGCGAGTGCATAGATATGCTTTATTTCTTCGCGACTGATCAAGATAATCCTCCTTTGTCCTTCGGCACATGTTCGTCCCACCACGTGGCAAGTCCCGTGTCGCCTTCGACGACGGCAACACCGAGTTCCCCTGCGCGTGTGAGCTTGCTGCCCGCTTTTTCTCCTGCAAATACAAAATCCGTCTTCCGCGATACGGAGGAGGTGACTTTCGCTCCTCGCGCACGCATTCGCGCTTCGATTTCACTGCGCCCGTACGACTGAAAGCTCCCCGTGATGACGACGGTGAGTCCTTGAAGTTCGTCCGTCGTCTCTCCGTTTTCAAAATGGAGTCCGAGTTCTTTTAACGTCTCCAGCGCATGGACGATCTCTTCATCATGAAAAAATTCCACGATATTGAATGCCGAGATCGGTCCGATGTCCGGGATCTCGAGGAGCGCATCTTTCGTCGCCTCTTCGAGTTTCTCGATCGACGGATATCTCTCGGCGAGCACTTCCGCCGTGCGTGCTCCGACGCCCGGGATCCCGAGCGCGTGGAGAAAACGTGCGAGCGGTCTTGTCTTCGATTCCTCGATGGCTTCGATGAGTTTCGTCGCGCTCTTTTCGCCGAAACCCTTGAGCTTCGCGATATCTTCTTTTTTCAAACGGTAGATGTCCGCAATTTCCTTGACGAGTCCTTCTTCGTAGAGAAGTTCGACCGTCTTTTCCGACAAACCCTCGATGTCCATCGCCGATCGCGACGCGTAGTGCGTGAGTCGCGACGTGATCTGCGGCACACAAGTAAGGCTGTTGGGGCAGAACACATGCGCACCGATCGTCACGAGTTCACTGTGGCACGCGGGGCAATGCTTCGGTTCTTCGATCGGTTCTCCCGTTTCACCGGGCATTTTTCCGAGTACCTCGGGGATGACCTCATTGGAACGCCGTACGAGCACGCGCGCCCCGATGGCGAGATCCTTGCGCCTGATGTCTTCCATATTGTTGAGCGTCGCGCGCGTAACGCGTGCGCCCGAGAGTTCCACTTCCTCGAGTCTTGCCACGGGCGTGAGTTTTCCCGTGCGTCCGACTTGCCACTCAACGCCCTCGAGCACCGTGGAAACCTCCTCGGCTTCGAATTTGAACGCCATCGCCCAGCGCGGAAATTTCGCCGTATATCCCAAAAGCTCGCGCAGTTCGTACGAATCAACTTTGATGACGACGCCGTCGGTTAAGACGTCCATCTCGTGACGCATGTGATCGATCTCGTCGATTCTCTGCATGATTTCATCCGCCGTGTGGCAGACAGGGTGATAAGGGTAGACGGCAATCCCCTGCCGTTCCAAAAAGCGAAGGGCTTCGGTTTGACTCGTGATCTCGGGATTTCCCGAGACGTGATAAAAATATGCGATGAGTTTGCGTTTCGCGGTCTCCTGAATGTCGAGATTGCGGAGTGCTCCCGCCGCGGCATTGCGCGCATTTTTGAGCGGAATCTCGACTTTTTCATTATAACGCGCAAGTTCCGATAAGGGCATGAGTCCCTCTCCCTGCACCTCGATCGTGCCCGGGTAGTCGATCGTAAGCGGTACGGATGCAATTGTGCGTACCTGGGGCAAAATTTCTTCGCCCGTCGTACCGTCCCCTCGCGTCGCCGCCATGACGAGTTTGCCGTCCTCATAAGTGAGATTGATGGTTAGTCCGTCAAATTTATATTCCACAACATAGGACAATTCCGGGAGCGTCTCGCCGTTCTCGCGATGTTCGGCGAGCGTGCGTTCCATCCGCGTGATCCAGGCTTTGACATCCTCGAGACTGCGCGATTTGTCGAGACTGTAGAGCGGATAGAGATGCGTGTGCTTGCGAAACCCTTCGATGAGTTCTCCGCCGACGCGTCTTGTCGGAGAGTCAGGGAGTACGATACCGGTCGTCCGCTCGAGCCTTACGAGTTCTTCGTAGAGCTTGTCGTACTCGATGTCGCTCACAAGGGGATCGTCGAGCGTGTAGTAATGTCTGTCCAGCTCGTTTAGCCTCTCGACCAGCTCTCTCATCCTCATGCTAAGAGTTTTAACTGCGGGATGTCCTTACGCATGCGCTTGATCCCGCCGTTTTCAAAGGACACCGTCAAGATGTCGCCCTTGATCTCGACCACGGTGCCTTCGCCGAATTTTGCGTGATCGACCTTGTCTCCCGGTTCCACTTTGCCGATGTCTTTGCGCTCCAAGGGTTTTTCGCGCTTGGTGATCTCTCCGCGAAATGCCACGCTTTCAAGGAGTTTCTCCTGATCCTTGCGTCCATAGGTGTTTCTCTGAATGGACTCTTCTCGGACTTCTTGTTCTTTCTCCACAGTATCCTCCATCTCTTCTATAAATCTCGACGGCAGATGACTTTCATAATTGCCGTACTGCCTTCTCATCACCGCCGCGGACAAATAAAGCCTTCTCTTGGCGCGGGTCGCCGCGACATACATGAGCCTGCGCTCCTCCTCGAGCCCGCCTTCGTTCACACTCATCCTGGACGGAAAAATCCCTTCCTCCAGTCCCGCGACAAAAACCGTGTCGAATTCGAGCCCTTTGGCACTGTGTACGGTGAGGAGATTGACGCCCCCCTCTTCACTCTTATCCTGATCGCTTAAGAGCATGACCGAAGCGAGATAGTCCTCAAGGCTTGCCCCCTCGTTTTCTTCTTCAAAACTCGCAACGGACGAGAGATACGCGTCAATGTTCTCCACGCGCGTCTTGTCCTCGATCGACGCCGATTCGAAGAGCATCGAACGATAACCGGATGCATCGTAGACCTCCATAACCAGTTCGACCAGGCGATGTCCCTCCTCGTACGCACGCAAGCGTTCAATCATCTCATAGAACGCGCGGAATTTTTTTGCTACGCCGCTTGAAAGCGCACTCTCTTCGATCGATTCGACGGCACGGAAGAGACTCGTGCCTTTCGCACGGGCAAGTTCCGCCAGACCCTCGATCGATTTGTCTCCGATTCCGCGCTTCGGCGTATTGACGATTCGCAAAAAGGCGATGTCGTCATCGGGATTCGCGATGAGTTTGAGATAGGCGATAAAATCCTTGACCTCTTTGCGATCGTAGAATTTGAGCCCGCCGACGACCCGATATTCGATGCCGCGGTGCATGAGACGATCCTCAAACACGCGCGACTGTGCATTGGTTCTGTAGAGAATCGCGATTTCTTCGAGCGGCACGGTGCGTGCGCGACTCACGATTTCGCCAACCACGCGATCCGCCTCGTCGTCATCCGTCTCCACATGGAAGAAACGCACGGGATCGCCGTCTTCGAGGACGGGACGCAGGATCTTGTCCACGCGCTCGGTGTTGTTCTTGATGACCATATTCGCCGCACGGAGAATATTCCCCGTCGAGCGGTAGTTCTCTTCGAGTTTGACCACGCGCGCATCGGGATAATCGCGGTTGAAATCGAGGATGTTCGAGATGTCCGCGCCGCGAAACGCATAGATTGACTGATCCGCATCGCCCACCACCGTGAGATAACTCTCGTCGTCCACGATGGCGCGTAAGAAACGGTACTGGACATGGTTCGTGTCCTGATACTCGTCGACAAAGATACAGCGAAAACGCGCACGGAGTCGTTCGCGCACTTCCTCGTCCTCTTCGGCGAGTTTCACCGTAAAGAGGAGCATATCATCAAAATCCAGCGCATTGTTGTTCTGTTTCCGCGCTTCGTAGAGCGGATAGATCTCCGCCACCTGTTTTTCAAATTCCGTAAAATGGATCTTCTCTCGATATTCTTCGGGCGAAATGCCTTGATTCTTCAGTTTCCCGATCACCGACAAAATTCCCGAGAGGGAAACTTTCTTCGCGTCCAAGCCAAGCGTTTTGAGAATTTCGCGCAAAAGCGTCTTCTGATCGGCTCGATCGTAGATCGTGTAATTGGATCCGTAGCCGAGTCTCTTGATGTATTTCCGTAGAATCCGTCCACATACCGCGTGGAACGTACCCACTTCCATGCGCCGTAAGGCGTCAAGACCGACCAGCGGCGTCAGACGCTCCTCGAGTTCTCTCGCCGCTTTGTTTGTAAAGGTGATGGCGAGAAGATTCTCCGGCGGCACAATGCCGTCCTTGATAAATCGCGCGATGCGTAGCGTGAGGACATGGGTCTTTCCGCTCCCCGCTCCGGCGACGATGAGAACTTTGTTCTCATTCGCAAGCACGGCCTCCTTTTGTCTTTGGCTGAGTTTGTTATCCATGATGACTCCTATTCTCTATCCATATACAATCTCTATCCATATAAAAAAGGCCGATTCCGGCCCGATCGATCACTCTACGCTGACCGTCTCCACCTCGTCGGCGATCCATACCCCTTCGAGGTCACAAAAATCTTCGCGTGTCACGCCTCCGTAGATCGGAAGATGGGTGACGAGCGTTTTTTTCGGCGCACTCGCTTCGATGAGAAGTCGCGCCTCATCGACTCTAAGATGCCCCTCCATTTTGGGAAGAGAGCGCGGCAAAGAGCACTCCGTGATGAGAAGATCCGCTCCGTCCGCAAAGGCAATGAGATCGTCCGTAAGACCCGCGTCCGCCGTGTAGACGATCGACTTCCCGTTTTTTTCCACGCGCACGGCATACGTCGGGATCGGATGCACAGTGCGTAGGGTCGTCAGTTCGAATCCGCCCGCACGAAAAGCGGGTGTGATCTCCACCGTGCGACTGACGCCGTCTTTTTCGAGAAGTCCGCGCCGCTCGTCGTCCGGACAATAGACCGTGACCTCCCCCGACGTTTCCTCGAACGCATTGGTGATGAGACGGTGATGGATAAAGGTGAGATAATCCGCATAGTGGTCGGCATGAAAATGTGAAATATAGACATGCCGGAAGTCCATGAGGGAACGTTTCTGTAACATGCTTAGGACGCCCGATCCCATGTCGAGGAGGATGCGATCCTCGCCGTCCTCGATCATGTACCCGCTCGCCGCGCCCGGATAGAGGAACGAACCGCCATAATAACCCAAAATATGTACGCGCATCTTTTTCTCCTATAAAAAAAGCCACACAAGAGGTGGCGTGGTAGCCCCAACGAGGTTCGAACTCGTGATTCCGCCTTGAGAGGGCGACGTCTTAACCACTTGACCATGGGGCCGAAAATAAAGTACTACCGTATTATATCATCAGGGATTGGAACATGCAAGAACCTTTCAAAAATAATTCCTTGTGTGCGACGACCGCACGCTACTCCGCGATTTTCCGTTCTCAAGGATCTTGCACAAGCGATTTTTCCGTTCTCCGGCTCGATTCTCCTCGCGTTTTCTCAGGATGTCTCCGAAGATATGGATATTTTTTGTATAAATGATCGATTGTATTTCAGAAAAAACGATTCTTTCACCCATAGACGAGATTTCTTATTTCATATTCTCGAACTGCACGTCGTTTTTTCTTAAAAAATCCCTCACGCTTGGGATGGCTCGAATCATTTGAGAACGGATGATCCGTGCTTGCCGCCGGCGTTAAAGACAGGTGTTCAGTCTCGGATCCCCCGCGTTCGAAGCAGTGCTCGCGCACGCATCCCTGCCGTTTCCCCAAGGCAAAAAGCGATAAAAAAACGGCTTCGATTCTCGGAATCAAGCCGTCATGGTGCGCCTTCAGGGACTCGAACCCTGGACCCACTGATTAAGAGTCAGTTGCTCTACCAACTGAGCTAAAGGCGCTCACTCAAGTGAACGTGAATAGTATATAGTTGTTTCTTTCAATTGTCAACTCTTTTTTTCCATCTTTTTCGCACGAGAGCATTGAAAGAAAATTTATGTTTTTCTTTGCATTTCTTTCCGAATCGCAGTATAATCTAAAAAATAACTTTTTGGAGGAAACTCATGAAAATTGGCAAAAAGCAATTCGTTTACGCCGCCTTGATGTTGTTTTCGATGTTCTTCGGCGCCGGAAACCTCATCTTCCCCCCGTTTAGCGGCAATCTGGCAGGCAGTCGTTTTTTCTTCGCACTCATCGGGATTTTGCTGACTGCGGTTTGCTTTCCGGTCATGGGCGTGGCGGCAGTCGCACGCACGGGCGGCCTCGAGAATCTCGGCAACCGCGTTCATCCGATCTTTTCCAAGCTTTTCAGTCTTATTATTTTTCTTACGATCGGACCGATGATCGGCATTCCGCGCACGGCGACGGTGCCTTTTGCGCTTGCCTTTCAACCGTATATCGGAGACTTCAATCCCGATCTCGCACTGTTCCTCTTTACCCTTGCTTTCTTCGGCACTGCGCTCTGGCTCTCTCTCAATCCAACGAAACAGGTTGAACGCATGGGAAAAATCTTGACGCCAACCCTCATCACGCTCATTGTTATCATGTTCATCGCAGTGATCGCAGGAGCGAAATCGACGGCTTCTGCGACGGGTCGATATGCCGATCACGCAATTCTTTCGGGCTTCGTCGACGGATATCAGACGCTCGACGTCACGGCAGCACTCGTCTTCGGCATCGTCATCATCGAACTTATGCAGAGTTACGGCATCACCGACACGGAAGTCGCCATCCGCGCTACGTGTCGCACAGGCATCCTTGCCGGCATCTTCCTCGGTTCGATTTACTTCATGCTCAGTTTCATCGGCTCCGTTTCGAGCGGCATTTCGCAAACTTATCCCAACGGCGCGGAGATCCTCCGCGTGATGACGGATCAACAGTTCGGCTGGTTCGGCGCGGTCCTCTTGGCCCTTATTTTCTTGCTTGCCTGCACCACCACTTGTGTCGGGCTGATCACATGCTGCTCACAATACTTCCATCGCATGATGCCGAAGATCTCGTATCGCAAGTTCGCCGTCATCATTGCTCTATTCAGTCTTTTCCTCGCGAATCGCGGATTGGATAAGATTCTCGCGTTTTCTCTTCCGGTGCTTACGATTCTCTATCCCTTGTGCCTCGTGCTCATCGTCCTCGCGTTCCTCGATCCGATTATCCACTCGAGTAAGATCGTCTATCGCATCGTCACACTCGTGACGCTTCTCCTCTCCATCTGCGATGCACTGGGCGGTAAGGGCGTTCACGATGCACTGTCGTTCCTGCCCTTGTCCGAGTCCGGACTCGGTTGGGTCTTGCCGAGCTTCATCGCACTCGTCATCGGCTGGATCCTTTCAAAAGCTTTCGAGAAAAAAGAGGAATCCGTCGCTTAGATTTTTGCAAAACGGAAGTTCCCACAGAAAAACCCTCCCCGAGTACGAGG
Source organism: uncultured Peptostreptococcaceae bacterium (assembly GCA_947283485.1). Classification (GTDB taxonomy): domain Bacteria; phylum Bacillota; class Clostridia; order Tissierellales; family Peptoniphilaceae; genus CAMYOU01. The sequence goes on from CAMYOU010000025.1 coordinate 11,413, forward strand.
AGGGTTTTTTGGTGCCCTGATTTTATAAAATTTCCGGTTCGATAAGACCGTAATTGCCGTCTTGTCTCTTGTAGACGATGGCGACTTGATCCATATCGTCCTGCTCGATGAACACGAAGAAATCATGCCCCAAGAGCTCCATCTGTAAGATCGCTTCTTCCGGATCCATGGGGCGAAGCGGAAATCTCTTGACCTTGACGATCGAAGATTTCTCCTCTTCTTCCGCCTTGATCTCCGGGATATTTTCAAAACGGATCGAACGACCGCGAGACGCGTAGCGTTTTTGCATTTTGCCTTTGTGCTTACGAATCTGTGCTTCGAGTCCGTCCACTGCGCGGTCGATGGAAGAGTACATGTCGTCCGAAGACTGTTCCGTTCTTATATAAGCACCCTCCGGGAGTTTGATCGTAACCTCCACGACACGAGCGTTTTTCTCAAGGCTGAAAATAACATTGCCTTTGACCTCTTCGTCAAAATACTTGTCGAGTCTGCCGAGCTTCTTCTCGGCGACATCGCGGAGCGCGTCCGTGACTGTGATGTTCTTGCCGTTGTATTGAAGTTTCATAGCATAACCTCCTATTGGAACTATCTTTTATATACCCAATTTCAAAAAATTCTATCACGGCTGAAACTTTCCTTTTTCAACTTTGCACCGCATTCCTTTTTCCCCTATAATGTGGAAAGGAGGTAATCAAATGAAAGATAAATGGAATCTCGAAAAAATCTATGCGGATGACGCGGCTGTCGAAGCGGCGATTGCGCATATTGAAGAGCAGACGAAAGAACTCGTTACGCTCAAAGAAAATCCCGAGAAGAATCTTCTCGCCATCATGGATCACATCGACCATATCTCGATGAAACTCGATACGCTCATCGCATACGCCTTTATGAAGCGCGATGAAGACAGTACGGTCGCGAAACAACAAAAACTCGCGCTGCGTGTCGAAGGCATGATCGGAAAAATTACGGCGGAACTCTCGTTCCTCGATCCGTATCTCCTCAGTCTCTCGGACGACGCGTGGAAAAAAATTCGCGACGACAAGGCGTTCGCAGCCTACGGCAAATACATGGATCGTCTCGCGCGCATGAGAGCGCACACGCTCTCCGAAAAAGAGGAATACATTCTTTCGAAGACTTCCGACGTCAGGAATGCGTCCGAGAATGCGTACTACATGCTCACGAACGCCGATATGACTTTCCCCGTCCTCGAGGAGCATCCTGACAAAATCGAACTCACACAGTCGAATTTTGTACCGATTTTGACGGAAGGACATGAGGCACTGCGCAAAGAGGCGTTCGAAAAATACTACGCCGTCTATGCGGGACACATCCAAACGATCGCGACGACGCTCTACACCAAAGTCAAATCCATGTGCGTCGAGGCGGAGCTTCGCCATCACAAGAGTGCGCGTGACTTTGCACTCTATGCAAACAACATCTCGGGCGAAGTCTACGACGCACTCATTCAGAGCGTACGCGAACATCTCCCGGCTCTGCACGAATACTACGAACTCAAGAAAGAAATGCTCGGCATGGATGAGATGCACATGTACGACGTCTACATGCCCGCGCTTGCAGACTACGATCGCAAGATCCCCTACGAAGAAGCGAAAGAGATGGTACTCGGTGCCGTTGAACCGCTCGGCGAGGAATATGTCTCCATCATCAAGCGTGCATTTGCTGAAGATTGGATCGACGTCTATCCGCAAAAGGGCAAAAAATCCGGCGCGTACTCTTTCGGCTCGTACGAATCCGATCCGTATATCTTAATGAACTACAACGACAATCTCGACAGCGTCTTTACGCTTGCGCATGAGCTCGGGCACTCCGTCCACTCTTACTATTCTCGCAGCAACAATCCCTATATCTATTCCAACTACACACTCTTTGTCGCCGAAGTTGCTTCGACTTTCAACGAGATGCTCCTACTCGATTATCTTCTCAAACGCGCCGAGAGCCGCGAAGAGAAGATGTATCTCATCAATCACTATCTAGACACGATCAAAGGCACGATCTATCGTCAGACGCAGTTTGCTGAATTCGAGAACGAAGTGCACAAGCGCGTCATGGCGGGCGAAGCACTCACGGCGGAAGATTTCAACACGCTCTATGCCGAACTCAATCAGGCGTACTACAAACCGCTCGTAAACGACGAAGAGATCAAGTACGAATGGGCGCGCATTCCCCATTTCTACTCCAATTTCTACGTCTATCAATATGCAACCGGACTCTCCGCGGCGATCACGCTCTCCGAAGGCGTCCTTGCAAAAAAAGAAGGCGCACTCGAAGCCTATAAGAATTTCCTCAAGAACGGCGGGCAAAATTTCCCCATCGATCAACTTCGCTCCGCCGGCGCCGATATGGAAAACCCCGCAACCGTGGGCAAGGCACTCGAGAAATTCCACACGCTCGTAAGAGAAATGCGCGCACTTTACAAAGAAAAATAGGCATACAAAAAGGCGTCCCCTTGGGGACGCCTTTTTTCAAAGAAAAAGCGGACAACTGTCCGCTCTTTTTTATTGATTGTCTCCGCGATCGTCCGGATAAACGGGATCGTTCGCATCGAATGCTTCTTGGGTGTACGGATATTGTTTCACGAGTTTGCCGCGAAGGACGTAACGGGAATCGACATCGTCGAGAGATACGCAAGTGATGAGCGATACCTCAGGCGTTTTGTCGTCCTGGAAATTCTTAAACGGATCCAAGACGTCGGTTTCGTTCTCGTCGATTTTGTCAAAGGCATACGCTTCGTATTCCCAGATCGTCTCGAGATCCGTCAGACGAATGACGGCACCCATCTTCGTGTACTCGAGCCAGTTGAAGAGAATGTTCTGATCCATGAGGAGGAACATCTTGTGCGAAATCAAGGGATAATTGTACGTACCCATGACTTGATACGGCGTAAGAGTAGCCGCACCGGCGTGCATGTGCTTGTCGCTCATGCCCTGAATGATGGGAAGACGAATGCTCTGGTTCGGAATATGGATCGCACCGATTGCAAATTCGTCATAGAAGCTTTGATCGTGTAGGACGGTCTTCCAGGTGTCGAGTTGCACCGGTTGATCGTAGATAAATTCGACAGAGTTCGGATCCTTGTGGATCTTGTCGAGATGCTCGCGTACCATCTCGGACGTAAGCGTTACGTCGTCGTTGTATTTGAGCTCGTTGTGTACGGGTTCTTTCTCACGCGGAACATAGCTTTCCTCACCGGTCGTTGCGGTCTCTTCCGTCGTTGCGGAAGTTTTCCCTCGGTTCTTGAGGAAGTATCCGCCGGCGACGACAACTGCGGCGATGAGTAATAAAATCAAAAGAAGAGGCAAAATGCTCTTTTTCTTTTTTCTTCTGTGATGTACGGGTCTTGCCCCTTCAGGCCTATGTGTCGGTCTTGCGCCTTCGGGCCTTCTATTTGGTCTTTGTTCCATAAATATCCTCCTTGGTTGCAAAATCTGTAGTCAGGATAATCCTTGTCGCGGTTTTTGTCAAGCCAGCACAAAAATACCGAGATGCTCGAGCAGGATCTTGAGTCCGATGAGAACGAGCAATATGCCGCCGAAAATGCGTGCTTTTTGCCCGAGTTTTTGTCCGAAAAGATGTCCGAGCTTGACGCCGAGAAAAGAAATCACGGCGGTCGTGCATCCGATCACGGTCACCTCGTACACGATGTTCCCCGAGATGCTCGAGAGCGTTATGCCGACGACGAGGGCATCGATGCTCGTCGCAACGGCAAGTGTTGCGACTTCTACACACGTGACGGGCGTCGGCTCCATGCTATCTTCTTCTTTCTCAAGTGCCATGCGGATCCCGAGTCCACCCAATAGGAAGAATGCGACCCAGTGATCCACGGGTGCGATGATCGGGAGAAACTGCATCCCGAGCGCATACCCCGCCAGCGGCATGAGTGCCTGAAAAAGTCCGAATGCGAATGCGAGTTTGACGGCAAGTGTGAAATTTTTTCTCCCCGCCTCGAGACCTTTGACGACGGACGCGGCGAAAGCGTCCATCGCGAGTGCCACGGCGAGGAGAATAAGTTCACTCTTCGACATTGTCATCCGCCCATTCGACAGGACCGTCCCAGAAATTGAGCATGCCGAGATCGTAAAGATTCGTATATCCCCTGCGAATGAGCTGCACCATTGCGTTTTTGCTGCGCGTGCCGCTGCGGCAATAGAGCACGGTCTCTTTCTCCCGATCCGGCAGTTCGGCACCGTTTAGAATCTCTTCGACGGG
>CAMYOU010000026.1 GCA_947283485.1 uncultured Peptostreptococcaceae bacterium
GCGATTATATGGTGTTTATGGACAATGGAACTGTGTCCCATTTTGGGGAATGGACGGATGACAATGTTGAGTTTGCGTCTTGCTACTTTGAAAACGCGAGATAGTCTCTTGCTATTTGAAAGGACGGGTGTTATGGAATGAAACTTCATACTTCCGGTGAAGATTACTTAAAAGCGATCTATATCGTTTAAGATGAAAAAGGTATGGTGCGATCCGTGGATGTGGACGAATGGGTGTATCAAAGCCCAGCGTCAGTCACGCGGTCAAACTCTTGCGAGAGGGCGGCTTTCTCGTGATGGATGATGACTATACCCTGACCTGACAGATTTGGGGCGGGAAGTCGCAGAAGGGGTTGGCATCATGAAGTCTTTGGCAGAGCGGATTGTTCATGTGACTGAAAAGTTGAATCAATAATCAAGATTTGTTAATCGCGCAGGAGCAAAAGGTATAAACAAAAATTTCACCTGGGAGAACATACAGGAGGAGACATCACAAAAATGTTATTCTTGAAGCCTCTTTCTCTTGAAACCGCGATGAAACTCGGCGCCAACCATCCCATGGGACCGCTCGCGCTCGGCGACCTCGGATGCAAGACCGGCAAAGGCTTCTTCGCTTATTCGGAATAAATCGAATCCGAACAAAGAAAAACTTCCGACAGAGTGTCGGAAGTTTTTTTGTATTAGAAAACCCCCCCGCTCTAACCGGGGGCACCGTAAAGCTTTAGCGATGAGCACCTGACAAAACTCCATCATGTTGTGATAAAAACGGTCTGGAAACCACGCAATAACAGCAATAGGAGGAAAAGATGACATCACTAAATGACACGCATAGTCTATCACACACGAAATGGAATTGTAAGTATCACATTGTATTTGCACCGAAATACAGGAGAAAAGCATTCTATGGCTCCAAACGACTCGAAATAGGAGCGATATTGCGAGAACTATGCAATTGGAAAGGAGTAAACATCATAGAAGCAGAAGTATGCCCTGACCATATTCATATGTTAGTAGAAATCCCGCCAAAACTTGCCGTATCTGCATTGATGGGATTTTTGAAAGGGAAAAGTAGCCTCATGATCTACGATCGATGGGGAGCACTCAAATATAAGTACAGGGGAAAGCAATTTTGGTGCCGTGGCTATTATGTAGACACAGCAGGCAAGAACACGAAGAAGATACAGGAATACATTCAAAACCAATTGACCCAAGATAAACTCAGTGAGCAATTAACTTTTGACACGACGGCCTCCTTTAAGGGGTAGTAAGTAACGTTTGCGCGTGACAGACCAATCAACGTCCTTCAGTCGTGGCTCGTAATACAGGTCCTTTGGGCCGCATGAGAAAAACCCCCCGGCTATGCCGGGGGATTCTTTTTTAACGTGCTTCTTCCTTTGCAAGATCTTTGGTAGGTTTTGCCTTCTCCTGAGACGCTACTTTTTCTTTGTTCTTTGAGATCTGATCTTTGATAGATCGTTTTTCTTTTTGTGCAGCGAGGCGTTCTTCGCGCGAACTTACGCGCTTGACGCTTAGCGCCGTGAGATTCCTAAAGTCCGTCTTGTCGCGGTGCGTGATTTTTAGATGTCCGGCAATGTGAATGAAGTCCCCTTTTTGAAGGGGTTCATTTAGCCTTTTCGCATCCTCACCATAGACGCTGCACTGCGTATATACGGACTTGTCATTTTCGCCATTTGCTGCGATTGTAAAATTCAACGCCGGCATGACTTCGCCTTTTTTGGTTTTGATGTCTACGAGTTGCGGATCCTTAATGATTACTCCGCCGGTTTTTGTGACTTCTCTTTTTTCTTTTTCTTGTGCCATTTTGTTCTCCTTTCTTATTTAGAAACAATGTTCCGAATTGTCGATTTTACTTTTGCCTGAAATACATCCGGTTTTTCTGCTCCTTCTTTGATTTTATAAAGCTCGTTTTCCCATTCTGCCGTCATTTCAGCGGACGTAACTATCGGATCTACGAATGCGACAAGGGCGCATCCGCTTTCAGTCGGGACAAGGGCTTTCTTTTCTCTGCGGACGAGATTTCTGCTCACAAGAGCCTCGATTGTCGAGGCGCGTGTTGCCGGCGTTCCGATGCCTTTACGTTCGACTTCTACACCTTCTTCCAGCGCATTGCTGCCGGCGGTCTCCATTGCTTTGAGGAGAGTGTCTTCCGTGTACTTGGACGGCGGACTTGTGTATTTTTCTTTGACTTCTTTCGAGTCAACGTGCAAAATATCGCCAGTGTTTACAGAAGGCAAAGTCGCCGTGTCGCCACTCTTCTTGTATTCCTTTAGGAATCTTGTAAAGCCTTCATCTTCGACAACTTTTCCGCTACACGTAAACTCCGCTTCGCCGACATTCACAATAACTTTTGTCGTGTTTTCGACGAGGGGGAATCCGAAACTCGAGTGGAACTTATCGGAAACAAGCCGATAGACTTTCTCTTCTCCGGTAGAAAGATCGGACAAGTCAGTCTCCATGGAGCTTACCGTCGGAATGATCGCGTGATGGTCGCTCACTTTTGCGGAATCAAAAACAACTTGAATCCGACGGGAATCATAGTCATCTTCCGCAAGAAGACCGTTCGTGATGCTCTCAACCATATCTTGCGTCAAGTGTCGGCTGTCCGTCCTTGGATAAGTGACGAGTTTTTTCTCGTACAAACTTTGCGTGTAGTCGAGCGTTTCCTTCGCGCTGTACCCGAAATATTTATTGCACTCCCTCTGAAGAGTCGTAAGGTCAAAGGGGAGATCCGGCTTCGTCATTTTTTTCTTCTGAACAACATCGGAAACCCGAACGTCATCTTCGACTCCATTGAGAATATTCTCTGCTTCGTCCGGATGATTAATCCGCTCTGTGGAAAGAGTCATGCCGTTACATAGGAGCTCGACGGTGTAATATTTTTCTTTCTGGAAATTTTTGATTTCGTCTTCCCTTGTAACGATCATCGCAAGTGTAGGTGTCTGCACACGTCCGACGGGGAAGAAAACACCTTTCTGATTTTTTTTCTTCGTGTAGTATCGAGAAAGGTTCATCCCGATAAGCCAGTCCGCTTCTTGTCTTGCCTTTGCAGACTCATAGAGCGTGTCATATGCGCTGCTCGACTTGACATTTCTCAGCGCGTCTTTGATGGCACTCGCTTCCATAGATGAGATCCATAGACGGTAGCTCGGCTTATTACACCCGGCTTCTTCATAAACCAAACGGAAAATGAGCTCGCCTTCGCGTCCGGCGTCACAAGCGTTGACGACGCTATCCACGTTTTTTGAGTTCATGAGTTTTTTTAAGACTTGAAACTGTTTTTTTGTAGACGAATAAACGATATGTTGAAACGCAGCCGGAAAAATGGGGAGATCCTTTAAGTTCCAAAATTTATATTTTTTGTCGTATGCTTCAGGATTTGCAAGTCCGACAAGATGTCCGACGCACCACGATACAATCACGCCATCCCCTTCGAGATAACCGTCGTTGCGCTTGGATGCGCCGACTACCTTGGCGATTTCTCTTGCTACGGAAGGCTTTTCTGCAATAATCAGTTTTTTCATTTACAAGGTTCCTTTCTTACGAAAAAAGGACGTCGCAAAACGCCCTCTAATCGACTTTGTTTTGAAAGAGGCATAATGGTACCCCTCGATTACCGGTCTTCACCGATTGTGTGCTCCTTCGAAGGCTTTGTAGGCTTCTTCTTCGCCGCCTTCTCCTTGTTCGCCTCGATCGTCGCGCGAATGCCGGGCTTTTGTTCCGGGGCATCAATGCACATTTCCCAGCTTTGAATATAGGCGTCTATCGTGCAATACTGTTGCTCGTATCGTCGCATGATGTCTTTTACTCGGCCTGAAAGTTGAACTTTCGGGAGATTGTTTCAGGGAATAAGCATTAACGATCCATCCGTAGGCATGTATACTTGCCCCGTATTCAAACAGTAGAAAAGATCAGCTTGCTTAACGGGGGATGCACGATAGAATTCTTCATAATTGATATTGATGCTATCGGTACGCGTATAGAGGGTGGCAATGAAGCGCAAAGAATGCTCGCCATCGGAAAATTGATGAATGGGGAGGTATGTTTTTCCGTCATAAGAAAACGCATCTTTTTGTTCTTCTGTGAATTTACGAACGGATTCCTGAAAAAATGGAGATTGACCTTTCCGCAGAACTCCCATATAATGATTGTTATACAGAAGTTCCACTATTTCTGTGGGCAATTGGAAGCCCTCTTCAGATCTGACGATAGCTTCTGTTTTTTTATTACAATAAATGTTTTTTCCAAGATTATATGTTGAAATTGAGAGGTCTAAGAAGTTTTCCTTTTTATAGAATGTGTTAATTCTATTAACAGCAATACCGTCGATGGTGCTGTCAATCCTGCATACAGATGTATACGGCGACTTGAAATTATCGCCCAGCACAATGAGCTTGCTGGTATCATATCTTTTGCTGTCCATGGAAAGCCAGCTGTTTTCAAGCCCTTCTGTTAAATCGAAGAGCGTTTGGTAATCTTCGAGATGTTTGCTTTTAATGCGACTCAATGCTTTTTGGGTCAGGATAATAGGCTTCGTTTCTTCAACGCCCTGAATGTATGAAATTGAGGACGAGTCGCCTGCAACCACGAAAGGCTTCTCGATTGGAAACTTGTTGGTAATTTGTTGGCGATCGCCCAGAATCGGAGGAAATTTTATATAAATTTCGCAAAAAACGGCAAATAAAAAAAGCATTAGAATGGCTAAATTCCAATGCTTTTAGTGGAGCTCGTGAGCGGACTTGAACCGCTGACTTCTTGCTTACCATGCAAGTACTCTACCGACTGAGTTACACGAGCTCGTTTCGGTGCTTGTATAGATTACAATAGAAGTCGGGTTTTGTCAATAGCGGGGAAGGTATTATATCGAGAAGGAGCCTATGCTATTTTTCTTACGGATATTTTCGAAACCTCTTGAAAGCGATGGTGGGAACTGGTATACTGAATGAGTAATTTTGGAAATTCGAGAGAAGAGGTGAGAATCGATGAAGGACATCCATCCGAAATATTATGAAGCGACGGTTACGTGCGCTTGTGGGAATACTTTTACGACGGGTTCGACGAAAGAGAATCTCAAGGTCGAGATTTGCTCGGAATGTCATCCGTTCTATACCGGAAAACAAAAATTCGTTGAGCGCGGCGGCCGCGTAGAGAAATTTAAGAAGAAATATCACATGGATTAAGTTCCTACGAGGGTTAGAATTTGCTTCTAACCTTTCTTTTTTATAGGAGGAAAATTTGTCGGAAGTTAAAAAAACTTCGATTGGCGGGCAGGCGCTTATTGAGGGAATTCTCATGCGCGGTCCGGGGAAGCTCTCGATTGTTGTGCGCGATCAAAAAGGTGCCATTCGTCGAGAGGTCAAACCGGTTGTGACGCTCGGCGATCGATATCCCTTTTTCAAATTGCCTTTTATCCGCGGCGTCGTCGGTATTTTCGAATCGATGCGAATGGGCATGAGCGCACTTTCTTATAGTGCGGATGTCTATGCGGAGGAGGAGGGCGAAGCGGAGAAAGAAACGAAAGAATCGTTCTGGGACAAGCTTTTTGGAAAGCACAAGGAGACGGTGGAATCGGTGGTTACGGTTCTTTTGTCTCTGGGGCTCGGGATCGGTTTGTTCTTTCTCTTGCCGACGATCATGACGAGCTTTTTCAGACCCTATGTTTCGTCGCTCTTAGCGATGAATCTCATCGAGGGTCTTATTCGCGTTGTGATCTTTTTTATCTATCTCGTGCTGATTGCACGTTCAAAGGATATTCACCGCGTCCTCGAGTATCACGGCGCGGAGCACAAGTCGATCCATTGCTATGAACACGGATTGGAGTTAACGGTCGAGAATGTTCAGAAGTTCTCGAGGCTTCATCCCCGTTGCGGGACGAGTTTTGTCTTTACGGTGATTCTTCTATCAATCTTCATTCTGTCATTCTTCGGCTGGCCGAATCCGTGGGTGCGTCTGGTGACGCGGATTCTCATGCTTCCCGTGATTGCGGGGATCAGTTATGAGGTGAATCACTATCTCGGCGGTTGTGACGGCAAACTTGCCAAAGCACTCATCACGCCGGGTCTTCTCGTGCAGAAATACGCGACGGTGAAGGAGCCGGAAGATGATATGGTCGAAGTGGCGATCATTGCTTTGAAGGATGTCATTCCGGAGGAAGAAGGAGCGGATGCGTGGTAATCCGTGAGCTTCGGATGGAATTTCCGGGGCATGAGACGGATCTTATGATTCGAGAACTCACGGGGGAGAAGAATCTTTTTCTCGCGGGGGAAAAAGAACTCGACGACGAGGCATTGGCACGGTTTTTTGTGTGGAAAGAAGCGAGACTTCGGGGAGAACCCTTGCAGTATCTCTTCGGGCACTGGGAGTTTTGCGGTCATGATTTTCTGACGGATAAGAGGGCACTCATTCCGAGACCGGAGACGGAGTCTCTGGTCACATGGATTCTCGAGGATCTTACGGATGGTATGCGTGTGCTTGAACTCGGGACGGGAACGGGCGCGATTCTCTTTTCGCTCGGTCTTCGCAGAAATCTCAATCTTACCGGAGTCGATCTTTCCGAAGAGGCGCTCGAACTCACGCGCGAGAACGGGAAGAAGCTCGGAGTCGAGGCGAAACTTTTTCGGAGCGATCTCTTCTCGGAGGTCGAGGGCACGTATGACGTGATCGTCTCCAATCCGCCGTATCTTACGGCTGCGGAGATGGAAGATCTCCAGACGGAACTTACGTACGAGCCGGAAATGGCACTCTTCGGCGGCGAGGATGGACTTTTCTTCTATCGGCGGATTGCAAGCGACGCGGGTGACTATCTCGTCGACGGCGGCAGGCTCTATCTGGAGGTCGGCTACGAGGAGGCGCAAGCGGTCGCGAAGATGCTCGGAGCGTTTTCACACACGGAGATTCGCAAGGATGATTACGGCATTGACCGCATGGTGATGGCGATCAAATAGAAAGGCGGCTGACGCATGTTTGAAAAAATAGATCAAATGGCGACGAGACTCGATGAAATTCAGGCACTTTTAATCGATCCCGAAGTCATGTCCAATACGGAACGCTTTCAGGGACTCCTCATCGAACACGGAGAGCTGGAGCCGATTGTAACGCTTTATCGCGCTTACAAAAAGGACGTCGCGACGATGAAAGAGGATCGCGAGCTTTTGGAGGTCGAGGAGGATCCCGAGATGCGCGCGCTCTTGGAGTCCGAGGTTCGGGAACGCGAAGCGAAGATCGCGGAGGACGAGGCAAAACTCAAAAAAATGCTCATTCCTAAGGATCCCAACGATGATAAGAACGTCATTGTGGAGATTCGTGCGGGCGTCGGCGGCGACGAAGCGGGGCTTTTTGCGGGGGATCTTACAAGACTCTACACGCGCTATGCGGAGCGTCACGGCTGGAAAGTCGATATGATGAATACGAACGATCAGGGGATCGGCGGCGTCAAAGAGGCGATCTTCATGATCGAAGGGCGCGGCGCATATTCCAGACTCAAATATGAATCGGGCGTCCATCGCGTCCAGCGTGTCCCGGAGACGGAATCGTCGGGGCGCATCCACACCTCGACGGCGACCGTTGCGGTCATGCCCGAGGCGGAGGACGTCGATATCGAGATTCGTCCGGAAGATATCCGCGTGGACGTCTATCGTTCGAGCGGACACGGTGGGCAGAGCGTCAACACGACGGACAGTGCGGTCAGAATCACTTATCTACCGCTCGATCTTATCGTCACCTGTCAGGACGAGAAATCTCAGCTTAAGAACAAAGAAAAAGCGTTAAAGATCCTAAAATCCCGCCTTTATGATCTCGAACTTGCACGGATTCAATCGGAGCAATCCGCGGAAAAACGCGGGCAGATCGGGACGGGCGACCGTTCGGAACGCATCCGTACGTACAATTTCCCGCAAGGGCGCGTGACGGATCATCGTATCAATATGACACTCTATCGCTTGGAGGATTTTCTCGACGGCGATATTGACGAAATGGTGGACGCCTTGATTCTGGAAGGCGAAAGTGCCAAGCTTGCCGATTAGGAGGACATCATGGACAGAATGCTCATTCGACACTCCGACCCCCTCGTGGGCGAAGTGACCATCAGCGGAGCCAAAAATTCTGCACTGCCAATCCTGGCGGCGACGCTACTCGGAACGGAAGACATCATTCTCTCGGACGTACCGCGTCTCGAGGACGTGCGCGTGATGATCGAAGTGCTCGAACATCTCGGTGCGGAGGTTGAACATCTCGACGAAACGACTGTGCGGATCAATTCGAAAAATCTCGGCAATTACAATACACCCGGCGAACTCATGGGGAAAATGCGCGCAAGCTTCCTTGTCATGGGACCGCTCCTTGCAAGACTCGGAAAGAGTCTCACGAAACTACCCGGGGGTTGCACGATCGGGGCACGACCCGTCGATCTCCACCTCAAGGGTTTTCGCTCGCTCGGCTGCTCCATCTCCCAAGACGCGAATGTCATCGGTGCGTCCGTCGGCAATGGCAAGCTCACGGGCGGAACGGTCTATCTCGACTTTCCGAGTGTCGGTGCGACCCAGAACATCATGATGGCGGCGACGATGGCAAAAGGGGACACGCTCATCGAAAACGCGGCGCGTGAACCCGAGATCGTCGATCTTGCCAATTTCATTAACAAACTCGGTGGGGACGTGCGCGGTGCCGGCACATCGAATATCCGTGTGCGCGGCGTCGAGAAACTCTACGGCACGAACCATTCCATCATTCCCGACCGCATCGAAGCGGCGACCTTTATGATCGGGGCGGCGATGACGCGCGGCAAAGTGCGCGTCCAGAATCTCATCCCGAGCCATCTCGTCCCGATTACGGCGAAACTTCGCGAAGCGGGTGCCGTCGTAGTTGAAGACGGCGACGCGATGATTGTCTCAGCGACGAAACGACCCGTTGCGACGAATATCAAGACCATGCCCTACCCCGGATTTCCCACGGACGCTCAGTCGCAGTTTATGGCGATGATGGCGATTAGCGAAGGCGAGTCGCGACTTGTGGAAACCGTATTTGAGAATCGCTTTATGCACGTGGCGGAACTCGTGCGCATGGGTGCAAATATCGAGACTTACGGTAAAGAAGCCGTTGTGCGCGGAGTGCCGCTTCTATTCGGAGCCGAAGTCCGCGCGACCGACTTACGTGCCGGTGCGGCACTTGTCCTAACAGGACTCGTTGCGGAGGGTACCACGACCCTGACGGAAATTGCACATCTCGATCGCGGTTATGATCGCATCGAAGAAAAAATCGCGGCTCTTGGCGGCGACATTCGTCGCGTCATCGACTAGAAACAGATTACGGAGAAAGGAGAGGCCATGGATCTCATACGCAGAACCGTCGGCATCGACATCGGCACACACAAAGCTGCCGCGTATATGCGCGGACGAGGCGTTGTTTTTGAGGAGCCGAGCATCGTTGCCTTTGATACGTATACGAATAAAATCCTCGCCGCCGGCACCGAAGCACAGGAGATGCTCGGACGAACACCCGGCAATGTCCTCACAGTGAAACCCGTGGTCGAAGGCGTCATCGCCGATTTTCGTGCGGCGACCGCGATGTTAAAGCGCGTCATCAAAGTCGGCGTCGGCAGAAGCGTCGTACGACCCGATTGCATCCTCTCCGTTCCGAGCCATATTACGCAAGTTCAAAAACGTGCGCTTATGCAGGCGGCAAAGAACGCCGGCGCGAATCGCGTCTATCTCATCGAAGAAGTCCTCGCGAGTGCGTTCGGCATGGGACTCGATATCAAAAATCCCGTCGGACATATGATCCTCGACATCGGAGCGGGTTCGACCTCTGTCGGTATCGTCGCGAAAGGGCGCGTCATCCTCTCGAGCGGCAGACGCATCGGCGGGGAGAACTTTAACCGCGCCATCGAGAAGTATCTGCGCGAGAACTATGGACTCTACGCGGGAGAAGCCTCCGTGGAAGCGACGAAAGTCGCGATCGGCTCGCTTGTGAAACTCGATCATCCGCGCAGTTACGAAATTGCGGGACGCGACATTCCCACGGGCTTACCCAAATCCGTCATCCTCAATTCCAACGACATGGAAAGCGCCATGCGACCCGTAGCGGTAGAAATCACCCGTGCGGTGAAGAGTATTCTCTCGACGACACCGCCCGAACTTTCGAGCGATCTCTTGCGCAAAGGCGTCTATCTCACGGGATCGAGTGCACAGCTTGCGGGTTTTGCCGACATGCTCAAAGCGGGCACGGGCCTTACCATTCACCTCGTAGATAATCCCGGCACCGTCACCGTACGCGGCACCGGACGCGCGATGCAGTGGATGGGATCGTACGAAACCGAAGAGAAAAAAGATTTTGTCAAACGTGCGCGCACCGTCGAAAATGCGGAGCGTTTACGAAGACATTAGAGCCTTTGAAGGCTCTTTTTTATTGTGCGAGCGTAGGGAAAAGAAAATAATAAAAAAGTGAAAAAAGTTTTGGCAAACTGTTTAGAAAGAAGATCGCGAGGGTATGATAGAAATAACGAAAGATTCTTCCGAACCCGATCAGGGTCTTTGAGAATCCGAAGAAAGGGGTGAGCCCGATGGGCAATGAAAACGATCATCGAGAAGAGCTTGACTTGGCATCGAGCTCGCAAAGTCGCTTCGAAGTCCGTAAATAGAGCACTTAAAATGTGATCCTCGTGTGAGGAAAGGGACAGAGGAAGAAGCGACGCATACAACTGAATAGACGAGACAACCGCATTTGTTGGAACGTGACCCAAGCGTGAAAAGATGAATGACGAAGGTGATATCGCCCGCGGAAAGGGCGTAGAGATAGGTTGTCCGATAAGACCATAGAAGCGCCCGCCAAGGGGTGCTTTTTTGTCGGAATTTGTGGAGGGGATTACACTGTCGAGCAAAGAGAGACAAAGTCCGTTCGTCCGTGATCTCGAAGATAAAAGATAGATAAAGAGAGCGTTCAAAAATGTTTCAAAAAGTTAGGGGCGTGTAATTTTCTTGTATTTTTTGCGGTTGTTGCATATAATGCAAATAACCTAAGTTGTATGAAGGAGGAATGAAAATGAATTTTGGAAAGAAAAACGTACTGACGGCGATTGCCGGCTTGATTGCTTATGAGGGTGTTCGCGCGATTGTAAAATCGAAGAGCTTTCGTCAAGCTACGGTTCAGACCTTGGCAAAAGGAATGGAAGTAACCGATAAAATCAAAGCCAACATCGAGGACGTCAAGGAAGACGCTCAAGATCTTTACGAAGAGGCAAAAGAAGAAGCACGCAACAAGAAAATCCAAGAAGCCATCGTCATCACGGCAGAAGCGGAAGAAGTCCCTGAGGAATAGAGATGAAAGCGCAGATCATAAGCGATTTTCCGGGAAGGATTCGCTTGCGCTACGGTCAATATGTTTTTACGGAGCCTCAAGCATATGCCCTTGAGGCTCTCATTCGTAAGAAACCCTATATCAAACACGTTTTGGCAAAGAGTGTGAACGGGAGTCTTCTCATCGACTACAGAGAAGATGCGAGAGATGCGTTACTCGAATTTTTGTCTCGGATAAACCCGATGACACTCGAAGGGATCGAGGCGCCGGCAGGCGATCGCAGAGATCTTGCCCGCCGCTTCAAGAAGAAGATCACGCGTCAAGTCTTCATGAAGTTCACTGTCTCAAGACTCCTTCCTCTTTCCGTGTACAAATTATGGGTTTTGTATCGCGCCTATCCCTTTATCAAGGAAGGCATCGACAATCTCAAGAAGAAAGAGATCGCTGTTTCGCTACTCGATGCGGTTTCCATCGGTCTATCCATTCTTACGGGTTCGATCGGCACGGCGTCGGATATCATGTTCTTCCTTACGCTCTCTGAAGAACTCGAAGCCTATACGACGCAGAGAGTGCAGATGGATCTCATCCGCTCGCTCCAAATCCACGTCGATACGGTCTGGAAGAAGAATACCGAGACCGGCGAGATGGAACGCGTCCCGTTCTCGACGATTCAAAAATCGGATCTCCTCATGGTAAACACCGGACAGGTCATCCCCGTAGACGGCATCGTGAGAGACGGGGAGGGCTTTGTCGACGAGGCATCCATGACGGGCGAATCCGCCCCGGTCGAGAAGCGCATAGGCAGTCGTTGCTACGCAGGCACGGTGCTTGCGGACGGCGGACTCTTGATCGAGGTTCTTGAGATCGGACAAAAGACCAAGCGCCATCAAATCATCGAAGAAATCAACGCAGCAGGCAAAGGCAAGAGCGCGAGAGTCACCCGCGCGGAACTTTTTGCCAACAAACTCGTCCCCTATCACTTTATCGGGGCTGCGGCACTCTATCTACTCACCGGCAATTTCACCACGGCGATGGCAGTGCTCCTCGTCGACTATTCGTGCGCGATCAGACTCTGCACGCCCATTGCCATTCTCGCTGCCATTCGCGAAGCGGCGGATCATTCCATCGCCATCAAAGGCGGACGCTATCTCGAAGAATTTGCCACCGCGAAGAATTTCCTCTTCGACAAGACCGGCACGCTCACCAAGGCACAACCCGAGCTTGTGAAAGTCATCTCCTTTACCGATCTTTCGGAAGATGAACTCTTGCGCCAAGCGGCGTGCATTGAGGAACACTTCCCTCATTCCGTCGCCAAAGCAATTGTACGTGCGGCGGAAGAGAAGAAATTACACCACAAGGAATTGCACGGCGAAGTCGAATATGTCGTGGCACACGGCATTCGCTCGAGTCTCAACGGCAAAGATGTCCTCGTAGGAAGCCATCACTTCCTCTTTGAAGACGAAAAGATTCCGATGAAGAAAGAAGCCGAGGAGAAACTTCGCACGTACAAAGGCAAATATTCCATTCTCTATATGTCCTATGACGGCGAACTCTCCGCGGCGTTCTTAATCGACGATCCCCCGAGAGCCGAAGCAGCCCATGCACTCGAACTTCTCCGTAAGGACGGCGTCGAGAACATGTGGATGGTCACGGGTGACGGAGAGGCGATGGCAAAGAGAATCGGAGAGACGCTCGGTATGGACCGAATCTATGCACAGGTTCTACCCGAAGAAAAAACCGAGATCGTCAGGAATGTCCAACGCGAACACGGACCCGTCGTCATGATCGGAGACGGCATCAACGACTCGCCCTCGCTCGCACAAGCGGAAATTTCCGTCTCCATGAAAGAGGCATCCGATATCGCAAGAGAAGTCGCGGATATTGTCTTACTCGATTCCGATTTGCGTAAACTCATGGAACTGCGTGAACTCTCCAAAGCAATGAATAAGAGAATCGAACGCAACTTGAGAAAAATTATCCTCTACAACAGTGCGTTTCTCATCGCCGGCATCACCGGCATGCTGATGCCTGCACAGACCGCACTCCTGCACAATGCATCGACCTTTATCCTCACCACCGAATCGGCAAAACCGTATCACTGCCTCACGGAAAAAGAGTCCTAAAGCGTCGTACAAAAAAACAAACGAAAAACACGCCCGCCGTTCTTACGAGAAAGAATGGACGGGCGTTTTTTGTGTGATCGTGGCGGTTTTTATTTTGCCGGAACATTCGTCGAGGCTTGTTCCTTTTGCAAGAAACGATGATAGGTAAGATCCATGCCTAGTGCCCCCAAAGGTGCGGTAATAAGGATGCCGAGCACGGCGACGGAGAGAATGATTTTGCCGCAGGTTAGACCGAGTGCGAGCGGCACGGAACCGATGGCGGCTTGCACCGTGGCTTTCGGCAGATACGAAATCATACAGAAAAGACGTTCTTTGGTCGTAAGAGCGGTCTTCGCAAGGGAAAGTGCGACGCCTGCCGAACGAACGAGGAGAGCGAGGAAAATGACGAGAACGGCGAAGAGTCCCGCATCGAGCGTGTAGCGAATATCCACAACTGCCCCGACGAGGACGAAGAGGAGCACCTCCGCGCCAAGCCATAGTTTGCCGAATTTCTCCGACAGACGATCGGCGACCGGATCCGGACTTTTCATACGCAGGACGCATGCCATGCTCATGATGGCAAGTAGACCCGAAACGGGAACAAAAGGTTTTAATGCCGCTTCGATGGCGATCAGTAAAAACGACATCCCGAGGACGACGAGTACTTTCATGCTGTTGCGAATGAGATGTTCGTGCACATAAGCCGTTTCAAAAAAGAGACTTAAGAGATATCCGATCGCCGCGCCGAGAAGAATCCCGAGGACGATCGAGATCGGGATACTCAAAAATTGGGCGACATTCACATCGCCGCCTTGCGCCATTCCCGTAAATGCGGAAAAGAGCACAATGACAAAAATATCGTCACAGGACGCGCCCGCCATGATGAGCTGCGGAATGCTTTTTTCCGTACCGTAGCCCGTGTCCATGAGTTTTACCATACGCGGCACGACCACCGCCGGAGAAACAGCGGCGAGGACGGAACCCATGAGCGCGGCTTCGATTGTCGAGACACCGAGAAAACGCGGCGCAAGGATCGTATAGGCGATGATTTCGAACGAAGCCGGCAAAAACGTCATAAGGATCGCAGGTCTGCCGACCCTCTTGAGATCGGCGGGATCTAGGGAAAGACCGGCTTTGAGAAGAATGATGACGAGCGCGATTTGTCTTAGATCGGAAGAGATGGCGAGGATCGACGGATCCAAGAGATGAAAGACATGGGGACCGAGCAAAATCCCCGTCGCGAGCATCCCGACGATGCGCGGGAGTTTGATTTTTTCACAGATCGCCGCGAAAGAAAGACCGAAAAGAAAAATAAAAGCAAGTGAAATAAGCATGATTTCCTCCTTTCATGAAAAAAGCCGATGCATTCTATGAAACGGATTCATAGAAGTCATCAGCTCGCAAGCGGTTTCGGTTTCCCGAGGGAGCACTTCATTCCCTGAGGAAAGACTAGCACAGGAAAGACGATTTGTAAAGATCCAGAAGTATCATACCGAGAAATCTTTTGCGAAAAAAAGAACCGCACAGTCTGTGCCGTTCTCTTGTCCGAAAAGTTCGGATCATGGTGGAG
>CAMYOU010000027.1 GCA_947283485.1 uncultured Peptostreptococcaceae bacterium
TTGTTGGGGAGCGCAATGCGCACGTTCTCGAGCGTCGCGTCGTAGACCGAGTAGATGAGATCGACACCCGCGTAGAGCCTCTTGGCGTCGCGTTCGTAACTGTAAGGACCCGTGTAGGTCACGCGCGAATTGTCCCTCACGCGATCGCGGATTGTCGTGCCGCTCTCAAATCCCGCAAAAAAGAGTTTCGCCTCCGTTTCGTCGAGGGCGTCGATGAGGGCGTGAAGCTCGGGAAGATAGCGCAAACCTCCGATCGCGCCGACGACAAAACCGTCGTGCGGTTTCTTTTTAAAATCCCGAAAGACTTCGAGATCCGGGACATTGGGAAGGAAAGTAATCCGCTCGTCCGGTACGGTCGTAAAATGCGGGCGGAAGGCTTCGCTCGTGATGAGGACGTGGTCCACATGCTTGAGATAACGCCGCTCCTTCGCGCGCAAAATCGCCGAGAAGAGATTTTTCGGAAAACGACCGCCGCAAGAGAGATAGCGGTGAATGTCCGGCACCTCGTAGAGGACGCGCGCGTTCCCATACGCGCAGGCGATCCCGAGCGTGTCAAAACTTTGCACCTGAATCACATCGGGCGCGATCGTACGGATCTCTTCGAGGGCACGTGTGCGAAATTTTTGCATCGGCACGAGTCTCTTCATGGGATGTGTGCGATCCGCCGGGATCAAGATTCGTATGCGTCCCGCTTCCTCGATGACGGGAAACGTCGTATCGCCCTTGTCCCAATAGACGACAAAGACTTCGGATATTTCGCGCGCCGCACGGATCCTCTTTTCGATGCGCGGCGGCGGTACGGTATTGAGTAAAAAAAGCGTGCGCAATCCATTCCCTCCAATCTCCCTGTATTGTAACACAAAGTGGAGAAAATACGGATGCACGGAAAAAAAGCACCCGCCTGCGAAGATCAGTTCGGAGGTTCGAGTGCTTTTTTGCGTTCGATGAAAGCGCGCGTCATGGCGGCGGTCATGCCCCAGACGACTTCATCATTGTATTCATAAAAATAGGTTTGGATCTCGTTCCAGAAATTGACGCGGATGCCGTGACCGATTTTTTCGAACGGAAAATTCTCCGCACGTTCGAGATGCAGGCGATCGCGATAGAGAATCGGCGGATGCTCCTCGAGATAGGCGATCGGTACGGTGAAAAAATACGCGACTTCGTCGTTCGGGACGAGTTCTTCGACGGGTTTATGAAGTTTCCCGAGAAAACAGTGGACGAGGAGCCCCGAGGCTGCGGTGATGTAGTCGATCTTGCCGACGACTTCGATCTCGTCTCGATGAATTCCCGCCTCCTCTTCACATTCGCGATAGAGTGCTTCTAAGACGGTCTCGCCGGGATCGACATGTCCGCCCGGAAAAGACGCATCGCCGCCGAGGAGCACTTTGTCACTGCGGCGTTCGTAGAGAATGGCGTCCTCGCCGTCCACTTCGCAGACGAGGAGGACGACCGCCGCTTCCTTGGTCGTCTCCACGGGTCTCGGATCGTGGAGATTCACGACGGCTTCGAGTTCGTCTCTTGAGAGTTTCACTTTATTCGAGCTCGCTTGTGCAATGCGGGCAACGCGTTGCATCGATCGCGATCTCGGTCTTGCAATACGGGCAGGCTTTGGTCGTCGGTGCCGCCGGCGCTTCTTCTTTGCGGTGTAGAGAATTGAACGCGCGTACGACGATGAAGAGACAGAGCGAGATGAGTAGGAACATCACGACCGCGTTGATGAAGACGCCGTAACGCAATACCGCACCGCCTTCTTCCGTCGCCTGTGCGAGCGACGCATAGTGTTTGCCGTCGAGCGAAATGAATAAATCCTTGAAGTCCACGCCGCCCAAGACGACACCGATGAGCGGCATGATGATGTCGTCCACGAGCGATTTTACAATCGCACCGAACGCGCCGCCGATGATGACGCCGACTGCCATGTCGAGAACATTGCCTCGATTGATAAAATCTTTAAATTCCTTGAGCATGATAATCCCTCCTTCGATTTTTTAAGCCTTCGATTGCAGCTCAAACGCTTCGATGGCTTTCTTCGCGAGCGCATCCGCGCGCTCGTTATAGAGGATGCCGCTGTGCGCGGGCACCTTCACAAATTCCACAGGGATGGAAGCGGACAGCATTCGGTCGCGATACGCTTGCGTGATCGGAAGATTGGCGCGCCATTTCTTCGTTGCCCACATCTCGATCCCGAGGTAGTCGTAGTAGAGGACGAGTTTATCATAGCCTTCTTCTTCGGCGTGTCGGAGCGCAAAGAGCGCCCCGCGAAGTTCGCCCGCGACATTGCGCACGGCACCGTCCTCGTCGAAAAAAGCCTCGGAGAACTCGCGCGCGCCGTCCGTCGTGAGGAGCACTGCGCCGTACGAGTAGGTGCCGCTCTCGGCATACGAGCCGTCCACATAGGCGTGGAGCTCGCCCGGGAGAATCGTCCGCTCGATGGACACTTCGTCGCCGTTCGACGTGAGAAACGCCTTTGCCTCGTCGAGCGTCTTGAATTTTTTGAACACGGCGCCTTTGTAGCCCGTGACTTCGCGCTTCGCCTCGTCCCACGTCGTGAAGATTCCCGTCGTGCGACCTTTGGACACTGCGTAGTACATCGCCTCACCCCGATTCCATGATACCCGAAACGCACACAAAAAACACGCGGACGCGTAAAGGAATCGTATTGCGATCGTCATTGCGAAAAAAATTCTCCGCGGGTCTTGCTTTTTGATGTTTGTATGGTAATATGAACATATGAACAGTCACTCATATGAAAAAGGAGGGAACGCATGGAACTCAAGGAGGGAACAATCATGGAACTGAGCGAAGCAATGCATAAGGAACATGTCGAGGCGGTTCTCGAGGAACTGCCGGACGAAGAGGAGCTCATCGATCTTGCGGATTTTTACAAACTGTTTTCGGATTCGACGCGTGTGCGGATTCTCTCGGCACTCTCGTCTTCGGAACTCTGCGTCTACGATCTTGCACTCGTCGTGGGCATGAGTCAATCGGCGGTGAGCCATCAACTACGGATTTTGAAAACGGGTCGTCTCGTCTCGTCGCGCCGCGAGGGACGCGTGGTGTTCTATCGTCTCTCGGACGATCACGTACGCGATATTTTGACGGAAGGCTTAGAACATGTGAGGGAATAAAATGAAGACATACAGAATCGAAAATTTAACTTGTTACGATTGCAAAGACAAGATCGAGGCGAAATTTCGCGCGATCGAGGGTGTTGCAGATGCGCGGATCGATCTGGTCGCGAAGAAAGTCGTCGTCGACGGGAAAGACGTGGACGCGGCGACGCTCGAACGGATTGCGCAGTCGGTGGAGGCGGACGTTCGGATCACGGAAGCGGATCGAACGGTCTATCGCGTGGAGATGGAGACGCCGAACGAAGGCGCACTCGCCCGTTTTCGCACGGATCTTTTGGAACGCGACGGGGTCGAGGAAGTGTTTTTCGACGCGTCGGCGGACACGGTGGAGATCGTAAGCGCACGGGTTCTTACCGTGCAGGAAGTCGCGGATCTTCTCGGCAAATACGTGCCGGGGGCGCGGGTCTTCCCGTACTCGGATGCGGACGCGGGATTCTTTGCGGTAAATCGCGAGGAACTGATCCGCATCGGCATCGCGCTCGCACTCTTTCTCGCGGCACATTTCGTCCGTGGCGTGTGGAATCCCGTCGTCTATTTTGTGAGTTACTTCATCGCGGGCTATCCCGTCCTCTTCTCCGCGATCAAAAAACTCGCGACGGGCAAAGTCCTCGACGAGCATTTTCTCATGACGATTGCGACGGCGGGCGCGTGGTATCTGCGCGAATTTCCCGAGGCGGTCGGCGTCATGATCTTCTACGCGATCGGCGAGATGTTTGAGGACTATGCGGTCGATCGTTCATCGCGGCGCATCGAGGCGCTCTCATCGATCCGTCCCGATGTCGTGCACAAACAAGCGGGAGACGATTTCGTCGACGCGGATGTTACGGAAACCCGTGCAGGCGATGTCTTTCTCGTGCGGACGGGGGAAAAGATCCCGGCGGACGGCACGGTCATGACGGGTGCGGGTGAAATCGACGTGCGGGCGATGACGGGCGAAGCGGATCCCGTCGCGGTCTCACCGGGCGATGCAGTCACCTCGGGTGCGGTCGTCCTCGGACGGGCACTTACGATCCGCGCGGAGGTCGATTACGCGGATTCCACCGTCGCGAAGATCCTCACGCTCGTGGATCGCAGTCGCATGGAAAAATCGAAGACCGAGCGATTCATTACGCGTTTTGCACGCGTCTACACGCCCCTTGTGGTGGCGTTCGCCGTTCTCATCGTCGCCGTGCCGACGCTCCTCTTCCGCGAAGATGCGGCAGGTTGGCTCCGTCGTGCGCTCATCTTTCTCATCGTCTCGTGTCCGTGTGCGCTCGTGACGAGCGTGCCGCTCACATTTTTTGCGGGCATGGGTGCCGCGGGGAAGAAAGGCATTCTCGTCAAAGGCTCCTCGGAACTCGAGCGACTCGTGGATGCGAAGACCGCAATTTTTGACAAAACCGGCACCGTGACGGAGGGCAAATTCACCGTGACGAATGTCGTCGCGTACGGCGTGACGGAAGATGCGGTGATGGCACTCGCCGCCGGAGCCGAACGCTTCTCGACGCATCCGATTGCACTTTCGATTTCGAGTGCCTATCGCGGGGAAACGCCTCCGATTGAAGATCTCGAGGAGATCGCAGGCATGGGACTCGCCTTTCGTTCGGGCGGCAAGGGGTATTTTCTCGGTAGCGCACGGGCGATGGAAGCGCGGGGAATCGCGTATGAGCCCTCGGACGGGACGAGCGTCTATCTCACGGGCGAAAAGAGCCTCGTGGGCAGAATCGACCTCAAAGACGAAGTCAAAACGGGGACGAAAGAAGCGATCGAAGAGATCCGCGCACTCGGTATGAAGACCGTCATGCTCACGGGCGATCGCGAGAACAAGGCACGCGAAGTCGCGGAAGAACTCTCGATCGACGCGTACCGTGCGGAACTTTTGCCGCAGGAAAAAGTCGCCTTTGTGCGCGACGCAAAGAAAGAAGGCACGACGATCTTTCTTGGCGACGGCATCAACGACGCGCCCGCCATCATGGAAGCGGACGTCGGGATCGGCATGGGCGGCGTCGGCTCGGACGCGGTGCTCGCGGCGGCGGACATCGTCTTTATGAACGACGATCTCGAGGCACTTCCCCGCGCGGTGAAGATCGCCAAGGCCACGAAGACCATCGCGACGGAGAACATCGTCATGGCACTCGGTGTGAAAATCCTCTTTCTTGCGCTCGGGGCACTCGGCATGACGACGATCGGCTTTGCCGTCTTTGCGGACGTGGGGGTCCTCATCCTCGCCGTCCTCAATGCGATGCGCGCGCTCAAACTCTAACAAGCGGATTTTCCAAAACGCAGGTCACGCACGACTTGCGTTTTTTTTCTTGCGCTTCTGGTATCATGGAATGAGAAACGGAGGGAGAAGTTTGGACATCGTTCATTGCATCATCAATTCCGTGAGCGCACATCTTGCGGCAAGTGCGCTCCTCGCGTACGGCGCATCGCCCGTCATGGCGGACGCGTCGGAAGAAATGCGTGAGATCGAGGAAAAGAGCGACGCGCTCTACATCAATCTCGGCATGCTCCACGAAGACAAAAAAGAGGCGATCCGCATCGCGCTCGAGACGGCGCACGGGCATCATCCCGTCGTCCTCGATCCCGTCGGCGTCGCCATGAGTGCCTATCGACTGGAATTTGCAAAAGAAATCCTCGGCCGCGTCGATTTTGTCCGCGGCAACGCGAGCGAAATTGCCGCCCTCGTCACGGGGAATCGGGCAGGCGCGATCGACAGCGCGCGGATGGCGCACGCGGAGAAGAAAAGACTCGCCGAAGATTTTCATGCGCGGTACGGAGACGTCGCGCTCACGGGCGACGTGGACATCCTCGTCACCGACACCGTCCGGGAAATCGCCGGCGGCTCGGCGTATTTTGGAAAGATGACGGGCGCGGGCTGCGTGCTCTCGGCTCTTGTCGCGGCGGAACTCGCGCGCGGCGGTGATTCCCTATCCGCGCTTACGAAGATGAAACGCGCGGGTGAGATCGCAGAACGACGCGCGAACGGCGCGGGCAGTTTTGTCGTGCATCTCATCGACGCATTGGAGGAAATCGCATGATGTATTTAATCGACGGCAAAAAAGGCACGGAACATCTTACGGCGGCACTCTCGGGCGGCGTCACGATCGTCCAGTTTCGCGATAAGCACCCGGACGACACGACGGAAGAACGGGCGCGCGCATCGCTCGCCGTTGCACGGGCGGCAGGCATCCCCATGGTCGTGAACGACGACATTCATCTCGCGAAGAAAATCGGTGCCGACGGCGTCCATCTCGGACAGGACGACGGACCCATCGCGGACGCGAAAGAGCTTCTCGGCGACGAAGCGATCGTCGGACGCACCGCCCACAATCTCGAGGAAGCGCTCGAAGCCGAACGCGAGGGTGCGGACTATCTCGGCGTCGGCGCGGTCTTTGCGACCACATCAAAGATCGTCTCCTCGTCCATTTCACCAAACGCACTCGAAGAGATCGCACGCACCGTCTCGATCCCCGTGTATGCGATCGGCGGCATCGACGCGGAGAACATCTCCTTTATCAACGGACGCGGACTTCATGGCGTCGCGGTCATCGGCGCAATCGCAAACGCCGAAGATCCGAGGGAAGCCGCGAAGAAACTTACGTCCCGTTTTCGCAAGGAACTCGACTACGAAGCGGCGATCGTCGATCTCGACGGCACGATCTTAGACTCCAACGGCGTGTGGACGCGCGTCGATCTCGATTTTCTATCGCGCCGCAATCTCACGGCACCCGAGGGCTATCACAAGACCCTCGCCGGCATGGGACTCCATCGGGGAGCCGCGTACATCAAGGAACTCTTTGATCTCCCCGAGAGTCCGGACGAAATCATCGACGAGCTCATGCGCGAAGTGGAGGAGATCTATCGCGAAGAGATCGAACTGCGTGCAGGCGCACGCGAAATGCTCGCGTATCTCTATGAACGGAAGATCCCCATGGTCGTCGCCACGATGAACGCGGATAGACTCTTTCGCCCGTGCCTTACGAGACTCGGCATCGACAAGTATTTTTGCGCGATGCTCTCGGGCGAAGACGTCACGCACAACAAGAACCATCCGGAGATCTACGAAAAAGCACTCGAGATCTTAGGAAGCGACGCGCAGAAGACGCTCCTCTTCGAGGACATCCTCGAGGCGGTAAGGACCGGGAACGGCTTGGGACTCATAACCGTCGCCATCGACGACCCCAAGAACTCGGAGAAACCGGAGGAACTCATGCAAGCGGCGGATGTCTTCCTCGAGAAACCCGGCGATTTTCCGGGATGCTTCCTCGAACCATGCGACGACGGCATCGGGAAAGATGCCCTCTCCGGAGCGAGCGCGTGCGGCGACGCATGGTAGATTCGCCGCGCGTTTTCCATTGGAAATTTCCGTTTTTTTGATATACTGGTAAAAAAGGGAGGGGTTTATTTGCAATCGAAATGGAGAGAGGCGTTGGGCTCGCCTCGAGAAATGGCACGGAAACTGTCCATCATGCTTCTCGCCAATCTAATGACGGCGTTCGCCATCAATCTTTTTTATGTGCCGAACGGCTTCTTATCCGGCGGCGTCGGCGGCATCGCCATCCTCTTATATCATGTGACCGGGATTCCCGTCGGCACGTACATGTTTCTTATCAATCTGCCGCTCGCCATTCTCGGCTTTCGCTATCTCAATAAACGCTTCTCGATCTACGCCATCATCTCCGCATTCCTGCTCTCGTATCTCGTCTATGTCACGCGCTTCTTGTCCCATACGCCGCTCTTTGACGACATTCTCATGAGTGCGCTTGCAGGCGGTGCGATCAACGGTTTCGGCATGGGACTGCTCTTCCGCAACGAAATGTGTCAGGGCGGCATCGACTTTATCGCGAAGTTCTTAAAAGAACGCTACAACATGAATATAGGCAATGCGCTCATGGGGATGAACTGCATCATTGTGGCACTAGGAGCGTACAGCTTCGGCATTTTGCGTGCGCTCTATACGATCCTTGCGATGCGTCTTTCCTATCTCGTCCTCGATCGCGTTCAAGTCGGACTCGACGTGCGCAAGCAACTCATCATCGTGACGGAAAAACCGCTCGAACTCGCCGGATGCATCATGAACGAAGTCGGGCGCGGCGTCACCGTCCTACACGGCATGGGCGCGTACACCACGCAGTCGCGCGAGGTGCTCTACTGCGTCGTCTCCAATCGCGAAATCGTGAAGATCAAACAGATCATCGCCGAAGTCGATCCTGAGAGTTTCGTCACCATCGCGAATACCGTCGAAGTCGAAGGACGCGGTTTCTCCCACGACTAAAGAGACAAACGAAGCACGCGAAGAACGCAATCACGGACGCGCGAAAACGGCACAAAAAAAGACGCCCGCTTTCGGACGTCCGTTTTCTTTCTTCTTCTTCTTCTTTTTTCTTATTCTTCGTTTTCTTTGTCGTAGCGGACGACCTCAACTCCGGCGAGCTTTAGAAGTTCGAGCGCGTACTCGTCCACGCGATAGGCGTTCTCGTAATAGATGGATTTGATCCCCGCCTGGATGAGTGCCTTGGTGCAGTTGAGACATGGAAAATGCGTGACATACGCGCGCGTGTTCTTCGCGCTGATGCCCTCCTTTGCGCAATAGAGGAGTGCATTCATCTCCGCATGAATCGTCGCGATGCAATGTCCGTCGCGCATCGTGTGCCCGATCTCGTCGCAGTGCGGCGCACCCGACGCGCTCCCGTTGTACCCCGTCGAGACGATGCGATGATCTTTGTTGACCAAGACACAACCCACAAACGCGCGATCACAAGTCGAACGACTTGCGACCATCCGCGCAATCTCCATAAAATATGCGTTCCAAGATCTTCTCATATGCCCCTCCTTGCGTTCAGTATACAAGTTTTCGGGCAAATTGGATAGGGACGGGAAAGGAGCGACGATGAAAAAAAGCACACGGATCTATTTGGTCTTGGCACTCGCGTGCCTCTTCGTCTCGTGCAAGAGCGCGGAAGAAAAGATGGACGCGCGGATTCTCGAGACATTCTCCGAAGCCGACAAAGGGAACGACACACTCTTGACCGAACATCTCGACTCCGATTATCTCGCCGCCACGGGGCTCGACCGCGATGCTTTTGCGGAAAGCTTAAGGAGCTTTCAGAACGAAAAAAGCGGGAAGACCGTCTACGAGATCAAGTCGAAGAGCTCCGTCGAAGACGGCACGCGCTATGTGCTCAAGGCGACCGCTGCTGACGGCAATGTGCGCGATCTCGTCCTCATCGTGCGCATGAAAGACGACGATTACACGATCGTCCCCATGGACATCACGCGCATGTACGTCATGGAACGCAACGAAAAGAACGAATATTTTCGCATGTCGATGTCTTTCGCCGCCGAGAACGACGAGGGACTCGTCTGCATCATCGAAATCGAAAACCGTTCCGACAAGGACAAGTATTTCTTTGTTCCGAAGACCGTGTTGACGCTTGAGACGGAGGAAGGAACGTATCGCATCTTGCCGCTGGAGATGGAATTTCTTCCGAAGACCGCGAAGCGCATGACGCTCCCCGTGCACGGCGCGAAAGGATGTCCTAAGAAAATCACCGTCACCGACATGGCGGACGAGAAACGATTGTTCCATTACACCGTCGAGCTTACGGAAAAACCGAAACCCGCGAAGACGGAGGAATAAGAGAGAAAAGACGAAAGGTTTTGCCTTTCGTTTTTTTATTTGGCATCCGAATCTCCCGCGAAGAAAAAGAGAACGAGCGGGATGCTTTCATAACCATTTTGCGAGTGAAAAAAAGCTCGCGATGACGACACGAAAAAAGATCGACTGCAGGAGTCGATCTTCTTCACAAAACTTCGCGTTTATTTTTCTTCGAGGAGTTTTGCACGCTCCTCTTCGTGTACGATTCTCAGTCGTTCGGCGAAGGGCAAGAGATCTTCTTTTACTTCGTCTTCGATGTTGACGTTCTCGAGCGGCGTGGGGAATTTGGATTCTTTCATGAATTTCTCGACGCTCTTCTTGACACGCGTGAACGACGCGATCGTGCCGGGGCCTGCGATGCAACCGCCCGGACATGCCATACCTTCGAGAAGATAGCCGTTTCGCTTGCCGGCTTTTGCCATTTGCATGAGTTTCATGCAGTCGGTGAGCGTCATGGCGTTCTCGACGAGGACTTCTTTCTCGGGATCGAGTTTCAAAGCCGTGCGTTTGACCGCTTCGGCGACGCCGCCCGCGATGGCGTATCCGCGTCCGAGACTCGATGCGTCCTTGATCTCTTCGGTGATTTCGATTTCACTGAGCTCGATCTCTTTCGCGACGAACATGCCCATGAGTTCTTCGAACGTGATGACATAGTCGACATAGGGTGCGACTTCTTCCGACATCGCTTCGATCTTCTTCGAGAGACACGGTCCGATGAACGTGACGTGCGCATCGGGATTGATCTTCTTGATAAATTTCGCCGTCTCGACCATGGGGGACGAGGAATCGCTGATGTACGCGTATTCGTTGGGGAAATTTTTCTTCACCATCATCGACCAGCTTGCACAGCACGAGGTGCCGAGATAGGGAACGCGCTCGGGGACTTCCTCGAGATATTCCTTCGCCTCGCGAATGGTCGTGATGTCCGCGCCGAGGCTCACCTCGACGACTTCGTTGAAACCGAGCATCTTGATGCCCTCTACGATTTGGAGAGGCGTTGCGAGGACACCGAATTGTCCGATGAAAGACGGAGCGATGATGGCGTAGTGATCTTTCTCGCGGACGAGGGAACGCGTGAGCTGATAGATCTGAGATTTGTCCGCAATCGCGCCGAACGGGCACTGTGTGAGACATCTGCCGCACGCGACGCATTTTTCATCGTCGATGACCGCACGTCCGAGATAGTCGTCTTTGATCGCCTTGACGCCGCAGACGCTCTCGCACGGTCTTTCCGAATGGATGATCGCGTGATAGGGGCAAGTCTGTTCACAACGCCCGCAGTTGATGCACTTGTCGTGATCGATGATCGCGCCGTATTTGCCGATGGATACGGCGTTCTTGGGGCAGACATTGGTACAGGGATGCGCAAGACATCGACGACATTGATTCGTGACGATGTATTTTTTGTGCGCACACGCCTCGCATGCAAAAGGAATGACCGAGACAAGCGGAGCCTCAAAATGCGCTTTCTCGAGTTCTTCCTTATCGAGACCGTCGGTGATGAGACGGTATTCCGTATACTTGCGCCCGGAGAGTCCGAGACACAGACGCAGACGCTCTTCGAGGATGGCACGCTCTTTGAAAATCGAGTCGCGATACGTCGCGACTTCACCCGGCAGAATGCGATACGCCGACTCCTGCAGTTCGCTCAGATCCACATCTTCAAAAGCGATCCTTGCCACCTCCGCAAAGACCTGTCTGCGAATATTGATGAGATTGACGTAAGATTCCTTCATAGCCGCCCTATTTCGCTGTGAGCTTCGCCATAACGAGTTCCATCACCTGTTGACTCGTAGCACGCTCAATGCGCTCATCTTCGATATAGACCACCGGAGTGATCCTCTTTTCGCCCTCTTTACACGCCTGCTCGCATCGAATCGCTTCGATCTCGAGCGGCTCATCCGTAAAACGCCATGGCTCCTCTTCGCGCAACTCTTCGAGGCTTTCGAGACTTTCCCAGATATTCATCGCGCCGAAAAGCATACACTTGGAACCCATGCATACCTTGACCTTCATATAGAACCTCCTTCAGAGTATTATCTTCATTCTATCAAAGGAATGCGTGCGTGTCAGCTAAAACGGTGAAATTCGTGCCCGATTGTGGTATCCTTAGGGAAAAGGAGGAAGCAGATGAAAAAGCAATTCATCTTTCTAATATGTTTGATCCTCGCGGCGTGCACGAAGCCCGCGGAACCGGCGCCCGCGCCAACACCCGCGACGGCGGAAGAGAACATCCCCGCGACGCACGATGAAACGGAGCTCGCGTCTCCCGAAGAGATCGAGGAAGAGGAGCCGACCGCGCGCGAGGAGGACGACGTCATCGCCTATCGCGGCGCACTCAAGGGCATGGGAGAACTCGGCGGCATCGAGCACGTCGGCGAAGGGAATTTTATCGACCCCGCGGCGATGGGACTCTTCACCTTTACGTACACCTACGACGAGAACGGAGACGTCTTCGTCTACTATCCAAAACGCGCAGGCACGCGCCTCGAGATCTACACGCTCGTCTACGATGCGGCAAAAGGGAATCTCGTCGCGAAAGAATTTCCCATGTTCGAACACACGATGAAACAGGACGAAGTCTTCGTGCTGCTCTATGCGTATCGCGACGAACCGAAGATCGAGATCGTCTTCCACAACGGCGACGACAGCGCAACTTGGCGACCCATGGACATGGAGCATATGAACCTGCCCGAAGAAATCGGTGAACTCACACCCTGACGCCCGCACGCACGGGCGTTTTTTGATGGGCGCGAACGGCGATTGAAGTTTGGAAACGCCGCACGTTTATAAAATTTCGGCGCAAAAAAAGATTTTGAGCAAAGAAAAACCCGCTTGCATTCGGCAGGCGGGATTTTTTGATTGGAAATAAAATTATTCTCGATGAGCTAAGAAGTTATTTTGAGGAAATAAGTGGGTATATAAAACACAAAGTAATGTGGGGGGGGTGAAGTGAAAGCGCGTTGATGCAACACTAGAAGTGTTGGGATCAAACACCCTGAAATAGGAAAGCATGGAAGATACTGAGGAAAGAAGCGTATGAACGCAATGCGCTTCTTCTACGATGATGGTATGAAAGGAGGGTGAAAATGAAAATTATGTGGTCACGGCGGACGTCGTCAGGTGCATTGCGCAAATGGATTGCGATTCTCGCGCTTGTGTGCCTCTGTGCGTCCTGTGGACGCACAGGGGCACCGACGGCGTCTGACGGAGAAGCGTTTCATACCGAGACCGGATCCGTTCCGACAACGGCAGAGAGGGTCGAAGTCCGTCGTTTCTACAAAGTCCCCGCCGGACGGGAGAGAGATTTTGATCCGGAAGTGATGGAGACCGCACGAAAACCCCTGACCGAGGCCTATCTCTCGCTTGTACAGGAGATTTTTTCCAAAAAGATGGATGCCATCGATCTTACGGATTACACGTTCTTCAACCGCGTGACGCTCTATGACGGAGACAAGGCATATCCTGTGGACATCTACATCGAAACGACCTATCTTGAGTCGGACGAAAGAGATCATGAAACATCGCACAGTGCAGCGGTTGATCCGCGCGCACAGGAGTCCACGGGGCGCGTGCTGACGGTGGCGGAAAACGATCGACTCAATGAGCTCAGCCTCCTTATGGAGTCGGTGCTGCGTGCACGGGAACTCGCACCTGTGGTGGACGTGCCGGAGGAAGCAGACGCGATCAGGTTTGAGTATATTCAGGGGACACGCGCAGAAGGAGAGGAACAGTTCTCCTATGCAATCGATCCGGCGGATTACTCGGAACTGCTTGCCGTTCTCAGGGAACTGAGAGACGAGAAATACAGAATCTCGGAGGATGAAATTCTGACCAAGGAGCTTGATCCGTCGGAGTCTTGGATCTGGGAATTGGGCGTCGATGCGTACGTGACGATCGAGCAGGATGAATTTCGCTATCGGACGACCTTTTCTCTGGAGAAACTCTACACCTTGGAAGAGGACTTCGAGTTTCGATGTTTCCAAGACTCCTACCACGAAGAACCTCTCTATCGGATTCCGAAAGACAATCCGCAAGTCCAAAAACTGCGCGATTTATTGCAGAGATACCACGCCGCAGTGTAAGCGGTGCATATCAAGTGACGAGAAAGGGGCGGTTCGCCCCTTTTTTTACAAAGGGGGAATTTCATGGAGAAAAAAAATCGATATTTCTCCGCAGAACTGGCGCATGTCTTTTCGCACCCTGTCTTCTGGCTCTGTGTGGCGATCTCGACCTATTTGCTTTTTCAGTCGGGAGCGAAGTTCGACCGGATGCAGGAGATAGAGGGTGCGGTGACGCGCGGCGGGGAATATCTTGGCGCCTATTCCGTGAGGAACGTATTTGATGCGGCAACGAGCAATGCGGCGATTTTTCTGTGGCCGTTTTTTATCGGACTGCCCTATGTATTCGAGTACGGGATTGAGCGCATGCACGGATATGATCTTCATATCGGATTGAGGCTCGCACGGAGCGGC
>CAMYOU010000028.1 GCA_947283485.1 uncultured Peptostreptococcaceae bacterium
TGCACCATGCCTTTTTGGCATCGCCTCTAAGTTAGCATAGGCTTGCCGTCGTGACTTCTTCAAGAATAAAAATCCTATCCCGAAAAAGGATTCTTCCGCTCTTGGTCGCAAGTCTCTCTTTTTTTGCAATCAAAAAAGCGACTCGCGGTCGCTTTATTCGTAGGCTTTTGCCGTCTCGTAGAGAGGCTTTAGTTTCTTAAAAATTTTCTCGAAGACTTCGTTGTAGAGCCGCATATAGACGGCGTGATTTTTCATATTGGGGGTGAAAATTTCCTTGATGTGCACCATCTTTTCGATGGCGTCTTCGACGGTCTCGTACACGCCGACGCTTTGGAACGCCACGGCGGCACTGCCGATGACACCCGTCTCGTGCGACTGGGCACGATAGAGGGGAAGTCCGAACATATCGGCGGTGATCTGACAGATCTCCCGCGAACGCGAGCCGCCGCCGGCGACATAGATGCCCTCTGTCTTCGTCTTCATGCGTTTCTCGAGCGAGAACGCGCCTTCCATCAGCGCAAAATTGATGCCCTCGATGATGGCACGGTAGAGATGGATGCGGGTCGTCACTTCGGAGAAGCCGATGACCGCGCCGCGCGTATTGGGCATGGAGAAATTCGGCGTGAAATACGGCTGGAAGACGAGTCCGTTGGAGCCGGGCGGGATTTCTTTGAGTCTTTGGTTGAGGAGATCTTCCGCGGAGATTCCGAGTGCATGGGCTTCTTTGACTTCTTTCTCGGCAAATTCTTTCTTAAACCAGTTTATGAGCCAATAGCCTCTGTAGATCTGGATCTCGGGATGATAGTGCCCGCGAATGGGCGACGCATAGGACGGAAAGAAACGTTGCGGTT
Source organism: uncultured Peptostreptococcaceae bacterium (assembly GCA_947283485.1). Lineage (GTDB taxonomy): Bacteria > Bacillota > Clostridia > Tissierellales > Peptoniphilaceae > CAMYOU01. The sequence goes on from CAMYOU010000028.1 coordinate 852, forward strand.
CGATATAGCGATCGATCGTGTAGGAGATGGTCGCCGTCGTACCGAAACTGACCGCGGCTTTCTCGGGGGTCGTGCAGGAGAGTCCGATCGTCTCACAGGCTTTGTCCGATCCGGTCGCGATAAGCGGCAAGCCCTCCTTGATGCCCGTCTCTTGTGCGCATTTCGTCGTAATCGTCCCCATCACTTCGCCCGGCTCGACGAGATCGGCAAGTTTTTCTCTTTCCACGGGAAAAATCACATAGTTCCGATCCCGCGGCGTGAGCCAACGGCGGTTCTTGTTGTCGTACGGAAGATGTCCGATGACGCTCGCCGTGGAGTCCACGACATGCCCGCATAATTTCATATTGAGATAGGTCGAGAGGAAGACGACTTTGTCCGCGCGGGCATAATTCTCCGGTTCACATTGTCTGAGATAATTCACGGCGGAGATTTTTCGCGTGAGTTCCACGGCTTTGGTCATGCCGACCGCGGCAAAAATCGCGCGATCCTTAAAAGAGAGCGGCGCGAGTTCCGTCTCGCGCTTGTCGAGCCACAGGATGAGCGGACGAACGGGCACGCCGTTCTTGTCGATGAGGACGATGGAGTCGCGCACCGTCGTGAGGCTCACGCAGACGATTCGCTCCCAGTCCGCACCCGACTTTTCCTTGAGTTCCCGCGACGCGGACGTGATCGCATGCCAAAAAAAGTCCGCATCCTGCTCCGCTTGACCGGGTTTCGGCGAGACATACGTCCGCTCAAATTTTTTCTGAACATACGAGACGATCGCACCTGTCGGATCGACGAGCACGGCTCGCAAGCTCTGTGTACCAAGATCGAACGTGAGCGCCAGAGGTTCCATCACACATCTCCTTTTCTAATCGACTTTTGAGTCGCATCTTCTGAAGTTCTCTACCGTGCTCTCCCTGTGAAATTGCTTCCCATATGCACGGTTCTTTCTTCCTTATAGCATACCACAGTTCTTGCGCGCCGACCGCTGTTTCTGCGTGGGAAATCCCTAGACATTCGTGCGTCGACTTTTGTGCAATCAAAAAGATCCGCACGTGCATGCAGATCTTTTTTGTCTCTATTTGTTTTTCTTTTCTTCGCGAAGATTTTTCTGAATCAAGTGGTCAAGCACGAGCTCGTAACCGCTCTCGCCGTATTGCAGGGTGCGATTGACGCGGCTGATGGTCGCGGTGGATGCGCCGGTCTCCTGCTCGATTTCGTTGTAGGTCTTGCGAATGCGAAGGAGTTTTGCCACTTTGAGTCTCTGTGCAATGGACTCGATCTCACGTACGGTGCAGACGTCTTTGAAAAAACGCTGACATTCGTCTTTGTCCTTGAGCATGAGAATTGATTCGTAGAGTTCGTCCATTTGTTCCTTGTCGGGTTGATAAGCCATTCTGTTCCTCCTTTGTTAGAATAGTCCCTCGACGGTTCCGTCCGCTCGGACGTCGATCCGGCACGCCGCGGGTTCTTTGGGTAGTCCGGGCATCGTCATGATGTCTCCCGTGAGGGCGACGATGAAGCCCGCGCCGGCACTTACACGCAGCTCTCGCACTTCGACGGTAAAGCCTCGCGGTGCGCCGAGAAGCTTCGGATCGTCGGAGAACGAATACTGCGTCTTGGCAATACAGACGGGCATGGTGTCATACCCCTCCTTGTGAAACTTCTTTACTGTCCTCTTTGCAGCCTTGGTGTACGTGACGCCGTCTGCACGATAGATTTCGCGTGCAATCTTCTCGATCTTCCCCTCGATGGTAAGATCGGCGGTGTAGAGCGGGTGAAAATCTCCGGGTGCATCCGCCAGTCGAACGACTTCCTCGGCGAGCGCAATCGCACCTTCCCCGCCTTTCGCAAAGACTTCGGTCTCAATAGCTTTGACCCCTTCCCGTTCAACCAAGGTACGGAGAAGCTGAAGTTCCTCCTCGGTATCGGTCGGGAAGCGGTTTACGGCGACGACGGCAGGTACACCGTATTTCTTGATGTTCTCAATGTGTTGCTTGAGATTCTCATAGCCGTTCTCAAGTGCCGTGAGATTTTCTTCGCCGAGCGCGTCTTTTTTCACGCCGCCGTGGAATTTTAGCGCGCGCACGGTCGCGACGATGACAATGGCGTCGGGTGCGATGCCCGCAAGCGGACATTTGATGTCGAGAAATTTCTCCGCACCGAGGTCCGCTCCGAAACCGGCTTCTGTCACGACGTAGTCGGCGAGTTTGAGCCCGGCACAGGTGGCGGTGACGCTATTGCAACCGTGTGCGATGTTCGCAAAGGGTCCGCCGTGGATGATGGCGGGTGTGCCCTCGAGGGTCTGCACGAGATTGGGTGCGACGGCTTCTTTCATCAGGAGTGCAACGGCACCCTGCGCCTTGAGATCGGCGACGGTGACGGGTGCGCGGTCGTAGGTGTACGCGACGATCATCTTCGCGACGCGCGCTTTGAGATCCGTGAGGTCGCGTGCGAGGCAGAAGATCGCCATGAGTTCCGACGCGACGGTGATATCAAAATGATCCTCACGCGGGACGCCGTTTGTGTGTCCGCCGAGTCCGACGATGATGTTCCTAAGGGCGCGGTCGTTCATATCGAGAACTCTCCGGTGCACAATCCGTCTCGGGTCGATCCCGAGTGCATTGCCCTGTTGGAGGTGATTGTCGATCATCGCCGCGATGAGATTGTTTGCCGAGGTGAGCGCGTGAAAATCGCCCGTAAAGTGCATGTTGATCTCGTCCATCGGGACGACTTGCGCATAGCCGCCGCCTGCCGCGCCGCCTTTGATGCCGAACGACGGTCCGAGGCTCGGCTCTCTGAGGGCACTTAGTGCCTTTTTCCCGATACGATTGAGTCCCATGGAAAGACCGATGTTCACGGTGGTCTTCCCTTCCCCTGCTGGCGTGGGATTCATCGCGGTCACGAGAATGAGTTTGCCGTCCTTGTTGCCCTCGCGTTTTTTCAGGGCGTCCATGCGGATCTTCGCCTTATAGCGTCCGTAGAGATCGATCTCTTCTGCGGAGAGTCCGAGTTTTGCCGCGATGTCCCCGATCGGCTGCATCTTGCATTCCTGTGCAATCATGACATCCGTTTTCATGCTTCTTCTCCTAATTTTCCAATGTCGGTGCGCCAGGTCGCGCCTTCAAAAACGGTCTTGCCCTCGAGAACGCCGTAGATCTTCTCGCGACATTCTGCAAGGTCTTTCCCGTCCGTGACGAGCGACAGAACGCGTCCGCCATTCGTATAAAATCTGCCTCCTTTTTCTACAGTACCGTTGTGTAGCACGATGATATTTTCATTTATTATATCACGAATTTCAATCTCTTTCATCTTCGTATAATTTCCGGGATATCCCGCCGACGTGATGATAACGGTCATCCACGTGCGATCGTTATAGCGAAAATCCCTTTTCTCGAGCGTACCGTCGACGGCTTTCGTGAGGATCTCGACGAGATCACTGTCGAGTTTCTGGAGGACGACCTGCGTCTCGGGGTCGCCGAAACGGACGTTGAACTCGAGGATCTTCGGTCCTTCTTGGTCGATCATAAAGCCGATGAAGAGGACGCCGTCAAACGTAAAGCCCTCCTCCTCGAACGCCTTTTCGATGTTCGGGATAATCTCGTCGTAGATCACGCGATTGTCTTTCTCGTCGATGAGGACATTGGGAGAGAATGCGCCGACGCCGCCGGTATTGGGGCCTTTGTCGCCGTCGTAGATCTTCTTGTAGTCCTTCGCGCTCACCATGGGAAAGAGTTTCCCTTTGGAGACGATGGCAAAGACGCTCGCTTCGTAGCCGTCGAGAAATTCCTCGAGGACAACGGTCGTGCCTTCTTCACCGAAAATTTTCTCCTGCATCATCTCGCGGATGGTGTTCTCGGTCGTCTCCTCGTCTTCACAAATGACCACACCTTTCCCGGCGCAGAGTCCGTCGGCTTTTACGACGATGGGATAACTGAATGCCGCCGTCGCCGCCAAGGCTTCTTCGTAGTCGGAAGTCTCGACATAGCGCGCCGTCGGAAGATTGTGTTTTTCTAAGAACCGCTTGGTAAAGGACTTGGAACTCTCGAGTCGCGCACTATCTTTATCCGGTCCGAAGATCCGAAGATCGTTCGCACTAAAAAGATCGACGATGCCCGCCGCAAGCGGTGCTTCGGGACCGACGATCGTGAGGTCGATTTTTTCTCCGAGTGCAAAAGCAAGGAGTGCCTCGCTATCGTCCGCCGCAATGTCGATATTGGTCGCAATAAGACCCGTCCCCGCATTGCCGGGTGCCACAAAGAGTGTCGGCTCGAGGGGGGACTTTTTGAGTTTATAGGCGATCGCGTGTTCCCGACCGCCGGATCCGATGATGAGTATCTTCATAGCCGCCTCAATGTCTGAAATGTCTTCTGCCGGTGAAGATCATCGCGATGTTGTTCTCATCCGCTACGCGAATGGACTCTTCATCGCGGATCGATCCGCCGGGTTCGATGACGGCGGTCACGCCCGCCTTGGCAAGTGCCGTGAGACTGTCTCCGAACGGGAAAAAACCGTCCGACGCGCAGACCGCACCTTTGACTTCCTCGCCGGCGCGAAGAATGCCCTCTTCAATCGGCCAGATGCGGTTTACTTCACCCTGCCCGATGCCGAGCGTGCGTTCGCCTTTGGCAATGACGATGCCGTTCGATTTGACCGTCTTCGCGGCTTTCATCGCAAAGAGTAGTGCCTTTTCCTCCTCCTCGGTGGGTTTTCTCTTGGTGACGACTTTCATCTCGTCGACGAGCCCACGGTCTTGATCCTGTACGAGGAGGCCGCCGAGAATGAATTTCATATCCATGGGTTTCTCGGGCCATTCCGAGATCTTCGGCACGCGGAGAACGCGCAGATTCTTTTTCTTCTTAAAGACTTCGAGTGCCGCGTCGGTATACGAGGGTGCGAGGATGACTTCGAGGAAGATCTCAGTCATCTTCTTCGCGAGTTTCTCATCGACTTCGCAGTTGACGGCGACGATGCCGCCAAAGATCGACACGCTGTCCGCTTCGTAGGCGGCGACGTATGCGTCGTAGATGTCGTCCGCCGATGCAATGCCGCATGGATTGGCATGTTTGAGCCCGACGGCGGTGGGGCGATCACCGAATTCTTTGAGCGCGATGAGTGCTGCGTTGGCGTCGTTGAGATTGTTGAACGAGAGTGCTTTGCCTTGGATGATCTCGGCGGTGTTGAGACTTCCCACGGTCGGGCGATCCTCATAGGAATAGCCCTCCTGATGCGGGTTCTCGCCGTAGCGGAGTTTCTTTCCGTTCGTCATATGGAGGAAGAATTCCTCTTTGTCGTCAAGTTTGTTCTCAAAATAGTGTACGATCTCGATATCGTATGCCGCGGTGTGGCGATAGGCTTTGAATGCGAGTTTTTCCCGCGCCGTTTCGTCCATCGTGCCCGCCTCGAGACTCTCGAGAACGCCCGCATAATCCGCCGGATCGGTGAGAACGACGACATCGCGATAGTTCTTTGCCGCCGCACGGATCATGGACGGTCCGCCGATGTCGATGTTCTCGATGACTTCCGCATGTTCCGCGCCGCGGGCGACCGTCTCGCGGAAAGGATAGAGGTTCACGACGACCATGTCGATCGGCGTGATTCCGTGTTCCTCGACGGTCTTTACATGCTCCTCATGGTCGCGCATGTAAAGAAGTCCGCCGAAGACATACGGCGAGAGAGTCTTCACTCTCCCTCCGAGAATCTCCGGGAAATGCGTGATCTCTTCGATGCCTCGTACTTTGATCCCGCTTGCCTCGAGATGTTTCTTGGTATTCCCCGTCGAGATGATCTCCCAACCGAGTTTTTCGAGTCCGCGTGCGAATGTGTCCACACCCGTTTTGTCAAATACACTGATGAGTGCTCTTTTCATCTTTGATCCTCCTTTAACACACGAAGTATCGCTTCCGTATAGATCTCGTGCTCCGTCTCGAGCACGCGTTTTGCCAAAGTTTCCGCGGTGTCGTCCGGGTGCACGGGCACTTCTCGCTGAAGAATGATCTCGCCCGTGTCGCAACCCGCATCGACGAAATGCACCGTCGCACCGCTTACTTTTTCCCCCGCCGCAATGACCGCCTCGTGGACGTGTTCGCCGTAAAAGCCCTTGCCCGAAAATTTCGGGATGAGCGACGGATGGATGTTTAGGATCCGTCTCTTGTAATGGTCTGTAAAAAAGGCAGGTAATATCCGCATAAAACCTGCCAATAAAAGATAGTCCACATTCGCCGCGTCAAGTTTCTCGATCATCGCGCGATAGTAGCTCTCCGAATCTTTGTATTCACGTCTAAGGATTGCCGCATGCGAGATCCCCATCTTCTCCGCGCGCACGAGTCCGTACGCGTCCTTGTGATCGGATAGGACGAGGGCAATTTCTCCGGGGATGACGCCCTTTTTCACATTGTCCGCAATCGCTTGAAAATTCGTCCCGCCTCCGGAGAGGAGTACGCCGAATCTTACAGGCATACCTCGAGCTCCTCTCCCTCAACGACGCGACCGAGTTCATAGACGGTCTCGCCGCGTTCCTCCATGCATTTTCGCGCGATGGGCGCGTCTTTCTCATCGAGGAAGAGCATCATGCCGATACCCATATTGAACGTGCCGTACATCTCTTTCGTCTCGATCTTTCCCCATTTTGCAATCGCATCAAAGATCTTCGGACGTTCAACCTGCGTATAATCAAGTTTTGCCGTGAGTCCTTTCGGGAGAATGCGCGGGACGTTCTCGTAGATCCCGCCGCCTGTGATGTGTACGATGCCGTGGACGTCCGTCTCTTCGATGACGGGGCGCACGGATTTCACATAAATGCGCGTCGGCGTGAGAAGTTCTTCCCCGAGCGTGCGATCCAGTCCGTAGTGTTCGTCGAGATCGAGATTTTCGCGTTCAAAGACGATCTTTCGAACGAGCGAAAAGCCGTTGGAATGGAGTCCCGACGACGCGAGTCCCAGGATGACATCGCCCGCCTTAATCTTCGATCCGTCGATGATCTCGTTTCTCTCGACAACGCCCACTGCAAAACCGGCGATATCGTATTCTCCGTCTTCATAAAAGCCCGGCATTTCCGCAGTTTCCCCGCCGATCAGTGCCATCTCGCCCTTGACGCAGCCGTTCGCGACGCCTTCGACGACGGATGCCATCTTCTCGGGTTCGAGTTTACCGGTACCGATGTAATCGAGGAAAAAGAGCGGTTTCGCACCCTGACAAAGAATGTCGTTCACACACATTGCGACGGCATCCTCGCCGACGGTATTGTGCACGCCGGTCAGAAAAGCAAGTTTGAGTTTCGTGCCGACGCCATCCGTACCGGATACAAGCACGGGGTCTTTATACTCTCCCAGCGCATAGAGGCCCGAAAAGCCGCCGATCGACGAGAGTACGTTCTCGTTCTGCGTACGTTTGACGAGTTCTTTGATGAGCGCGACCTCCCTGTACCCAGCTTCCTTGTCGACCCCCGCCGCTTTGTAATTAAGCATCGTGTTCTCCTTTCAAATCGGGATAAACCCCGGTAAAGCAACCTGCGCAGAAAGTATCACCGCGTCCCGTGGAATCGAGTAGATCCTCGACGCTGATAAACGCAAGTGAATCCGAACCGATCTGTTCTTTGATCTCCTCGATGGACTTCTTCGCAGCGAGCGGTGTCTCGGCGAGCGATTGATTGACGCCGAGTTTGCACGGATATTTGCAGAGTGGACTTGCCACGCGCACGTGAATTTTCTTCGCCCCTGCACGTTTTAACATCCGTACGACGCCGCGCATGGTCGTGCCGCGCACAATCGAGTCGTCGACGAGTACCATGTCTTTGCCCTTGATGTTTTCCTTGAGCGGATTGAGCTTGAGTTTGACCGCGAGATCGCGCGAAACCTGCGTCGAGAGGATGAACGTCCGTCCCACATAGCGGTTCTTGATGAGTCCTTCGCCATAGGGAATCCCGGATTTGTCCGCGTAGCCGATCGTCGCGACGGTCCCGGAGTCGGGTGCCGCAATGACGAGATCGACATCCACCGGTGCCGTCTTTGCAAGAGCCTGTCCCGTCTTTCTTCTCATCTTGTAGACCGAGAGATCGTTGATGACGGAGTCCGGTCTTGCAAAATAGATCATCTCAAAGAGGCAAGCTTTCCGTGCAAGCGGTTTTTCAAACGGAATGTTCTTCACGAGTCCGTCGCGAATGAGATAGATGAGTCCCGATTCAATCTCCGAGATAAATTCACCCCCGAGGACGTCAAAGACGCAAGTCTCACTCGATACCATGTATGAACCGTCGAGTTTACCGAGCGAAAGTGCTTGCACACCGTGTGCGTCGCGTAAAGCAATGATCCCGCTCGTGCTCATGACGACCATGGCATATGCGCCCACGATCTTCGGCATGACTTCGCGCACGCTTTCCACGAGATCGTCCGCCGCCGCATGGACGATGAGCGAACCGATGAGGTCGCTATTTGTCATCTCTTTGCGCAGGAAGGAATATTCCTTGAGGAGTGCCTCGCGGTTTAGGATACTTCCGTCGTAGGAAATCGCAAACGCACCTTTCCCCGAACCCATGACCATCGGATCGAGATCAAAGCGCGTGCGATCGGATTGCGAATTGTCGATGCAGCCGAGTGCGAGATTGCCGCGTAAACGCGTCAAGAGTTCTTGATCGAAGAGATCGTCTACATAGCCGCGTTCCTTGCGATAGTCAATATAGCCGTTGTCATTGACGGCGACGCCGCAACCGTATTGTCCGCGATGCTGGAGTGCAAAGAGCGCAAGATAGACAAGGCTCGGCGCGGTATCGTCCGTATGTGCAATGGCAAAAATGCCGCTCATGCGCGCATCTCCGCATCGAGATCGAGGATTCTGTTCGCCATGCGTGCTTTATAATCCACAAGCTTTTGCTCAAGCTCCGGATATTTGAGCGAAAGAATCTGCACCGCAAGGATTGCCGCATTCTCCGCACCGCCAATGGCTACCGTCGCAACCGGAACGCCTTTGGGCATCTGGACGACCGACAAGAGACTGTCGAGTCCGTCCATCGTGGAAGATTTCATCGGAAGCCCGATGACCGGCAGGGTCGTCACGCCCGCGATTACCCCCGCGAGATGTGCGGCTTTGCCTGCGCACGCGATGATGCATTCGATCCCGTTTTCTTTTGCGTGAAGCGCAAAATCATGCGTTTCCTTAGGCGTACGATGTGCCGATAAAATACGCCATTCCACTTCTACCCCAAAATCCTTCAGCTCCTCGACGGCCTTTTCGACCACCGGTTGATCCGATTTGGAACCCATTACGACTGCAACCTTCATCTTATCCTCCTTCGACTGAGCGATTGATTGATTGGGCGAATTTGCCCGATGATGTTTTACTACTTTCCTATCTTATCACAGTTGCGCTTTGATTCAATATTCTGCAATGCTTTTCCTGCAAAAAGCGTTGCATTTTTTTCATACATTTTCATAGATACAAAAAAACTCCCCACATGTCGGTGGAGAGTTTGCAAGCGAATTTCTGCAATGCGCCTTTCGTCTATTTGTTTGTCTTTTCTTCGCGCGCTTCGAGGTACCGTGCGGGCCCGATCTTGTAGAGGTCCGCTCCGTGCGCATCCAGGACGACGGTCACGGGAAAATCTTCGACCACGAGTTTTCTCACCGCTTCGCTCCCGAGATCGTCATAGAGAATGACCTCGGCGGATTTCACGGCGTTCTTGTAGAGTGCCGCCGCCCCGCCGATCGCGGCAAAATAGACTGCACCTTTTTCCATCATCTTTTCACGCACTTCGTCCGAGCGTTTGCCTTTTCCGATCATGCCGAGCATCCCCTCGTCCATGAGTCGCGGTGCGTACGGATCCATCCGATAGCTCGTCGTGGGACCGCAACTGCCGATGACCTCGCCCGGTTTTGCGGGAGCAGGTCCAACATAGTAGACGACGGAGCCTTCGAGCGGAAACGGCATCTCTCCGCGATCGAGTGCTTCGACGATGCGTTTGTGCGCCGCATCGCGCGCGGTGTAGATCACGCCCGAGATCGTCACGCGATCTCCGGCCTTGAGATCCTGCAATTGTTCTTTTGTAAGCGGTGTTGTGAGTTTCATCGTTCACCCCTCCTAGATCTCGACATATGCATGTCTGGTCGCATGGCAGTTGATATTGACCGCAACGGGCATCCCTGCAATATGGGTGGGATACGTTGCAATCTTGACTGCCAGTCCCGTCGTTCTACCGCCGAAGCCCTGCGGTCCGACGCCGGTGGCGTTGATCTTCTCGATGAGTTCGTCCTCGAGTGCCGCATATGCGGGATTGGGATTCCGATCATCGAGTTCCCGAAACAGTGCTTTCTTCGCGATTTCCGTCGCCTTGTCGAGTGTGCCGCCGATGCCGACGCCGACGACGACGGGCGGGCACGGATTCGGTCCCGCCATGCGCACCGTCTCGACGACAAAACGCTTGATCGCCTCGATGCCGTCCGCCGGTTTCATCATCGCCGTTCGACTCATATTCTCCGAGCCGAAGCCTTTCGCCCCGAACAAAATACCGATCTTATCGCCCGGCACGATGTCGTAGTGAATGACCGCCGGCGTGTTGTCGCCCGTGTTCACGCGATCGAGCACGGGATCTTTCACGACCGATTTTCTAAGATACCCGTCCTTATAGCCCTGACGCACACCCTCGTTGATTGCGTCCGTGAGATTGCCCTCGACGTGTACGTCCTGGCCGACTGTAACAAAGAGAACCGCCATGCCCGTATCCTGACACATCGGAGCTTTGGTCTCTTTCGCGACCTTTGCATTCCTGATGATCTCGTCGAGAATTTCTCCCGCAAGCGGCGAATCCTCATCTCTGCGCATGGATGTCAGTTTCTCCATCACATCGTGCGGAAGATCCGTCGCCGTTTCCATCGCCATTTTTCGCACTTCTTCCGTAATTCTCTTTGCCTCAACAATTCTCATGTTCTTCCCCCTCCTTCGTCCACCGATCGAGCTCGATCTTCGTAGCCTTGATGTTTCGTCCGAGAATTTGACCGCCAAGCCTTTCAAATTCTTCCGTAGATCCGCTCGTGTAAAAGCGTGTCTCCCCCGTGCCCTCGTCTGTAAAAAAGTTCTCCGTCTCCACGATGCCGTCCGCGGGATCGACAAAGCACACTTCGGGATACATCGTTTCGGCAAGTGCGCGATAGAGTGGAAAATGCGTGCATCCGAAGACCACGGTGTCCGCCGTTCCTACCGCGTCCATATAATCTCGAAACACCTCGCGTGCTTCAGGACGATCGATCTTCCCGGCTTCGACCATCTCCACGAGTCTCGGAGACGGTACGCCGATGACTTCGAGATCGGGACGCGCCTTTGTGATCGCCCGTTCGTACGCGCCGGAACGAATCGTACCCTCCGTTGCGAGAATCCCGACTTTCTTCTTCGCTGCGCGAAGAGCCACACGCGTTCCCGCTTCAATCATGCCGATCGCTGGCACGCCCGTTTCGCGTACACTTGGAAGTCCGTAGACTGTCGCCGTATTGCATGCGATGACCACACGTGATGCGCCCTCGTTTTTTAAAAACTGTACAATCTCGGCGGAAAAACGGGCGACCTCTCTCCCGTCGCGCACACCGTACGGACAACGCGCCGTGTCCGCAAAATAAATGAGATCCAAGCTCGGAAAACGCGCACGGATCGTCCTAAGGACGGTGAGTCCGCCGAGTCCTGAATCAAATACACCGATCTTCATGATTTCACCTCATGTACATTATACCCACCGGATTCCATTCGCGCGCACATCACGAGATCGACCATCGTCCACGAGGAGACCTTTCATGGCGCACGACGCATTCGGGTGCAAAAAAAGAAGACGGGGTTCCGTCTTCTTCTTGTGTTCACTTCTTACGCGATGATCTTCGATACAACGCCT
>CAMYOU010000029.1 GCA_947283485.1 uncultured Peptostreptococcaceae bacterium
TTTTTGCGTTACAATAGACAAAAGGAAAGAATTGAGGATGGAACGATGGGAGAGATGACACGCTTTTCGGGCGGCGACAACGCGCGCGAGCGGATCTTGGCACTACGAATCGAACTCGAGAAACTCTTTTATGAGCGGGACGAACTCATCTCGATCGACTGCGAGAACATCAAGATGGAGTACATGCTTCTATTCGGCGGTCTCGAGTACAAGCTCTACGAGGCGTATTGCGACTATCTTCGCCTGCGCAGAAAAAAAGAGATGATTCAAGCGAAGAAGAATCGCGAGGAAACGATCGATCTCGAGGAGATCGAGGCAGCACTCGACGAAGAATTTCGCGCATACAAGGAGCGATTGCAAGCAAAGATGGAGGAGGTCACAAGCGCGATTGACCGCTCCGAGGGCGAATGGCTTTCAAAAGCCGACACCAAAAGGCTCAAACGACGCTATCGCAGGATCATGAAGCGACTGCACCCCGATCTCAATCCGTCCGTCACTGCGGAGGAGAAGGAACTCTTTTACCGTGCCGTCGAGAGCTACAAGAACGGCGACCTCGCGACGATTGAGATGATCCTCGCTCTCATCGAAGGGAGAACACCCGACGATCTTCCCACCGACCCCGCCGCCATGGAAGAAGAAATCGTGCGTCTCGAGGCACTCATAAAGAGCGTGCGCGAAGAGATCCGGACGATCAAGTCAAAGCCGCCCTACACTTGGAAAATCTATGTGGAGGACGAGAAGAAAAGAGCCGCCAAACTTCGCGACCTCCGAGCGGAACTTTGGAGTTACAAAGACGGCATCCGCACACAGGAAGAATCCATCGCGGAACTCTTGAGGGAGGACTCATGAGCGATCTCGAGAAACGACAACAAAGCGAACTCATCGCGTATCTTCTCGGACGGGAGAGCGGACTCGCCGCGCCCAAACCCTACGAGCGCGACATCTATCTCTTCGATACTTTTGTCGCCGGCACGACCCATGTCGAAGGCATCGAGGAGATCGGAGAGAAACTCACGGAAGAAGACAAACTCGTCTTTTATCGCGAACCCGAGAACCGCTATGACCCCCAAGCCATCCGCATCGAGACTGTCAGGAAAGAAAAAATCGGCTACGTCCCGAGAGAGGACAATGTCGTCTTTTCGCGCCTCATGGACGCCGGCAAAGCACTCTTTGCGAGAGTCATCTCCAAAGAAATGCGAGGAAACTGGCTTTACATCGAAATCAAAATCTACTTACACGAGAGTTGACGAAACGGTGATTTTCAAAGAAAGGAGAAGAATGTGAAAAAGATGGTTGATGTCTATCAATGCGAACTCGGCAGAACCATACCGCTGGAATATGTCGGTCTGGTGAAATTCATTGGACCGTCGGATACGCCCATGATCACGGATGGGCGCGAATATATGATTGTCCTTGATGAAGACGGTATCTACAAAGTCGTAGATAATGAGGAAGAAGACTATGTCTACGATATATGCGAACCGACCGGAGCCAGCGGAAGGTTTTACTATGTGGACGATCCGCAAGGACTTCTAAAAAGATATTTATCGAAGTATGAACCGGGCGTGACGGAATCGCAATTCGAGTGATTCCGAGAAATCAAGATCTTACGGAAAGGAGAGATACAGATGAAAAAAATGGTCGATGTTTGGCAGAGCGAGCTCCGGAAGTCCATACCCCTGGAATATGTCGGAACGGTAAAACTTGTCGGCCGATCGGATACGCCCATGATTACAGAAGGGCGTGAGTATATGATTGTCCTTGATGAAGACGAGAACATCAAACTCGTCGATAACGACGAGGAAGATTATAGTTACGATTTGATTAGGCCAAATTCTCTTGGCGGGAAATTCTATTATGTGGACGATCCGCAGGGAGTTTTGAAAAAGTATATGAGTGCATATGAACCGGGCGTGACGGAATCCCAATTCAAGTGATTTTTGATTTGCGCAAGCACGTGCGTTGACACCATCAAAAAAGGCGATCCCATCGGATCGCCTTTTTGATTGCCTTTTGCCTTGTCGTTTCTCCGTTACGCTTTTTCCATTTCGTCGCCGAGCGATTTGAGCTTGTCGACTTGCTCTTCTCGCCCGAGGACGATGAGGACGTCGCCGATCTGAAAGGTATAGCGCACGGGCGGATTGAAGAGGAACTGCCCGTCCTCTTTTTTCTTGATCGCGAGGACGGTGAGTCCCGTCTTCCTTGGGATCTGCGCTTCGGCTAAGTTTTTGTGCTCGAGATAAGAGCCGACTTTGACGACGACTTCTTCGAGATCGAGTTCCAGATCGCCTATTTTCGTCACGACATCGAGAAACGAGATGATATTCGGACGAATCATCAGGGACGCCATGCGCTTGCCACTGATCTCCGTCGCCGAGAGGGTGTTGTCGGCACCGACTTTACGGAGTTTCTCCGCACCGGATTTCGTGATCGCATTGGCGATGATATAGAGCGTAGGATTGAGATGGCGTGCGGTAAGAACGGTAACGATGTTATCCACTTCGCTATCGAGTGTTGAGATGAGCCCTTTGGCACGATCGACACCCGCATGGAGTAGGACACTTTCCTCCGTCGACTGCCCCTCAACCACGAGGATATCGTGCATGCTGTAGTCGTCGAGATCCTCGCGTTTGTCCGTCACGACGACAAAAGGAAGTCTCTCGCGTATAAACTTTTCGATGATGACCTCCGCAAGCTCTCCCGAACCGCAGATGATGTAGTGCTCCTTGAGCGCGGCAATTTTCTTATCCATTTTACTCCCTTTCCACAGATCGCTTACTCTCCCCTCGACGAACATCGCCACCACCGTCGTAAAAGTGTACCCCACGATGCCCACGCCGAAAAAAATCATAAAGACAGAAAAAAGCTCGGATGCGGCGCTCTTTGCGCCCACTTCGCCGAACCCGACCGTCGAGATCGTGATGACCGTCATATAGAGCGCATCGACCCAGTTCACATCGAGGAGGAGCATGTATCCGACAATGCCCACCACGATGAGGAGAAGAAACGCGCAGAGAATGAATTTGAGTTTTCGCTGATCTTCCATAAATCTCTCCTTATTCATTCGATTATAATACACTTTCACACAAAAAGGTGCGCCTGTTACCTCAAAATGTCTGTTTTGGGATTTTGGAGAAAAAATTGTGAAAAAAGTGCCCCGCTACGTCTCCGGAATCCCCGGAGCGAGGGCAGATGGATTTTTTGCGGAAAAAATCGAAACCAACTCTTGACACGCGCACGATTTGGTACTATAAATAGTACATGTACTAAAAATAGTACCAAATCGGACAAAAACCCGCCGCCGTCGAGAACTTGTCGACCGACGGACACCTCTTGTCCAAGAAAGGAGGAAGACCGTGATCATCATAGCATGCGTCTATTTTTTGCTCCTTGCGACGATGTTTTTCGTCGAAGTGCCGAAAATGCTCGTGATCCTTGTCGGCGCGGGCGTCTTCTTGTCCTTGACCCTCTATCATCTGAGAGGGGGAGCGCGCGGACGAAGTCACGGCGATCGAATTTGGTCGTTTGCGAAGAGCGCGTGCATTGCAGCCCTCATCCTCATCGCGCTCGGCGTAACGCAGTCGCTCGTCATCTCGAGGGACACGACGGACGTCCTCGGACATCCCCTGTGGAAACTCTATTCCATACTCTCCCTCTTTGTCATCGACGCCCTGCCGACCAAAGGGACGAAGAAACGCAAGTCGAGTGCGGAGGAGGACACGAAAGGAGACCTTGATGGAAGTCACCATTGAGAATCGCATTGCGGAATTTCGAAAAGAACTCGGACTCTCCCAGCACAAACTCGCCACGGCGGTGGGACTCAAGCGCAGATCCGTCATGGCATACGAGAACGGCACCATCAGTCCGACCCTCGAGACCGCGTACAAAATCGCCCAAGTCTTGGGAAAAGACATCACGGAAGTTTTTTTGTTCAAATAAATTTTTGATTCCGATAAGGAGGAAATCATGGGACTATTATGGAACACCACGAACGAAATCGATGACAAAGTGCGAGAGATCTTCGGCGACGCCGAGCATTATCTTCTCGTGATCAAATACAACGCCCCGGCCAAGAGACTTGCGCAACTTCTCCTCTCGCACCTCTATTATCTTTGGGACAATACCCGACAATACATCCTCTATTTTGACGCCAAAGGCATCTCGGAGAAAGACACCTCCGGGACGCTCAAAGGGCAGTTCCTTCTCATGCCGTGGCACGAGATCGAAGACCTCTCCCTCGAACGCAAAAGAAACCGCGCCATCCTTACATTCACCCACCTCGGAAAGAAACTCGCTTACGAAATCCCCTTCAACGGTCCCATCTACAAGGGCAACGACACCCGCCTCGCAAGACTCGAGCGGGAAGACTGGCGACGCATCTAACAAAACCCCCGATCGGACGAAAAACCGACGGGGGTTTCTTTTGGATTGTGGGCAGCGACCTGCATGGAAGTTTGCGCGCCCCAAGCACGAATGCACGTTTGTCAGAACCCTGTTGCCGCGTGGTACGGCATTTTGGCGGAAAAAGGAAAATCAAACTACATGAGAGAAAAGTTGTTTAAAAATGTGGTTATGACCACGTACACAGAGAGTTAGCCGTGGTAAACTTCTATCGAAAAGTAAATCAAGGAGGAATGACCATGGCTTATACAGATTGGCAAGCGAAGAAAGAACAGTTCAGAACGATCGACGTGCGAGGCATCGCGGGTAATTTTTTTCCGGGGCTCAAGAAACAGGCGATGACGCTCGCAAGAGGAGAGGGACTTGAGATCATCCAGAGTTTTGACCCCATCCCCCTCTACGAAGTAATGGAAGACCTCGGTTACGAGCACCACACCGAGAAGACGGGTGACGCGGAATATCACGCTTATTTTTACCGCATCGAGGAAAAACACGCCGACAAGGATATTCCCATGCGCCCCGCGGCACTCACCAATATGCCCCTCATCGATGAAGAACTCGGAGAGATCGCCGTTTCCTTCTGGGATCTCACTTGGAACGACGACAAACGCCATCTCCCGTACGAGACGCGCCTTCTCCTCTCGCTTACGAATGCGGTCGGCGCGGGGAGAATGCGCCAGGCGACACGCGAACTCGTGAAGGCGTATATCCACGGCATCGAGAGTGCGGCACTCGACGATGTCTTCGAACTCCTTATCTGGAATCAGGGCATCGGCTATTTTAGCTCCGAGATCGGAACTTCGACCCTCTTTGCCGCCTACAAAACCGTAAAACGTATGGAAAAAGAGGGGAAGACCCGTGCGGAAATTGGTGCCGCTTTGCGAGAAAACTTCGGGGAGAAAAATCCCGACGTCAAAGTCCTCTAGGAGACGCGTATGACCATCACCGAAACCACCCGCCTCGAGGAACTCCTACGCGCATACCCGGGGCTCACGGACGAACTTACCCGTATCGACGAGAAATTTCGACTCCTAAAGACCCCCATCGGAAAAATGATGATAAAGAGAGCGACCGTCGCCGACATGAGTCGAAAATCCGGCATGGACATAAACACTCTCATCCAAAAAATCGAAGAGCTCATCGAAGAACACGCATAGCGCACACGAGACCCGTCCAACATCACCCCGCCACCCGCGGGGTTTTTTTGGAACGGGGCGAAAAAACATCCTCCTCCAAAAAAGAATCTGGGGAGGGGGAGGCGGGCGTATGTGCTTGATTCTTGGACTTCTCATGTTATGATGGTTTTATTGGAGGGATGAAGATGGACGTACTCGAACGTGCAAGAAGAGAACAAGAATGGATGATTGGGATTCGAAGAGATCTGCATCGTATGCCGGAGATTCTTTTGGAACTGCCGAAGACGATGGATTATATTCGCGCGGTTTTGGATTCGCTGGGGATTCGGTACACGTCGCTTATGAACGGGAATGCCGTGGTGGCGACGATCGAGGGCGTGCATCCGGGAAAATGTATCGCGATTCGCGCGGATGCGGATGCGCTGCCGGTCTGTGAGGAGACGGGGTTACCTTTTGCCTCGGAGAACGGGAATATGCACGCTTGCGGACACGATTCGCATGTGGCGATTGCACTGGGTGCGGCGAAGATTCTCATGGAAGAGCGGGAGAATCTCCACGGCACGGTGAAATTTCTTTTCCAGCCGGGCGAAGAATTTCCGGGCGGGGCACAGCCGATGATCGACGAGGGTGCGCTTGAGAATCCGCATGTCGATCGCGTGATCGGTTTGCACGGCGGTTGCCTCTTCCCGGTTCCGCATGGGAAGATCGGGGTCAAAAAGGGTCCCATGATGGCATCGATGGATCGGTTTAAGATCACGGTGAAGGGCAAAGGCACGCACGGCGCAACGCCGCAACTGGGTCGCGATCCGATTCCGTGCATTGCCGAGATCGTCGGCGGGGTGCAAAAGGTCGTCAGTCGAATGTTGGATCCTCTGGAATCCGCACTCGTCTCGATCTGTCAGATCCATGCGGGTTCGACGATGAATATCATTCCCGAGGAGGCGTGGCTCGAGGGAACGGTGCGGACGTTTTCGGAAGAGGTGCGGCAATTGATCGCCCATGACATTCAGAACATCGCGCATCTCATCGCGCGCGCCTATGAGATGGAAGCCGAGATCGAGTACGATTTCAAATATCCGGTGCTCGTAAACGACCCGACATATACGGAAGCTTTTGCCGAGCGAGCAAAAGCACTCCTCGGGGAAGACAATGTCGTCATGCTCGAACGTCCGTCTTTGGCGGGCGAGGACATGGCAGCCTTTTTGCGTCAAAGGGAGGGGACGTTCTTTACGCTCTCGAATGCGAAGACGTATCCCGACGGCGCAGTCTATCCGCATCACAATCCGAAATTCGATCTCGATGAAGAAAAATTCTACATCGGCACGGCGCTCTTCGTGATGGAAGCCATGCATTTTCTCGGCGCAAAGTAAGCGCGGAAGATTTCATCTCGATTTTACGTAACGGGCACGAAATTTTTAAAAGGTGCACGTATACTGGATCCATGGAGGGGAAAAAATGATTGTCGAAATCAAGGATCTTACGAAAAAATACAAGGAAATAACGGCTCTCGACGGTTTTGATCTCGAGATCAAAGAAGGCGAGCGTCTGGCGCTCTTGGGACCCAACGGCTGCGGCAAGACCACGGCGATCAACTGCATGACGGGGCTTCTCACCTTCAACTCCGGGAGTGTGAAGCTCTTCGGCGAGGAGATGGGCCCGGACAAGAGGCATATCAAGGCGCGGATCGGACTCGTGCCGCAGGAGGTCGTCGTCTCCGAGAATCTCACGGCGCGCGAGAACATCGACTATTTTTGCAGTCTGTACGTGAAGGACCGTGCCAAACGAAAAGCCATGGTCGACGAGGCGATCCGATTCACGGAACTTAAGGACTATGTCAAATTCTTTCCGAAAAAGCTCTCGGGCGGCCTCAAGCGGAGGCTCAATATCGCCTGCGGGATTGCCCATCGACCCGATTTTCTCATTCTCGACGAGCCGACGGTCGCGGTGGACGCACAGACGCGGAGTTTTATACTAAGTGAAATCAAGACGCTCTGCGAGGAGGGTATGACGATCCTCTACACGACGCATTATCTCGACGAGGTCGAGCAGGTCGCGGAGAAGATCGTCATCATGGAAAAAGGAAAGGCAATCGCATCGGGTACGGCGGATGAACTCAAGAACTCGATCTCGACGAAAGAAATCGTGAGCGTGCGTCTTCTGGCCGACGAGGATCGGACGAGCGCGTTTGAAACGTTGCCGAATCTTCTCTCGGCGGTGTGCGAGAACGGTACATACAAGCTCTCGTTTCACAAGGGGGAGAACAATCTCAGGCACTTGCTCGATTTTCTCTCGGAGAAGGCGTGGGAATACGACGAGATCTATTCCGAACGTCCGAGTCTCGAGGACGTCTTCCTCTCGCTTACGGGGAGGGATCTCAGAGAATGAAATATGCATTCTTGAAGGTATTACGCGATCGAACGACACTTTTTTGGATGTTCGCGTTTCCACTTTTTCTCATGACGATCTTAATCAGCGCCTTGCCGGACGGCGGGGAGGATCTCGTGATGCGCGTAGGCATGAGCCCCGAGCATCCGGCGGCACCGTATATTGAATCGCACGAGCCTTTTGAGCTTACAAAACTCGACGATTACGAAAAAGAACTCAAGGACGGGACGATCGACGGCTATATCGACCGCGACGGACGCGCGATTTTTTCCGACACCGGTTTCAAACAAAAGGCCGTGAAGACATTCGCGGATACGCTCGTGCGCATGGAGAAAGATCCCGATGCCACACGGGCGGTTCTCATGGGAAATTTTGTCAAGACGCATTCCGAAAAAGTAAGTTACAAAGGTTCGTTCTTCTTCGCACTTGTCGCGATGATCGCGTATATGGCGGCCTATAGCGGCGTGAACGCGGTGGAATCCATTGAGGCGAATATCACGCCCGACGCCGTGCGATTTCTTGTGAGTCCCGCGGGGAAATTCAAGGCGACGTACGACGGATTTATTGTCGCGATGCTTCTGCAACTGGCGGATCTCACGGTGGTCATCTTGTATTCGAAATTCGTTCTCGGAGAGACTTTTGTCGAGCATCTTGTCGGCACATATGTCGTCTTTCTCATCGCGAGTGCATTTTCCTACACGCTGGGACTCATGACCGTGTATCTCGGGGCGATCTCGTCCAATGCGCGCGGGGCCATCGTGCAGGCGTCGATGATGCTGTTGTCCGGCGGTGCGGGCCTCTTCGGGACATTTTTCCGAACGGCAATCGGACGTGCGCTCGGTTCGCTTGCGAATTACAATCCCGTGAAGATCATCACGGACGCGGTCTACAAGATGAACATCCTGGGTGATCGGACGCATCTCTACAAGGAACTCGTGGGACTCGTGGTCGCGAGTGTCGTCTTCCTTCTTCTTGCCACGCTCAAAATGAGGAAAAATCGCTATGACAGTATTTAAACACGCCATGAAGGCGGTTTGGAAAAACAAAATCGCCATCGTGATCTACGCCGCCCTCTTTGCGCTCCTCATCTTTTCCGCTGCGAATGAGAAAACAAACACGGCGGGTTATACGGCGCCGAAGATCGACGTCTTGATCGACGACCGCGCGGACGACGCTGTCAGCCGCACGATCAAGACCTATTTCAAGGACAATCGCGTGATTTTGAGACACGCCGAGGAGGACGAGAAGAGGCTCATGATCTCCGTCTCGGAGGTGAATCTCATCGTGACGATCGAAGCTTCCGCGGAAAAAATGATTGCGACCGAACCCGAGAAGGTCATCTCCATCTACCACACCGAAGAAGACTCGGGGATCGAAGCTGCCTATGCGACGAACGAGCTCGTCGGATATATGAAAGCCTACGCACCCGATTACGACAAGGCACTCGAGATGATGGCAACCAAAGCCGACGCCGCGATCGTGACGAAGGATTCCGGCAGGGGCCTTGGAAATTTCTACAAACTCGTGGGCTTCTTCCTCACCGCGATGCTCATGTTCAACATCGGACTCGTGAACCATTCGCTCCACGAGAAAAATTTCTACAAGAGAACCGCCGCGTCGCCGATGACCGCGCTTCGATATGACGGGGAACTCTTTCTCGCGCAGGCTCTCGTCGCACTCATGCTCGTCATCGTCATGGTCGCCGCCACGAGTCTTGCCATCCCGCGCGTGCGCCCGCACGTCTTTATGACCGGCGTCGTGTTCTTCGTCTACGCGCTCTCCATCCTCGGCATGGTGAATCTCTTGACGGCGTTCAGCGAAAATAAACAAGTCGTTGCCGCGGTAGCGAATGTCTTCTCGATGTTACTCGCCACGACCGGCGGTGCATTCATCCCGTCCGAGTTGCTCCCCGACTGGATGATTCGCCTCAGCCGTGCGTTTCCTTTCTATTATTTCGGTGAAAATGCGGCTGGTACGGTCTACGATCTTCGCTGGTACAAGAATCTCGTCATCATGGCACTCTTCGGTCTCTTCTATTTTCTCGTCGAACTTGTCGTGCGCAGACGCAGACGCACCGCGGAGTAAGACGCTTCCGCCACACATATCAAATTCATCACAAACGCGTTTCTTCTATCTATATAGGGAGGAGCGCGTTTTTTATTTTGACGATGGGCGTGCGCGTGTATTTGTGTGCGCGGTCGAGCGCGTGTTCCATCTTGCCATGGACATACGGATCACCTTTCGCGCACCGCGAGAACCGGCAAATAGATTTCCCGGATCTATGAACGAAAATTCACAAAAATCTTTCAATTTCGCGTAAAAATACGCGAGAAAACTTGCTTTTCATGGATTTGTGCGGTATACTTACGAAGTGCTTTCAAGAACACCGCGATGAAACGGGAGGTTGCGGCGTCTTTTTATGCCGGAAATTTCCGTGGAGAAGTCTGCACATGATGCGGGCGGCGGGAAACTCTTATGATGACGGAGACGTCATTTTTTTCTGAACGAAGGCACGACACACCCGGAAGTGTGGATCGGAGTTTCCCGATCGTATGGTGAAAAACATGCGATTTATTAAGGAGGAAAGAAATTGTCAGCAAAACAAAGAATCAGAATCAGACTAAGAGCGTATGATCATGAGCTTCTGGATGCAAGCGCTCAGAAGATCGTCGAAGCAACGAAGCGTTCGGGCGCACAGGTTTCGGGCCCCATTCCGCTTCCGACCGAGAAAGAGATCATCACGATCCTACGCAGCGTGCATAAGCACAAAGACTCGCGTGAACAGTTCGAACAGAGAACGCATAAAAGGCTTGTCGACATTCTAAATCCGAATGTCAAGACGCTCGAAGCACTCAAAAAGCTCAATCTTCCGGCAGGCGTCGATATCGAAATCAAGCTGTAAAATCTTAGGATGATCGGAAACGATCCGCTGTAAGTACAAGGAGGAACACATGAAGAACATTTTAGGCAAGAAAGTCGGCATGACGCAGGTCTTCACCGAAGAGGGTCTCGTCGTACCGGTTACGGTTGTCGAAGCAGGTCCGATGGTCGTGACACAGATCAAGACCAAGGCGACGGACGGATACGAAGCGATCCAAGTCGGCTACATGGACAAGAAAGAAAAGAAACTTACGAAAGCACTAAAGGGTCATTTTGACAAAGTCGAAGTCGGCTACAAGAAGGTCCTTCGCGAATATCGCGTAGAAGACGCAAGCGCGTTTGAACCCGGTCAAGAGATCAAGGTCGACGTCTTCGAGAAAGACGAACGCGTCGACGTCACGGGCACGAGCAAGGGTAAAGGAACGCAAGGTGCGATCAAACGTTGGAACTTCTCCCGCGGCCCCGAGAAACACGGCTCCAAGCTCCACAGAACACAGGGCGCACGTGCGGCAGGTACGTATCCCGGACGAGTCTTCAAGGGCACCAAGCAGATGGGCAAGATGGGGAACGAACGCGTTACGGTTCAGAACCTCACCGTCGTATCGGTCGATCCTGAGAAGAACCTCATCCTCATTAGAGGCGCCATTCCCGGACCGAAAGGCTCCCTTGTGAGCATCAAAGAGTCCGTCAAGAAGACGAAGTAAGAAGGAGGAACGTAAATGCCGAAAGTAAATGTTTTCAATCTCTCCGGCGACAAGGTGGAAGAAATCACCCTCGCGGAAGAAATTTTCGGAATCGAACCGAATGAACACGCCGTGTATGAAGCGGTTAAAAATATCCTCGCCAATCGTCGCCAAGGCACACAGTCTGCAAAGACCAGAGCTGAGGTAAGAGGCGGCGGCAAGAAGCCGTGGAGACAAAAAGGCACGGGTCGCGCACGTCAAGGCTCCATTCGCGCACCGCAATGGACCGGTGGCGGCATCGTCTTTGCACCGAAGCCCCGCGATTACAGCTACAGAATTCCGAAGAAAGTTCGTCGTCTGGCATTAAAGAGCGTTCTTTCCTCGAAAGTTCAGACCGAAGACATGATCGTTTTGGATGCCCTTGCTATGGAAGAAGCATCCACGAAGAAAGCTGTCGAGATTCTAAAGAACATCGGCGCGAAAGAAAAAGCGATCGTCCTCGTCGCTGACGGCAGCGAAACCGTAAGAAAGAGCTTCCGCAATATTTCCAAAGTTGCGACCCTCGCACTCGGCGAGATCAATGTATACGACCTTCTAAAATACGACACCGTCGTACTCACGAAAGAGGCCGTTCAGAAGATCGAGGAGGTTTACGCGTAATGACACCCCAAGAAATCATCATCCAACCGCTCGTTACCGAACGCAGCATGGACGGAATGGAACACAAAAAATACTCGTTCAAGGTCGCGAAGAAAGCCACCAAATCCGAGGTAAAAAAGGCGATCGAGAAACTCTTCGACGTCCAAGTAAAGAAAGTCAACACCATGATCATGCCCGGCAAAACGAAACGCGTCGGCATGCACACGGGACGCACTTCAGACTGGAAGAAGGCCGTCGTAACACTTACGGAAGAATCGAAAACGATCGAATTCTTTGAAGGTCTATAGGAGGAACGAACATGGCGATTAAGAAATACAAACCGACTTCAGCCGGTATGCGCGGAATGTCGGTTCTCGACTACAGCGAATTATCCAAAGTAAAACCCGAGAAGAGCCTGACCGAAAGCCTCAAGAGAAAAGGCGGCAGAAATTCGCGCGGCATCATCACCGTACGCCACAG
>CAMYOU010000030.1 GCA_947283485.1 uncultured Peptostreptococcaceae bacterium
AGGCTTTGGTTTGATAACTTTTATTCTTGCTTGCATAGGAGCTTTTGTTGCAACACGAATTCTTAAAAAACATTTTGAAAAAGCCGGAGTGATTTAATCAATATTTATTTGTGAGGGAAAAATGGATTAAATAATGGAGGTAATTGCTATGTATTATTTAGGGTCTGTTATTCATATAGAAAAAAACAATAGACCTTTTTGATACTGGTAATGATCATAAAAAATCAAATTTAAAATATAAGGAAAGAACAAGTTTCTTTCATTTTAGAGGATTTATACCTAATAGTATAAGTCCTCTTTCTATTTTAAAAGAAATCTAAACAATATTTGAACTTTAACAATCGAATAGATCAAGACATTCGTACGCCGTGACGGGGAAATCCCTAACATGAATTTCTTGGAAAGTCAAGGAACTTACCTTGACTTTCTTTTTTTTCTTTGCTACAATGATTGTCTATTGTAAGCGTATCATGGAAAAGTATGCAAAAATGAACTTCAAATCGCTAGAATAGCTTATGATTTAGCGGTTGGGGCTACACTGAACTTCGAGCTTGGGAAAGGAGAATGTGGATGCTGCACAAGGAACTTTATGGTCGCCGTGAGAGGATGTGCTATGCGAGCAATCCGGTGGTCTTGGATCTTCCGAATCTCATCGCGGTACAGACGGAGTCGTTTGACTGGTTTTTGCGCGAGGGGATCAGAGAGGTCTTCGAGGACATCAGTCCGATTGTAGACTACGGTGATTCTTTGGTGCTTGAATTCCTCGATTATCACATGGAGGAAAAGAAGAAGTACACCGAGGAGGAGGCCAAGGATCAAGATACGACCTATTCCGCCCCGATGAAAGTGCGCGTTCGTTTGATCAACAAGGAAACCGAGGAGATGAAAGAACAGGAAGTCTTTATGGGGGACTTCCCGCTCATGACGGACAAGGGAACGTTCATCATCAACGGTGCGGAGCGCGTCATCGTCAACCAACTCGTCCGTTCTCCCGGCGTTTACTACGCGATGGAGATCGATAAGACCGGCAAACCCATCATTTCCTCGACGGTCATCCCCAATCGCGGTGCATGGATCGAATATGATTCCGACTCCAACGGCGTCGTTTCCGTGCGCATCGATCGTACGAGAAAACTCCCGGCGACGACGATCATCCGTGCGCTCATCTATGAAGATGACGAGAAGATCCTGGAGGTGCTCGGCGATACGCCGGAACTCCGCGCCACGCTCGAAAAAGAAGTCTCTCGGACGCAAGAAGAGGCTCTTATCGAGATCTACAAGAAATTAAAGCCGGGGGATCCCGCATCGCTCGAGAGTGCGGTGCCGCTCATCCAAAATCTTTTATTTGACGACACGCGTTACGACCTCGCGAAGGTCGGGCGTTTTAAGTACAACAAAAAACTTTCGATCGCAAGTCGCATCACCGATCACATCGCGGCAGAGGATGTGGAGGATGTTGAGACGGGCGAATTTTTCGTGTCCGCGGGAGATGTAATTGACCGCGAGACCGCGCTCGCCATCGAAAACGCGGGCATTAATCTCGTGAAAGTTCGCGTAGACGATCAGATCGTCCACGTGGTGGGCAATCATTTTGTCGATCGCAATGCGTTCGGGATTGATTTTGACTGGGAAAAATATCATTTCAGCGAGAAAGTCTATTATCCGGTCGTTCGTGAAATCCTCGACGCTTTTGAGGACGAAAAAGAACGCGATCGGGAACTTATCCGTCGCGTGAAGGACATCAGTCCCAAGCACATCACGCATGCCGATATCCTTGCGACCTTGAGCTATGAACTCGGTCTCTTCTACGGGATCGGGAAGACGGACGACATCGACCACCTCGGCAATCGCCGCGTGCGCGCCGTGGGGGAACTCTTGCAAAACCAATTCCGCATCGGTCTTTCGCGCATGGAGCGCGTCGTTCGCGAGCGCATGAGCACGCAAGATCCGGATATGGCGACGCCGCAGGGGCTCATTAACATCCGTCCCGTCGTCGCGGCGATGAAAGAATTTTTCG
Source organism: uncultured Peptostreptococcaceae bacterium (assembly GCA_947283485.1). GTDB lineage: Bacteria > Bacillota > Clostridia > Tissierellales > Peptoniphilaceae > CAMYOU01. Next base: position 2,018 of record CAMYOU010000030.1, read on the forward strand.
GTTCGTCCCAGCTTTCACAGTTCATGGATCAGACGAATCCGCTCTCGGAACTCACGCACAAACGCCGTATGTCGGCACTCGGACCCGGCGGTCTTTCGCGTGATCGCGCAGGCTACGAAGTGCGCGACGTGCACCACACGCACTACGGCCGCATCTGTCCGATCGAGACGCCTGAGGGACCGAACATCGGCCTTATTACCTCGATGACGACGTATGCGAGAACGAATGAATACGGATTTATCGAGGTTCCCTATCGCAAAGTAGATCCTGAGACGCATCGCGTGACGGACGAGATCGTCTATTTGACGGCAGATGTCGAGGACGAATTCGTCGTTGCACAGGCGAACGAGCCGCTCGACGAAGAGGGGCATTTTGTGAATGCGCGTGTGTCGGGTCGCGGTGAAAACGGCGAGAACGACATCTATCCGCGTGAGATGGTCGATTTTATGGACGTAAGCCCGCAGCAGATCGTTGCGGTCGGTACGGCGATGATTCCGTTCCTCGAGAACGACGACGCGACGCGCGCCCTCATGGGTTCCAACATGCAGCGTCAGGCGGTACCGCTCGTCACGAGCGAAGCACCGATCATCGGTACGGGGATCGAATACCGCGCGGCGAAAGACTCCGGTGTCGTCGTCGTGGCAAAAGCGGACGGTGTTGTCAAACGCAGTTCGTCGTATGAGATCGTCATTGCGCGCGAGGACGGCAAAGAGGATCGCTACAAACTCCTGAAGTTCAAACGCTCCAACCAGGGCACGACCATCAACCAGCGTCCGATTGTACGCGAGGGTGAAGTCGTGAAGAAAGGCGATGTCATTGCAGACGGACCTTCGACCGACAATGGCGAGATTGCGCTCGGTAAGAACATTCTCGTCGCGTTTATGAACTGGGAAGGCTATAACTACGAGGACGCCATCCTCATCAGCGAAAAAATCGTCATGGACGACGTTTTGACGTCCATTCACATCGTGGAACATGAGAGTGAAGCACGTGATACCAAGCTCGGACCTGAGGAGATCACGGCGGATATTCCGAATATCAGCGAGGAGCAAAGACGCGATCTTGACGAAGACGGAATCATCCGCGTCGGCGCAGAGGTGCGCGCGGGAGATATACTCGTCGGCAAAGTTACGCCGAAGGGCGAGACGGAGCTTTCGAGCGAAGAGAGATTATTGCGTGCGATCTTCGGAGAAAAAGCGCGTGAAGTCCGCGATACTTCGCTACGCGTCCCGCACGGAGAAGAGGGCATCGTCGTCGATGTCAAGAAATATTCTCGTCGCGCGGGCAACGAGCTCTCGCCCGGCGTCAACGAAGTCGTCCGCGTCTACATCGCGGCAAAACGTAAAATCTCCGTCGGCGACAAACTCTGCGGACGTCACGGCAACAAGGGCGTCATCTCGCGTGTGCTTCCGGAAGAGGACATGCCGTTCCTGCCGGACGGTACGCCGATTCAGATCGTCCTTAACCCCTTGGGCGTTCCGTCCCGTATGAACCTCGGACAGGTACTCGAGGTACATTTGGGACTCGCGGCGAAGAAACTCGGCTGGCACGTTGCCACCCCGGTCTTCGACGGCGCAAGCGATATGGAAATCATCGAGGCACTCGAAGAAGCAGGGTATCCCAGAAGCGGTAAACTCGCTTTACGCGACGGACGTACGGGAGAATTTTTCGACAATCCCGTCACCGTCGGTTATATGTATATGTTGAAACTGCACCACATGGTCGACGAGAAGATCCACGCACGTTCGATCGGACCCTACTCGCTTGTCACGCAACAACCGCTCGGCGGGAAAGCGCAATTCGGCGGACAGCGTTTTGGCGAGATGGAGGTCTGGGCACTCGAGGCATACGGCGCAAGCTATACGCTCCAAGAGATGCTCACGGTCAAATCCGACGACATTGTCGGACGTGTAAAGACGTTCGAATCCATCGTCAAGGGCGAGAACATTCCGGAACCGGGCATCCCCGAGTCCTTCAAGGTCCTGATCAAGGAGCTTCAATCGCTCGCACTCGACGTGAAAGTCCTATCCGAGGACGATGAAGAGATCGAACTCAAGGAGACCGACGACTTTATGGATTATGAGACGGTGAACTACATCGGACCGGACACGGAAGTCGTGAACGATGTCGAGGAAAACGAGAATGGCGGCTTTTCCATCGTAGAAGATGAAGAGGACCTGTAGAGGAGGGAGGATTTCATTGTTTGAACTCAAGACGTTTGAATCCATGAGAATCGGACTGGCAAGCCCGGAGAAGATTCGTGAATGGTCGAAGGGCGAAGTCAAAAAGCCCGAGACGATCAACTACAGGACACTCAAACCGGAGAAGGAAGGACTTTTCTGCGAGAAAATCTTCGGACCGTCCAAGGACTGGGAATGCGCCTGCGGTAAATATAAGAAAATCCGCTATCGTGGCGTCGTCTGCGAAAAATGCGGCGTCGAAGTCACGAAAGCCAAAGTGCGCCGCGAACGCATGGGGCATATCGAACTCGCCGCTCCCGTTTCGCATATCTGGTATTTCAAAGGCATCCCGACGCGCATGGGTCTCGTGCTCGACATGAGTCAACGTGCGCTCGAGAAAGTACTTTATTTTGCCAATTACATTGTCATCGATCCCAAGGATACGGATCTACAGAAAAAACAACTCCTCACGGAATATGAATACGCCGAAGCCGTCGATACGTACGGCGAAGACGCTTTTCGCGCCGGGATGGGTGCCGAGAGCATCAAGGAACTCCTCGAGGAGATCGACCTCGACAAGGAATCCGAGGAATTAAAAGCCGAACTCGACGGCGCGAGCGGACAGAAAAAAGTCCGTATCACAAGACGCCTCGAAGTCATCGAAGCCTTTCGCGCGTCGGGCAATCGTCCGGAATGGATGATTCTCGACGTCATTCCGGTCATTCCGCCCGATCTGCGCCCGATGGTGCAACTCGAGGGCGGCAGATTTGCGACGAGCGATCTCAACGATCTCTATCGTCGCGTCATCAACCGCAACAACCGCCTATTGAGACTTCTCGATATCGGTGCGCCGGACATCATCGTGCGCAACGAGAAACGCATGCTCCAAGAGGCGGTCGATGCGCTCATCGACAACGGCAGACGCGGCAAAGCGGTCACGGGACCCGGCAATCGCTCTTTGAAATCCCTATCGGATCTCCTAAAGGGCAAGACCGGTCGTTTCCGTCAGAACCTGCTCGGCAAACGTGTTGACTATTCCGGACGTTCGGTCATCGTCGTCGGACCGGAACTCAAATTCTATCAATGCGGTCTGCCGAAACAAATGGCACTCGAACTCTTTAAGCCTTTTGTCATGAAACAACTCGTCGCAGACGAGAAGGCACACAATATCCGCAATGCCAAGAAGATGGTGGAACGCGCAACGCCCGAAGTCTGGGACGTCCTCGACAAAGTCATCCAGGATCACCCGGTTCTTCTAAACCGCGCCCCGACGCTACACCGTCTCGGTATTCAGGCGTTTGAGCCGATCCTCGTCGAAGGCAAAGCAATCAAACTCCATCCGCTCGTATGTACGCCGTACAATGCCGACTTCGACGGCGACCAGATGGCGGTTCACTTGCCGCTCTCTGCCGAAGCACAGGCGGAGGCACGTCTTCTCATGCTCTCCACCAACAATATCCTCGCGCCGAAAGACGGTCGTCCGATCACGACACCGACGCAGGACATGGTCTTGGGTTCGTATTATCTTACGACCGAAGATGCGGGCGAAACGGAAGCCAAACACATCTTCAAAGACTACATGGAGATGATGAAGGCATATTTCAATAAAGACGTGACACTCCATACGCGCGTCAAAGTGCGCGTGCGTCGCGGCGAAAACGATCACGGCAAGCTCGTCGAATCCACGGTCGGACGTTTCATTTTCAACGAGCAGATTCCGCAGGATCTCGGCTATGTCGATCGCAGAACGGACGCGTATTCGCTCGAGATCGATCGCATCGTCGACAAGAAAGCACTCGGAGATATCATCGACCGTTGTTTCCGCAAACACGGCAATATCTCGACCGCCAAAATGCTCGACTACATCAAGTCGATCGGCTACAAATATTCCACCATCGGTGCGTTTACGATTTCCATGGACGACATTCACGTTCCCGCGAAAAAAGCGGACATTCTCGCCGAAGCCGAGAAACAAGTCAACGCCTACGAAGAACTCTTGCGTCAAGGTCTCGTGAGCGAGGACGAGCGGTATCAGTTCGTCATCGACATCTGGACAAAAGCGACCGACGAAGTCACGAAAGCCGTCATGGAGGATCTCGATCCCAAGAACAATATCGCAATCATGGCGAACTCCGGTGCCCGCGGATCGAAAGATCAGATCAGACAGCTTGCCGGCATGCGCGGACTCATGGCTTCCGCGACCGGACGCACGATCGAGATTCCGATCAAGGCAAATTTCCGCGAGGGACTTTCGGTACTCGAGTTCTTCATCTCGACGCACGGTTCCCGTAAGGGTCTATCCGATACCGCGCTTCGTACGGCTGACTCGGGATACCTCACGCGCCGCCTCGTCGACGTTTCACAGGACGTCATCGTACGCGAGGAGGATTGCGGAACGGACGAATCCATCCTCATCGAGGATTTCAAAGACGGCAATGCGCTCATCGAGCATATGCGCGATCGCATGATCGGTCGTTACAGTGCGGAAGATCTCATTCATCCGGGCTCCGGCGAGATTCTCGTCCACAAGAACGAGATGATCACCGAGGACATCGCGGATCGCATCGTCGGTGCGAACATCAAATCGATTCACGTTCGCTCTGTCCTCACCTGCAAGAGCCGTCACGGCGTCTGTGCAAAATGCTACGGACGAAATCTTGCGACCGGCAAACCCGTCAACATCGGTGAAGCGGTCGGTATCATCGCCGCACAATCCATCGGCGAGCCGGGCACCCAGCTTACCATGCGTACGTTCCACTCCGGCGGTATCGCGGGCGTCGGAATTACCCAAGGTCTGCCGCGTGTCGAGGAGCTCTTTGAAGCCCGCAAACCGAAAGGTCTTGCCGGCATCAGTGAGATCGACGGTACCGTCGAAGTCGTGGCGAAAGAACGCATGAGCGAAGTCGTCGTCACCGGCGAAGACGGCACGGAAAAGACCTATCACATCCCGTACGGCGCAAGCCTCAAAGTCGCAACCGGCGACTTCATCAAAGCCGGCACGCAGCTCTCCGAAGGTTCCGTGAACCCGCACGAGATCTTAAAAGTCTTGGGACCGTGGGGCGTGTACGAATACATTGTCCGCGAGGTTCAAAAAGTCTACCGACTGCAGGGTGTCGACATCGACGACAAACACGTCGAGATCATCGTGAAACAGATGCTCTCCAGAGTGAAGATCGAAGACGCCGGCGATTCCTCGTTCCTACCCGGCAGCCTCGTCGGGAAACGCGATTTTGAAATCGAATCCAAGGAACTCGAAGAGGCGGGCAAAGCCGTCCCCGTCGCAACGCAGGAGTTACTCGGCATTACAAAGGCGAGCCTTGCAACCGACTCGTTCCTCTCCGCCGCAAGTTTCCAGGAGACCACGAGAGTCCTTACGGAAGCCTCCATCAAAGGCAAAGTGGATACGCTCATGGGACTCAAGGAAAATGTCATCATCGGCAAGCTCATTCCGGCAGGTACCGGCATGAAACGCTATCAGAAGATCGACATCGACTACGAGACGATGGCGGAAGAAGATGCGATGCAGGACATCGCCGTCGAAGAAACCGAGGGCGAGGAAGTGAACGAAAAAGAAGTGCTCGAGGAAATCATCGAGCCCTGATTTTCATCATTCGAACGACACATCCGAACGACAAAGAGGAGATGCACGAAACGCATCTCCTCTATCTTTTTTCATTCTTGCTTGCCGTTCGTAGGGAATACGCGCGTCGTGCAAAAATGATTTTCAAGTCCTTTCAATCGCCTAAATTACCAGCTTTTCCTTGACACAAAAGGGAAGCGCGTGATATAATCACGGAGGTTTAGACGAGAGGGATTTTTTTTATTGCCCATTTGTCTAAAAATATTCTAATGGAGGTGAAGAAATGCCGACAATCAATCAGCTGATCCGCAAGGGTAGAACGAGTTCCATGGAGAAATCCAAGTCGCCTGCACTCGGGTACACGATGAACAACCTGAGAAAACAGATGACGAAGCACAATTCTCCGCAAAAACGCGGTGTATGCACTGCCGTTCGTACCGTAACCCCCAAGAAGCCGAACTCCGCACTTCGTAAAGTTGCCAGAGTCCGCCTCACCAATGGGATGGAGGTAGCTTGCTACATTCCGGGAATCGGTCACAATCTGCAGGAGCACAGCGTCGTCCTCATTCGCGGCGGCAGGGTCAAGGACCTTCCGGGCGTGCGTTATCACATCGTACGCGGTACACTCGACACGGCAGGTGTAACCGGCAGAATGCAAGCGCGTTCCAAGTACGGCGCAAAACGCCCCAAGTAAGACTTTTCACAGCGCATGATTTTTAGAAATTTTTAGAAAAACTACTGTATTTCGATAGATATGCGCACGAACGGGAATGAACTCATCCCGAGTACCAATGAGTTACTTTTTTTGAGTAAGGAGGGAAGCAAGGTGCCCAGAAGAGGACATGTTCCAAAAAGAGAGGTAATGCCCGATCCGCTTTACGGAGAAACGGTCGTTACCAAGCTCGTCAACAACATCATGCTTGACGGCAAGAAGGGACTCGCTCAGTCGATCGTCTACGGTGCATTTGACCGCATCAAAGATCAAACAGGTGAAGATCCCTTGGAAGTATTCATGAAAGCATTAAACAACATCATGCCCGTCTTGGAAATTAAGGCAAGACGTATCGGCGGCGCAACGTATCAAGTTCCGATGGAGGTTCGTCCGGAGAGACGTCAGACATTGGGGCTCCGTTGGCTCGTAAGATACGCGCGTGCAAGAGGCGAGAAGACCATGATCGAGAGACTATCCAAAGAGATCATGGACGCAGCCAACAACCAAGGCGCGAGTGTGAAGAAGAGAGAAGAGACGCATCGCATGGCGGAGGCAAACAAGGCGTTCGCACACTATCGTTTCTAAACGGAAGGGAGTATTATGCCTAGAGACTTCGCACTGGATAAAGTTAGAAACATCGGCATCATGGCCCATATCGACGCCGGGAAGACGACCGTTACGGAGAGAATCCTCTACTATACCGGTAAGATTCACAAGATGGGCGATACCCATGAAGGTGCGGCGCAGATGGACTGGATGGTTCAAGAGCAGGAACGCGGAATCACCATCACCTCCGCGGCAACCACTTGCCATTGGTTAAACCATCGCATCAACATCATCGACACCCCGGGACACGTGGACTTCACCGTAGAGGTCGAGCGTTCTCTGCGTGTACTGGACGGAGCCGTCGCGCTCTTCGATGCCAAGACCGGCGTTGAGCCGCAATCTGAGACGGTTTGGAGACAGGCCGACAAATATCACGTACCGAGAATTTGCTTCATCAACAAGATGGACGCAACCGGCGCGAACTTCTTCATGGCGATGGACACGATCAAGGACAAACTCAAGGCGAATGCAGTTGCTATTGAGATTCCTGTCGGCGCAGAGGACAAATTCCAAGGCGTCATCGACCTGATCACCATGAAAGCACGCATCTACCACGACGACCTCGGCGTCAAATACGACGACGTGGAGATTCCGGAAGAATATCGTGAAAAAGCGGAAGAGTATCGTGCGATTCTTCTCGACTCCATCGCGGAGTTCGACGAAGAGATCATGATGAAGTACCTGGACGGCGAAGAACTCACCGAAGACGAGATTCACAAAGCCATCCGCATCGGCACCATCGCGAATAAACTAAACCCGGTTCTCTGCGGCAGTGCCTATAAGAACCGCGGTGTACAACCGCTTCTCGACGCGATTGTCGCGTACATGCCTTCGCCGGTCGATATCCCCCCGATCAAGGGCGTCGATCCCAAGACCGGAGATGAGGGAGAGCGTGTTCCGAGCGATGAAGAGCCGTTCTCGGCACTCGCATTTAAGATCGTTACCGATCCCTATGTCGGTAAACTCGCATATTTCCGCGTCTATTCCGGCGTATTGAAATCCGGCAGCTATGTCGTCAACTCGACGAAAGGACAGAGAGAGCGCATCGGTCGAATCCTTATCATGCACGCAAACAAGCAGGAAGAGGTCGGCGAGGTGTACGCTGGTGAGATTGCAGCCGCAATCGGCCTGAAGAACACCACCACGGGCGACACGCTCTGCGATCCGGAAAACCCCATCATCCTCGAGAAGATGGAATTCCCGGAACCCGTCATCTCCGTAGCGATCGAGCCGAAGACGCGCGCATCGCAAGAGAAGATGGGCATCGCCCTTGCAAAACTTGCCGAAGAAGATCCGACATTCCGTACCTACACCAATGAGGAAACGGGACAGACGATCATCGCCGGCATGGGCGAATTGCATCTGGAAATCATCGTCGATCGTCTGCTTCGCGAATTCAAAGTCGAGGCGAACATCGGTAACCCGCAAGTATCGTATCGTGAGACGATCACGACCGAAGCCGAAGCGGAAGGCAAATATGTACGTCAGTCCGGCGGTCACGGTCAATACGGTCACGTCAAGATCAAGATCGAGCCGAACGAAGCGGGTAAAGGATTTGAGTTTATCAACAAGATCGTCGGCGGTGTCGTCCCGAAAGAATTTATCGGACCGACCGAAGCCGGCATCAAAGAAGCATGCGAAGCCGGCGTCCTTGCAGGCTATCCGATGCTTGATGTCAAAGTTACACTGTTCGACGGTTCGTACCACGAAGTCGACTCTTCGGAGATGGCATTTAAGATTGCCGGCTCCATGGCGTTTAAGGAAGCCGTTATGAAAGCAAATCCGGCACTCCTCGAACCCATGATGAAAGTTGAGATTACGACGCCCGACGATTATCTCGGAGACGTCATGGGCGATGTCAACTCGAGACGCGGCAAGATTCAAGGTATGAATCCGAAGGATGGCTTCCACATTCTGGACGCGTTCATTCCGCTATCCATGATGTTCGGATATGCGACGGATCTACGCTCCAAGACACAAGGACGCGCAACCTATTCGATGCAGTTTGATCATTATGCACCCGTTCCCAAATCTTTGGCGGACGAGATTATGGATAAGTAATCAAAGGAGGAAACACCATGGCAAAACAACATTTTGAAAGAACGAAACCGCACGTTA
>CAMYOU010000031.1 GCA_947283485.1 uncultured Peptostreptococcaceae bacterium
GTATAAGAGAGCCTTAATCATCGTTGCCGGAGCATTCATGAACTTTGTTCTCGGGTTTTTGGTGTTGCTTATTCTCGTCGGAGTGCGAGGAAAAGAAGTTCCGGTGATTGCGAAGTTCACGGATCAATCACCTGCGTATACCGCGGGGTTAGAGATAGGCGATCGTATTCTGAAATTGGACGACAAAAAAATCGAAACATGGCAGGATGTTCTTGATTATATGAGCGAAAATCGCGGGCAAACGCTAAAAGTGACGGTAGGCCGTTCTGACGATGAGAAAATGATCTCGGTCGCTCCAAAAGAGGCGGACGGTCGCTTTGTCATGGGGATCTACCCGGATATGGCGCGTGTTTCTATCTCGGAGATCTTTACTGCAGCAGCGTCCATGTTCGGCAGTATGTTTATGTCTTTGATTCATTTCTTGCGCATGGCATTGAGAGGGAATGTATCCGTAAGCGACGTTTCGGGTCCAATCGGCGTTGCTACCGTACTCGCCGAAGCGTCACACCGAGGTTTTATAGACATTCTTTTTTGGCTTGCGTATATCAATATCAATCTCGGCGTCATCAATCTATTGCCGATTCCTGCTCTAGATGGGGGAAAAATGCTCTTCATCGTCGCTGAAGCGATAAGCGGAAAGAAAATTCCTGTTGAAAAAGAAGCCAATGTCCATTTCATCGGATTTTTATTTTTAATAGGGGTCATGATAATAGCCACATATCAAGATATTTTGAGACTGATTAGGTGATCATAATGCGTAGACACACAAGGAAAATCAAGGTTGGAGATCTATATATAGGCGGCGATGCGCCCATCTCGATACAGAGCATGACCAATACACCGACGCAGGATGCAGAGCGCACCGTCAATCAAATCAAAAGCCTTGAGTCCGCAGGTTGCGATCTCGTACGTGTTGCCGTATCGAATGATGCGGATCTAGAGGCTTTACCTGCCATCAAGGCAAATATCCGTATTCCGTTAATTGTCGACATCCAATACAATGCTAGACTGGCAGTTGAATCTATTCGAAGGGGGGCGGATTGCCTGCGTATCAATCCGGGCAATATCGGCGGCGAAGAAAAAACAAAATTGGTGGTACAAGAAGCCACGAAGTACGGCGTATCCATGCGCATCGGCGTCAATGGAGGCTCGACGGAGGCGGATTTACTTCAAAAATACGGAGGACCGACAGCAGATGCGCTGGTCGAAAGTGCCATGCGTTATGTGGATATGATGGAAAGAATGAATTTTCATGAATTCAAACTTTCTTTGAAGTCGAGTGATGTTGCCGTTATGATGGATGCCTATCGAAAGATTTCAAAGCGTACCGACTATCCGTTACATCTCGGTGTCACTGAGGCGGGCGCGGGGGATGCGGCGATCATTAAGTCGGCGATCGGTATCGGCGGTCTTCTCATGGATGGGATTGGTGATACTATTCGGGTCTCATTGACCCAGTCTGTGGTAGATGAAGTGCGTATTGCAAAAGAGATTCTTCGTGCGGCGGGGCTTTATCATCAGGGCGTCAATCTCATTTCCTGTCCAACCTGTTCACGTACGAAAATAAACCTCGTATCGATCGTCGAAAAAGCACAAGAACAGTTGCGGGACGTATCCGAGCCGATCACGGTTGCCATTATGGGTTGCCCTGTGAATGGTCCCGGGGAAGCTCGTGAGGCGGACTTCGGGATTGCGGGGCAAAACGGACAAGGGATTGTGTTTGCTAAGGGGAAAGTAATACGACGTGTTCCAGAGGAGCAATTGCTTGAGGCCCTCCTCGAGGAGATTCAAAGGGAGATCTGCCATGACGCTTAAAGAATTTTTGGTGCAACGCGGATATGCATTGCCGAACACCGCTGAAAATGCGCTCAACAGTCGAATAGATAAAGTATATTGGGACGGTGCGCAGAATTTTGACGTCGTCTTACAATCCGACGAATCAAACGATCAATTTGATTTTTTTGTTCAGATTTTGGAAGAAAAATTTCCGAATGCCAGCATTACACTCCATTGTAAAAAGGCTATGGACGAATCATTCGACATTATGAAAGAACTATATTCTATAGTTCCTGGTGCTACTTTCGGGGAACTTGTGAAACGGGATGAAACGTTTGAAATTCCCGTCACCAATGCTCTCTTTTACGAAAGTCTTCTGGAGAGAAGGATAGCGGAACAACTGGAAGAAAAAGCCAAGTGCAACGATTTTCCATGTAAGATTTCTTTTCGACTCGAAGAAGAAACGGGAGAAGATTTTTTTGAAAAGCAACAACAAATCGCTCAAGAAAAAGTAAAGTCCTGGGGCGATAAAATTAACGAGGCCAATCAACAAAAAAATTCTGATGAAACGATTCAACGTATTAGGAAGACATCCCCGCTACGCAAAAAAGAGTTTAGAGATCTGAATACGATTCGTGTAGAAGATCTGGATTCCGATACACCGGAATGCGCTGTCGAAGGAAAAATTCTATCGATTACGGATAGAGATCTTTCCACAACAAAAAGCAAACTTGAAAAAACGGTTGTTACCATTGATCTATATGACGGAACGGGAACCGTTGCCTGTAAAATGTTTATAAAAAACAAAGACAGAGAAGTCTTTTTTACAGAGGTCAAAGAGGGCAACTTTTACCGAATTGCCGGAAAATATATCTATGATAGTTGGGATAAAGAATTTCAAATCTCAATCCTAGACATTCTACCGATTGCATCAAAGGATAAGATCGACGATGCGCCTGAAAAGAGGGTTGAACTCGGTATTCATACGAAGATGAGTCAGCTGGACGGGCTTATTGAACCGGATGAACTTTTTGCCAGGCTCAAGTCTTGGGGACATACATCGGTTGGCATTACGGATATCGATTGTGTACAATCTTTTCCGGATATCGACAAAGCTGCCAAAAAGCATGGCATCAAGCCGATTTATGGCATGGATGCTTTTGTAACCGAAGAGGAAAATAAAGTTCTGACGGATGCCGTCATCGGTGAAACATACAATCGATACGTCGTCTTTGATATTGAAACAACGGGATTGTCGCCACAATATGACAAGATCACGGAGATCGGTGCCGTCTGCATTGAAAACGGACAGGTTGCGGATACATTTTCGCAACTCGTGAATCCGGAGCGCGCCATCCCCAGAAAAATTGTTTCTCTTACCGGTATTTCCCCCGAGATGGTCAAGGACAAACCGACCATTGAAGTGATCTTGCCGAAGTTTTTTGAATTTTGTAGAGGTGCCGTTCTTGTAGCTCACAATGCGAGTTTTGATACTTCTTTTGTTTTTAAGGCGGCGGATGATATGGGATTGGATCGAACATTCCCGTACATTGACACACTAGCTTTGGCACGCGTCGTTTTGCCGGAACTAAGTCGACATCGTCTGGATACGCTTACAAAGTATTTCAACGTGAGTCTCGAAAACCATCACCGGGCATATGATGATGCACACGCGACGGCTGAAGTGTTTTTGTGTATGTTGCAGAAAGCTGGCTATCAGCCACCCTATGCAATCAACGCAAGTTTTAACCGTCAATTTGATCTATCACGTCTCAATCGTTTTTCGGGTTATCAAACGACTCTTTATGCCAAGACGCAGGAAGGAATTTACAATCTCTATCAGTTGGTTTCAAAATCGCATTTGCATGGAATGTATGGACGCGCGAAGATTGAAAAAAAAGATCTTATTGAACATAGAACCGGACTCTTGGTTGGTAGCGGCGGTTATGGCAGTGAAGTTTGGAATGCAATCCTAAGTGTAAAAACGGATCCGGAACTGATTAAGATGATTTCATTCTATGATTTTATCGAAGTACAACCGCCCTCCACGCTGTATCATCGTGATGACAAAGAAGTGCCCGGGGATATCAAACAATATGAAAAACTTACGGCTCGATTGATTCAACTCGCAACGCGCGCACAAAAGCCTGTTGTCGTCTCGGGAAATGTTCGTTACTTAAACAAATCCGACGCGGTTGTCCGCATGATTCTATTCCTGGGAGGAAAGCCCAGACGATTTGACGACCATGCACATAGTCTCTATTTGCGAACAACAGATGAGATGCTTCATGAATTTTCTTTTCTCCCCGAAGAGATTGCACGGAAAATTGTCATTTCAAACCCCAACCGACTGGCAAATGAAGTCGAAGAAGTTCATGTCATTCTCCCCGGCACTTATTCACCTGTCATTGAGGGCAGTGATGAAAAGCTTCGAGAGCTGTGTTTTGAAAGAGCGCATGAAATCTATGGAGATAACCTTCCGGAAATTGTATCAACCAGACTGGAGAAGGAACTGCACTCCATCATCTCCAATGGATACTCCGTACTCTATATGATCGCTCAGAAGCTTGTTCATCAATCGAATGAGGACGGATACCTTGTCGGATCGAGGGGGAGCGTCGGTTCATCCTTTGTTGCCACGATGGCAGGAATTACGGAAGTCAACCCTCTGCCTCCGCACTACATTTGCCCCAATTGCAAGTATTCGGATTTTGATGTCGATGATTCTGTACATGCGGGACCGGATCTTCCGGATAAAGTTTGTCCCGTCTGCGGTCATGAGCTTGAAAAAGCGGGATACGAAATTCCTTTCGAGGTCTTCTTGGGATTTGACGGGGATAAAGAACCGGATATCGACCTGAACTTTGCAGGCGAATATCAGACGCGTGCGCACAAGTATACGGAAGATATCTTCGGGAAGGAGAATGTCATTCGAGCAGGTACGATCGGCACCTTGTCGGACAAGACGGCTTTTGGATACATCCGAAACTTTTGCGAAAAGACACAGACAGTCCTTTCGCGTGGCGAAAGCGACCGGATGCAAAATATGATCGTCGGGGTCAAAAGAACGACGGGGCAACATCCTGGCGGGATCATGATTTTTCCGAAAGACCATCCGATTCATCATTTCACGGCTCTCCAATATCCCGCGGATGATCCGAAAAGTGAAACCATTACGACACACTTTAGCTACAAGTCCATCTCGGGGCATGTACTAAAACTGGATTTGCTCGGACACGATGTACCGTCCATTATCCGCATGCTCCAAGATCTCACGGGGATCGATCCTTTGACCATCCCGATTGGCGATAAGGAGACGATGGCAATCTTCAAGAACGACGGGACGGAGCTTACCGCACTCGGCATTCCGGAATTCGGCACTGACTTTGTTATGGGAATGCTTGCTGCAACGCATCCAACGACCTTTGCCGAACTCATTCGTATTTCCGGACTTTCTCACGGTACGGATGTCTGGCTCGGGAACGCACAGGATTTAATCAACAACGGCACGACCAATCTGAGCGGCGTCATTGCAACGCGCGATGATATCATGACGTATCTGATTTATCGCGGCGTTGAAAAGCTCACGGCCTTCAAAACGATGGAAAGCGTGCGAAAGGGAAGAGGATTGACTCCGGAAATGGAACAAGCGATGGTCGATCAGAAAATTGATCCATGGTACATTGATTCGTGTAAAAAAATCAAGTATATGTTCCCAAAAGCGCATGCAGTTGCCTACGTCCTCATGAGTTATCGCATTGCTTATTGCAAAGTGCATTATCCGGAAGCTTTTTATGCCACGTTTTTTTCTACGAAAATTGACGATTTTTCACCCGCTATTCTTTTGGGGGCGCGTTCCGTTGATGCACGCATTCTCGAGCTTGAAGGAGATGAGGGTCGTACGGCGAAAGACGAGCAAGAGCTATCTGTTTTGTATGTTGCACGCGAAATGTATGGTCGGGATATTTCATTCGCTCCCTTGTCCTTTGAAACCTCCGATCCTTGTAGATTCACACTCGGAAAAGAGAAAAAAATCGTACCGCCGCTAAGAGCACTCCCAAGCGTGAGTGA
>CAMYOU010000032.1 GCA_947283485.1 uncultured Peptostreptococcaceae bacterium
GAATCTCATGGAACTCATGAGCAGTAGATTCACCTTTACAGAAGAAATTGCAAAGAGAAATCCCGTCGAAGATAGAGAACTTTGCTATGAAATGGCAGATGAACTCTACTTGTCACCTGCTGTCAAGAGAATGTTGTGGCAGAGTTTGAGGATTACGGATGAGATCCGGAAGATTATGGGACACGATCCGGAAAAGATCTTTATTGAGATGGCTAGAGATCAAAATACCAAAAAAGGAAAAAAATTAACGAGGAAGAGCCGTCTGATTGAGTTTTACAAATCCGGCAAGCAAGCCTTTATGGCGGAAATAGGAAGCGAACATTACAATAAGATGCTTCATGATCTGGAAAGCGAAGACGACAGCAGGCTCAGATGGGACAATCTATACCTATATTACACGCAACTTGGCCGATGCGTGTATAGTTTGGAACCGATCGATATTGAAGATCTCAACAATAAAAACAGATACGACCAAGACCACATCTATCCGAAATCGAAGATCTATGATGATTCCTTGGAAAACAGAGTATTAGTCAAGAAGGAATTAAACAGCAAAAAAGGCAATCAATATCCGATCCCACAAGAGGTCATCAATCCCAAGTGTTATACCTTTTGGAACATGCTGCACACGAAGGAGCTTATCGGGAGCAAAAAATACGCACGCTTGATTCGCAGGACGCCGTTCACCGCAGAAGAACTCACCGGATTTATTGAGAGACAGATCGTAGAGACCAGACAAGCCACCAAAGAAACGGCCAATCTCTTAAAATTGCTATGCAAAGATTCTGAAATCGTGTACTCAAAAGCCGAAAACGCAAGTCGATTCAGACAGGAATTTGATCTGGTGAAATGCCGCTCCGTCAACGACCTCCACCACATGCACGATGCATATTTGAACATTGTCGTAGGAAATGTCTACAATACCAAGTTTACGAAAAGCCCACGCAACTTTATCAAGAAAGACAAAGATGCGAGGGGATACAATCTCGAGAATATGTTCAAATATGATGTCAAACGAGGCAATACCGTTGCATGGATCCGTTATGACAAGGAGAAGAAAAATCAAGACGCAACCATCATCAAAGTGAAGAATGAACTCCAAGGCACCAATTTCCGGTTTACGAGAATGAACTTTATAGGCTCCGGAGAGCTCTTTAAAGCCAACTTAATGCGAAAAGGCAAGGGCCAAGTCCCGCAAAAAGAAAACTCTCCGAAGTCCGACATCTCCAAATACGGCGGTTACAACAGTGCAAGCACTGCATACTTCTGCCTGGTGGAGTCCAATGCGAAAAAGGGCAAGAAGAAGACCTTGGAAACCATCCCACTTGTCGTCTATAAGAGAATCGAGAACGGAGAAGAGAACGCCCTCAAAGATTATTTCGAAAAAGAGCTTGGACTGGGGAATCCCAAGGTTTTGTGGGATAGAATCAAGATCAAATCGCTCCTGAAGGTCGATGGATTCTATTATCATATTACGGCGAAATCGAAGAATGATATATGGGCATCCGGCGCCGTTCAGCTTCTTCTCAGCCGTGATGAACAGAAGCTTGTGAAGAAAATCGAAAAATTCCTTGCCAAAAAATCAAAATTCGGGAAGAAAGACGGAGGAGCGGTTAAAGTCACGCCATTTGACGGCATTGATGACGCCGAGGTCAATGCACTCTATCAAACCCTTGCCAAGAAACTGGAACAGGGCATCTACGCTAAGAGAAGGAACAACCAAGCAAAGAATATTCATGATGCATACAGTACTTTCATGACGCTTGAAACGGAGAAGAAACTACAAGTGATTCAACAGATTCTTCTATTATTCCAGAATTACAACAGCGGATGCAACTTAAAAGAGATTAATCTTAAGGCACGCATGGGAATATCCTTATTTTCGAAAAATATCGATAGTTTAGATGAATTCAAACTGATCAACCGCTCCATCACCGGTCTTTTCGAGAATGAAGTGGATCTTTTGAAGCTATGACCTGGAGAGTCGTCGTCATCGACACACGTGCAAAACTGGAAGCGAAACTTGGCCATCTTGTCGTAAGACAAGATGGCAACAAGATTCGCAAAATATTTCTAAAAGACATCTCGCATATTCTTGTCAACACCACGGAAGCATCCGTAACATTCGCGCTCCTCAATGAAATCGTCAAACACAAAATCAAACTCATTTTTTGTGATGAAAAGAGAAATCCGACAGCGGAAATAATGCCCTATTATGCGTCTTACAACACCAGCGAGAAGATCAGAGCGCAGATCAAATGGGACGCATCCATCAAAGGCGATGTATGGCAAGCCATTGTGAGAGAAAAAATCAAAAATCAAATGCAGTTGCTCCTTCGATATGAGAAAAAAGAACATGTGTTGCTCCATAAGTACTTAGACGAAGTCGCATGCAATGATGTCAGCAATCGCGAAGGACACGCCGCAAAAGTCTATTTCAATGCACTCTATGGCAAAGGCTTCTCAAGGAGCGATGAATGCAATACGAACGCGGCTTTGAACTACGGCTACGCCATTCTACTCTCCGCAATCAACCGCCATGTGGTAAGTCAGGGATGTATCACGCAGATCGGGATATTTCATGATAATGTATTCAACCCTTTTAATCTGTCCAGCGATCTGATCGAACCTTGGCGGGCAATTGTGGACGACAAAGTGTACCGCATGGACAGGAACCTTTTTGGGAAAGAAGAGAAGATCGAACTCATTGATCTGATCAACGAGTTTGTAAGGATCGGCGGCAAAAATTACAGAATCAATTAGGCGATGCATCTCTATGTACGTTCTGTTTTTGATGCCCTCAACAACAGGGATCTGTCCTTATTGAGGTTCCCCGTCTATGAGCTATAGATATATGAGAATGATTGTGATGTTCGATCTTCCGATGACAACCCTGGAAGATCTGAGAAACTATCGAGTCTTTCGAAAGTTTTTAATCAAAAATGGCTTTATGATGATGCAGGAATCGGTATACAGTAAGATCGCACTCAACACCGGAGTTGCCAATTTAATCGCGGATAAAGTAAGAGAGAATCAACCGCCAAGCGGACTGGTACAGATGTTCATCATCACGGAAAAACAGTTTGAAAAAATGGAAATCTTAGTGGGAGAAATTTCCGAGGAAACCATCACCGATGACAGGAGACTCATCATACTATGAACGTCATTACACCCCATCTCGAACACGCGCTGGAAATCAAAAGCCACTCACTCAACACACTCGTCATCGAAGACACGAAGATATTCACGAACTTTCTCAACGCCTGGATCAATACGAGCGCCAAAAGGACACAGGAGTTTCAACTGATTGAAGATGATCGGGAGATTGACATATCAAAATACACGGAACTTTTGTTTGACGTATTTTCCCCCGAAATCAATCAGACCTCACTCCTTAAAAAACTCTATCAAGAACTCGAATCCGATCTCAACGGAGAAGAAATGTATCAAAAAAAGATCGATCTCGAAAGCCGCCTCTATGCATTGACAGATGACCTTATGTACCGATCCCGATTTCCAATCATTGCCGGTGAAATCCACTATGACCTTCTTTTCAAAGCCGTCGGACTTCAATTTGAATTCGCCGGAGATTCCGTTCTCGAAAGACTTGTAGATTATATGAAAATTGCCTATGAGCTCTCGGGAAAGAGATTGTTTGTAATCGTGAACCTCGACAGCTTCCTGGACCACGAGGAACTCGTTGCGCTGGAAAATTTCTTACGTTACAATGAAATAAGAGTCCTTGCTCTACAGAATCAGATTACAAGGGAGGGATTGGAGTCTGAAAACTTAAGAATCATCGATCAAGACCTATGTGAAATATAGCGAATCGTCATCGCGAAACCTGAAAACCGAAATTTGAGGTTTGAGAGTTATGTAATTTCATATAGGACTAAAACATATGCTTACTTTACGAAATAAGGGGCAGTGTTTGAGAGTTATGTAATTTCATATAGGACTAAAACACCGCCGTCGCCTACGCGCGCTTCTCCTCGGTTTGAGAGTTATGTAATTTCATATAGGACTAAAACCCGTCTTGCGCTCTTCTGCGCTTCCCTGCGGTTTGAGAGTTATGTAATTTCATATAGGACTAAAACCCGACGAATATATCGTCAGCCTCAACGCGAGTTTGAGAGTTATGTAATTTCATATAGGACTAAAACTCCTGATATGACGAAGGGTGAGCTCAAGAAGTTTGAGAGTTATGTAATTTCATATAGGACTAAAACACTTAACGGCGAACGACACGATCACGGGCAGTTTGAGAGTTATGTAATTTCATATAGGACTAAAACTTGGGCTGCGGCTACGCGATCTATTCCACGGTTTGAGAGTTATGTAATTTCATATAGGACTAAAACGCGTATTTAACCGTCAGGCACTTCTGGAAGGTTTGAGAGTTATGTAATTTCATATAGGACTAAAACACACTGAACCCATGGAATGAACGCCACTGGGTTTGAGAGTTATGTAATTTCATATAGGACTAAAACGCGGAGCTGGGGAGCGACTATATTGTCAAGCGTTTGAGAGTTATGTAATTTCATATAGGACTAAAACAGCAAAAAGCGTTTGAAGCAATCAAGAAAGGTTTGAGAGTTATGTAATTTCATATAGGACTAAAACGGAAATCGTCGTACTTCTTCGCGAACGCTCGTTTGAGAGTTATGTAATTTCATATAGGACTAAAACGACGGGGAGCACAAATGGCTCGTCTATGACGTTTGAGAGTTATGTAATTTCATATAGGACTAAAACAATAAGAATAATAATAATATAAATAATAACGTTTGAGAGTTATGTAATTTCATATAGGACTAAAACCGGTTAGTCAAGATTTTTAACGGTGTCATGGTTTGAGAGTTATGTAATTTCATATAGGACTAAAACGAGAAAGCCGCCGATCTTATCCCAGTGATAGTTTGAGAGTTATGTAATTTCATATAGGACTAAAACCGAAGTGAAGAAAGGACTTGAAAACCTATGGTTTGAGAGTTATGTAATTTCATATAGGACTAAAACACTGACAAGCTCACGGACACAAAGATCACGGTTTGAGAGTTATGTAATTTCATATAGGACTAAAACGCAAACAAGGATCACAAGCTACAGGACAACGTTTGAGAGTTATGTAATTTCATATAGGACTAAAACCGCTGAAGCGGCTAAGAAG
>CAMYOU010000033.1 GCA_947283485.1 uncultured Peptostreptococcaceae bacterium
GATTTTTGATCAGTTTCTTGAGCCTTTGGAGGTCTCTCCCGTGTTTTTGATACCGATTGACAAAAACCGATGAAATGTATTTAACTTTATTGGGGCTCTCCGTTGCCTCTGCAAGGAGTGTTTCAAGGATGGAGGCATCATAGATCTCTTTTAAGATGTCCAATAAGGCAATTCTTTCACCCAGCACGCTTTCATATTCGGAATGTTTCTCCACGAATTCTGTACTTGAAAAATCAATGTTTTTCTTATCGGCTTCTTTGAGTTCTTCATCTTCAAACAGAGCCGCCAAGTTTTGCGAACTTCCAATCATCGTCGCAGAGACAGCCCTTAGGAATTTCGTATCACCGACAATCCCTTTGAGTGCCGCTTTCTTTGCCGTTTTATTCATATTTTTATCGGTTAACACGCGGATCAAATCGTTCTGATTGATCGTGATCTCGACATCATATTCCGTTCTTAAATGATTTTGCAATGCGCTGATGGCAGATTCAAAAGAGCTTTGCATATTGAAATCTTGCCCTTCAAAAATAAAATGCCCGCGATTTTTGAGAAGATAGTGACATGCCAAATAGACCAGACGAATGTCCTTTTTGCTGTCATCTTCGATCAAGTCCATGATCAAATGATGAATCGTCGGATATTTCTTGTGATAATCGCTGTCGTTAAAATCCGCATCATGAAATAAAGCATACTTTGTCTGTAACACTTCGTCTTTATCTTCCTTGTACAGATCGCTATTTTTCATGCGGATAAAAAAGTTTTCATCAACTCGAGAAATCTCCTCCGCAAAGAAATCTTGCAAAAGGCGAATCCGTTCCTTTCTCCTATTCAGGCGACGCCGTGCGCCGCGCTGCATGCGTCTACCTTCCGCCGTTTTCGCCTCGTCAAAAAGATGTACACCCCACATCTTCTTGCCATTAAACTTGAGCACCGTATAATCCTTGTCCGTGACAGCCCATCCGACTGAAGACGTACCGATGTCCAAGCCTACCCAATACTTTTTTTCCTTTTTCATAAAAGCCTCCCTTCGTCGTTGACAATCGTAAAAAAAAATGTTATCCTGTTCCTGAAATTACATGACGAGTTCAAATAAAATTTCATTGAAACCGCCGAAAGGCCGTGCGTGTGCACACTGAAAACTTGCGAGAGCAAGTTTTTTTGTGCCTTTTTTATTGTAATTCTTTGGTTGAAAATATCATATCACAAATGTTTGTCTTTCAACGAGGAAAACGATGTAAAAAGATGTTTTTTTGAAATATTTCAACAGAGGTTTCCTGCGTCACCGAAATGAATATCCCCGAGCGCAAATGAATTTCAAATTGATCCTCTATGAAACAAAAAAACCGTAGCCTATTCGCTACGGTTTTTTTGATTCTTCGCGTTCTAAATTTTTATTCCCATTCAATCGTTGCCGGGGGTTTGTCGGTGATGTCGTAGACGACCCTGGTGACTTCGGGGAGTTCGGTGATGCGTCGTGCGCTTTCTTTGAGGACGTTCCAGGGTAGTTCGACGGCTTGGGCGTTCATGGCGTTGACGGAATGGATGGCGCGAAGGATGATGGTTTTGCCTTCGACGCGTGCTCCGTTCTTGACGCCGACGCTTTTTTCGTGGGGAAGTGCGGCAAAGTATTGCCAGATGGAGCGGTCGAGTCCTGCTTTGGCGATTTCTTCACGGAAGATGGCGTCTGCTTCACGTAAGAGGTCGAGGCGTTCTTTGGTGATGGCGCCAAGGCAGCGTACGCCGATGCCGGGTCCGGGGAAGGGTTGTCTGTGGACGATGGTGTCGGGGAGTCCAAGTTCTTCTCCGACGAGGCGTACTTCGTCTTTGTAGAGGCTCTTTAAGGGTTCGACGAGTTCGAACTTGAGGTCTTCGGGGAGTCCGCCGACGTTGTGATGGGATTTGACGAGTTTTGCTCCGTCTTCTCCGGATTCGACGATGTCGGGGTAGATGGTGCCTTGAACGAGGAAATGGGCGTCTGCGAGCTTGGCTGCTTCTTCTTCGAAGACGCGAATGAATTCTTCGCCGATGATTTTTCTTTTCTTTTCGGGGTCGGAGACGCCTTCGAGTCTCTTGAGGAAGCGGTCTTCGGCATGAACGTGGATGAGTTTGAGTCCGAAACTGTCGCGGAATGCGGCTTCGACTGCATCGCCTTCGCCTTTTCTCATGAGGCCGTGGTCGACGAAGATCGAGGTTAATTGATCACCGACGGCACGGTGAACGAGGGCTGCGCAGACAGCGGAATCGACGCCGCCGGAGAGGGCGAGGATGAGTTTGCCGTCGCCGACTTGTGCGCGAATGGCTTCGATTTGTTCTTCGATGAATTTCTTTGCATTGAATTGGGTCATAGATTTCCTCCTATCTTACGGTGTAATTGGGTGCTTCTTTGGTGATGCTGATGTCGTGCGGATGGCTTTCGATGAGGCTTGCGGAGGTAATGCGCATGAATTCCGCTTGTTTGAGCGTTTCGATGTCTTTGGCTCCGCAGTATCCCATGCCGGCTCTAAGTCCGCCCATGAGTTGAAAGACGACGTCTCCGAGTGCGCCTTTGTAGGCAACGCGTCCTTCGACGCCTTCGGGGACGAGTTTTCTTGCGTCTTGTTGGAAATAGCGGTCCATGGAGCCTTTTTTCATGGATGCGAGGCTGCCCATGCCGCGGTAGACTTTGTAGCGTCTGCCTTCGTAGAGTTCTTCTTCGCCGGGGCTTTCTTCGGTCCCTGCAAAGAGGGATCCGATCATGACGGTGGATCCGCCTGCGGCGATGGCTTTGGTGATGTCGCCGGAGTATTTGATGCCGCCGTCGGCGATGATGGGGACGCCGTATTTCTGTGCGACTTCGGCGCAGTTCATGATGGCGGTGACTTGCGGTACGCCGATGCCTGCGACGACGCGGGTCGTGCAGATGCTGCCGGGTCCGATGCCTACTTTGACGGCGTTGGCGCCTGCTTTGATGAGGGCTTCGGTTGCGGCTCCGGTTGCGACGTTGCCGACGATGAGTTCGAGTTCGGGATAAGCGTCTTTGATCATGCGGACGGCATCGAGGACGCCTTTCGAATGTCCGTGTGCGGTGTCGATGGTAATGACGTCGACTTTGGCGCGGACGAGGGCGGCGACGCGTTCGAGCACGTCGGGTGTGATGCCGACGGCTGCGCCTGCGAGGAGTCTGCCGTTCGCGTCTTTGGCACTGCGGGGATATTGAATGGATTTTTCGATGTCTTTGATGGTGATAAGACCGATGAGATGTCCGTCATCGTCGGTGAGCGGGAGTTTCTCGATCTTGTGTTTTGCCATGATGGCGAGTGCGTCGTCCATGGTGACGTCCTTGCCTGCGGTGATGAGACCTTCGGAGGTCATGACTTCATGGATGGGTTTCTCGATCTCGCGTTCAAATCGAATGTCGCGGTTGGTGATGATGCCTTTTAAGAGTCCGTTTTCATCGGTGATGGGCACGCCCGAGATGTGGTAGTGTTCCATGAGGGCGAGTGCGTCTTTGACGGCGTGAAACGGGGACAAAAAAAACGGATCCGTGATGACGCCATGTTCGGAACGTTTGACGCGATCGACTTGTTTTGCCTGTTCTTCGATCGACATGTTCTTGTGGATGATTCCGATGCCGCCTTCTCTCGCCATGGCAATTGCCATTTTGGATTCCGTAACGGTGTCCATACCCGCGCTTACAAGCGGAATGTTGAGTTTGATTTTGTTCGTGAGCTTTGTGGAAAGATCCACCTCGTGCGGCAGCACTTCACTCTTTGCCGGTACGAGCAGAATATCGTCAAATGTGAGTCCTTCGCCAATATAGCGCATAGTCATTCCTCCTTGCTTCAATTGATTGTTTCCTATTATAGCACAAAGACTTCTCATGCGCGAGAAAAATCTTCATAGAAACTGCTTGATTCTAAGGCTGTCTCTTATACACATCTGACGCTGCCGACGAAACCTTATGGGTGTA
>CAMYOU010000034.1 GCA_947283485.1 uncultured Peptostreptococcaceae bacterium
TAACGTGCGGTTTCGTTCTTTCAAAATGTTGTTTTGCCATGGTGTTTCCTCCTTTATTTCGGACATTGCCGGTAACTTCCATTCTCTTATAGTATAGAGGATGAGAGGGGCTTTGTAAAGCGCATAATCGGAGCATTCCTCCTCAGTCCACGTACATCTGTGTGACGTTTCCTTTTTCGTTCATGAATGTTACGCATCCGCTTTCAATGTATTTTGTATTGTAATCACAAGACTGGCATGGTATACTTTTAAAAACGACGTTGATCTGCGCATCGTGTGACGGTCCGTCAACCAAAGGAGGAAAAGATGAAGCAAAATCGATGGAAAAAACGATTGTCCTTGCTCATCGTTGCGCTGATGCTCTTTACGACATTGGCGCCCGTTGCGCTTGCAGTCGGCGAACCTGAGACCGTCACGGAAGTGACCGAGCCCGCAGAGTCGGACAAAGTCTCCGAGGATCAGAACGAAGCCCCCGCACCGGCGGAAGTAAAACCGAAGGTCGAACCCGGTACAAAGGACGAGAATCCCGCTGTCGAACCCGGCCAAGTGGAAGGAGAAACACCGGAAATCAGTGAAGAGCCCGAACCCGAAGCCGTGCTCCAAGGCGCGAATCCCGGCACCGAGATTATTTTTGTGAGAAAGGATAGGACGGAAACAACCGTGTCTTTCACTGATGAGAACTCAAAACTGGGCTTAAACGGTGCACCTGCGCAAAGCGGTGTTTGGGTTTTCAAATCGTATTTTATCGGTTGGTCGGAGAATCGCGATTATATCACAGACGGCAAGGGGCATCTCTTCTATGATACCCACACCTTCAAGGACGTACAAGATGCAGATCTTATCAAACCCGGCGAGACACTCAAGCTCTACGCACTCTATGCAAATTCCGGCATTGCCAAATCCGTAACCAAAGGCACAAAAGTTCGAATCAACGATACCGTTTCCCCGGAGGATTTTGTTGCGCCCGGCAATCCCGTCCGCGATGAAAACAACCCGAATCGCACGATCGCAACGTACAAACGTGCGGACGGGGACTACAAGATCAAGAAACTCGACGCCGTCTTTACCATGAATCCCTTTGTCGCGTCGGCGATCTATAAAGATCCGTGGGTCGGCGCGCTTGAAAACGGCTCGAAGTGGGAAGAACTGAATCAGCGAAAAGGAAACATCACCGTCGTCGATCTTCACGTCGAGCTCGATCCGCGCATCGTGCTTCCCGAGAAATTTGAACTCACCTTTACAAGTTATGTCTTTCGTCCGTATCAATTTTACTCCGCAGTCCACGCGGACCGCACGCCGGTAGCCGACGACGAAAACTACCCGGTACTGAGTATTGACAAACCCGATGGAAAACCGAGACACGGTGTTCTCGAGAGCATACGAGACAATGAACCGTCCACTACATTCCACGTAAAATCGTATGTGGAGGACCCGCAAGGAAATAAGGTCCCCGTGCATCAGTTTGTTCTGCGCACCCGCATTCGCGTCGGATATGATCAATACGGCAATAAAATCCCTGCGACGATGGATGAGATTCAATCGAATATGCATCTGACATTCGCTGCGAAGAATGGCGAAGCATTTCTTGTAAAGAGTGCCGTTGCAAAAGCCATCGCCGAGGAAAACGAGAAAGAGACGCCCAAAGCCGGCAACGCCCTTTTCATCCGCGGTTTTGTAGACGGTACGGTCAAGGGAAGTAAGTTTAACAAGATCGAATCCGAAGATGAACTGCTCGATTTTGTAAACGCGGAAACACCGAAACCGCCCGCTGTGCGTCATCAAATCGTCCAGGTTGAGAAAAGATGGGACGACAAAGACGACGAGGCAAAGAAGCGACCCGATTTTGTGACGGTGCAACTCTTTGCCGACGGCAAAGATACGAATAAATATCTCACGCTTCGCTCAGAAGACGACTGGAAAGGTGCTTTCCGCGGTCTGCCATTCTCGGATAACGGCAAAATGATCCGCTATTCGGTGGAGGAAATTCCCGTCAAAGACTACACCTCGGTTATTGCGGCAAATGCGGACGGCTATATCATTACGAATACATTCGTGCCTGAAAAACCGACTCCCGCACCGACCCCCGAGATCAGAATACCGAGACTTCCACACGTCGAACGTCCGATCGTCATTCCCACGATTCCAAGAGCCGGCGTAGGAAGATAAGCGAAGAAGCATCCATCCGAGAGAGTCATCTCGGTCATCATGAAAAGCCCCGGATATGCACTGACCCCCAAAAGTTGGACCAAGAAATCCAACCTCAGGGGGTCTTTTTATGGCAAAATACAATTATGAGTTAAAGAAGAAAATCGTCGAAGAATACTTGACCGGAAAGACAAGCTACTCCGTCTTAGAAGGTGAGTATCAAATTGACGCATCAGAGATCAAACGATGGGTCAATAATTACAAACATTTCGGTGAAAAAGGTCTCATGCGCTCTAGAAAGAAACGTGCATACAGTGTAGAGTTTAAGGTAGAAGCCATTACACGCTACGAAACGAGCGAATGCAGCTACCAACAATTGGCCCTTAAACTCGGTTTAACAAATCCATCCATGATCGTTAACTGGCGCAGGAAATACCGAGAGGAGGGCATGGAAGGGCTTGAGCCAAAGAAGCGAGGGAGACCTGTGACAAAGAAAGACAAATGCAATGAAACACCGAAGCCTTCAAAGGAACGTGAATCCATCGATGCATCCACACGCGAAGCACTTGAAAACCGCATCAAAGAATTAGAAGCGGAGAATGAAACACTCACCATTCAAAAGATGTTCTGGGAACAGCTAAGGAGTTTGGAGAGGGAAGAAGCAATGAAAAAAAGGCGAGGATCATCTCCAAACTCCGAGAAGCGTTCCAACTAAGAAAGATTCTTGCCGCCATCCACTATCCAAAATCCACCTTCATGTACTGGCAGAAAAAGTGGACCGAAGATGATAAAGACCAAGCATTGAAAGACGAAATCCACGCCATTCGACACGAACACAAAGACTACGGCTACCGAAGGATCCATCTGGAGCTGAAGAACCGGGGTTGGAGGGTCAACAAAAAGAAAGTTCAACGACTCATTCAAGACATGGGCCTTCAAGTCCGCACCTATGGTAGGAAATACAAGAAATATAACTCCTACAAAGGCATCGTCGGCAAGATCAAGAAAAATCGAATCCATCGACGCTTCAACACCTCCATCCCCTACCAAAAAATTACCACCGACACCACGGAATTCAAATATTACGTCGAAGATCAAAGAGGAAAACTTCAAGCAAAGAAGCTCTACCTCGATCCATATATGGACATGTACAATCTGGAAATCATAAACTACGTCCTCTCCGACCAACCCAATGGGGTCACCATGCTACAAGGCTTAGAAGAAGCCATCAAACGTACGAGCACTTGCCCCTACCGCCGCACCTTCCACTCCGATCGCGGCTGGGGTTACCAAATGAGCGCCTATCAAGCCATGTTGGAAGAACACCACATCTTCCAAAGCATGTCGAGAAAAGGTAACTGCTATGACAACGCACCCATGGAAAACTTCTTCAGTGTCCTAAAAAGAGAAATCTACGACGGCTACATCTATCGAAGCCGTGAAGAACTCGTACATTCTATCGAACGCTTTATCCGCTACTACAACAACGATCGAATCAAAGAAAAGCTAGGAGGATACAGTCCGAAAGAATACCGTGAGCGAATGACATCCGCATAGAACGAATGGTATGTAAAACAAAATCGAGTAAGCAAAATGCTTACTCGATGAAGTCCAACTTTATGGGGTCACTCTAA
>CAMYOU010000035.1 GCA_947283485.1 uncultured Peptostreptococcaceae bacterium
ACACCCATAAGGTTTCGTCGGCAGCGTCAGATGTGTATAAGAGACAGGTGTGGAGGGGCGTGGATGAAAAAGGTTCGCAAGGGCGCGGGGCGATGCAGGGGACAAACACAACGAGGAACGACGGGTACGGGGTGGATCTGTGTGGATGGACGTGGATGAGAAAGGTCCGCAAGGGCGCAAACCGGAATCGGACACGCAAAAACCGCCCGGATCGCCGAGCGGTTTTTGGTTCGATCGTTTTCTTATTTCGTGGTGCGCGTAAAACGGGTGCATCATTCGCCGAGCGTGTTCGCAAATGCACTTCTTCCGATCCCCGCTCTCGGAATCCGAGGAATTCTCGGAACGACGGGCGGGGTCGGCGGGGTCGGCGGGGTCTCAGGTGGCGTCTCCGGAGGTGTTTCGGGCGGGGTTTCAGGCGGGGTTTCGGGCGGTTTCTCCGGTTTTTCACGGTTGGTGAAGACGATCGTGGCGACTTCGGTCACGGTGACGTCGATCGGATATTCGACGATGTTCTTCCCGTTCCGAGTGACAAGTCGCACTTCCGCTTTCCCTGCTTGCGCTTCGACGAGGCGATAGGTGTAGTCTTTGCCCTTGAGGAGCGCTTTCATTTCGTCGGCGGTCACGGTTTTCCCGTTCGCGTCGATGTAGGTCACGGTCTTGCCATCTTTCGCCGCAAACTCGGTGACGACGTCGACGGTCATCTCCTCTCTGAATTTCTCGAGCGTTTCTTCCGAGAACGTGTAGTTCCGCGCGGCAAAACGACCTTTTCGCATCTTCTTGTCCTTATACTCCCATTGGTCGGGGATAAGGTCGATCTTCTCCTCTTTCCCGTCTTTGTCTTTGACGGCGACGGTGAGTTGGTCGGGGGTCGCGCCGCCTCGTCTCAGTTTCCAGATCTTCTTGATCTTGAGGCGATGTCCGGGCGGGTTGTCGTTCGTGAGTTCGAGATAGTCCTTGCCGGAAGTCCATTTCGGTTCGCGGATGAAAAAGAGATTCTCCTCAGTCTCCGTGCCTGTTAGCTTCGGCACTTTGAGGACGAGTTCGTTCCCCTCTTTCTCGAGTTTGAAGACATACGAACCCGCGTTGTTGTACTCATTGCCGTCGTTGTCGTAATAGTGACCCAGATTCCTCGGGAACGGTTTTCCGTTTTCATCATAGTACGTCTCGACCTTGATGGTTTCTCCGTCATCGTCTGCGATGAACAGATTCTGAAACGTGCCATAGAGTTTGATCCCGTGTTCTTCGGGACTGTCGCAGTAGATCTTCTTGATCTCAGTCTTTACAACCTGTCCTTGGTAGTGGAGTTCAATCGGAATGAAGTCAAATCCATCGAATGAGCCCGGATAGTCGTCTGGAAACTTGTATCTCGGCCAAAGATCATCACGTTTGATCATGAGATTGAGGGTTCGACCGGTGCGGCGTTTCGTGACGAAAGAAAAGTTCCCGGATTCCTCCTCGAGACCGTAGCGTTCGAGTCCCATACCGGGGATGCCGAAATAGGGGAGTCTCTCAAACTGTCCCTGCCAGTTGCCGTCTTTCGTGAGAATGACGAAGCGGTCGTTCCCGTCCTCGTCTTTGACTCTCTTGCCGTCTCTCAGAAGATAGACTTTGAGTTCCGCAGGGATGTCCGCAGGTTTCACTGCGGGGTCCCATTTCTTCACAACGGGAATGTCGGAAAAAGGATAGTTCGTGACGGTGAAGGATTGTCTCTCGCCGTCGTTCTCTTGGGCGACGGTATAGAAGGTGCCGGGTTTCGTCTCTCGTACAATGTACTTGAGTCCTCTCTTTACCAGTTCCTCTTTCGTATACGGAAGATCGGTAAACCTTGCGTGCCAGTCGTTCTTCTTCGTCAAGGTCACATCGGCGATCTTCGCGATGAAGAGTTTGGCATTCTTGTATCCTTGCCAATCGTTCATATCATAATCCTTGTCGGCGATAAAGAGATCGATGCGCACTTCGGTGTCGTTGGGAACGGGGACGGTCGCGGCGTCCCACTTTTTCTCTACGTCGATCTCATATGTGCCGGGTTCTCCCGGTGCGTAGATGTCCGCATTGGAGCCGATGCCGCCGCCTTTTGCCGCGTTGTTTTCCATAATGAAGACATTGGCATTGCGCCAAGCTTCTTCTTTCAGGGCGTCGGTGTAGACGGCGATGAGGGCGACTTTCTTGTCGGTATCGTGCATGGCATCCGGAATGTCTTCTCGGATGAATGGGATGATATTGCCTTCTTTGGTCACGGGAGAAATATCGGTATGGAAGAAAACATAAGGTCCATTATTGATCATTTTGGGCGTTTTTTCTCCTACATAGATGTCCTCTTTGATGTCTTCATTGCCGTTTTCATAGATGTAGAGCGAATGTCCGGACTCGAGCGTGACATTGCCAACGGGGCAGTTCCAGAGTCCGCCTGCCGATCCCGGTGCATAGGGATACGTGTAGTGAAGGCGCGATCCGCTGTTGGCGGTTACGAGCGTGTTCGTAAAGGTCTGTTTGTAAGGATAGTAGGCGATGTAGATACCGCCGCCCCATTCTTTTGAAGTATTGCCGATGAGCATGGTCTCGGTAAGCGTGAGATCGTTGGTCGCGACATAGATACCGCCACCGGTCATCTTCGAGAAATTCTTGTAGACGAGTCCGCCGTCGATCTCCATCGCAACCCGGCGATTTTCTCGATACTCGTCGTAGGGTCGCGGATCGACGGCGATATTGACATCATTGGTCGTGCCGTCGTGTTGACTATATTGATCGAAAAGGGCGATGCCACCGCCGACTTTTTCTGTCGTGTTGCCGGCGATGATACCGTTCATCACTTTGACGTCCGAAGCGCCCGCGGCAAAAACGCCGCCTCCGAGTGCCAGCTCTCCGGTCGCTTGATTGTGCGCGATGACGCCGCCCCGGAGTTCGGCTCTTGCGAGGTTCTCGGTATTGGCATTGATCGCGCCAACAAGGAGACCGCCGCCGTATTCACCGATATTGTGGTCGATGCTGCCGTCGTTCATCATAAACATGCCGCCGTGGTCGACGCGGACGCCACTCGTGGAACTTGCAGTCGTATTGTACGAGATTCTGCCGCCGTTCATCGTAAACGTACCGCCGTCCGTCACTTGCACCGCACTTGCGCCCGATGCGCCGGTAAACGTCCCGGCATTGAAGATGAAGTTCCCGCCTGAGCGCACGCATACAAACGCGGCATCGGCTCGCACATCGGTATAGGTTTCCCCGCTCTCGGGACCGATAAAGAGACCGTCCTCCTCTATGGTGCCGTCCGGATTTTGCGTCCCGATGGTGAGTTTGCCGTGAACTTCAAATAATGAGGTGTGATAGCGATAGCGGCAAAAAGCTAATAAAATCAATGGTTTTGCGGACAGCGGATAGACAGGGAATGTGTTAAAAACTGAATACGCACACAAGCGGCGTTACCTTAACCCCTTTTGGGGAGAAAGTAACGCCGTTTTTTTATGCCCGCAGGAAAGGAGGTACAGCCGGAATGTATTTCATAAAAGGCAAGCAGCGGGCATTTGAACTGCTCATGCAGCAGAAGCCGGGATTTGACCGCTATCAATCCGGTTGTGCCGGAGATGATGAAGATTGCGGCACTTGCCGTTTCTACCGCCCCGGGTGGAAATATGAGTTTTGCGTTTTCAAAGAGTGTCCCTATTGCCCCGGCAAAAGGACGCGGAAAACGC
>CAMYOU010000036.1 GCA_947283485.1 uncultured Peptostreptococcaceae bacterium
CGACTGCACGCAGGGCGGCGTTCATACCGGGGGCGTCTCCCCCGCTGGTCAATACACCAATTCTCTTCATGATTCACCTCTTACTTAAAAATCACATTTTCTTTGCCGATGATCTTTCCGAGGGACAAGAGGAGCATGTGATCTCCCGTCGCCCGGACTTCTCTTAGGGTCTCGCCGCGCCCCTCATCCTCATAAAAAATGCAGATCGGATGATCTCCGCGGTGTTTGTCGATCATATCCATCACTTCATCTTTCACAGCTCCCTCTCGCGACGGAAGACGAAGATAGAGTTTCTTCGCACTCTCTCCGAGCGGCTCCATGGCGTCAAGGAGAAGTTGCGCTCCGGACCGGTCGTCGATCTGGAGTTTCCCCGTAAAGATGCCGATGTTTTCTTCTTTCAAATAATGCCGGTACTTCGTAAAAAATCTCGGAAACGCCACAGCGCGGATCGGCACGCCTTCGTCCTCGATCGTAAGGAACGCCATCTGTTCGCGACGTTTCGTAAGGATGAGCCGCACCTCGAGGATGAGACCGCCCATGGTGACGGTTTTGCCGTCGAAGACTTCGGGATCGTCCGCAACGCTCACGTCGAGGACGTGAAAATCGACTTTGCCCTCGAGTTCCTTCTGAAATTCCGAGAGCGGATCGTCCGTGAGATACATCCCGAGATACTCTTTCTCATAACGCATGAGATCCGACTTGCGAAATTCGTTGTGCGGTTTCATGGGATATTCTTCCGCACCCGTTTCGCCAAAGAGACTCACCTGTCCCTCGACGTTTCGCTTGCCGCGATCGTGCTCCCCGTCGATCACATGCTCGTAGTGCCAGATGAGCTCACAGCGGTTCGCATGAATCGACGCAAATGCGCCGGAGCGGATGAGGGATTCGACCGCTTTTTTGTTCATGGTCTGCGGATTCTCGCGCATACATTTGCGCACAAAATCCGTCATGGATGTAAATTTGCCGTAGCGTTCGCGCGCCGCGATAAGCGTGTCGATAAAGCCCGCGCCGACGTGCTTGACGCCGAGGAGTCCGTAGCGGATGTCTTTCCCCTCGGTCGCAAATTTCTTGTCGCTCACATTGACATCGGGCGGCAGGATTGCGATGCCGAGTTTCTTGCATTCACGCATGTAGAGTGCCATCTGTCCCGACTGTCCGATGACGCTCGAGATGAGGCTCGCCATGTATTCCGACGGATAGTGTCCCTTGAGATACGCCGTTTGGGTGGCGACGAGACTGTACGCCGCACTGTGCGCCTTGTTGAAGGCGTATTTCGCAAAGTCGACCATAAGATCGTAGATCTTCCCCGCCGCCTCTTCGTTCACACCGCGCCGTACCGCGCCTTCGATCACGACATTGCCGAGATCGTCCGTCTCGCCGTAGATAAAACGCTCGCGTTCGCGCTGCATGACGTCCATCTTCTTCTTTCCCATGGCGCGACGGAGATTGTCCGCACCGCCGAGGGTAAAGCCCGCGATCTTCCTGACGATCTCCATGACCTGCTCCTGATAGACGATGGTGCCGTAGGTCGTCGCGAGGATCGGCGCGAGTTCAGGCGCAAGATAATGGGTCGATTCGGGATGATGCTTGTTCTCGATATAGGTCGGGATCTCGTCCATCGGACCCGGGCGAAAGAGCGAGTTCGCCGCAATAAGATCCTCAAAACGCGTGGGTTTGAGTTCCTTGAGAAAGGCGCGCATCCCCGGAGACTCGAACTGAAAGATGCCGATGGTGTCGCCGGAATAGAATTGCTTCATCGTGACGGGATCGTTGGGATCCATGTCCTCGGTCCGAAGATCAACGCCATAGGTCTTCTTTATCATCTCGAGCGCGTCGGCGATCACCGTGAGGGTTCTTAAACCCAAGAAGTCCATCTTGAGGAGTCCGAGTTCCTCAAGTTCGATCATATTCCACTGCGTCGTGATGACATCGCCGTTCTTCGCAAGCGGCACATACTCGGTGACGGGCTCGCGACTGATGAGCACGCCCGCCGCATGGGTCGAAGCGTTCCTCGGCATGCCCTCCACATCCATCGCAATGTCGATGAGTTTTTTGTAGCGCGGAGACGCCTCGTAATAGTTGCGGAAATCGGGACTCACTTTTAACGCTTCCTCGAGCGTGATGCCGAGGGTCTGCGGAACGCTCTTTGCGATGCGGTCGACTTCATTCAGGGGAATATCGAGCACGCGCCCCACATCGCGGATCGCACCGCGCGCCGCCATCGTGCCGAATGTGATGATCTGACTCACATGGTCTTTGCCGTATTTCTCCGTCACGTAGTTTATCACACGGTAACGGTTTTCGTAACAAAAATCAATATCGATATCCGGCATGCTCACACGCTCGGGATTTAAGAACCGCTCGAAGAAGAGATCATAGGCGAGCGGGTCGAGCTCCGTGATCCCGAGTGCATAGGAGACGATGGAACCCGCCGCACTGCCGCGCCCCGGTCCCACGGGAATCCCCTCGTGTTTTGCAAAACGGACAAAATCCCACACGATGAGAAAATAATCCGTATACCCCATGGAGTGGATGACATCGAGTTCTTTTTGCATCCGCGAAAGGACGCGCTCGGACGGATTGTCGCCGTAGCGTCTATTGATCCCCTCCATGGTCTTTCGATTGAGATATTCCACGGGATCCTCGCCTTCGGGAAGCGGAAACTTCGGCAAATGGAGCTTGTGAAATTCGATCGTCACATTGCAACGACGCGCAATCCGGTTCGTATTCTCGATCGCCTCGGGCAAATGCGCAAAGATCTCGCGCATCTCCCGCTCGCTTTTGAGATAAAATTCGTCCGACGGGAAACGCATCCGTTTGGGATCGGCGAGGAGTTTCCCCATCTGGACGCACAAAAGCACATCATGCGCTTCGGCATCCTCTTTGTCGAGATAGTGGACGTCGTTCGTCGCCACCAGACCGATCCCCGTCTTCTCGGAGAGACGCACGAGCGCACGTGCAACCTCGCGCTCCTCCCGTTCACCGTGATCCATGAGCTCCAGGAAAAAATGCTCCTTGCCGAAGATCTCGCGATAGGAAAGGGCGGCTTTCTCCGCGCCCTTCTCGTCGTCGTGGAGGAGTTTCGTCGCGACTTCGCCCCCGAGACATGCGGAGAGCGCAATGAGACCCTTCGCGTGTTCCTTGAGATAGGCTTTCGAAATGCGCGGTCTGTAGTAAAAACCCTCGACATAGCCCTCCGACGCGATCTTCTTGAGATTCTGAAATCCCTCGTCCGTCTCGGCGAGTAACACCAGATGATATCCCGGATTCTCGGGGCTCTTGTCGTGATGACTCTTCGCCGTGACATAGGCTTCCATGCCGATGATCGGCTTGATCCCCGCCTCGTGTGCTCGCTTGTAGAACTCGATCGCACCGAAAAGATTGCCGTGATCCGTCACGGCGACAGCCTCCATCCCGAGTTCTTTCGTCCGCGCGACAAGTTTCTCGATGCGGCAAAATCCGTCGAGCAGGGAATATTCGCTGTGTACATGCAGATGCGTAAACAAGACCACACACTCCTTTAGTCTTTATTATAACAAATCCGCACCCAAGGTTCATCTTTTGCGCACGTCGTCGCCGCGATCGTGCGCTTCGTTTCTTTCGTCGCCAAAATTTTTTCTCATGCAAAAAGGTTCGACCGCGCGATTTT
>CAMYOU010000037.1 GCA_947283485.1 uncultured Peptostreptococcaceae bacterium
ACAAAGGAGGTCGGAATGAAACTCTATAGGACTCTATTTCAATATGTGCCGGAGGTGCGGTGGAAGGCGTATCTTGCGATTTTCTTCTCGCTCGTATCGGCAGCATTTCTCTCGGTGGGATATTTTCTCATCTATCTCGTCTTGCGCGAGTTGATCGAGCGCGGGGCGTATGATCTTGCGACGCGGCTTTCGTTTTGGACGGCGGCGTCACTCACGGCGGGCGGTCTTTTCTATTTCTTGGCGGGGACGCTCTCGCATCTCTTTGCCTTTCGTCTCGAGACGAATCTCAGGAAAAAGGGGATCGACGGGATCACGCACGCAAGTTTTGCCTTTTTTGATCACAATGAATCGGGTGCAGTGAGAAAGACCGTGGACGATAATGCGGCGATGACGCACACTGCGGTGGCGCATATGCTTCCCGATCTCGGACAAGCCTTTCTCATTCCCGTGCTGACGCTCGTGACGGGATTTGTCGTAAGCGTTCGTCTCGGCGTGGCACTCACGGTCTTGGTCGCGATCGCGGTCATCCTTATGGGAAAGATGATGGGCGGCGAGGGCGAGTTTATGAAGCTCTATCAGGATGCGCTCGCAAGGCTCGGTGCGGAGACGGTGGAATACGTGCGCGGGATTCAGGTCATTAAGATCTTTAAGACCGATGTGCGTTCGATGAAGGCACTCTACGAGGCGATTATGGAGTATTCGGAGTATGCGTACGCCTATACCAAGAGTTGCAAACTTCCCTATGTCACGTATCAATGGGTGTTTCTCGGGATCGTCGCAATCGTGGCGATACCGCTCGTCTTTTTCCGAAACGGCATGGGCGACGCGCACTCGATTTTTTTGGAATTTCTCATGCTCGTCTTTCTATGCGGCATCATCTACGTGAGCATCATGCGGTTGATGTATGCGGGGCAGTATCTCTTCAACGCTTCGTATGCGGTAGGAAATCTTGAGAAACTCTACGAGGAGATGTTCCGCGATCGGCTCTCGTTCGGCGAGGAGACGACCCTCGCTGACGGTTCGATCGAATTTCGGAATGTCGATTTTTCGTACGGCGGGAAAGAGGTCTTTCGGAATTTCAATCTCCGCTTGGAGGAGAAAAAAGTCTACGCGCTCGTGGGTTCGTCCGGATCGGGCAAGTCGACGCTCGCAAAACTCCTCTCGGGATTTTACAAACTCGCAGGCGGTGAAATTCTCTTGGGCGGGAAGCCGCTCACCGCATACCGTGAGGACGTGATCTCGCATATGATTTCGTATATCTATCAAGATCCCAAACTCTTCCACACGACGATCTACGAGAATGTCGCGATGGGAAAACCCGGCGCGGCGAAAGACGAGGTCATGCGCGCACTTCATCTTGCGGGTTGCGATGAGATTCTTGCGAAATTCCCGGATCGCGAAAAGACGATTATCGGTTCCAAAGGCGTGTATCTCTCGCAGGGGGAAAAACAGCGGATCACGATTGCACGTGCGATGCTAAAGGACGCGCCGATTCTCATCATGGACGAGGCGTCGGCGAGCATCGACGCGGACAATGAATACGCCTTACAGCAGTCGTTTCAAAAACTCATGGCAGGAAAGACCGTCGTCATGATTGCACACAGACTCTCGAGTATTCGCGGCGTGGACGAGATTCTCGTGATGGAGAACGGCGAGGTCGTGGAATCCGGTTCGCACGACGAACTCTATCGGAAGAACGGACGCTATCGTCATTTCGCGGATCTCTATGACACGGCAAATGATTGGAGGTTGGCTCATGAAGAAGCATTTTGAGAAAAAATTTCAGGTGACGGAAGAGGGCGCAAGAGCGCTTGTGCACGCGTCACTCTCGTGCACCGCAGTCTATATCGTGAGCATGTTTCCGATCATCCTTCTCATGCTCTTCGGCGACGCTTTTCTGAACGGACACGATTACGGGCGCGGCGTCTATCTCGGCGTGGCGGTTTCTATTCTCGTCGTGCTCTTTTTTGCCCTCATGGTCGAATACGAGCATCTCTTCAATGCCACCTATAAGGAGAGCGCGAACCTTAGAATCCGGATTGCAAAGAGACTCGAGCGGATCCCCTTGAGCTATTTTTCCAAACGCGATCTCTCGGATCTCGCGCAGTCGATCATGGCGGATGTCGCGGCAATCGAGCACGCGATGAGTCACGCGATCCCCAAAGTCTACGGACTCTATATATTCTTTCCGCTTATTGGCGTGATGCTCCTTCTCGGAAATCCTCTTCTCGGACTTGCCGTCATCGTGCCGAATATTCTGCGTTTTGTCGTCCTGGCTCTGCACAGAACGGCATCCATTCGCGGCAATCGTCGCTATTATCGCGTCCTACGCGAAAACAGCGAGCGTTTCCAGGAGACGATCGAGATGCACCGGGAGATTCGCGGCCTCTCGATGAGCGAAACCGTGCGCGAGGAACTGGATCGACGCATGGATATATCCGAGCGCGAACACATCCGGACGGAGATGGTCGGCGTGCGTGCGCTCTCCCTTTCCGCACTCTTCTCCTTCGTGAGCCTCGGCGTGGTGCTCGTGGTCGGGACGCGGCTTCTCACGACGGGTGCCGTCGATCTCTTGACCCTCATCGGGTATATGCTCGCGGCGATCAAAGTGAAAGAGATGGTCGATCTCACGAATGAAACCGTGCTCGAGGTCTTGAACATCGAGCCGAGCGTCGCCAAACTCAAAGAGATCAACGATGAGATTCTGCAAGAGGGCGAAGACTATACGCCTGCAAAGTACGACATTCGCCTCGAGGACGTCGGATTTTCCTATCGCGACGACACGACAGTACTCAAGGACGTTTCCTTTGAAGCGCGTCAAGGCGAAGTGACCGCACTCGTCGGGGCATCCGGCTCCGGCAAATCGACGCTCTTGCGTCTCATCTCGAGACTCTACGACTACGATCGCGGCAAGATTCTCTTAGACGGGCGCGATCTCATGTCGATCTCGACCGATTCGCTCTTCGGGGAAATCTCCATCGTCTTCCAGGACGTCAAACTCTTTAATAACTCCGTCCTCGAGAACATCCGCATCGGCAAACTCACCGCGACGGACGAAGAAGTCATCGAAGCGGCAAAACTCGCCAATTGCATGGACTTCATCGAGAAACTGCCCGAAGGCTTTCATAGTTTCATCGGGGAGAACGGTGCGGAACTCTCCGGCGGGGAACGCCAGAGACTCTCGATTGCACGCGCCTTTCTAAAAGACGCGCCGATCCTCATTCTTGACGAAATCGCCGCCAATCTCGACATCGAGAACGAACGGAAGATCCAGGAGAGCCTCTCGAGACTCGCACGCGACAAGACCGTCATCGTCATCTCGCATCGACTTAAATCGATCGAGCAAGCCGACAAAATCGTCGTCCTAAGGGACGGCGTGGTCGAATCTGCCGGCACGCACGAAGAACTGATCAAGCACTCTCCGACGTATCGGAATCTCATCGAGAAGACGCGCCTCGCGGAAGAATTTGTGTATTAAAGTCTTTCTATAAAAGAGCAAGCCCGTCGCGGCTTGCTTTTTTTGTATTAGAAAACCCCCGGCTATGTGCACTGACCCCCAAAAGTTGGACCAAAAAATCCAACCTTTGGGGGTCTTTTTATGGCAAAATACAGTTATGAATTAAAGAAGAAAATCGTCGAAGAATACCT
>CAMYOU010000038.1 GCA_947283485.1 uncultured Peptostreptococcaceae bacterium
CGTTTCTTGATTGTCTACTATGATTCTACTATGATTATTACAACAAATACGTTGTTGTGACAACATAAAAGACTCCTGTCCTATTTTTCCGAACAAGCGTCGAAACACGGGAGCTCGCACTTTTCCATCCCGTTTAACCGTCAGCAACTTGCCGACTATCTTTCCGTAAACCGCAGTGCCATGTCCAAAGAGCTATCCAAAATGCAGGAAGATGGACTGATTGCTTATCGAAAAAATGAATTCACTTTGAAGGAGACGGTGCATGATGAATAAAATACGATGCAAGCGAATCTATGAGCCGTCCGCAGACACGGACGGTTTCCGTATTCTTGTGGACAGACTGTGGCCGCGGGGCATAAAAAAACAAAATGCCGAAATTGATTTATGGGCCAAGGAAATCGCCCCCTCAAGTGAACTGC
The DNA here is from genome assembly GCA_947283485.1 of uncultured Peptostreptococcaceae bacterium. GTDB lineage: Bacteria > Bacillota > Clostridia > Tissierellales > Peptoniphilaceae > CAMYOU01. The sequence continues at coordinate 420 of CAMYOU010000038.1, forward strand.
GAAAATGGTTTTCTCACGAACCTGCAAGATTCAATGCGTTTAAAAAGCAATACATGCAAGAACTTGACAACAACTCCGCGTCGAGGAAATTGGTAGACGTGTGCAGACAAGAAATCCGGGATCATCACGTGACCTTGCTGTACGCCGCAAAAAATGAACAATACAATCATGCCGTTGTGCTAAAAGAATGGTTGGACGCTTTTTGTTTGGGTTTTTGATTTCTAAAGCGAACGTTTACAGTGCTTTCATACAGCCAGAATAGATGAGTCCGGAGTTGGGGTCAACGGTCACGATCTCGCCTTTCTTGATCTTGTCGGTGGCTTCTTTGGCACCGATGATGGTGGGGATTTCGAGCGAGAGGGCGACGATGGCGGCGTGGGAGGTGAGTCCGCCTTCTTCGACGACGATGGCGCTTGCGCGTTTCATGTATTCGATCATGTCGACTTCGGTCTGGCGTGCGACGAGGACGTCTCCGTCTTCGAACCGGTCTTCGAGTTCGTCGACGGTGGAGCCGATGACGGCTTTGCCACAGACGCTTTTCTTGCCGAGTCCGAGTCCGCGGGTTAAGACATTACCGACGGTGTGGACTTTGATCATATTGGTGGTGCCGGATACGCCTGCGGGGATGCCGGCGGTGATGACGATGAGATCGCCTTCGGAGACTTTGCCTTCGCGAAAAGCGGTGGAGATGGCGGATTCGATGACGGCGTCGGTGGATTTGACCATCTCGGTGATGGTGCTCTCAACGCCCCAGGTGAGGGCAAGACTTCTGCGTACTTCTTCGTCGTAGGTCGCGGCGATGACGGGGACTTCGGGGCGATATTTCGAGATTGCGCGTGCGGTGGATCCGCCGGTCGTCGGGCAAAGAATGGCTGATGCGCCGAGTTCTTTCGCGAGTCGGCAGCTGGCTTCGCTGATGGCGTTGGAGGTGTGGCTCTCGCTCCAACGTTCGCGGCGGAGGACCATTTCCTTAAAGCTCGAGCTGTCTTCAACATTGACTGCAATCTTCGCCATGGTCTTGACGGCGAGTTCCGGATATTTTCCGGCTGCGGTTTCGCCGGAGAGCATGATGGCGTCGGTGCCGTCGAGGATCGCGTTCGCGACATCGGTGACTTCGGCACGCGTGGGGCGCGGGTTTCTCTGCATGGAGTCGAGCATCTGAGTGGCGATGATGACGTTCTTCCCGACTTCGTTGCACATGCGGACGATCTGTTTCTGGATAAGAGGGATCTCTTCTGCGGGGATCTCGACGCCGAGGTCGCCGCGTGCAACCATAATGCCGTCGGATGCGGAGAGGATCTCTGCGACATTGTCAACGCCTTCACGGTTCTCAATCTTGGAGATGATGCGGATGGACGAGCCGCCATTCTCCTCGAGGATGCGACGAATCTCAAAGACGTCCTGCGCCTTGCGGATAAAGCTTGCCGCTACGAAATCGACGCCCTGTTCGATGCCGAAGAGAAGATCGCTCTTGTCTTTCTCGGTGATGGCGGGCAGGCTCGTCTTGACGTCGGGGACGTTCACACCTTTGTGTCCTTTGATGACGCCGTTGTTCTTGACGAGGGTTAGGATTTCACCGTTTTCGTCGATTTTCTCGACGGTGAGCTCGACGAGACCGTCGTCAATTAGAATGGTGGAGCCGACTTTGACGTCGTTTGCAAGTCCCGCATAGCTTACGGATGCTCTCTTCTCGTTGCCGCGGACGGCGGGATCCATGGAGAGTGTGTAAAAATCGCCTTCCTTGAGTTCGACTTCGTCCGCGTCAAAATCGCCGAGTCTGATCTCGGGACCTTTGGTATCGAGCATGAGCGCAACGGGGAGTCCGAGGTTCTCGCGGACTTCCTTGATGGAGTCGATGCGCGCACGATGTTCCTCATGACTGCCGTGTGAGAAATTGAGTCGTGCGACGTTCATGCCGGAGAGCATGAGAGTCTTTAAGGTTTCTTTGGATTCGGACGCGGGTCCGATGGTGCATACGATTTTTGTCTTTTTCATCCTTACCTCCTATATGGAAAGAACTTGTGCAATGGTATAGATGTCTTCGTTCATCTTCTTCTCGGTGGAAACGGCTTCGGACATGGGGACATAGATGAGTTCCGCGCCGCGCATGCCGATGGCGGTCTGCGTGTCTTGGTTCGCGAGGAGATGTTCTACGGCGTGATAGCCCATCTTGCTCGCCATGATGCGGTCAAAGGCACTCGGACTGCCGCCGCGCTGAACGTGCCCGAGCACCGTCACGCGAAAATCGACGCCCGTGCGTTCGACGAGGGTTTCCGCGACCTCGTACGCGTTCGCCACGCCTTCCGTGAGCACGATGATATTATGGATTTTACCACGATTTCGTCCGCGGATGGTACGTTCGATGATATTGTTCATGGAAAAAGGCTCTTCGGGGATGATGATGTTCTCCGCACCGCCTGCAAGGCCCGCGTAGACGGCGATGTCGCCGCAGTGTCTGCCCATGACTTCGATGATATTGCCGCGTCCGTGCGAAGAAGACGTATCACGGATCTTGCCGATGGCGTCGATGACCGTCTCGATTGCGGTGAAAAATCCGATCGTAAAATCGGTATAGCCCATGTCGTTGTCGATCGTGCAAGGAATGCCGACGACGGGGATGCCGCGTTTGGCAAGTTCCATGGCACCGCGAAACGTACCGTCGCCGCCGAGGACAATGAGCCCCTCGATCTTAAAGACTTTGAGCATGTCGATCGCCTGCTCGATGCCCTCGGGGGTCGTAAATTCTTGCGACCGCGCACTGCGCAGAGCCGTCCCGCCGCGCTGAATGATGTCCGCGACGCTCGAGATGTTGAGTTCTTTTACATTGCCCTCGAGAAGTCCCTTGTATCCTTCGTAGACACCGTAGATTTCCACATTCTTAAACACCGCTGTCCGCACGACTGCACGCAGGGCGGCGTTCATACCGGGGGCGTCTCCCCCGCTGGTCAATAC
>CAMYOU010000039.1 GCA_947283485.1 uncultured Peptostreptococcaceae bacterium
GCGGCCATGTGGAACGCCGAACAGAAATTATCTGCATAAGGGAGGTCTTAATGAAGCTTCATGCGTCCGGGGAGGACTATCTGGAGACGGTGGTAGTGATGTATCATAGAATGCAAGAAAATAACGGAAAAAGAGAAGGAGGGACTGCATGAATAAGTGCCTCCGCTAAAACTCAGAGAAAGACAAACAATAAGCTGAATGCATGATATAATCTAAGTGAGCTCAAAGTTTCGCTAAGTTAAATAGCAAGCATAGCACGTGGCGAACACTTTTGCCATTTGTGCCGAAAAAATATTGGGGCGATAGACATACTTTTCGTATGCCTTTCGCTCCATTTTTTTTCACACATACGTGCGCTTGTAAGGGAACACCCTTAACCCGATGAAGGGGGAAGCCCCCTGATACCCCCACACAATGCACGGAAATTCCGTGCGATCAAAGAAAGAGGAATTGAAGTGAAAGAAGAAACAAAGCAAGTTGTTTTTCGCGGAACAGAAAGAGAAAAAGCATTTATTGAAGCGCTATTTTCGTCTTCCGGAGAAAAGTATTTCAATGTTTTTTTTTAAGAAGCGCGTGATGAGATTAAAGATTTATACGGTTTCAAACGCGCCGATTGATGACTTGGCAAATAAACTCAAAAAGGCGACGGATTATATCAATGCGATGGCAAAATACTCGAATCAAGGCGGCATTATTTTGCTGGAACACCTCATAGAAAGCATTGAGAACTTAAAGCCGTATGAGAAAAAATTAAAAGAAATCAAAGAAGAACTTTCTCCTCTTTTTGCAAAGTACCCGTCAAGAAGACGAGATGATTATAAAAAATATGAAGAGATTGTTTTTGACGGGCGGCAAAGAAAATATGAGTTTCGTGCACGATTTACTCTTGAAGAATATGAGAAACTCATCGAGAAAAAAGAAAAAAGCGGCTATGTTTTGATGCAGCACTTTTTGATGAAATGTATGGTAGACGACAAGTGCTTTCACTTTTCTTATGAGAGTTTCCGAAGGATCCGGAATCTCTTTTCAAACGCGCAAAACAATATGAGGCAAATAGCGCGGAATGAAAACGACGAGTTCGAAGTGCGATGGGATGATATTTTGAAAGTTCAAAATGCACTGATGGCATCATGGGAAAGGACGCGCGATCTACAAGAAAAACTGGGACTTATTATGCGCGGAAGCGAGAAAAAAGAAAGGGGGGAATTTTACCTTGGCAGTTACAAAAATTAAACCGATTAAGAAAACTTTACATCACGCAATGAACTATATTCTTGCGGAACAAAAGACAGAAAAAGGTGCGCTTGTCACGAGTTTTCATTGTAACGTCGGATCACTTGCGCCGGATTTTATGGATGTACGAGAAGCGTCCGGGACAAAGGGAAGCGTACTTGCGCATCACATCATCCAGTCCTTTGCCATCGGAGAGGTTTCCAAAGAGAAGGCTCACGAGATCGGAGTCGCACTATGTGACGCATTGCTAAAAGGCGAGTATCAATATGTAATTTCTACACATGTGGACAAAAAACACGTCCACAATCACATTATATTTAACGCCGTAAACGAAAAAACACACCGATGCTATCGAAGTACGCCAAAGAGATATTTTCAAGAAATACGAGAAAAAAGCGACGCACTTTGCAAGGAAAACGGCTTGTCCGTGATCGATCCCTACCCGGAAAAATACGAGAGACATTTCAAAAAAAGAGGCTTGTCGTACTTCGAGTGGATGCGAAGGCAAATGTCGGACACGCGCCCGAGAATTGCGCGGGATATTGATCGATTTGCGGAAAGTTCTCCGGACTGGGAGACGTTTATCGAAGCGATGAAAAAAGCCGGGTACGAGGTGAAACTTGGTAAACACATTGCATTTCACCATCCGAAGTGGCGCAGCAAAAAATTTGTCCGCGCAAGAAGTCTTGGAGAAGCCTACACGGAAGACGCGATTCGAAATAGGCTTGGAAAAGAGAATCCACTGAACGTTGTCGTCAACAAAAGAAGAGATAAAATCATCGACACGGAAAAGAACGAGAAGGTGCGTTCAAGCAGAGGGTATGCAAAATGGGCGACAAAACACAATCTGCATCTTGCAGCGGAGCTGCTTGTCGAGGCGAGGAAAAAAGGCTTTTACAGTGTTGAGGCTATGCAAGCAAAGGTAGATGAATTGAACGAGTCCTTGAAAGCCGCAAAAACGGAAACGGGCAATAAAATCAAAGAGATGAAAGCTCTTATGCGCGACATGGAAGCACTACAGGCGGTCAGGAACGATCCGAATGCGGAAGAGGATGTAAGATACCTTGAAGAGCGTTACGGCTCGATTGAGGGCGCAAAAACAACAAAGGAAATCTACGAAACGCTCTTGAAGAAAGAAAAAGAAGTGAAGGTGTCTATGATGAATGAAAAACAAATTCAAAAGACATTGGACGAACTCGAAGGCATTGAAAAGAACTTGACGGCATATACCGGAAAGAAGCGAGAAAGCGAGAGATAGGCGAACCGCCTTATGTTTTTTATGGTACAATGTACTTAGTTCGAATACTTAGTAATTAAGTGCGGAAAGGAGATTTTTTCTTATGAAAAATCAAAACATGGTAACCTGTTCGTTCAAAATGGATAGAGATACTTACAATGCCTACAAAAGCATTGTCTCGAAGAACGGCGAAAACGTAAAAGGCAATATTGTAAAATATATGCTACAAGTAATTCACTATGGAACGCCGAATGCAGAAACCATTGACGCACTTGAGGAAGTTAGGAGAATGAAGGCTGATCCGACGATTGGAAAAACTTACGACAATGTAGATGAAATGATGAGGGATATATTGGATGTATAAAATTAGACCTTCATCTCGTTTTCAGAAAGACGTGAAGCGCTTGAAGAAAAGAGGATATGACATATCTTTGCTTGTGCAGGTTCTTACAGCCTTATCGAAAGGAGAAGAGCTATCTGCAAAGAACAGGGATCATTCTCTTAGTGGTAATTATTCAGGGTGTAGAGAGTGTCACATTGCCCCCGACTGGCTTTTAATTTATGAAATAGCACAAGATACTTTGATTTTATATTTGACGAGAACAGGAACACATAGCGATCTTTTTTAGCATCGTACAATATCTATTGAGCATTTCAGCACCAAGGAAGGAGATAACATGAAAGAGCGAGAAGATCGCCCGGAAACATACGAAGAGTTGCTTATGAAAACACTCCCAATGCACCTTCAAGTGTCCATTAACGGTTTTTTAAAGGCGAAAGAAGAAGGCGACGACATCCTTCAGGCGATGTGGTGGGGAGAGATTTACGG
>CAMYOU010000040.1 GCA_947283485.1 uncultured Peptostreptococcaceae bacterium
TTGACGCTCTTCTCTCCTTGGACGCTCTTCGACGGGGCGGTTGTCTTTTCGATCCCTCAGTTCTTCTCTGCTTGGATCTTCTCGTTGTTGATCGATCTGGGGGCTCATGAGGACTGTGGAATCGTCCGGTTCCTCAGCGACGCCCGAGAGGACATCATACCGATCCGTGTCGTGTGCTTGCGATGTACCCTCTATCTCTGCAAGGTTGATAAAATGGCTCACCGGTCCCACATTGCCTCCCTGATTGGAGGAAATGTCTACCAGGCAAATGGTGATATTGTCACGTCCGCCGTTTAGTAGCGCTTTTTCCAACAACACGCGCACGGACTCCTCGACATTTTTGCCCTCTTTTAGGATTCCTTCGATTTCCAAAGTCGAGACCATATCACCCAAGCCGTCCGAGCACAGGAGCACACGATCTCCCTCTTGAAGTTGGAAGTGTTTGGTGTTCGGTATCAATTCAAAATCTTCGATATCCATGCCCACGTATTGCGTCAAGGGGCCTTTTGGCGGGTATCCAGGTTTGGACGGTTTTTTTTGTCGAATATCCGGATGAATCATAGCATGCAATCTCCCGGCCCTCAGTACCCATGCTGGAGAATCTCCGATATTCGCAATCATGCCGTCATCTTGAAATCCCAAGAATAAGGTCATGGTAGTGCCGGATATTCCGCTTCGATTTTTCTTGGATAAGTCTACGACGGATTGGTTGACGACATTGACAGCGTTGTAAAGGGCATCTTCCCAGGATTGTTGGCCGCTCTGAATCTTCGTTTCTAGTTCTCCCATTTGTCTTGAAAAACTCAATACGGCTTCTTCGGAGGCTTTTTCTCCATCGTTTTCTCCACCGAGTCCGTCAAAGACAGCTGCCGTTACAAGCTGTGAAAAATCTCCTTTGCGCGTAATCAAATATGAGTTGTTGTACTCTTGCGGTCTGTAATAGCGCCCATCCAGAAGAAAATTGTCTTGGTTCATCTCGCGCTTTCTTCCCTGATGGCTTATCATGCCCATTTCATAGATAAAAGACATATCTCGTATCCTTTCTTTACTTTTCTCCTGTCAGAAACGTATACGTTTCTTTGGCAAAACGCAGCTGATCTCCGTCTCGTAAACGGTATGCCTGATGAGGATTCAATCTTTGCTGATTTAATTCCGTTCCGTTGGATGACTGTAAATCTGTCAGATAATATCCATCTTGCCGACGTTCTATTTTTGCGTGTTGTGAACTGATTCTCTTGACGGATAGGACAATGTCGTTCACAGACGGATCGCGACCGATGCAAACCTGAGATGTAGAGATTTCATATACATTGCCGTCCTTCCAGCTTTTTAGACATGCGCTGCTCGCTGCTCCGGTTTCTCCGATTCCTTCCTCCTTCTCTACATATACACGCTCCGCCCTTTTTTGTTTCACTTGAAATTCTGCATTGGCGATGGTGAGGAGGTCCCCTTCGTTCAAAAGGTACTTTTCTCCGGCTTTCATGACACTGCCGTTGAGATAACTGTGGTTCGTCGATTGGAGATCTTCCGCATACCACTTGTTGGCATCATACGTCAGTTTGAGATGCTTGTGGCTGATTTTAGGATTGCGGATGACATATCCGCTGTGTTTTTGCGAACTCCCGATGATGACATTTCCGCTGTCCAGGTTGAGGTATTGTCGTTCGTTGAGATCATATAAGTCCCAGAATGACTGCCCCTGCGCCGTCGATCTTCGTGGTGTTGCAGCATATTTGATGAATGATTCTCCCTTGGTGTTGCGTACGAGGGGATGGGCAAGTAGTTGCGAGATGATGCCGCCGATGTCGGAGGATATGATCTTCGGTAAATAAGAAAATGCCTTTTCCATGACAAGCGACGCTTTGATATTCTTTAAAAACACAACAATGCTCGGAATGTCATTGCCGAGCGCAATGGTCAGTTCATTCGCCGCGCGATGATCTTGAAACCAATGCTCCGATACGAAGAAAATAGCGCCCGACGCCTGCAAAATTTTCATTTTAACTTTGGAAGAATATTGAGAAGGAGACATCAATCCTTCATATCTCCACAGCCCCGTGCCCGCATCGGCAAGCTTCTTCAAAATCAGTTCCACTTTGTCGGAATCTTGTTCGCTGTAAGAGCAATATAGATATTGGTTTTTCGTCTGTTGTCGCTTGTTGTCCATTTTCTAATTTTCCTTTATTTCCAATATTTGGTCATATCCCATGGAGACGAAGCTTTCCATCACAACGGGAGGTACATTCCGGAGTTCAAAATAGTATCCTCTTTTTTCAACATATTTCTGCGCCTGCAAAAGACTCTGCACCGCTCCGGAGAAGATGCTCGTGCAGCCGGAGCAATCGAGGATTACTTTTTCAAAACAGACAGAAGCGAGTAGGACTTCGTTCTCAAATCCGGGTGCCAGCGCCGATGTGATCAGCCCCTCGAGTTTGAGATACACCGCTTCTCCTTCGGATGCTTCGTGAATGGTCAGTCTGTCTTGACTCATCTCTTCCGTGATATAGATGCTATTCCCTCGAACTGTTTTTTTCATATCGCGATTCCTCAATTCTCTATGCAAGTTGTCTCAATGCCAATGTGTAGAAAGTACCTTTTCGTTCCATGAGTTCATCGTATGATCCGTGCTCCACGATCCTTCCTCGATCCATAACAATAATTCGATCGCATTGAAGGACGGTACTCAGGCGATGGGCAATGACAATTCTCGTCGATTGCAAAGTGGCCAACGTGTTAACGACTTTCTCCTGCGTCACATTATCCAGGGCACTTGTCGCTTCGTCGAAGAAAATGATTTTCGGCTTGTTGATGAGTGCTCTTGCAATGGTAATTCTCTGTTTCTGCCCACCCGATATGGTATTACCTCGTTCGCTGATGACGGTTCTAAGGCCCATGGGCATTCTCTTGATGTCGTCTTCGAGACCGATATCTCGAATGAGTTTTTGGAT
>CAMYOU010000041.1 GCA_947283485.1 uncultured Peptostreptococcaceae bacterium
GAGACTAATTGGGGATGAGATAGAGTCAATCTCCAAAAAGGATTTTAGAACTCTACTTCCAACAGTCCCCCCTTGATAGCTTCGATAGTGTGCTACAAGAGGAACGAAGATTAAAAAAAGCACAAGGTAGGGTAGAATCTCACCTTTGTGCTCCTCAAAAAAGTCTTGAATTGGCAGATGTTTGAGTTTTTGCAAAACCGGATTCGGCTTTGTCGAGCTTGCTTTTTTCTTCATAACAAACCTCTCGATCGAACGCGGGCTTTTACGCGAAGAATCGTAGGATACAAGCGAAGTTCCTTTGTTAGAAATCTTGTGTAATTTTGCGCTTCTCCAAGCTCATTTTTCTTATCCAGCGAAAGATACATTTCTCGAGAAAAGTCCAGAGCAATGTAGTTGCGATAGTAGAACGCGCGGCGTTTTTCTACGCTTGCAGCGGCTAATCTTAAATATTCTTTGTCCTCAGTGGTAAGCTGGATGTCCGCACCGTGTTTTTTGAGCACGAGAAATGCTTTGCGCTCCCTTAACACAGATTCAAACTCTTGAAAGCATAGGAGATACGCTCCAAACCACTGGAATCCGAGGTCTCTCAATTTTTCAAACCGAGAAAAGTCTAGAGTATCCAAGGTGCTAGGGAGGTTGGTTGATTTTTTCGAATTTGAAGACATGCACTTAATAAAATCACCTTCTTTACCTTGTTTTAGATTTTGCGAGCGAACTACAAACTGATGTCTCCATGGCTAAGTGTCCGCTCTGCTTTAGGGACGGCGCGGATAAGCTCCTTTTTCAGTTCAATCTTGTCCCTAATTCCGGTATTTTCCAGCTCTTTGGACGCAAGCTTTTGCCTAAACTGATCGAATTTTGTCCGATCTTTTACGTTAATTAGGAATTGATAGTCTCCGGTTTTTTCGTCTTTGAAAATGCGAATGTCAGCACCGTTTCGCCCGGCTTGTCTCACGAGGGAATCAAGCTCATGGGAGTCCATCTTCGGGTCGATCTCTTTACAGGTTTTGGGATCAAGTGCTTCTCCGATAGTCATTGTTTTCGTTTTTTCGGCATCTTCGACGGGGTCATCAAGGTCTTCGAAGGGAGTGCCTTTTGAAACTTCTTCTTTTTCTACCGCACTCATGGCGGCGACGCGCTTGATGGACTCTTCTACTAAGTCTCGGTTTTTTGCGTCAAACCAGACTGTATGGATGCCGTCTTCGCCTTTATCGAGTGCAAAATCTACACCTCGGCTCTTGAGCTCTTTTTTTAGCGCGCCAAAATCCGTTTCCGTGACGGGAATCTTATCGCGATCTTTTGTCAGGTTGAAAAACTTGCGCTTTCGAATTTGCCTTCCTTTTGGTTGGTCAAAGATAAGATCAGAAGCCTTTTTGCTGACACCCTTGGCAATGCCGTATCCGCTGTTTAGGAAGGCTAGCAGGGCATCCGCGATTTTTGCGCCATTCTTGAGGCAGAATCGAGCAAGATAGTACCCTTTTTGCACACCCTCAACTATGCTTTGCGCAGCTTCTTGTGTTGCTTGCTCGTTTACCATTACCATAAAATCACCTCTCATAAATTGAATTTTGGTATATAAAAAGCGGGGCAGAAATTCTGCTCCCGCTCATAAACGGTCATGTATAAGATTAAATGAAGAATGGGTTTGATGTTCTGTGTGAAAGAAACATGGGTTTCTTTATTCTTCTTCACCTTTTTTTACGTAACGCACTCTTTCTACTTCCACGAAATCATAATCCTCTTTTTCCGCAAGGCATTGTTCCCTTCTGATCCATATGGCACCGGAGAGAATGCAGATGAGAATCCAATTGACAATGCCATTCATAACGGAGTTATTCAAAAGCGGAAGATAATATACGTCTTCACTATGATAAACACATATACTAACCAACATGGAATATACGATGTACGCGCTAAAAAACGAAATGATAAAATTTAAGATTTTGCCCGACAAATAAAATTTTTTACGCACGAGTCTAAATATAACGGCGTATATGCCAATTGCGAGAAGTCCTGCGACGACATCCCAAAAATAGACGGCTTTTCCGGAGGCGACGTTTACTGAAAAATATTTGTGGGTATTTACTGCGACTGCAACGAAGATCGCCAGTTTATCGAATGTGAAAAGACAAATTTGCAAAAACTTCCCGCCTATGAATATAAGAACGCCAATGAGAACCAACAAAAAACCCATGATGCCCATTATAAAAAGCGGACTAACTACCATTTTCTAATTACACCTCCGTTTTATCATTTGATATTTTTGGCCAAGGAAGAGGAGTTTTCTTTGCGCTTTACCTCTTTACATCTCTTCACTGTATCTATTATACCACGTATTAAGCGAAAAAAGTCTCATCTTTTTCTCGTCTTTTTCTCATGGTTTTTCTCGTCTTTTTCTCATGGTTTTTCTTATCCGAACCCATACGCCCTTGCAAAATGCCCAAGTGCATCTCCGCGCTTTTTGTAGAACTGGGCGGGGGAGTAGTTTAAGTCTTTGCGGTTTGCCGGACAAATAAAACTCGCAACAAGGATTTTGGATTCATCCGCTTCGATCCGTCCAAGGGCGCGTTCCACACGGCGCACTTTGTAGAGCAATACACATCGCCTTTGCAATAATTTTTCTTTCACATCCAGCAAGTAAGCAATCGCTCCGGTAGGATCACTTGTACCGGATTGGACTGCAACGTCATCTAGGCGCGGAGACTT